>NZ_JAKEUP010000007.1:0-200129 GCF_022397895.1 Vibrio sp. Isolate33
ACTAGTAAAAGAGTCTATAAGTACCTATAACAATATGAGGCCGCACCTTAGTCTCAGGATGAAAACTCCAAATGAGGTGCATGAAAAAAGCCAACAGCTGACGCTGTTGGCTTAGTAGAAATACTGTCAACGTATTTTAGGACGAGACAGTCAGTCTTGGCACTTGGGCCATGCATCGCTTCATCTTATGAAGATAGGCTACAAAGCAATGTCTTCTTGTTCCATTTTAAACGAACACTGAATCTCATATTGGTTGAATGAGAAAACACTTCCGCCGTGAGTTCGTTTAGTTGTGACTGTTTCATCACCAAACTGAATCGTCACGCGGGTATACACTTTTTCGTGCGCTTCAACTGTGCATTCAGCAAGGTTGGTTTCAAATTCCGCCTCTAGTGTATCTAGCTGTGATTTGGTGTTTTCAATCGCTTGATTGTTCTTTTCTCGTTGTTGCTCAATTTCCAACGCTTGCTCTTCGCTTCTCTCAGCTTTTGGTCGTTTCTTAAATTCGAGTTCTTGACGAATCACATCCATTGTTTGCTCTTGGGTGTGTTTATAGGTTTCCTTTAGTTCAGCAATTTTCTGTCGGTATCCATCGTAACGAGCAAAACCATGAACCTTAGTTGCCGTGTCTCCTTCTACACCTAAGAATACACATTCGACCTTTCCACCGACTTTGGCTTCGCCACCACTGAGCGTGCCATGCTTCTTCATGGTATCCATTACGACAAGATTGTCTCCACAGCGAATGTCGTTACTCATGCTGTGCACGCCAAGTCGAATGTCACCGGCGGTTTGTAGCTCTGCATTCTGAGCGTAGCTCGCGGTGATGGAACCTTTGCTGAATACCTTACAGCTTTTCGCTTCACCCTCTTTGGTGGTGTGGCCGATAATGCCTTTTGCGACTTTGATATCACCTTGAGCCTGAACTTCAGCCGATTCAATAAAACCACCCACCGTAATACTACCGGTCGCTTTCACAATCATTCCCGGCTCAATGTTGCCAGAGACAAACACATTGCCTTTGAATTTGACGTGTCCGGTGGAAACATCAACATTGCTAACACATAAGGCGTCATCGACTTCAATGGTGCGATCTTTGATGATGGGTAATCCGGGATAAGAGGCGAGTAATAAGTTGGGGTCATCAGGAGAGATATAGGTGCCCTTGCCAGGCTTGATTAAACTGTCTTGTCCAGGAAGAGGAGGGATAATTCGACCTTGGACGGTAAAGCCTGCAATACCTTTAGTCGCGGGAGTACGTTTCATTAATTGGTCGTTTTGACCAACGGTAATGGTTTCTCCCAAGTCTCGCATATCAATCTTGCCTTCGTCTTTACTGCGAGGTTTCAAAACTTGTCGAGTAATGTCTTCAACCAAGGCTGCAAACTTTGCGTCTTTACCTTTTACGGGTTGTGTCCCCTTGGCGACGGGTTGCGTAAACTTTTCTCCAGGCTTAAGTTTGCTACTCATCATCAATACTTTTCTGAGTGCTAACTTATTAATGCCTTTCGTGATGTGAGCTTGTGCTAAACAATGAATGATGTCGCTACCGCGTAGAGGGTGTCCATTGTATGGACCTGTGACGACTAGGCTTGCTAGCATCTCATCATCAGTTAATTCGACCGCTACACTGGCATTACGAACTTCTGCAATCAAGATTCCTTCATAAGCTTCCCCTTTGCCCTCTTTTGCAAGAGTCACAAAGCGCAGCACCTCATCTTCAAAAAGAAAATAGTTAGATGCGTTCAAAGCTTCTAAGGCTGGTGGCAGAGTCTTATTGTCAAAGCTTACGTCGACCACAAACCCCGACGGCAGACATGCCATCACTTGTTGCTTATCTTCCGACAGTGTAACGATGTTATCCCACATTCGAATTGAGTATCCCTAATGACTCAGTTGTTATTCAGTCTATATAATTCGTTCTGCGCTTAGTATCACATTATTAGAATAATCAGCGTCACATCACTTACTTTCGATTCTGCAAACATGACTCATAAATAAGACTTAACTATTTTATGATCCGCTTCAACTTTACAAATATAAAGGAGAACAGTTTCAACATTTTCCATTCGAGTGAACGTTGAACTGATGTGATAGCAATATGATAAAAACGAATCGGTTTAGAAGATTAAGGGCTGTCTTAAAGAGAGCGAACTAAAAATGGTGAGGGCGACAATGAAAGCGATGATGAAGGTAAAACGGGACTTCAATATGGAGTTTCAGTTTACAGTGTAAATCGAATATCCTAATTTACACTGTAAATCTAATTAACTCTGAAAACGGGTTGGGCAGCCAAACTACCTATTTACAGTGTAAATTTGATAATAGGAAATCGACGCCTTGTCGGAATTGAATCTCGGCTTGTTTTCGCCCAACAAGATTAAACTGTTCGACACAAGTCCCCCAGTCTTTCTGCTGTACAACTTTCGCGATAAGTAAGTCTGAAACAGCGAAACCTGTATCGGTTATAGTGTCAGATTCAGCTATGTGAGCTTGACGACCATTACTCTGCAGAATCAGATTCAGGACACTGAAACCAATGCTGTCGTAACTATTGCCGCCATCGACATAATTCTTGATGAGTTGGATTTCAGACTCAGCCATAGATTCCGCTTGATTAGGCAGTAATGCGCGAACCAGATCGACTTCGACAGAAGCCAAAGAACCAGAAACCACAAAACAGAAACTGCGCTCAAAGTGACTCTGTAATTGACTCATCCAGATTTGAGAGTTTTGGTTAAGCGACTTAACCATCAACACAGAGTGACAGCCGCTTGCCTGATCTCGCTGGTGGCCAATATGAACAGGCACAAATTCACTATCTCGCCAGAAAGAAATCAAATCACTGGTCGCACCGAAGCTCGTAGCCAAATAATCAACTTGCTCTGTTTGGACTGCTTGTTCAGATAACAGATCCAACATCCAACGGCCGATACCCAAACCTTGATGACGTGTCGAGACAGCTATGCGCATCACTCGAAGACAACGGCTAGTTGCAGCTTCAACAGAACCAAGTTGGTTGGCTAAAAGAACTGGTGCAAGGTGACCTTGTGGACGACGTTTCCCAAATTGAACTTGTGCAATCAACTCTTTATCTAAACCGCCCTCCTCCGTCACCAACATACAACCAAGACACTCGTCTTGCTGCCAAGCGGCAAATAGATGTATAGCTGGGTTATCGAGGAACTGCATCAAATCATTAGGAGACGTCTGGTAATGAGCATCGACTAAAAGAGAAAAACATTGCTGGAGTTTTTGAGGGTTAACCAAGCAGTCTGCTTTTGACAACTCAACCAAGCTAAGTTGGTTGAGTACATCACCGGAAAAATCTTCCGACTCATCAACAGCTGATTCATTCAGGCACGCATCTTCACCAAGAAGGAAACAATCAAATAGCCAACGCTCTAGTGGGTCGTTGTGATTCCAACGGATGGGTTGTTCAAGTTTGTAACCCTTCCATCCAGGGCGATGCTCAGACAGCCAAGCTTCAAACTTAATTCCAAACCCTCGTCCACTGCCTTCGTAACCATGAACTGTGGTTGAAAAAACCATGCGATGATAACTACCGACCATAGATTTAAGCATTGGGATTGGAATGGCAGCGGCTTCATCAACCAACAACAGATCGCAATCGGGCTTAGATTTTAGTAACTCGTCTGGCGCGACAAACCTTAAACTTCCATCTTGATAACCAATGTGAGTCGCGTTAATTACTTCACACGCATCGAGTCGCTGCAATGCATGAGTAAACACGGGCTCAACAGCTTTCACAGACGGAGCAGTAACAATAATATTTAAGCCCTGTCGCTCTGCCAAAAGCTGGGCAGCTGCAATACCCAGTGTTGAGCTTTTACCTCGACCTCTGTCTGCGGTTAAAATCAGTGGACGTTTTCGATGTCCAGTGACGACTTTCTTAACTAACTCAATCGCCGTGTTTTGCTGTTCAAATCGGTCAATCGAGTTGTCCTCATCATTAAGTTTTTGAGGAAGCGAATTAACCGCTTCAATCACACCCGCCTGTTCGTCACTTTGCGAAACAGAAAGTAGTTTATCAAAATGTAGCTTTAACCAAGATTGACCAAAGCATTCGCTATCTTCAGAGCCATCAACTTTTGGCGGTAACACCAACAACAACCCGCCACCGACTAATGAACCCAATGCTGCGCTAAAACCATTCGCATCGAACTGCTCTCTAAAATCACACACAAGAACTTGGCATTCACGACCAAGAAGTTGTTGGCCTTTTTTTACTGGTGCATGAATCGCGCCCTCAAACGGAGTACCGCCAATCTGGAAAACGGTTTGAGCATCTGCATCTTGAAGGAATTGTATAACAGCGGAATTTTGCCAATCGAAATCGCCATCAAAGACAACACCATAACGGTGGTCGTTATGCTGAGCGATGTTAGAAAGTGTGTGTAGAAAAGTGTTGGTTGGGTTTGTCATAGTTAGTGTCCAGATTCGTCTAAACACAGTTTATCACAGCCAAATAAAAAGCCGCATAAAGCGGCTTTAGAGTAGTAAGGGAAAGTTGTCGATTTAATCGAGCTTCGATTGTACGAACGCCAGGATTTCTTCCATCGTCGCATCATCAACTTTCTTAAGATTTAGCGCTAAGTTTGAACCTTTACGGCTATATGAAGCGCGGCCTTTAATTAGTTCAACTTTTGGAGACGCTTTCTTTGCTGGCGCAGGTGCCAGTTCAAGAATCCAACCTTCTAAGGTTTCAGTCACGTCTTTGGTCAAACGAGTCACGCCTTGAGCTTCACTACGCTGCCATACAAAACCTTCTGAAGCATCACACTTAGTCAGTAGTGTTTGTTGTTGCTCGCTCGTTAGGCCACCAAATTGTTTGTGTAGCTTAACAATCGTTGGACGACCAAGGTCGCTCACATTTGGGTAAGCTTGTAGTAATTCAAGTGGTAAAGCCGCCGCTTTTAATGCGCCACTCACCAAAGCTTCACTACACTGGAACATTTTCGCGAGTGCTTTTTGATCTTCAGCTTCGCCTTTATCTAGCTTCGCTTGCATCTCTTTGCCCTTCTCATACAGAGAAAGTGGTTTGTGAGCGTTTGCAACATCAGATAAGAATTTAGCATGGTCGCCGTTAATGTTTTCAGCAACATAGATAAGGAACTCTTTGTCGGCCAAAATACATGACATACGACGACGGCTACCATCAAGAACTTCAATCTTGCCGTCTTTATTTTTACGACCAACCGCTGGGTATTGTTGGCCGCGTTCCTTTAACGTAGTCAGTACGTCAGAAAGCGCATGTTCATTAAGGAAAGATTGCTCACGCGCGTTCTCTTCGAAAACAACCGTTCGAGTCGCTACTTCAGAAGCAGGAATTCGAACCAATTCAAATGAAACCAACTCTTCGCCCGCAACTGAAAGTTCAATCACTTGAGCCTGTTCTTTGGCCGCAGTTTGCGCTTCTTGAGGCGTTGCTACGCGACGTTTGTTTGCTTTACCAAATAGCTTTGCATTTAAGTCAGATGTTTTAATTGCCATTCTTGTTATCCCTGATTAAGTGAAGGCCAGTTGCTGTGTAATACACGCTCTAATTCTAGAGCACTTTTTTGTACTGCGTCTTGAGCGACAGCCAGAGTTTTCTTACCACCTTCGAAGTCGCTAACCGTGAGGTCGAAAACCGTGCTGTAGGTATCAGCGCAGGTTTCAAATGCGCGGCTTCTTGGAATCGTTGCCATCATCACTTGGTCATTCAGCAGGTAGTTCATTTCAGTGAGAACCGAAACCTGCTTCTTGTTGTCATCTTCAAACATGGTTGGCATCAGGCGAACAAACTCTAGCCCTTTCCAATCGTCCGGGAACATCTCGTACACGGTTGGTAAGTGTTGGAAGAAGTTAACCGTTGAAGCCCAGTCCAAACGCTTTGCAGCACAAGGAATAAGAAGAGCGTTCGACGCGTACATTGCGTTCCACACTAATGGATCTACGTGCGGGCCGGTATCAATCATAATCACATCAAAGTCATCGGCGATTTTGTCGATAAGCTTCTCTTTAAGAAGACGAACGATATCAAGTGACTGATCTTGAGAGAGGCTTTGCCACGCTTCAGCGTTAAACATCGCATCTTCAGGGAAGGCAGAAATTGTCTTTAGGTTTGGATACTGAGTTGGCAAGAGTACGTTTTTGCGAAGAAACTCTAGGTCAACATCTTGGCCTTCAGGCACGTTGTCCAACATGATATCAACGGCAGAATAGATACTGTCGTGCTCTGCACCACTGATTTGTGGGTTTAAGAACAGACGTAATGAACCTTGTGGATCCAAGTCAATCAGACAGATGCGGTAGCGCTTGTCTAAATTCAGAGACAAACAAGCCGCTAGGTGAACCGCCGTCATTGATTTACCTGTACCACCCTTCTGGTTTTGTACGTTGATAATCCAAGGTTTGTTGTCTGCATGCTGTTTGCGTTGGTGGAACTTTGGCACTTCCGCCGCGTCCATCAGCATGTGAGCTTCAGTCAATGAAATCGAGTAATGATTGGCGTTGTTCTTTGTAAACTGGTGACCATCCGCTTCAAGCTTGGTAATTGCCTCATCCAATTTTCGACGAGTTAAGCCTGAACGAGTCTCCATCATAGCTTTAGACATTGGAGGGAAATGTTCATCACTTCGCTCTTCCAGAATAATCTCAATTCGGTCAGCCTGAACTTGTTGAGTTTGTTCGGCCAGCTGATAGAGCTTATCAATCGTTTGTTCTCTTTTCATTGCCAGTTTCCGTAATGATTAACTAAGTACAAATTGTACAGCGATTAACAACAAACACAACAAAAACATGAACATACATTTATGAGTAAAATCACATAAAATAGACTGTATTTTTACAGTTTGATGAAACAACGGCTGAGACAAACACAAAAAATGACCGTTTTTATCATGCACAACCATGCTATTTCTGGCTTAGATTTTAAATGTTACAGCATCACTTATTTACAATGTAAATGCAATTTCAGCAAAAAACCTTCGGAACGATTGAAATACAAGCATAGATTACGGTTCGTGTGATTTGCATTCGAAATTGTGAGTTTTTCAACCAAGAAACAATAAAAAACCCAAAATAGCATCGCTAATATAAAACCACGACAAGATGAGGCGTCACTAGATAAAAGAGAGTTGAACCTAATACGGAAGAATGATCATGGAATACATCAGGCGTAAGAGAATTGATAAGGCGGTATTATGAAGCATGATCAAGGTGTAAACTCATCAATATTGATCCGCATGAGTGACTGTTCGAAATGATCAACTTCCGGAAAAATGATCAAGTAAATATCGTTCCGGAAGCATATAATTTAACAGCTAACTTACGGGCAAATGCTTTTGCAATGGGGATTCGAGGCCTATAAGGCCTCATTGCTTGGAAATTCAATCTGCACAGACTCAGAATACAGAAACATGACAATTTCATGATCATGCTTCCTAAGTAACGCAGGCCCGCTTTAATGACACTCAAGCCAGCCGTTAACACCGGCTTCAGAACAAATTTTGTACGTAATAGGGTAGGAACGATAGAAAAGGGCACTTGCTTGATCATTGTTCCGATAGATAAGCCATCAAAACTATCCACATTGACGAGTTAGAAGTGACTTAACCAACCATGTTGAATTATGGACTGTGGATAAGCTGTACAAGTATAATGATCATGCTTTCGAACCAATAATGATCATGCTTACAATGACTTAATGATCATCGTTCTGACGTTCTGTGATCATGCTTTCTTAGGTTTAATGATCATAGTTTCGGACTCTTTATGATCATGCTTTCCAAGCGGATTTTTTTTAATACTTTAAATTCAGCCACTTAAAAGCAAACTCACGTCCAGATCATTAAATCACTTAATCATTTAATCATTTAAGATCATATTAATCAAAAAGATCAGTTATTTAAAAGCCAATAAATTCTCTTTATTTATGATCATTCTTTCTTTATCATTCAGGAACTATAGTGAAATTACGGTTAGTGTGATACGGATCAAAAATGAAACCAGAAGAGAAATTGTTAATTAAGGCACGAAGCCACAAAGATGGTCATTTATTTGAGGTATCTGAAACAGCCGTTGAATGGATAGAACAATATCAACACTTCAAAGGTGTCACCAAAAGCATAGTTGAGCTTCTTAACCTAATTTCACTTCGTGGGTTTAGCAGCAAAGACGGATACGTTTCAACCACTGAGATTATTGAATCAACCGATGGTCAAGTCACTCGCGCAGCCTTGCAACAAAGGCTGAGAGCAGCGGTAAATATCGGTCTTTTCAAACAAATCCCCGTTCGCTTTGAAGAAGGCCTTGCAGGTAAAACCATGCTGCATCGCTTTGTTAACCCAAACCAATTGATATCGGTACTGGGTGCCACCAGCTTAGTCACAGAAAGCGTCAAGCAAAACGAAAAGCAGAAGCGTTCTAAAGCCCTCGCTCAAACTAAAGTAAACAAACGTTTACTGAATGAGCATGGTCTTAATACTCCCCCAACGATGAAAGACGAAGCGGATCAATTCATTGTTTCGCCAACCAATTGGGCGGGCATTATTGATCAAGCGTTAGCGCCACCTAGAACGCGCAAGAGCTACCAGAAATCAATGGTTTCGATCTCGGGCACTCGCGCTGTGATCGAGACAAGATCGTCTAAAAATATTATGACGGTCGATGATCTGATGACGCTTTTCGCGTTGTTCACGCTAACCGTTCAGTATCATGACCATCACCAAGATGATTACCACCTAGACGCGAAACACACGCCGAACAAAACACCACTCTACATCACGGACATTTTGTCTTTGCGTGGTAAGAAAGACAGTGGCCCTGCTCGTGACTCGATTCGCGACAGTATTGATCGTATCGAGTTTACGGATTTCCAACTGCATGAGCTTACTGGTCGTTGGCTTAGTGAGAACATGCCAGAAGGCTTTAAGAGTGATCGTTTCCGATTCTTAGCAAGAACCATTACTGCATCGGAAGAAGCGCCTACAGAGGGCTCTGACGGCGAAATTCGCATTAAACCGAACCTATACATCCTCGTTTGGGAACCTTCGTTCTACGAAGAGCTCCTGACTCGTGATTATTTCTTCTTGTTCCCGCCAGAAATCCTTAAGCAACATACCTTGGTTTTCCAAATGTATTCGTACTTCAGAAGCCGTATGGCCCGCCGTCATTCAGATTGTATGTTGCTGAGCGAACTGAATCAGAAGTTGGCTCGTAACATCGATTGGCGTCGTTTTTCGATGGATCTGATCCGCGAATTGAGAAAGTTGGGCGAAGTCGGAGATCAAGAAGATACCTTCCTGGTTAATCTTTGGGGTTATCACTTGACGATCACCGCGTTGATCGAAAAAGGCAAAACGACCGATTATCAAGTAGATATCAAATGTAACGTGGAAGAAGTACTGCGATACTCAAGAGCACGTACCACCAACGCCGGTAAACGTAACATGGCACCAACGCTGCCAAACCCACTTCGCAACGAGATGGTCTCTAAGCAGAAGCTGGAAGAGCTGTCTGAGATCATCGATGGTGAGTTTGAACCGATTCAGCGCAAGGCACCGTCGCCAAGAGGCAAATTAGGACGTCGAGTGAAGCAACGTAAGCACTCTGTTGAGATCAATGCTGACGAGATCATGATAACGCTCTCTAAATATACCTCTGCAGAGGCTCTAGAACGCAGTATAACGGCTTTATCTGCTATGACAGGGCACTCACATGCCTCGATCAAAGAAGAGTGCTCAGAGCTCATTGAGAAGCTTGATTGGCTGAGAGTAGGGGAAGATGTTATCCCTTACGAAACATTGAGTAAGCTGATTGAGCTGTACAACGACCGTGATAGCAACAGTAATCGACATCTCTCTATCGAACGTCTGATCTCTGGTTTGGCGGTGCGTCGTAAAGTGTGTAAACAAGTGCACGAAGGTCATCTAGATGAAAATGTGTTCTTGGCGCTCGATGAAATGGCGATTGGCCACTAGTTTTTACCCCGCTTTCACTGTTGTGAATAGGTCATTTAATCATCATTAGGTGCTGATAATAATTGCACCTAATGCTGACAAAGCGATGACAATGTAACGCATCCAGTTGATTATTATTTATCCCGAATAGACAACCTTTTGTCCTTTCTTATGATTAATAGATTGGCTCATATTTTGTTACATCATACTGAATAGATTTTTGCGAGTTCCCCAAGGGACTCGCTTTTTTTTGTCTTAAATTCCGCTCAACATTAAAAAATCAATAGCTTACATGCTTCGGCTTCTGAAGCATGATCAAGGTGAGATCATGCTTTTAATTGATCCTGTCGTTTCAACTAGACGGTCATTTTGATGAGTTGATATTGGATCGATAGGGGATGATCAGTGAATCTGATGTTTCACGTTTCCTTGATCATCGTTCTGGGACTGGCTTGCCATAAAGCGGACATGCGATTCGATCAATTTTTCGGATTCTTGTAACCAGCGCGGCTCTTGTTGTTGATTCGCAAACTCCAACGCGAGCACACACAAATGCTGTACTCGCTGTGTACACCACTCTTGTAAGTCTGGCTCCGCTTTCGTGTCACAACACACGGCTTGAAGCTTACTGTAAGCGAACATTAGGTATTGATACGCTTTTTCTTGATGATGTGGCTTGTGGTCTGAATTTCGGTAGAAAGTAAAGATACGCAGGCACCCGTCTAACCAACATGCGATGCCTTTGCTTTGTTCATCTGTGATCAAAGGCCCCCAGAGTGCATCTGGAGGCGTTAAGATCAAAGGTTCCAACCGTTCCACTTGATCATGCTTTCGGTCTTTGTACCAATCTCCGATTCGCTCTAACCAAGTGTCTAGTTCATTCATGCAACGTTATCCCACTGTTTTACAAAGTGATTATCAGCGACTTGCTTAATGTCATGCTGTATTTCGCTGCTCTGCTCTCGAATACGATCTGCGTCTATGGAATAGTTTGGCTCATTTTTTACGAGTTCGCCAAATGGCAGATCAGGATCCGGCACTGCAGAGATCAACAGTTTGGTATATGGGTGCTGCGGATTCGTTAAGATCGACTGAGTTGATCCCCATTCAACGATCTGTCCTTTGTACATCACCGCAGTTTCTTCTGCGATGTAATGAGCGGTCGCAAGGTCGTGAGTAATGTATAAGAAGCCTATCCCAAGCTCTTTCTTCATTTTTTGCATGAGATTGAGCACGCCAAGTCGAATTGAAACATCCAACATCGAGGTCGGTTCATCGGCAAGAATGACTTCAGCCCCAACCGCAAGCGCTCTGGCTAGGTTAACCCGCTGTCTTTGGCCGCCACTGAGCTCGTGAGGGTATTTCGCGAGAGTTTCGACAGGCAGCTCTACCAGCGTGAGCAACTCTTTGAGGCGTTCTTCTAGAGCCGCTTTATTGGCGACTTGCTTATGAATCTTAAGCGGGCGAGTTAAGTGGTGCTCTATGGTGTGAGTCGGATTGAGTGAGCCAAATGGATCTTGAAACACCATTTGCACACGGCTGCGGTAATCCAAGATGTCTTTACGGCTCTTGAGTGTCGAGATGTCTCTGCCATTGAATAAAATCTCTCCCTCTGTCGCAGGGTAAACCTTGGTCATCAGCCTCGCGCAGGTGCTTTTCCCGCAACCGGACTCGCCAACCAGTGCCAGCGTTTTTCCTGCATATAGGTCAAAGCTTACGCCATGCAGCGCTCTGAATATCTCTTCTTTGCCAAATCCACCGCCAACAGTGAACTCTTTGACGAGGTTTTTTACTTGAAAAATTGGTTGTGACATAGAGCTCTCCTAGCACGCTGTCGCGTGAGCATGTTCGTGAATATTAGGGAAAGAACTCCATAGCTTTTGGGTGTAGGAGTGCTGCGGATTATTGCGAATCTCGTAGGCTTGATTGACTTCGACGATTTGGCCATGGCGCATGATGGCAATGCGGTCACACAGTTGGCTCATTAACGCTAAGTCATGAGTGATAAAGAGGATCGAGAAGCCAAATTCTTCTCTGAGTTGGTGTATCTGCTGCAAAATCTCGCGCTGCACAACCACATCCAAAGCAGTAGTCGGCTCGTCCATTATGATCAGCTTAGGGTTGAGGGCGAGGGCAATAGCAATCACCAAACGCTGACGCATGCCGCCACTGAATTGGTGAGGGTACTCTGTGAGCCGGTTGCGCGGAATGTTTACCAGGTCGAGTAACTTTTCTGCGCGATCTTTGGCTTGTTCATTACTCATGCCTTTATGGTGGCGCAGCACATCAGCAAATTGCTCTTCGATGGTTAATACAGGGTTGAGTGAATTCATTGCACTTTGGAACACCATGGCAATCTCGCTCCAACGCAAGGTATTCAAATGACTGTCTGATAAGCTCAGTAGATCTTGTCCATCAAACAATATTTGGCCTCCAGATATGAACGCGGGCGGCTTATGCAGACGGTTAATGGCAAATGCGATGGTACTTTTGCCACAGCCAGATTCCCCGGCTAAGCCAAAAATCTCACCTTGGCCTATGCTAAAGCTGACGGATTTGACCGCGTTGAAATCACCGTCATCGGTGATGTAGTCGACACATAAATTCTTCACTTCGAGAAGTGGTGTATCTGAAATTCCCACAGACATGATAAATACTCAGTTATGATATTGATAACTATTATCATTAACATGTGTTGAATTTAGTGAAAGCGATGAGCACAAAAAGAATGAAGTGCCTCGAAATTTATCTTGGGTTATTTCACGAATTTTCAGCGGAAAAGAAGAATTGGAAGAGGGGAAAATGAGAGTTGGATCAAACCACATTTCTTATGGGGAATCTTTTAAATGTAATTGCAGAAAATGCCTTTGGCAAAGTTTAAATGAGGCATTTGTTAATTAGGTTTGTGAAGCGTCGGAATCATCACATTTCAGTACAGATTTTCTTAACAAGCGAAATAGCATTTGCTACAGATTACCTGTCCATTACATGGTGCTTTTCGGAGGAAAACATGTCCATTAATTCTATCAACCATGATGAAATGACAAATATTGCAAACAAGTGGGATGCTGAAGAAGAAGTATCTTTCAAACCAGAAAAGAAAATGAAGTCCGCTGAAGCTCGTCGTCGTATCGAGGCTCTAAGAGAAATTAGAGAAAGCGGTTTGAGTCTGGAAGAAGCGAGGGAGTTAGGTCTTATTCACTAATAATCCCCATTGCATTTAGAAGGGTGGCACCATGCCACCCTTTGATTTATAAGTACTTTTTTATAATTCCTGTCTATGTTAAATCAATAGCTTGATTCTCTTCTCTAGTTTACAGCTTCGCTATACATTTTTTGAAATCACGTCCTTCAGACTAAAAACACGCCCATGACATACTCTTTAACCAAGTTGTTTGACAGTAATATGCAACGCCACTAATTTTAAAGTTAAAGCAAAAATATGTGATGTCGTTGGTAAGGAGAAGGCTATGTCTAATTCTGTGGCTCAAGCCAAAGAAGTGCTATTTTATGAACCTGAAGATCCAAACGGATACCTGTCAAATTTTGCAGCTTGCCCCATCAAGATTGATGATCAAATTTGGGCAACCAGCGAACACTATTATCAAGCTATGAAGTTCTCCTGCGAAGTACTTCGCAATACTATTCTGCAAGCTAGCACACCTGCTGAAGCATTCTCTTTGAGCCGTGACTACGAAGACCAAGTTCGTGAGGATTGGTATGAGATTCGTGTTGAAGTGATGCAGTTCATCGTCACCGAGAAATTCAGACAGAATCCGCAGTTTGCTCTATTTCTTACCAATACCGGAGATTCGGTGATCAAAGAACATTCACACAAAGACCATTTTTGGGGCGATGGCGGCGATGGAACTGGCGAGAACCATTTAGGCAAGATTCTGATGGCTGTGCGTCAACAGCTTCGTACTCAGCAACTGCATTTGATCGCTGCACACTAATCCATTGACCTTAGGTTGTTCCAAATTAAGTGGGTCGATTACGGGCAAACTCTTTTAGCCCTTAAAGAGGAATTGAAAAGGCCGCCCTGTTTAGCTTGTGTGCTTAACAGGGCGGCCTTTTAAGTTTAAGAGCGAGTTAGGTATCGAAGAGAGCTAAAGTGCGTTACCTAAGCTATACGGTGATGCTTGGGTTATAAGTGATGCCGTTGCTATAAGTAACTCTGTACGATGTCGTTGAGCTGCCCATCGTCTTTCATCTGGTCTAGACGTTGGTTAATGAAGGTTTGAAGTTTAGGGTCCATCTCAGGGTCGAACGCCAAATGGATAGGGTAGTTATTAATGACTGAACCGAACTCTTGCATCTGGTAGTCATCAATACTCAGCTTCTGCTCGTTTAGGTTGTATTTGATTCGTGACTCCATTTCCACAAACACAGTATCGCCAGGTGCTCGGTTCAGGACACGAAACGCAGCGGTGTAATCTTTAACTCGAATCTCGTTGAGCTTGCCTTGTTGGATGTATGGTTCTAGGTTCGGATATTCAAATCCCACCAGCAATACCACTGCTTTCCCGTCTAGGTCGTCGATTGTATTGAACTCAAACGGCTTTTTACCGCTACTGAGTAACACGTGTTTTACATTGTAAATCGGATCTTCAGACAGGTTAACAGATTGGATATTTCCCCAACTTGGGCTGCCGTAGGTTACCCAGTTTGGGTTCTCTCTAGCATCGAGCTTGTCGATCATTCGGTTAAAAGGGTAGGTGTGGTAGTTGATCTCATATTGGCTGTCATCGAATACCGCTTCAACAATATCCGATACCATTCCTCTGTGAGATGACCCGTCAGTTTCGATCTGAAAAGGTTGCGCTTGGCTCGCAATAATGTAGTAGTGAAGAGGTTCGCTTGCAAAAGCATAACTGCTTGAAAACAAACTGACTATGGATGCAACGATAAGATGTTTTTTCATAACCTTCCCTAGTTATTTGATGAATGACTACTATTATACTAGTTGAGTAATTGTAGTTTGCTAGGATAACAATAATGGTAATTTGTGTATGGTGAAAAAAGGAAAACGCTATATTGGACTCTCCCGACAGTTGATCGGGGTAATCATCGCAATCAGTACCTTATTCACAGTCATAGTGACAGGTCTGGGATTATATGTGGAGTACCAAAATCGAGTTTCTTTTATCAGTTCTCAGATCGAACAGGTTAAAGCTGGCTACCTCTCTGGTTTAACAGCGAGCTTATGGGTGGAAGACCGAACCCAACTGTTTGTGCAAGCTGAAGGCATCTCTCGTTTACCCTCTGTTAGTTATCTTCTAATAGAAAGCCCCGATGAAAAAATTCTAGAACTAGGCCGACCAACCACTGGCCAGTCTTACTCTCAGTCTTGGGAGATGGTGCACCAGATGGGCGGCAAAGACTTCCCATTAGCGACGCTCACGGTGCAATCTGATTTAAGTATGATCCTCAATGACTTCGAAGAACGGGTTCTGTTATTACTCGCCTTCGAAGCGGTCAAAGTTTTCTTACTTTCTCTGGTGTGTCTAACAATAGTGTATCGTCTTGTCGTGAAACGCTTGATGGCCATGTCCTCTCAGATCAATCAACAACAGGTTGAAGACAACAAACCGCGCTTCTTAACGCCAACCGATTCGACTTACAAAGATGAGATCTCGACACTAGAGAGCAGTTACAACCAGTCGATTGAACGCATTCGTCAACAGTACCAAGAACTGGAAAAAGCCAAAGATATCGCCGAGGTGGCTAACCGTAACAAGAGTGAATTCCTGGCGAACATGAGCCACGAGATCCGTACCCCAATGAATGGGATTATTGGGCTGTCATCTCTGCTCTCTGAAATGGACATGCCGAAAGAGCAAAAAGAGTATGTGAATATGCTCAACACCTCCTCACTCACGCTGCTCGACCTGATTAACGACATCCTCGATTACTCGAAGATTGAAGCGGGTCGCTTAGAGCTTCAGCAAGAACCAATGAAAATGATGGGCATCGCAGCCGATGTTGAATCGACGTTCCGAGTTAAAGCTGAACAGAAAGGGCTTAGATTCCAACTCGCGATTGATCCTAAGATCCCAACCATGGTGATTGGCGATGGAACTCAGCTCAGACAGGTACTGAACAACTTGGTCGGCAACGCCATCAAATTCACTGAGCATGGCCATGTCACGCTGTCGCTTCATTTAGAGCAAGTGATTGAACCGGAGCAAAAGCTAAGGGTTCGATTTGAAGTGACAGACAGCGGTATCGGCATTGCAGAAGACAAACAGCAATCGGTATTCGATAAGTTCCAACAAGCCGATGGCAGTACCACACGTATTTATGGCGGCACAGGACTTGGTCTAACGATATGCGATAAGATCGTGACCTTGATGGGTAGCAAGCTTGAACTGACCAGTGTCGAAGGTAAGGGCAGTACATTCTATTTCGTTGCCGACTTTGATCCGTGTTTAGAAGTGGACGAGAGCAACATCGACTTTAATAAGGTCTCGGTATTGCTGGTGGATGATAGCCAGTTGAACATGCGTATAACGTCCACACAGCTTCAATCCTTCGGCGTTAAGTCAGAGTGCTGCGAAACGGCAAACCAAGCGCTAGAGTTGGTTTCAGAGTCTGTGGCTAAGTCGTCACCCTACGACTTGGTGTTGATTGATAAAGTGATGCCGTCGGTTGATGGCTTCCAACTAGCGAGAAGTTTAGTCGAGCGCTTTGGTAGCGAGTGTCCTAAGTTAGTGATGATCTCCGCCGACCCAAGAAAACAAGATGAAGTTCGCGCGAAACAAGTCGGCTTTGTCGCTTACATCGCTCGCCCTTATCAGGACAACCAACTTAAGTGGACCATCAGTGAGGTACTTGCGAGAGCCGCTGATACTTCAACCTTCACCTACCCAAATCGAGGCGAGGTGGCGTTTAAAGACAATGAACCGGCACCCGTCACCAACCCCGCTACTGTTGCTAAGCCAGCACAACCAGAGAAAACGGCTTTAAAAGAAGAATCAAAACCTGCGGCGGTCACGGCTTCTTTTAGTGGCAAAGTCTTAGTTGTGGAAGATTCGAGAGTGAATCAACAAGTCGCCAAGATGATGCTTAAGAAGCTGGGCTTTGAGGTTGATATCGCAGACAACGGGGAAATCGGCGTCGAGAAGTTTAAAGCTAATGACTACGTGATGATATTTATGGACTGTCAGATGCCTGTTCTTGATGGCTTTGAAGCAACTAAGCAGATCCGAGTGCTGGAAGAGGGCTCTTCACAACATATTCCTATCGTCGCACTCACAGCCAACGTTGTGCAGAGAGACAAGCATCTTTGTTTTGATGTGGGTATGGATGAGTTTTTACCTAAGCCTGTTAATCAAGGGAAGCTACGAGAGATCGTTGAGAGTTTTTTAGCGAAAGAAACCGATTCAACGAACGAAGAGAGTGAGCAAAAAATTGTCTAGCTTGATGTGAGTTATATTCCCGCCTTTATTAAGACCTAAAGCATCACCGTGCTTTGGGTCTTTTTTATGTGTTGTTAGAAGACATTGGCACCCGTCAGTTAAAAAAACAGTTAAGAACCGTGAACATTGATCGCTAGCTCACTTTATTGAACCCATGCTCAAGCTTCATTTCTTTGTCATACAGTTTTCCTTTGGCTTTGCTAATGTAAAGTGATGATCCATCAAGGATTCACCCACATCCCATCCATCATTTGTTGTACCTCTGCTATTTGCTTTTATTGAAACCTAATCAATTGAAAGGGCTATAAACATGAGTAAAGTAATCGCAACTCTCTCTGAGTTAGACAAAGCAACGCAACTATTCGACGACTTCTTAGCGGGCATGCCGGAAATCTCAATCAATACCGCTCACACAGACGCACCAAGCAGCATGAACATCAATGACAGTGAAGAAGTGCAGGCTTATCTCAAATACTCATTCTCACAATTTCTCGACTCAATCTCTCAGCCAGACACCCACCATGAACCTGAATTGAAGCCTCATACCCAAGTGTTGCTCACATTGGATGAAAGTGGTTACCCAGTTACTGCAGTGAGTGATGGTGACGGTGAATTAGAAATTCTGATTTGGGACAACGATTACGATGGCATTGTTGATCATGTCTTGCCGAAACCAGATGGCAGTTGCGGTATTTTGACTAACCAATACACAACCAAAGATTTGGAGGCAATTGAGTGGGCGAGCGCCATTATGGACGTGAACCTAAATAGCTTTGAGTTTGAGCGTACGACTATCTCTCTACTCTCTGAAAATGAAATAAAAATCGAACAAATAGGCGCGGTACCTAAGACCGAGATCATCCATGCATCGTCTGAGAACGCAATTAATATGCTTCATGCAATTGAGCAAGAGTTTAGGTACATCCATGGTCACGCCTAAGTGGCATCTACGATGGGTTTCCGCCTCAGAATGAAACTATGAAACTCATGGGAATGGATAGCAGTACTGGCGTGCCAGTTGCAGATACGGCCAAAGCGTATCGCTATGCCATCTCAAGTGATGAATCAGGGCAAGCCTTTGACGTGGTCGATTACATTTAAGTGAAAAGCTGAGGAAGCGATAAAGGTGGTCTACTTGGGTAGACCACCTTTCTGTTTGTGTATGTTTGATCTTCGTTCTGTCTGCTTAAGTTTAATCCCTGTCGATTGCAAACGGAGACCACGCTTGTCGAGTCGGCATCACCTCGACTCGGTTAATGTTGATGTGCTCTGGCAAGGTCGCAATATGAAACATCTGTTCGGCGATATCCTCTGCTGACAGTGGCGTCGTACCTTGGTAAAGATTGTCTGAAGCCATCTGATTACCTTTGGTTCGAACTAGCGTGAATTCCGTTTCTGCAATGCCAGGAGACAAGTCAGTCACACGCACTCCTGTGCCTTGTAGGTCACAGCGTAGGTTGTAACTAAACTGCTTTACGAATGCTTTGCTCGCGCCATACACATGGCTACCTGGATAAGGCCACTGTCCTGCAATAGAGCCAACATTGATGATAGAGCTCCCTGAGCCTTTTTTAATTAACGTCGGCAGCAGTGCATGCGTGACATTGACCAACCCAGTGACATTAGTGTCGATCATGGTGTGCCAATCTTTTAAGTCCACATCAGGCGCGCCTTCTGGCGCTAAGGCTAGGCCTGCGTTATTAACCAATGCGGTAATCGATGAAAATTCAGCGGGTAGTGAATCAATGGCTTGTTTTACGGCGTCTGCGTCTCGAACGTCGAGTTGAATCACATGCACAGGCACCGTTAATTCTTCCTTTAGGTCGAGTAACCTTTCGATACGACGACCAGACAACACTAATGACCAGTTATCTTCTGCAAAACGCTTTGCTGCCGCTTTGCCGAAGCCAGAGGTCGCCCCTGTAATGAACGCTATCTTATCCATAAGTAAATCCTTCTAATTTGAAATTAACATAAGTAGTGCCATGCCGATCAAAATCGGCGCGGTCGTTGTTTTTGCTGACAAGTTCGGTACTGATAGATACAGCTTTTGCCCGAGTAGATTGCCAATCAAAGCTGCCGGTAAGAGCCATAAACCTGTGATGAATGACGCTTGATTAAATGCGTCAATCCACATGAAGCCGATCAGCGAGATCGCGGAACTCAGTAGAAAAAACACAATTGCAGTGGCTCTCTGTTCACTGGTTTCAATGGTCAGGCTTATCAAATACGTCACCAACGGAGGCCCTCCCGAAGAAGCGGTAGTCATGCTGAATCCGGAAATTGCCCCAGCCCAAAATGCGTGTCGCTGGTGTAGCCATGTGAGGCGAAAATCACAAATGATTAATGAGCCAGCGACTAAAGACATCATCGCGATAAAGGCCTTTAAGCCTGATTCAGATATCGTGCTAATGAAGTACAGCGAGAAGGGCACCGCAACCAACATGCCGATACACAACGGCGCAATAAGCCGTATGTTGACGGCGGACTTACTTCGTTTGAGCAGAGGAAAAGTACTTAAAAAATCCAATAGGATCGCAATGGTCACGGCTTGCAGCGGTGGAACAATAAAGCTGAGGGATAGCGCTGCGATAATCGCAAATCCAAACCCTGAATAGCCTCGTACTACCCCTGCAAACAAAATCAATGTCATCGCCAAGCCCATTTCCACTCTTACTTACCTCTTTGTTGTTGCGTGCTTGTCTACTGTTGTAGCTGCTGTTCTTCATTCGCATTTGATGAGATTTGTCTCGTCTGCCTTTCAATCTATTCACTCCTAAGAATTTTGAATAGAGCCAGTTCGACGATTGGATTGGGTCAGGTTGTCGGTTGGAAGGAATGTGGGGTCGGGCCAATTTCACTGGCCCACGGTTTTGTTGAAACTGACACTATGCGGTTCGCCCTGTTTGGGATGAAGATTATTCCATCCGATAGCGCAGCCTTTTCAGTTTGGTGTTTCGCGTCTTCCGTTGTTGAAGGCGTGCTGGACACAAGGGGCTGTGAATCTAGTGTTGTTAATGGAGACGATGAAATGGAAGTATCAACAGAACAGTTAGTGAACCAAGATATTATCGACCTCGACAAGAGCGTATTTCATTCTTGGTCAGTTCAGGAGGCGGCAGAACCTATCGCCATTGCGGGTGGACAAGGCTGCAAAATGTGGGACTACGAAGGTAAGGAATACCTCGATTTTAGTAGCCAGCTCGTCAACACCAATATTGGCCATCAGCACCCACAGGTGATCAAAGCCATTAAAGATCAAGCGGATTCCTTGGTGACTGTTGCACCTGCGACTGCCAACCTCACTCGTGGTTTGGCGGCGAAACGCATTTTGTCGAAAGCGCCAACCACATTTAAGAAGGTGTTCTTTACCAACGCAGGGGCAGATGCCAACGAAAATGCGATTCGCATGGCGAGACAATTTACAGGGCGCGATAAGGTGCTATCGGCTTACCGTTCTTATCATGGCAATACCGGAACAGCGATAGCGGCGACGGGCGATTTTCGTCGTATTCCAAACGAGTATAGCCGTGGGCACGTTCACTTCTTCAATCCATTTCTCTATCGAAGCGAGTTCAATGCGGCGACTGAGGCAGAAGAGAGTGAGCGTGCCCTGCAGCATTTAGAGCGAGTGATAGAGTGCGAAGGGCCAACGGCGATTGCGGCGATTATCTTAGAAACCATTCCGGGAACAGCAGGCTTTCTCATTCCGCCCAAAGACTACCTTGTTGGTGTGCGTGAGCTTGCAACCAAGTACGGCATTCAATTGATCTTTGATGAAGTCATGGTGGGTTTTGGCCGAACGGGTAAGTGGTTTGCGTTTGAGCATTTCAATGTTGTACCGGATCTGATTACTTTCGCGAAAGGGGTTAACTCGGGTTACGTTCCTGCTGGTGGCGTGGTAGTCAGTGAACCAATCGTTGAGTACTTTAAGTCGAACTTCTTTATGGGTGGCTTGACGTATTCTGGTCACCCTTTGGCGATGGCTTCTATTGTTGCAACGCTCGATGTGATGGAGCAAGAGGGTATTGTCACACATGCCGATAATGTCGGTAACAGCGTTCTAGGACCACTTCTACTCAGTCTTCAAGAGTTGCACCCAATGATTGGTGATGTGCGCGGGAAAGGGATGTTTTGGGCGGTAGAGCTGGTGGAGGATCGTGAAAGCAAGACTCCATTGAGCAATGAAAAAATGGGTCAATTGAAAGCGGAACTAACCAAACGAGGCTTGTTGACCTTCATTGTGAATAACCGTATTCACGTCGCGCCACCTCTGGTTATTCAACCGAGTGAAATTAAGAAAGGTGTGAAGATCATTGATGAAGTTTTGCTTGAGCTCGCTTCTTGATTCTTAAATAAGATAGCTAACACAGAAACACAGGCATTTTGGTAAAGGATTCCCCGTCCTTTTCAAAGTGCTTATTTTTAGTGAGTGCTTAGCTTTTGAGTGTCTAGTTTTTAATTGATTAGGTATAGACGAAAAAGAGCATCGATTGATGCTCTTTTTTTACGTTATTGCCTTGAATAACAACGTCCATATAACGCTTTGTGATGCTAGCTCTTCATTACCTCTGACAGCTCTTTGATGCCGGGTGCGATCAAGTCTTTATCGATCGCGTGAAAACCTAATCTGAAATAAGAATTGGGATCAAATTCAGATGAAGTGTCATTGCTCAACTTGGTTTCGGGATCGGTCAT
Source organism: Vibrio sp. Isolate33 (assembly GCF_022397895.1). Lineage (NCBI taxonomy): Bacteria > Pseudomonadati > Pseudomonadota > Gammaproteobacteria > Vibrionales > Vibrionaceae > Vibrio > Vibrio sp. Isolate33. Next base: position 22,085 of record NZ_JAKEUP010000007.1, read on the forward strand.
GAAGTGAGAATACCCTGTCTCAATCAAAATCCCTTTTTGTGCGGCTCGTGACGCTAAGCGTTGACTATTGATGTGACTCGGTGTTTGTAGCCACAAAGAATTGGCTTGCTCACTCTGAGCCAGTCGCTTGCAGTCTGGTAAGTACTTTAAGACTGCATCATTGATCAGCTTCCAGCGTTGGCGCGTGTTTTCTCTAAAACGCCTCACGAAGCTGTCGTAGTAGCCTTGTTCAATAAAGTGAGCCACTTCCATTTGAACGCGGCTTGGTGCATGTCGATACATCAACCTACGCAGTATTCTAAGGTCGTAGATTAGCTCTTCAGGTGCCACGATGTAGCCTAACCTTAAGCCGGGTGCCAGTAGTTTAGAGAAGCTGCTGACGTAGATGACACGCCCTTCTTTATCACTGGCTTTCAGCGCAGGTTTAGGGTTCCACTCCACGTTGCACTCGGCGTCATAGTCATCTTCGATAATCACTGCATCATTGGCTTTAGCCATCTCAAGTAACTGAGTTCGACGTTCGTCACTCATGGTCACGCCAGTAGGTGCTTGATGGCTGGGTGTGACATAGAAGTGGTCACACAGTGAAGAGTGTTCATTGAACCTTAGGCCTTGTTCATCTACTTGATGTGGGTGTAACTGTGCGCCAGAGAGATTAAAGATGTGGTTCGCTTCTTTGTAACCGGGGTTTTCGACACCGACTCGGCTCTGGTGATTCATCAACAAGGTAGAGAGTAGATAGAGCGCGTTCTGAGAGCCTAAGGTTATTAAGATCTCATCACTTTGAGCATGAATACCACGCTGTGGGAGCACTCTTGTGCGTATCTGTTCCACCAGCATATCGACGTCTTTATCGACCTTGTCGCAAAGCCAGCGGTGATCATGTGGGTCTGAGGTGACCTTTCTTGTCGCTTCTCGCCATTGAGCTAATGGGAAGTCATTGATAGAGGGTTGGCCAAAAATAAATGGGTATTGGTAACAACTCCAATGAGAGGGTTTGACGATGCGTGGGTATTGGCCCAATTGCAGCTTAACGCGTTTGCTCCAATCCGGTGCATTGTCGCTGTCGGTTGATTCAAAATGATCCAAACTCGCATCGATAGTGTCACTCGGATTTTGATACTTTTCTGAAAGGTAATAGCCACTGCGAGGCTTACTGATGAGGTAGCCATCGTCGAGTAAACTGTCGTACACCAAGGAGACAGTATTGCGTGAAACACCCAATTGGCTAGAGAGCTTACGACAAGACGGAAGCGCTTGTTCTGCCGGAAAAATACCATTCAATATCGCCGTCACCAAATAGCTACGTACTTGTTCTTGAAGGCTTCTTTTGGAATCAAACTCGATGAAACAATTGTGATTTATCGCCATGAGATACAGTCCTTATTCTCAGTGAACCTCGGTCCAATCTGTATAAAAGAGCAAGAAATGCGCCAGAGTTCATATTGATGTTCTAGGGACAGTTTTTTGCACACTCTTAAACCCGAAAGTTACTTTGTCCCAAACTAGAAAACCGCTCTGTCCCAATCTGAAAATTAAATTGGCTCTACGTCTTCGATGCATTCCGTTCATAAAGTAAAGGCAGGCAAATAATCTCGATAAGGAAAGCGTATGAAACAGGGAATGACGATGAAGGCATGGGTTTCAACAGCGGCAGCGACAGTTGTACTGGGCTGTTTTGGAGTCGCACAAGCATCGGAGCTTGCAGCCATCGAAAAGCAAGGCTTCATGAAAGTGGCGACAGAAGATAACTACTCTCCATTCAACTATATCGACCGCGGTAAGCCTGCGGGGATTAACAAAGATTTGCTTGATGAGTTACGTGAATATTCGAAGTTCGATATTGAGCAAGAGATCTTACCTTGGACTGGATTACTCGCTTCGGTATCTGCCGGTCAATATGATGTGGCGTTAACTGGCGCGATCATTACCGATGCTCGCTTGAAGGCCTTTGACTTCACACCACCGATTGCTTCAGCGCAGCATTATTTCTTAACCAGAGCTGATGCGGAAGACATTAATACGGTAGCGGATTTAGATGGTAAAACCGTGGGCTTACAAGCGGGCAGTGCTTTGCTAGAGCGACTTCCAGAGCTAGAAGTGATGCTCGAAGCACAAGGCAAGTATTTGGGCAAAGTCGTTCAGTATCAATCCTACCCAGAAGCGTATTCCGACTTGGCAATCGGCCGAATAGACTACGTGATCAACAGTGTCGTGTCCGTTAACGAGGTGGTGAAATCCAAGTCGAAGGTATTCAAAAAAGGCGAGGCAGTCTCTGGCCCGGGTTTCGTGAGCTGGCCTGTTCCTAAAGAGAACCCTGAGCTTTTGGCTTATTTAACGGAGTTTTTCCTGCACCTAGAGCAAACCGGAAAAATGGCGGAGTTGCAGAAGAAGTGGTTCGGTGAGTCGTTCGACCAACTGCCTTCAGAGGCCATCACTTCCGTTGAGCAGTATCACAAGCTAACAGCAGTCCAATAGATGGATAAGCATGCGCTGACACAAACAGTTAACGGCTGTTTGTGTCCATGCCAATGGGTTCAAAGCGGTTTAACTCATGAGTCATTTGCGCAAAACCTATCGAAAGAAGTCGCTTATCAAAGAGGTCGTTTATGGATTATTACGCTTGGGAACAGTTGCTACAGGGCGCGTGGGCTACGGCATGGATATCGGCCGTCTCGATTGTATTAGGTGTCGTCATCGGGCTAGTCATTGCCTTGATTCGAATGATGAAAATCCCGTTTGTGGATCAAATGTTGGGTATCTATGTCAGTTGGGCTCGAGCAACACCCTTGGTTACACTGGCTCTGTTTATCTTTCTTTCGTTCCCGTCATTTGGCATCAATTTAGACAAACACGTATCTGCCATTTTAGCGCTCACACTCAATACATCGGCATTCAATGCTGAAATTTGGCGCAATGCTTTTCTCAACTTTTCAAAAGGGCAAATGGAAGCGGCCGAAGCGATTGGTATGCGACGACTGACTTACTTCCGCCGAATCATGTTCCCACAGATGGTGATCATGAGCTTACCTGCGCTCGTCAATGAGATGTCGTTCTTAATCAAAGGCAGCCCAGCGATTGCAGTGATCGGTATCGTTGATTTGACCCGTGTCACCAATCGAATTGCAGCGGTTACCTATGAGCCACTCGGGCCAATTTTATGTGCTGGTGCCATCTACATGTTGATTATTGGCGTGTTGGTGAAGTTGCAAGCTGTGGCTGAAAACAGAGCCACATATCTTCAGCAATAAATGCATAGCTGTTATCAGCAGCCACAGTTTGGCCGTCATAACTACTTGGTCAGCAACACCATTTACCTGCTTATGAAGTGTCATTGAGTGGGTAAATTTAAGGAGTAAATATGGAAGAATGGAATATTATCTGGCAACAAAAAGAGCTGTTTGCTTCTGGTTTTGTGACCACGTTTTATCTTTTTGTTTCGTCTTCAATCTTGAGTTTCGTCATAGGTATTGGTTTGTTGTACTGTCTTGAAAATTCAAGATTTGGTGTGAAATACACCATCAACAGTTTGATAGGCATGATGCGCACCTTACCGTTTCTGATCTTAGCCTACCTGCTCTATTACGGTTTGCCTCAGGTTGGCATTCGATTAGATGCAGTGACTGCGGGAATCATCGCACTCAGCCTCTATCATGGTACGTATTTCTGTGAGATTTTCCGCGGTGTACGCAAAGGGTTAGAGCCTGGTTACATCGAAGCGGCGCACGCTTACGGCTTTTCTAAGCTCAAAACCTTCACCCGAGTCATCACCCCCAACGTGTTATTTAAGTCGGTTCCTCTGATCACTAACCAACTTATCATCTGCTTAAAAGACACCGCGTTTCTTAGCATCATTACCGTCGCAGAAATTACCGCGGCAGCCAATAGTATTCAATCGACCTACTTCATCCCGTTGAATGCCTTCATCATTGCGATTGCGCTCTACTGGGCGGTGAGTATTGCACTTGAAACCATTACCAAACGAATTCAAACCAAAGTTGAACTTAGAGGGCTTAGCCATGCTTAAACAATCAGAGATTATTGAAACGGAAGCGCCGATTACCCCCTCTTCGGGAGTGAGTTTGGAAGTGATTGAGTGCGAGCCACTGTTGGAAGAGCGCGAGACGATCATCAACATTGAAAACTTGTCGAAACAGTTTGATGGCATCGAAGTGCTCCGAGACATCAACCTCACCATCAACAAAGGCGATGTGGTGAGTATTCTTGGTTCGTCGGGGTCGGGTAAATCGACATTATTGCGCTGCATGAATTGGTTAGAACAACCAGAACGCGGCACTATCTTCATGGGTGATGAGCGTATTGGTATCAACTCTGAAACGGGGAAGCCGCTCAAATACAAAGAGTTGGCGAAACTTCGAGAGCGTCTTGGAATGGTCTTCCAAAGCTTCAACTTATGGCCGCATCTCACCGTGTTGCAAAACGTGATGGAAGCGCTGGTACACGTAAAGAAAATAGCGAAGCCTGACGCTGAAGAGATGGCTCGTAAGCAACTCGACAAGGTGGGCATGTCACACAAGCTAGAGAGTTACCCAAGTATGTTATCGGGTGGACAAAAGCAACGTGTCGCGATTGCCAGAGCGCTCGCGATGGAACCGGATGTTTTACTGTTTGATGAGCCAACCTCGGCGCTTGACCCTGAATTGGTCGAAGAGGTATTACTGGTGATGAAGAAGCTATCGCAAGAGGGTTACACCATGGTGGTAGTGACTCATGAGATGGAGTTCGCGCGTCAGGTGTCGGATCAGGTGGTATTCCTTGAGAAGGGCATCTTGATTGAGAAATCTAATCCAGAGAAGTTCTTCACTAACCCAGACTCACCAAGGGTAAGGCAGTTCCTTAAACTTGATTCATGAACTAGATGATTTACATCACCTTAATGTTTCATCGCTAAACCCAAAACTCCGACTCAATCCGTCGGAGTTTTTATATGTGTGGGGTTCTTCTCTTAAGCAGGCACAGCATTACCCAATACTATCAATATGGATCACTACAGAATCGGGTCGCCAGTATTCCAGCTCACAGTCCATCAACTCGCCGTCCTGTTTGTAGTTCACTCGACAGATTTTAAGAACAGGTTGCCCCTCAGCTAAATTCAACGCCTTAGCGACATGTGCAGGGGCAGAAGTAGGAATCACATCAAAGCGCGAACGCTTGGTCTCGTAGCCGTATTTTTCTCGGTAGATACCTGTCAGTGACATGGTGAGGTTTTCCGACAATATTTTTTCAAACAAGGGCGCTTTCAAGACGTTTTCGACGAACAGTACCGCTCTGCCATCAATAAATCGCAATCGTTCAATCACGTGTATAGGCGTGATCTGTTCTATCTCTAGTGCTTTGGCGTAATCGCCTGCCGCCATCTCTGTGCGGGTGCTCAGCAGTCTGGTTTCTGCTATGCGATCTTGTTCGCGAATCATTTGATGAAAGTGAGAACGTGACAATGGGTTGTAGCGAATACGTTCGGGCGACACATACCAACCTCGGCGCTCTTCTCGGTATATCAGACCTTCGGTTTCTAACGACACCAACGCATCTTTGAGCGTGATTCGTGTGGTGGAAAACAGCTCACTAAGCTCTCTTTCGGATGGCAGTTTTTGCCCCTCGGTGAAGATGCCAGATTGAAGCTGTTCTCTGATGCTTGCCTTAATTCTGCCTAGCTGTGTCCCTGATTGCCCTGTTGCCAATGTTCTCATTACTGATCTAGTCCATAAGTTCGTGTGTTCAATAAGGTAAACCACGGAGTTAACAGGAATGTGACAGTAAACAACGACTTGCTGTCATATGAGTGAAATATAACTGCCATGTAAATGCATCTGAACTGTCAAATAAGTTGCGCGAAAGCGTCATATTCTGGCGATAGCATACAAAACGAACTTACTGACCTAGTCCAGAGGGATAGAGACAATGAAAACTTTGCTTAGCCGTTCAACTGTATCGCCAGCTAAACTGATTGGCGCAACGCTAATAACGGCAACACTTTCAATGCCAGCGATGGCGAAGGATGCTGATCTTGAATCACTGATTGAAGCCGCTCAAAAAGAGGGTGCGGTTTACAGTGTAGGCATGCCAGACAGTTGGGCAAACTGGAAAGGCACATGGGCTGATCTGAAAGCGAACTACGGATTGAAGCATCAGGATACAGACATGAGCTCGGCACAAGAGATCTCGAAATTTGAAGCAGAGAAAAGAAACGCAACCGCAGATATCGGTGACGTTGGTTTCGCCTTTGCACGTGTCGCAGTGCAGAAAGACGTAACGCAGCCATATAAGCCAACCACTTGGAATGACATTCCAGACTGGGCGAAAGACAAAGATGGTCACTGGGCTCTGGCTTACACAGGCACTATCTCGTTCATTTCAAACAATAACCTTGTTGAAGACGCACCAAAGTCTTGGAGTGACCTACTAGAAGGCGACTACAAAGTTACTGTTGGTGACGTAGGCGTAGCAGCGCAAGCAAACAACGCAATTCTAGCGGCTGCATTTGCTAACGGCGGTGACGAATCAAACCTAAAACCAGCGATTAAGTTCTTTGGCGAGTTAGCGAAGCAAGGCCGTCTGTCTTACACAGATCCAAGTATCGCGAACCTTGAAAAAGGCGAAGTAGAAGTGGCGATCATGTGGGACTTCAACGCATTGAACTACCGCGACAAGATCGACCGTGAGCGCTTTACAGTAAGCATTCCACAAGATGGTTCAGTGATCTCTGGTTACACCACCATCATCAACAAATACGCGAAAAACCCGAACGCGGCGAAGTTGGCTCGTGAATACATCTTCAGCGACCAAGGCCAAATCAACCTAGCAGAAGGTTACGCACGTCCAATCCGTAGCAGCGTTACGCTACCTCAATCAGTACAAGACAAACTGATCTCGAACGAGCAATACAGCAACGTTCACCCAGTATCTGACTTCTCAGCATGGGAAAAATCAGCACGTCGCCTGCCGCGCCAATGGCAAGAAAGCGTATTGATTCACCAGCAATAACCCCGCTTAACATGCCACCTGTAACGGGTGGCTTATAGAAACAAGCAATAGAGAATAGACCATGAGCAATAAGGTTATCCTTGTTGTTCTAGATGGACTGAATTATCAGGTAGCCCGTGATTGTATGGGCTACCTGAACGGTCTTCTAGAACTTAAAGATCTTCATGAAAAACAGGGCGATTTGCAAAATAAACAGAGCACGCAAAAAAACAAACTGCGCGCCACACTTTACCCAATGCAGTGTGAACTGCCGTCTATGTCACGCCCATTGTATGAGTGCATTTTAACCGGAGTTCGCCCTGTTGAAAGTGGTATCGTTAACAACCAAATCGTGCGTTTGTCGAATCACGAGTCGATCTTTAGCTTGGCGAAATCTCAGGGCAAAGTGACGGCTGCAGCTGCCTATCACTGGGTGAGTGAGTTATATAACCGAGCGCCGTTTGATGCAGTGCGCGACCGTTTCACCAACGATGAAACCATGAACATTCAACACGGCTGTTTCTACCATTGGGACCACTACCCAGATGAAGCCTTGTTCTTGGATGCAGAGCATCTGCGCGTCACTCATCAGCCTGACTTCTTGTTGATTCACCCAATGAACATTGACGATATTGGGCACAAGCATGGGTTGGATTCTCGCCAGTACCGCAACAGTGCACGTGGCGCGGATATCTACCTGTCGAACTATCTTGAGAAATGGGTAGACGATGGTTATCAGGTGATCATCACCAGTGACCACGGCATGAACAATGACTTGTCTCACGGTGGCATCCTACCTGAAGAGCGTGAAGTGCCATTCTTTGTGATTGGCGATAAGTTCACACACCAAGAATGTTCAGTGAAACAGACCGACATCTGCGGCAGCGTGTGTCAGTTGCTTAACCTTGAACACGATAAATCTTACACTCAGGAATTGTTGGCCCTATGAGCAGTTCTGTAATCACGCAGAGCGATGGCTCTGCGCTTAAACCTCAAACCAAATCTTGGTTCAAACGCTTCAAGCCCGCTTTGTGGCTTGCGCCTTTCGCATTGTTTTTCTACCTGTTCCAACTGGCACCTATGGTTTGGGTGCTGATCAACAGCTTCTTCTATGACGATGAGCTCTCTCTCGAAAACTATTCTGAAATATTCGATTCTGCCTTCATGATGCAGGCTTTTGGCAACAGTTTATGGTTATCGATTTGGTCGAGTATTGTTGGTTTAGCGATTGCGACTCTGCTGGTCTCTTCATTGCGCCGCGTTGATTCTAAAATCCGCGATGCGGTGATTGCCTTCACCAATATGAGCAGCAACTTCTCTGGTGTGCCTCTGTCGTTTGCTTTCATCATCATCTTGGGCACCAACGGCGCGATCACCTTATTGCTCAAGCAGTACGGTTTACTGGGGGATTTCGACCTGTATGGCAAGTGGGGCCTGCTGGCGATTTATATCTACTTCCAGATCCCATTAGCGGTGTTGTTGCTATATCCAGCGTTCGATGCTTTGAGTGACGACTGGCAAGCTGCCTCAGCACTGCTTGGCGCGAAAACCTGGCAATACTGGACCAAAATTGCGCTGCCTGTGCTATCTCCTGCCTTGTTTGGCACTTTCATCATCTTGATTGCCAATGCGATTGGCGCGTATGCGAGTGTGTATGCCTTGACCTCGGGCAACTACAACGTGATTACGATTCGAATCGCGAGCTTAGTATCGGGCGACTTGTTCCTAGAGCCAAACCTAGCTGCTGCAATTTCCGTAATTCTAATGGCGATGCTGGCCTTTATCACCGTGATTAACCAATGGCTGATCAGCAAAAGCTACGCAGGGAAGAGAAAGTAATGAACACCGTAAATACTCGCTTTCATAAAACCGTGGTCTATTCGATCGTTGGTATCATGATGATCCCGATCTTAGCGACCTTTATCTACTCGATCTCTTCTCGATGGGGTGCAACGATCCTGCCGGATGGTTTTACTCTAGATTGGTACATCAACCTGCTGACGGATCCTCGCTTCTTACACGCCTTTGGTCGTTCACTGTTTATCTGTGTGGCGGCACTGTCATTGAGTGTGGTGTTGGTCTTGCCTGCGATTTTCGTGGTGTTTTACTATTTCCCGAAACTCGACAAGGTGATGAATATCCTGATTTTATTGCCGTTCGCAGTACCGCCAGTAGTTTCGTCAGTCGGCTTACTTCAGTTGTATGCCGATAGCGAGATTTCTTTGATAGGTACACCGTGGATCTTGATTGGTACTTACTTCACCATCGCACTGCCATTCATGTATCGCGCGATTGCCAACAGCTTTGAAGCAATCAACCTGCATGACTTGATGGACGCTGCTCACCTGCTCGGTGCAAGCACCACCAAGGCGTTCTTGTTGATTATTCTGCCAAACCTTAAGAAAGGCTTAATGGCGTCGCTGTTCTTGTCGTTCTCGTTCCTATTGGGCGAGTTCGTGTTCGCCAACATCTTGGTGGGTACACGTTACGAGACGCTGCAAATCTACCTATACAACATGCGTCAAACCAGTGGTCACTTCACGTCAGCCCTTGTGATGACGTACTTCCTGTTTATTTTCTTACTGACTTGGTTGGCAAGTCGTTTCAGCCAGGGAACAAAATAATGAGCTATGTAAATGCAAAAAACCTCACCAAGCGCTTTGGTGACAACACGGTGTTTGAAGACATTGAATTCTCCATCGAGAAGGGTGAATTCATCACGCTGCTTGGCCCAAGTGGCTGCGGTAAATCAACCCTTCTGCGTAGCTTGGCGGGTTTGAATCCGGTCGATGGTGGTGAAATCTGGGTGAATGGTGAAGAGATCACTCATCAAGTACCGCAAGAGCGTGGCATCGGTATGGTGTTTCAATCTTATGCGTTGTTCCCAAACATGACGGTTGAAGGCAACATTGCGTTTGGTCTTAAGATGAAAAAGCTTGCTGCTGACGAGATTAAGCGCGAAGTCGCGAAGGTGATTGGGCTGGTGGACTTAATGGGCAAAGAGAAGTTCTACCCGCATCAGCTATCAGGCGGTCAGCGTCAGCGTGTGGCTTTGGCTAGAGCCTTGGTGGTCAAGCCGCGTATTCTGTTGTTGGATGAACCGCTTTCAGCGCTGGATGCGAAGATCCGTAAACATCTGCGCCAGCAGATCCGAGATATTCAAAAAGAGATGAACCTGACCACGATCTTCGTGACTCACGATCAAGAAGAAGCGATGATCATGTCTGACCGTATCTTCTTGATGAATAAAGGCGAGATCGTGCAAGCCGGCACACCTGAAGAGATCTACACTCAACCGGCTAATGAATTCGTGGCAGGGTTCATGGGGCACTACAACTTGGTACAAGCGAACAAGGCTAAGCAGCTGTTTAATATTGAAACCGAGTGGAAGGTGGCGATTCGACCTGAATCTATCTACGTTAAAGAGCAAGGCCGACAATATGGCGAGCATATCTCTGCGCCGAAAACCGGCACCATTCGCAATCACCAACTCCTGGGTAACGTGATTCGCTACCAAGTGGACGTTGATGAGTGTGAATTAACGGTCGACTTACTTAACCGTTCTTCTGAGCGACTGTTGGCAAACGGCAGCCAACTTGAACTCCTGTTTAACCTTAACGAAATTCAACCTGTGAGAGCCTAAGATGTTCAAACCTTTGTATGTATTTGATATGGATGAAACGCTGATCAATGCCGATGCAGCTATGCTTTGGAATGAGTTCTTGGTTGAAAAGGGCATTGCCACTTCGCCTAACTTTATCGAAGAAGATCAGCGCTTAATGGGTCTGTATTCGGAAGGTAAACTGAACATGGAAGATTACCTCACTTTCGCTATGCAGCCGCTCGCGGACATGCCAACAGAGCAAGTCACTGCCTTGGTGGAAGAGTGTGTTGAACAGCATATTCTGCCTAAGCAGTTTAAACAGTCGAAACCTTTGATTGAGCAGCTAGAGAATGATGACATCGACATGTTGATCATCTCTGCCAGCGTGACTTTCTTAGTGGAAGCGGTCGGCCGCAAGATTGGTATCGAGAATGCACTCGGTATCGATTTAGTCGAAAACCAAGGCCGTTTCACGTCTCAAATATCAGGCGTGCCAAGCTACCGTGAAGGTAAAGTGACGCGTTTAAAAGAGTGGTTAGACAACCAAGAAACCAACTACTCAGACATTCACTTTTATACGGATTCAATCAACGACTTACCTTTGTGTGAACACGCTGATTTTGCGTATCTAGTGAATCCATGCCCGCGTTTGAAAGCATTGGCTGATCAACCAAATTGGTCGATTCTCAACTGGGATTAACGCGAATCTTATATTCGAATTAGCTTCGTTCTAGAACTTATCAAGCCGCTGACTACAGCGGCTTTTTTGATTCGTATTATTCTATTTCAAGTTTGTAACCTATCCCGTAAATGGATTTAATGTAGTCACATTTTTCATTTATCGAGACCATTTTTTTGCGTAAGTTTTTAATATGGCTATCGATAGTGCGATCACTGACTACTCTTCTATCGTCGTAGATTTTATCAATCAATTGATCGCGACTATAAATGCGGCCAACATTTTGATAAAGAAGGTGCAAAAGCCGAAACTCAGCTGGCGTTAAACTTAACTTAATACCACATAGGACGGCGGTCATACTCAATTCATCAATATCAATGGCGTTCGTTGCTGACGTGGCTTGGGGCTTGTTGGAACGGCGCAAAATATTTTTCACCCTCACGACCACTTCTCTCGGGCTGTACGGCTTACATATATAATCATCTGCACCTAATTCAAGCCCAACGAGTCGATCAATCTCTTCTACTTTGGCTGTCGCCATAACTACTGGGATGTCACTGAACGTTCTCAGTTCTCGATAAATATCCAACCCGTCTCGATTGGGTAGCATTAGGTCGAGAATAATGAGTTTAGGCGATGCTTGTTTTACCCAGTCAATGACAAGATTACCATCGATAATATGATGACTTTCAAGGCCAGAGTGCTCTAAGTACTCACACAGTACACTTGCTAATGCAGGCTCATCTTCGACGACTAAAATCACGATTTTATTTCCTTTGGCAACGCTATGATGATTCGTAGCCCACCCAATTCTGAGTGGTCGGCAGTAATGTGTCCTTGGTGCGCTTCAACGATATTTTTACAGATAGATAAGCCAAGCCCAGAACCGCCACTTGAGCGACTGCGCGATTTATCAACGCGGTAAAGCCTCTCAAACAAACGCGGGAGTGATGCATCAGGTACACCTGGATCACTGTCTTCAACGTTGATAATAATACTATCACTAATGTCGGTAACATCTATCGATACATGCCCATTATCGCTAGTGTATCGCGCGCTATTTTCCAACAGATTCACAAACAGTTGTGTCAGTAATCTATCATCACACAAGGTTAACAGTGGGGCTGAATGGTTATAGTGCTTTGTTAATGTGATGTTTTTTTGTTCTAAACGGATCGAGTTTTGAACGATCACCGAATCAATCAGTTTATGTATATCAACGTTGTTTTTTACATTGAGGTTAAATCCGATGTCATACAGGGAGAGTTGATGAAGATCCTCAACGAGTTGACCCAGTGTGATGATTTGTTGATGTAACGAGTCTATGTATTTTGGTTCAGGTGATCGAATACCGTCTTGTAGCGCTTCTAGTTCACTTCTTAGCACGGTGATAGGCGTTCTAAGTTCATGTGAAATATCCGATAACCACTGTTCTCTAAGTGTTTTTTGTTTTCTTAGTGTTTCGACTACACCGTTGAATATTCCGATGAGATCGGACAATTCATCATTGCCGCTTTTTTCAATGTAGAAATCGAGATCGCCATTTTCGATAGATTTGGCACCTTTCGACAAAGCACGCAATGGTTTCAAAAATCGCCTAACAAGAAACAAAGCGATAAGAAATGAAAGCAACACGGTAATCGATGCGATAGTGCTTACATGCGTCGTTTGTTGTTTGAAAAAGCTTTCAGCTAAAGGCCCTGATATTTCATCCATCTGGATTATGGAGATATACCCAATCACTTGCTCATCCCGTGTTATTTCGACTAGTGCTTGATGCTGACCATCTTCAAGGTGATGTAGGTTTTCAGGAGGTCCAATTATAGCTCGCCCGTTTTGATCTAAAATGTTGAGTCGTTGCCAAATAGGTTGAAGACCAGGCGCTTCCGGCTCTCGTAATGGTGGTGGAGATGGGTGTCTGTCACGAGCATGTGGTCGTGAGGGACCACCAATGCTACTGGCGATTAAATGTGGTTCACGTTCTAGCCGCCTCCACTTTTCGGAAGGTGAGTAATATTGCTTTAAGTTATTGGCGAGTTCTTGAGCTAGGGCAATCTCATTATTATTTGTGAAATCTTGGAGCCCTCTTTGAAAACTGGAGTTAATAAAATAGGTGAGTACAAAGAGCATGGTCACGCATACCATTAGTATTGAAACAAACAGTTTAGTGAAAATTGATATGCGCACGTTCTCTCCAGAAGTTAAAGTGAATTAGGACAGTAAAATGAGTTAAGACAAAAGTGAGTTAAACCAATATTAATCCCCAATCTTGTGGGAAATATGGACATTGATTTCTTAATTCATCTTAGGCCATGTATAAGCGTCTTTTTGTTAGAAACGAATAGCGAGCTGGCAGGGTGCTATGTCCCATCAGCTCGCATTGAATTATCACTATTTTTGGATAACCCTCTAACAATTATTGACGTCTTGGTGGTGGTGGCGGAACTTCCTCTTCCGATAGACCACCGCTTCCATCTGCGTCTAGTTTGTCAAAGTCATCGGCGAGTGGACCTCTGAGCTCTTCTAATTGTAATTCGCCATCACCGTTTGCATCCATTTCTTCAAAGCTTGGCATTTCTCTTGGACCTTCACGGCTTTCAGCACACGCTTGAAGCGCGAATGTCGATGTAAGTAAAAGTAATGCTGTCGTGATTTTTTTCATAATTTAATTCCTATTCGTAACCAAATATAAGTGTATTTCTTTGACGCAAATAGGTTAGCGATCAAATTAGCAGAGAAAATGGATAAATCTAGGAGATGAAAGTAAGCGCTTAATTTTAATAGCGCATCAGATCATCAGCCCATTAAGTCAGGTTGTTTAAACCTCCATTGTTTCTACATAGTTTCCACATTTTCTATTTTTATCCTAGTCCACTATTGAACTCATGAATTTAATGTCTTTAGCAATAAAGGCAGAAAGCTATCGTTGGTATTGAAATGGATTATTTTTTAGGAGCCGTAGAATGAAGGCAATGGTAAAAAAGTCAGTTGTTGTCTCTTCTACGTTGTTGGTTGCTTCTTATAGCAACGCTGCGCTTTATAGGGTGGTTTTAGAGGAATCACCAGTAGAAACGGAATCGGTGTATGGGGTCGCAGTTGAACCAGAGCTTGGTACAACGGATTGCTTTAGTACCAGTTGTGGTGACACCGACTACGCATTCGCAGGGGAAGCTCAAAATGCAGAACCAGGTTTTTCCTTTAAAGAGGAGGTCCCTTTAGGTCTCGATAACACGTTCTACTATTTGGATTATGACGATATCTATAGCTACTGCACGAGCGAACTTGGCTACGCGACTTGTGAAGCTTGGAGTTCTTTGTTGTGGTATGGCGATGAGGATGCTGGTATTGGAGGCTTGAAAAATGAGCGTGATGCATATTACGAGTTGAGCTATCAGACGAATTCCACGGCTTTTTATGACTCTTACTCGTTAAGTGAGATCCCGGATGTCGGTAGTAACCCACCTGATGTGAGCAGTTATAGTTATTCCTTTGTTGATGGAACAGAGGAGAAGGTCATCACTAAAGTTAACGAGAATGGTTTTGTTCTTGGTAACACCAGCAGTGGTTACTACAGCTATAACAACCAATATATTCAGTTGTATAGGCAGCGTGGTTACTACGATACAGGCACTGAATTTACGGTTCTCCAACCTGAAGCCGATACCAGTATTACGATCAGCGATGCTGACGGCGAAGCGAATATAATTTCCCAAATGGGAAGAACGATGGCTTTTGACTCTTTCAGTTATGAAGGAGAAAGCTATGTGGTCGGAAGCGCGTCCGTTGCGACTTTTTATTACAGTGATGGATACAAAGATTATGACTCTCCGTACACATCCGACAGTGATGCAGAGGATCTAGATAATTGTATCGATGGAGATATTGAGCCTGCTTTATATCCAGAGTGTCAGAACTTTGCTTTTGCTAATCGAGCTTTTGTCTGGAATATAACTGATGCGAATGGCCCCAATGATGATGGAAACCGTTTTGCTGTATCCGATTGGGAAACCAGTTCGACCTATTACTCTTACAACGATGATGAAGCTTCAGCACAGGCGAGTGTGAGGGCTGCAACGATTTCATCTAGAGGGACATATAGCTCTTATCCTGTTTTAGTTGGTTACAATACAGAGCTAGATGATTCTGATAACTTTCTTATGCAGGCTGCTGTGTTTAGGCCAAGCAGTACGTCAAATTTCAGCGTTTCGGAAAATGCTTGGACGACTACATTTATCGCTAATGCGACGGTAGAAGTGAGTGATTCATACATTCACAGTAATTCTGTTGCAACAGATATTAATGAAAACATGATGGTTATTGGTTATGCAAAACGAGATGGTGATTATGCGTCGGATCGTGTGTCTGACAATCGTATGTTTGTCGCTGATGCGAATGACACAACGCCAACAGCCACATTCTTCGCAAGTTTAGGTGAAGACATTTTCTTTGATAGTGCAGAAGGAAAAGCAAGTGAGATCAATAATTACAATGAAATTGTTGGCTATGTTGACGCAGAAACTCACTCTGAAGTAGACGGCCATGAAAGAAGGCATCGCGGCTTCATTTTCCCTTACAACGACACTGGTAGCTATGCTGATAGACGTGCAAGATATAATGATCAAGCTTGGTGGTTAGACGACCTAACTAACGGTGGTGACTACAGTGATGCTAACAACCACTTTAGGATATTGGACGCAACCGACATTAATGACGCGGGTGTTATCTCTGGGACGGCAATACAATGTTTTGCGAGCGAAAGTAGCTCCTCTTCTATGGCTTATGATTCAACCGCGCACTTTGCTTATTGTAATGATGGAGTGGGTGATGAGAGGGTGGTGGCAGTGAAACTTATCCCGATATCTGGAGCAACAAGTGAAGACATTGCTGAAAGAAGTGATGATAGCGCTGAAGATGTTGAACGTAGTGGTGCCGGTACCGGGTTATTAATGCTCATCAGTTTAATGTCTGTGCTTTCTATGCGTTCAAGAGTATCTCGTCTGTGACTCTTTAAATTGATGAAGTTCAAAAGTCGCCTTCTATTTCTGATAACATCGAAGGCGGCACTAAGCCGAATTTATCCCATCCCTTTCGCTTAAAAGCCTATGCGTGTAACAATTCAATAACATCTATTCCTCAGTTGTAAATCAAACCATCACCTTTCAATCCCTTGATAGCACTCATTTTCATTCCTTAATTGTCTTCGTGTAACAATTTTTTTACAAATTGACGGGTTTTTAGCGAGATTACCCATTTCCTTCCATGCATTCCAATCTTTCCGCTTGTGAGCCAAATTTAATTAAAGACAAAAAACACACAACACTTCTTCAAGCCATAAGAAGTCACGTAATAAAAACCAGTAATACAAAACCAATAGGTACAAGGAGAAAGTTCATGGTGGAGTCATACAACCCGCTTGGTACGGATGGATTCGAGTTTGTTGAATACACAGCTGTCGACCACAAGGGAATTGAGCAACTTAAAGCGCTGTTTGTGTCACTTGGTTTTGCTGAGATCGCCAAGCACCGTTCAAAAGAGGCTTGGCTGTATCGACAAGGTGACATCAACTTTATCGTCAATGAACAGCCACACAGCCAAGCTGAAGCGTTCGCTAAAGTTCACGGCCCATCTGTGTGTGGCATGGCGTTTCGTGTGAACGATGCAACTGCGGCAATGACACAAGCTTTCAGCGGTGGTGGTGAAGAGTATAAAACAGAAATAGGGCCGATGGAGCTGAGCATTCCTGCCATTTATGGTATCGGTGAAAGTTTGCTTTATTTTGTGGATCGCTACGGCAAGCAGAGCATCTACGACGTTGATTTCCGATTCTATGATGACGCGCAAGAGCGCATGGCGAAAGCCGACGTGGGCCTTTATGAGATCGATCACCTCACGCATAACGTGAAACAAGGCAATATGGATCTGTGGTCTGGTTTTTATGAGCGTATCGGCAACTTCCTCGAGATTCGATACTTCGATATTGAAGGTAAACTAACAGGCCTTGTGAGCCGCGCTATGACTTCACCATGTGGCAAAATCCGCATCCCTATCAATGAGTCTTCAGACGACAAATCACAAATTGAAGAGTTTATTCGCGAATACAACGGCGAAGGCATCCAGCACATCGCCCTAGCTACGGATGACATCTACAAAACCGTGAAGACTTTGCGTGATCGCGGCATGGACTTTATGCCAACCCCAGATACCTACTACGAGAAAGTTGACGATCGTGTGAAAGGCCACGGTGAAGACACCGATCTGCTACGCGACCTACGCGTTCTGATTGATGGTGCGCCGACCAAAGACGGCATCTTGCTGCAAATTTTCACGCAGACAGTAATCGGGCCTGTGTTCTTTGAGATCATTCAGCGTAAAGGCAATGAAGGCTTTGGCGAAGGTAACTTCAAGGCGCTGTTTGAATCGATCGAAGAGGACCAGATTCGTCGAGGAGTATTAGACGATGCATAAATGGATCTCGTTTCCTCATCGGGAGGGGGTGTGTTCTAAACAAGCGCATGCCGACTTCCCTGAAGAGGCAATCTATGAGCGAGAGGCGGGTCGAAGTGGATTTTTCGGCCCTGCCGCTCACTTTCATCACCAACATGCCCCAACAGGTTGGTCGGAGTGGGAGGGCGACTTACGCCCTCGCGCTTTTTATTTTACGCTGGTGGAAAAAGCCAGCCAGATAACCCCTTGGGCTGTGCCTCATCTTTTGCACAACGCGGACTGTAAAATTCGTGTATGGCGCATGGACGAGAAGATGGATTTCTTGGTACGTAACTCCGATGGCGATGAGCTGCTGTTCATTCACCAAGGCAGTGCTGATCTCTATTGTGACTATGGTCATCTAGCGGTGAGTGAAGGGGATTATGTGATGATCCCGCGCTCGACCAACTGGTGCTTAGAGCCAAGCGAGCCGATGTTCATCTTGATGATAGAGAACACCGACGCGGCTTATTCCTTGCCAGAGAAAGGCATGGTCGGTAATCACGCGGTGTTTGATCCGGCGGTTCTTGAAATCCCGTCGATCAACGATCAATTTCGCGCTCAGTATTCAGAAGATCAAACCCAAGTACAGGTAAAACGCCACGATAAAGTTAGCGTGATCACTTATCCGTTCAATCCACTGGATGCAATTGGCTGGCATGGGGATTTGGCCGTAGTGAAAGTGAATTGGCGCGATATCAGACCGCTGATGTCACACCGCTACCACTTGCCACCGTCAGCACACACTACATTTGTTGGCGCAGGCTTTGTGGTGTGCACCTTTGTACCACGCCCGATTGAGAGCGATCCCGGAGCGCTGAAAGTGCCGTTCTATCACAACAATGACGACTACGATGAAGTGCTGTTCTATCACGCTGGTGACTTCTTCAGTCGCGATAATATTGAAGCGGGCATGGTGACTTTCCACCCTGCGGGCTTCACTCATGGGCCTCATCCTAAAGCCTTTAAGGCTGGGCAAGCGCATAAGAAAAAGTTCACCGATGAAGTGGCTGTGATGATCGATACACGCCATGCACTGCAGTTCTCTGACGAACTCGATAGCGTTGAGAACAAAGAATATGTCTACAGTTGGCAAGAGAAGTAAGGGGCAACAAGGATGAAATTAGCAACCAAGAAAAATGGTACTCGTGATGGCTTATTGATGGTCGTGAGTAAAGATCTCAAACAGTGTGTACCTGCCACTGAAATCTTCCACGCGATGCATCTGGCACCTACCATGCAGGTAGCCTTGGATAACTGGGACAGCGTTGCTCCTCAGTTAGAAGAGCTATACACCTCGTTAAATAACGGGCATGTAACGGGCAGTGAAGTGTTTGCCACTCAGTATTGTGAATCACCATTGCCACGCGCTTATCAATGGGCGGATGGCAGCGCTTATGTAAACCACGTTGAACTGGTGCGTAAGGCGCGTGGTGCTGAAATGCCAGAAAGCTTCTGGGTCGATCCATTAATGTATCAAGGTGGCTCAGACGCGTTTATCGGCCCTCGTGACAACATCGAATTTGCCAGCGACGAATGGGGCATCGATTTCGAAGGTGAGGTCGCGATTGTCACCGGTGACGTGCCAATGGGGGCTAGCGCCAAGCAAGCGCATGATTCGATTCGCCTGCTGATGTTGGTGAATGATGTGTCGCTGCGTGGCTTGATTCCGGCAGAGCTCGCCAAGGGTTTTGGCTTCTTCCAGTCGAAGCCTTCTTCAGCGTTCTCTCCAGTTGCCGTTACGCCTGATGAGCTGGGTGAACAGTGGAAAGGCAGTAAGGTACACCTGCCACTGACTTCAACCTACAACGACACACCTTTTGGTTGTCCTAATGCCGGTGTGGACATGACCTTCAATTTCGCTGAGCTGATCGTCCATGCTGCGAAAACTCGTCCACTGTCGGCTGGTGCGATCATTGGCTCAGGCACGGTATCGAATAAGCAAGGCACTGACCATGGCACCTCAATTTCCGAGGGCGGCGTAGGCTATTCATGCATTGCAGAAGTACGCATGATAGAGACGATTCGTGATGGTAAGGCGTCGACACAATTCATGTCGTTTGGTGATTCGATTCGTCTAGAGATGTTTGATGTCGATGGTGACTCGATCTTTGGCGCGATTGACCAGAAAGTCAGTCAATATCGACCACGCTAGTGATAACGACAAGAGTAAAACTACAGAGAGGCACGTTATGAACGAGGGCTCTTTATGAACAAGAAGATTACACTCTATGGTTATTGGCGCTCTTCGGCAGCCTATCGGGTGCGTATTGGGTTGAACCTAAAGCAACTTAGCTATGAGTCGAAATCGGTGCATTTGGTGCGTAATGGCGGCGAGCAGCATGATCCACAATATCGTGAGCTTAATGCCAGTGAATTAGTGCCAGTGCTGGTGGATGGTGATGTTCAACTCAATCAGTCGCTGACGATCTTACAATACTTGGACGAGAGCGATTTGTGTGAGAGCAGCCCAGATTCCTTATTGATCCCTGAGCAAACACCACTTCGCTATCAAGCGTTGGCAATGGCGCAGGATATCGCGATGGAAATCCATCCTATTAATAACCTGCGCGTGTTGCAGTATTTGGAGAGAGAGTTGTCATGCGAGCAAGAGGCAAAAATGGATTGGCTTCATCACTGGATGAGCCAAGGTTTCCATGCTTTGGAAGAGAAGCTAGCAAAGCACAGAAAAGCACATGGCGACTCGGTGTATAGCCTGACGGATTCGCCCTGTATCGTTGATATCTGCTTAGTGCCGCAAGTCTACAACGCGCTGCGTTTTGGCGTTGATATGTCGCTGTATCCGCTGATTAACTCGATTGTCGAAGCGTGCAATCAATTATCTGCGTTTATCGAAGCAATGCCAGAGAATCAGGCTGATGCGAACGCATAGTTCAGGTTAACGACAAAACAGTTGCTATGATCAAAAAGCCCTCCACGATGTTCAATAGTGGAGGGCTTTTTGTTGGAAGTTACTTTCTTCTAATTGAGAGCTTATGAGATAAGAGCGCTAAAGTGAAATCACACGCTTGATCTCATCGAGCACGTCCGCATTGGCTATCGCGCCGATGTTCTCGACAGCCTTACCATTCACTACCTGTTTCACCGCCAACTCCACCAGTTTACCAGAGCGTGTTTTTGGCACGTCACTGATCGCAAAAATCTGGTTGGGCACATGCCTTGGTGAGCAAGATGATTTGAGCTTGCTCTTGATGGCAGTCAATAGCGTTTCATTTAAATCCACACCTTGCTGGAGTTGAACAAACAGCCAGATCTGCTCATTGCGGTCGAGATCTTTACCGACGGCGATGGAATCGATGATGCCGTCAATGGTGTTCACTTGCTGGTAGATCTCGGCAGTACCAATTCGCACACCACCGGGGTTGAGTGTGGTGTCACCTCGCCCATAGAACAGATAGCCGCCATGCAGGCTCTGTGCGACTTCGTCACCGTGATGCCACACATTATCGAACCTATCCCAATACGTGCTGTGATAACGCTCTCCGGTGTCATTCCAGAAGCCAACAGGGAAGTTGGGGAGGGAATTTGTGCACACCAGTTCACCACGTTCGTGATCGACCTTGTGACCAGACAAATTGAACACCTTGATTTCGACGCCAAGCCCTGCCTGTTGGCACTCACCGCGATACACTGGCGAGATTGGGTTACCTAATACAAAGCAGCCACAAATATCCGTACCACCAGAAATGGACGCCAAATGCAGGTCTTGTTTGATGTGTTTGTAAACGTAATCAAACTGCTCTGGGTAAAGCACAGAACCGGTTGAGCACAGTGTTCTTAAGTCGGGAAGATAATGGCTGTCGATTGGCGAGAGCTCTGCCTTCTCGATCGCTTCTAGATACTTGGCAGAGGTGCCAAACAGCGACACATCGGCGCGCTGTGCCAAGTCCCATAGAACGTTTGGTTGCGGGTAAACTGGGCTGCCATCAAAGATCACCAAACAAGCGCCGCTGGCGAGAGCAGAGACGTGCCAGTTCCACATCATCCAACCACAAGTGGTGTAATAGAACACGCGATCGTTTGGTTTAACATCGCAATGAAGTTGATGTTCTTTTAGGTGGTTGATGGTGGTGCCGCCAACTGAGTGAACAATGCACTTTGGCTTGCCTGTGGTACCGGAAGAGTAGAGCACAAACAATGGTTCATTGAAGCCGACACGCACAAATCGCACAGGTTGTGGCTGATAGTGGTTAATGATGCTGTGCCAGCTTCGGGCCGACACATCATTTTCAAAGTCATTCCTTCCCAAATATCCGATCTGACACACCTGTTTTAGCTCGGTTAAGTGCTCGATAATTTCACGGTTCTTGTCCGTCATATCGAACGTTTTGCCATTGAAGGTATAGCCATCACAGGTGAACAGCACCTTGGGTTTCACTTGGCCAAATCGCTCAATCACACTCTCGACACCAAAGTCAGGAGAGGTTGATGTCCAAATCGCGCCCAAGCTGGTGGCTGCCAGCATCGCTATTACGGTTTGTGGCAGATAGGGCGTATACGCAGCAACCACATCACCTTGCTTCACTCCGCTATCGACAAGCCATTGCTGAACGCTAGAGACCGCTTCACACAGGGTTTTCCATGTATAACTCTGTTGTTCGCCACGTTCATTCTCAAACCAAATCGCCAGTTCATTAGGCATGGTTTGTGCCAAACGCAGCAAGTTCTCGGCGTAGTTTACTTGTGCATTGGGAAACCAAACCGCATCACGATTCGATTTAGGCTGCTGCCAGCGGCTCTCACCTTGAGCTTTGATGGTCTCGCTTTCTACCTTATTAATAGAGTCTTGCGAGCCGACCACTCCACAAAACTGCCAAACGTTCTGCCAAAACGACTCGGGATGTTCCACAGACCATTGATGGAGTTCGGCGTAGCTTTTTACGTCCCTATCTAGGTTTAACCCAGATTGTTCAAGGCTATCGATAAATCGGGTTAAGTTGGCATCAGCGATACGCTGCTCACTGGGCTGCCAAATGGGCTTATTGCTTTCGTGCATTCCTTTACCTTTAACAAAAAGTTAACGTTTTCAGTCTGGTATTTAGGTTTTACAAAGTCAAAAGTTCAGCAAAATAAGCGCTTGCCGGAATTGTGTAAATAAAATGTTACACGATCGCCTGTTTCGAAAAATCACGCAAATTGGCGCTTATAAGGAGTGGAGATAGGCTTAAAGTGAGACATTCAAAAGGAGGTGTGTAATGACTCAATATCATTCTAAGCCCGTGAGCCAAGAGGGATGGGTTGAGTGGAGCCTCGAAGAAGATGCCATTTGGCACGACTTGGTGAAAAGGCAACTGGACGTCATTAGTGACCGCGCTTGTGATGCCTATTTGCACGGTTTGACCCTGCTGGATCTGCCATTAGACAGAGTTCCCCAGCTTCCAGAGATAAACAAAGTGCTAAAGGAAACAACAGGTTGGCAGGTTCAGCCTGTTCCTGCGTTAATCGATTTTGACCGTTTCTTTGATTTGCTTGCCAATAAGAAATTCCCCGTCGCGACATTTTTGAGAACGCGAGACGAGTTCGATTATTTGCAAGAACCTGATTTCTTTCATGAAATTTTTGGTCACTGTGCCATGCTCACTAATGCTGATTTCGCAGCCTTCACTGAACATTATGGAAAACTAGGCCAAGCGGCGACATCCAAACAACGCGCTTATCTTGCCCGTTTGTATTGGTTTACGGTCGAGTTCGGTTTAGTAAAAGAAGGCCAACAATTGAAAATCTATGGCGGTGGCATTCTTTCGTCTCCGGCGGAAACCATGTATGCGTTGGGAGGGGATTTAGCCGTTCGTGAGCGGTTCGATCTACAAACGGTTTTAAGAACCCCTTATCGCATCGACATCATGCAGCCGAAATATTACGTAATCGACGAGCTATCTGAGCTCTTCAAAATCAGTCAGGAAAACCTATTACAGCAAGCTGATCTCGCGATTGATGCGGGGTTACTACCACCACTTTTTGAACCCAAGGAACCAACACATGTTGAATGAACAAAAATGCGAAGCCTGCAGTATCGACGCGATTGCCCTAAGTAAAGATGAACAACAATCTTTACTATTGGAGTTGTCTGACTGGCAGATCATGGAAAGAGACGGCATCCCACAGCTTGAGAAGGTGTTTAAGTTCAAGAACTACAAACAAGCATGGGCATTCAGCAACAAAGTGTCAGAGTTGGCAGAAGAAGAGTTCCATCACCCTTCTATCTTATTGGAGTGGGGCAAAGTCACCGTTACTTGGTGGAGCCACTCAATCAAAGGCCTCCACAAAAATGATTTCATCTGTGCTTCACGCTGCGATGTGTTCGCGGTGAGTGAATAGTATTGCAGGTTAGAAATTACTCTTGCGCCTTTGTGATGTGATTAACTCATTATTCGGCTCATCAGGTGAGTCGAATAAGTAATACTTTCGCATCATGGGGCGTCACTTCTCTCAAACTAGCTTGACCTGCATCAGTGACTTGTTTGGTTTCGGGTCTCATAAACCCTTTCTACTACTCATAGTATTGGTTTTATGAGGCTGCTCTATGATATATTTCTCGGCCAAGTGTATTACAGACGAAGGCTAGCAATGTCTATCAACCTTTCACTCCTTCCACCCAGCGAGAAAAATAAAATCGAACTGGATAAGCAAGCATCGTTTCTTGTATGGAAACTGAAGCAAGCGAAATGTGGCCCTGAAGCCATTGTTGAAGAAGCAATGAAGCTAGGTGACCCAGATGAAAAGGTGTGGTTTGAACAGTCTGTAGAAAAATACAAACGGGTAATGGGTGTCGCATAAACGCAGACAAACCTTGCCCAGCAATGCTGTAGAATTGAAATGACACAGTAATTTGCTAGAATTTGCACCGTTAATTGAATCAGAGAGAAGATCCCGATGGGAAGAAGTTTTGAAGTGCGCAAGGCCTCAATGGCGAAAACTGCAGGCGCAAAAATTAAAGTTTATTCTAAATACGGTAAAGAGATTTACGTACTGGCTAAGAACGGCAGCTCTGACCCAGACATGAACCTACCTCTTAAGCACCTGATTGCTAAAGCGAAGAAAGACCAAGTACCAGCTCACGTTATCGACAAAGCGATCGATAAAGCGAACGGCGGCGGCGGTGAAGACTTCCAACCAGCTCGTTACGAAGGTTTTGGCCCAGGTGGCACAAGCGTGATCGTTGACTGTCTAACTGACAACGGCAACCGTACTTTCCAAGACGTTCGCCAATGTTTCGTTAAGACTGGCGCGAAAATCGGTGTTGAAGGTACTGTTTCTCACATGTTCGCTCACCAAGCTGTATTCCAGTTCAAAGGCGAAGATGACGAGATCATCCTAGAAACGCTAATGATGGAAGACGTAGACGTGACTGACGTTGAGCTAGAAGACGGTGTTATCACTGTATTCGCTCCAACGACTGAGTTCTTCAAAACGAAGACTGCACTAAACACTGCGTTCCCAGAGCTAACGCTAGACGTTGAGGAAATCACTTTCGTTCCTCAAACGACTACGCCAGTAGCTGAAGAAGATTCTGAGAAGTTCCAGAAGTTCTTAGACATGCTTGACGACTGTGATGATGTTCAGCAGGTTTACCACAACGCTGAGCTGTAATCTTTACAGTAATAACAGTTATTAAAAAACCGAGCCTAGTGCTCGGTTTTTTTTATGTCGGTAACAATGACTGTTTTCTTTGATCATCGTTCCGGTGGTTCTATAAATAACTTTGGAATTCATGGCGTTATTCATCGCATAAACTCACTTTGGCTATCGTTTTTGATCTTGGGCGACATAGCCACTCGGCGACCTTTCTGACTTGTGGTAACAAGGTTAGGCTTAGTGTGAGTGCACACGGCCAAGCAATCAAAAAGCTATTTAACCAAATTGGTGGCCATGCTTGACTGAAACCCATCTTATAACCCGATATGATCCCCGACATCATGAATGCCATGACAAGTGAAGACAGTATCGCGGTAACCCAATGCAGTTTGTTATTCATCTGCTCTCCTTGGTGATTTTATTATTGGAATGCATTAAGGTTACTCCTATCCATAAATGAGAAAAATAGGCACATATAGAAGTATGAATTCCATATTTGGAAACATTGATGATCTATTCCTGTTTTGTACTGTGGTGGAAGAGGGGTCGTTGTTATCGGCATCGAAGCGACTTCAACTGCCGGTGTCGACCATGTCGCGCCGATTAACCGCTTTGGAAGAGCGCCTGAGCATTCGCCTTTTGGAGAAGAAGGGTAGAGAGCTGGTGGCCACTAAAGATGGTGAGGCGGCCTTTGCAGCGCTGAGTAGCAGCATGGAGTCACTGCATCAGGGTTTTAGTAGCTTGCTTGAAGAGCGCGATACCATTCAAGGCAAGATAAAGCTCGCCGTTCCTCATAACTTTTATAGTGGCTTTCTTCGCCCGACTGTCGAGAAATTCCTTGCTGAGTACTCAAAAGTACAGCTCAACCTCATCTTGAGCCAGCAACAAGTTGTGCCTGAAACCGATCGTGATTTGTTGATCACGTTTCAAATTTCCGACATGGACGGCATGATTGCGCGACCACTGTTTAAGGCCAAGCACGGATTTTTTGCGAGCCAAGCTTATTTGGATTCTCGCGAAGAGATTAAAAAGCCAGACGATCTCGAGCATCAAGAGTGGATTAATGTCGATGATGTGTTTGATATGCCGCTCTACAAATCTGGTCAGTTAGAGCAGATGGTGACGATCAAACCTAAGTTTATCGTTAACGATATTTATGCGGTCGCGGCCGCTGCGCAAAAGGGATTGGGCATCGCCTCACTGCCTTTTCGTCATGTTTCTCCGGAAATGAATCTGATTCAAGTGCTCCCTGAGTATCATCGGGGTGATCGCCAAGCGTATTTAGTGTACAAAGAAAGAAAATATCAGCCGAAGGCTTTGACTTTGCTTATCGAGACCTTGATTGAGAGCGTTCGATCGTTCCATCACGATGAGCTGAGTTAAATGAAAAGGAGAAAGAAATGAAAGTAAGTTTTATCGGGCTAGGCGTAATGGGTTTCCCAATGGCAGGCCACCTAGTCAAAGCCGGTTTTGAGGTAACGGTATTTAACCGCACTCATAGCAAAGCATTAGACTGGGCTGATAAACACCAAGGTAAAGCCGCTGAGAGCGTGGCTGAGTGTGTCGCAGAAGCTGACGTAGTATTGGTTTGTGTAGGCAACGATGACGACGTGCGCAGCATGACAACCAGCGAAACAGGCGCACTGGCGGCAATGAAGCCAAACGCGATTCTTGTTGACCACACAACAACGTCTGCAATCCTGTCTGAAGAGCTTGAAGTCGCTGCGAAGGAAGAAGGTGTTCGCTTCATGGATGCACCAGTGTCTGGTGGTCAAGCGGGCGCAGAAAACGGCGTGTTAACTATCATGTGTGGTGGTGAGCAAGAGCTATTCAACGACCTTCAACCTGTATTTGAAGCTTACGGTAAATCGTCAGTTCTAATGGGTAAAGTCGGCCAAGGCCAACGCGCGAAAATGGTGAACCAGATCTGCATCGCGGGTGTATTGAACGGCTTATCTGAGGGCTTGGTACTGGCTGAAAAATCAGGTTTGGATATCCCAACTCTGGTTGATTGCCTTAAAAACGGCGCAGCAGGTTCATGGCAGATGGAAAACCGCGCCACGACAATGGCGCAAGACAAGTTCGATTTCGGCTTCGCAATTGATTGGATGATCAAAGACTTAGGTTTCTGCCTAGATGAAGCAGAACGCCAAGGCATCCAACTTCCGTTGACTGAAAAGACTAACAACGCTTACAAGGCATTGTCTGCTGAAGGACAAGGCCGCATGGATACATCAGTACTGATGAAAGCTGTCGTTGAAGAGACGAAGCAGTAGAAGAGAGAAAGAAGTAGCAAGACAGAAGTAATAGAAGTAATTGAAGCTTCGTTTAGATAACTAAAAATAGCCGCTGATTAGCGGCTATTTTTGTTTGCATGAAACGATAACAAGCCTTTTTAACTCGTTTCAGACACTAACTATCTAGATTAAAACCTATATAGATTGAAGCATGACCCTTTTAATCACGTCATGAACGGCAAGGTTTAGAGGGCTTTGGCGATCGACAAGACGCATGCAGGACACAAGATTTAGATCAATCCTAAGCTCTTTGGGTGGTTCTATGGTGTTAAGCGAAGCGTCCTTCCAACTATCGCTTAATACGCAGGCGTGGTCACCTTGCTCTAGAATTTGCCTCGCCACTGAAAAATTGTCCACCGTGATACTGATGTGGGGATCAATACCACTACCTCTCAACATTTCTAAATATCGGTAACGTTCTTCATTCCAACCTTGGCTTCGGATCTTGATAAAAGGCAACCGCAACGCCTCTTCCCATGTTAGCCGCCCCAATGATTTTGATACGGCAATCACCAATTGGTCGGCCATGATGCGTTTCTGGAAGATATTCGAACTACGGTCTTCATTTAGAAAATGCACACCTAAGGTGATATCACCGTCTTCTAATTTTTGTTCTGTATCCGATGTCCAAGTTTTCAGCTCTATTTGTGCTTTGGGAAATGTTTTCGAGAGCTCCCTAAATAAACTAACACCTGAAAACTCGAGTGTGTAAGCGAAGAAAGCAAGGGTAATTGGCCCTTCATAGGTGGCAGGATCGAATGTCATTGGTGAGGTGGCGGAGTGCATCAAGGACAAGGCTTGTTCAATCTTGGGCAAAATAGATTTGCTGTAGTGCGTTGGTCTCAGCCCTTCTGTGGTGCGCTCGAAAAGTGGGTGTCCTAATTGCTCTCTTAGCTTGGTCATTTGTTTGCTGACGGCGCTTTCGGAGATCCCCAGTTTCATCCCAGCCCTTTTAAGGCTATTCGACTGACACAGCAATACAAAGGTACGCAGCAAGTTCAAGTCTGTACTTTCCATTTTGGCAAGTCCTATTTTCCACGCTTTCCATTTTGGAAGTATAAAGTGATCACTATCGGCAGAGCAAATAATACTCTTCCAAATGACATTCACTTTGAAATATAAAGGTCGCTACTATGAAAACATTATTTCCCCTTACTGCTGTCGCTTTATTCTCAACCAGCGTTATTGCAGCGCCAACCATTGTCACGGAAGATAATTTTGCTCAGGCATACACCAATATGCGTCTCGGCGCGGTAGTAGAGAAAGCGGGTGGTATCAATACATTCTTTGAGATGCCAGTACCAAGCAGCGTTCCAGAAGAGCAGTTTGTTGTGCGAATGAATCGAGACACCTTTTACTCCGTTTCTGTCATCGATATGTCGAACGATGATGTCTACGTGACGGTTCCAGAAACTGACCAATATGTGTCATTGCAAGTAGTCGATGAAAACCACGAGACGCAACCAATGATCTACGGTTCGGGTCGTCATAAAATCAGTGCAAAAACCGATCACGCATTTGTGATTGTCCGTGCGCTTGAAGATGATGCGCGCCGTAATCTGAAGATTGAAACAGGCAGTGAGAAACCGTTTGAAGTAAAAGAGTGGGACATGGCGTCATTCAAGGCCACGGATAAAGCTGGCAACATCGATTTCAGTGATGGATATGACCAATCCAAAGCGTTTGGTAACAAAGAAAGCGGCCAAACTGACTATATGAATTACGTTGGCGCAGCTGGCGGTTGGGGTGGTGCAATGGTTGAAGACAACATCTATCAAACCAGCCAGTACTTCGATGCGAATGCATGTTACGAGACGACTTTCAAAGATCCGAAGGCAGGCTCATTCTGGTCGGCGACCGTATATAACGCTGATGGACGCATGTTCAACGACAAGGCCAATATTTCGAGTGAAATGGCACCCGTGATGAACAGCGATGGAACCTACACTCTCCGTTTCGGATGTGAAGGTCAGCCAAACAACATTCCAACTATGAACGGTAATAACACGGGTAAATTTAATGTTCTGATGCGCCACTACAACCCGAGCGAACCAGTGAGCAAAGGCGAGAAAGGTTACAACCCAGCGACGATGATTAAGAAAGTAGGTTAATTTAAGTTGTCAAATTAATGCTACTAAAAGTAGTTAACTAGCGAATCCATTAAAAGCGACGTGATACTGAGTAAGCAAAGGTGCTTCGAAGGTATCGCGGGCTTTTTTTTTCCACTTCTGTTCTACCACTCACGACCCAACTAAACCATTCACTCCTTACTATTACCATTCGTCGCATTGATAAAACTGCATGACAAATTCTAGTTAACCTTTCAACGTCAATATTTGAAAGGGATTAGAAATCATGACTACTGTAAACACGACTTACTCACTTATTTCTCAATTTAAGCGCTCATTTTTGATTGGGCTTGTTTCAATCGCTTCTACGTTAGCTTTGGCTAACCCAAGCTCAGACGTGCTCGATATCTACAACCAAGCCGCGCAAGGCAATGAAGACATGGTTGAGGTGGCTTATGAACGCCTTAACGACACGCTGCAACAAGACGGCGCGACGCCACTGACTTTGGTTTATCTAGGAAGCACAGAAACCCTGATGGGCCGTGATGCATTCTTGCCTTGGAACAAGATGAAGTATGTAGAAAAGGGCTTATCGACCATTGATAAATCATTGGTGCTGCTGAAAGACGAAGACCAACCCATTCATGAACAACCTCGTGTTCAAGGGTTACCAGATTCTTACCTGACTCGCGCTATGGCTGCGGTGACTTACACCTCACTTCCAGACATGTTTAACCACTTTGATCGCGGTTACGACCTGTTCCTCTCGCTACTGGCTGAAGATGCTTTCCAGCAACAGCATTTCGCTGCGACATCGTGGATTTACCGTTATGCGATTGAGGCATCGATTCGTGCTGAAGACCTAAAACAAGCACAAGCTTGGTTAGAACAAATGGAAACAGCCGATGCTGGCAACATCGAAACTATGACTGCGAAGGCCCTAATAGCGAAAGCCAAGTAACAGTTGCGAATGCTAAATAATGGACGCGGAAGCTAAATAGTAGCTGCGAACGCTTAAGAATGGATTGGTAATCGGAGGACAACGGGATGATTGAATTTAAAGGTATCGGCAAATCGTATCTCACTGGCGGTCAAAGTGTAGATGCGCTCAAGGGCGTCGATGGCCAAATCAAACGCGGTGAAATGGTGGCGTTGTGTGGCCCGTCGGGATCAGGGAAAAGCACGCTTTTGAACATTCTTGGTTTGTTGGATATGGACTTTCAGGGCGAGATAGACATTGATGGCAAAGCGTATCCAACAGAGCAGATCGTTGCTGCGCGTTTTCGTCGCCAGTCGTTGGGTTTTGTATTTCAGCGCTTCAATCTAGTTCCTGTAATGACTGCGCTTGAGAACGTCGCTTATCCATTGATGTTGAACCAATGCACGAAACAAGAACAGCAGACCAGAGCGCAAGAGATGTTAGAGCGTGTTGGGCTAGGAGATTACGTTCATCACCGTCCAGATAACCTTTCAGGTGGTCAGCAGCAACGTGTCGCAATAGCCAGAGCGTTAATCCACAACCCAAGCCTAGTGATTGCTGATGAGCCGACCGCGAGCTTAGACAGCCACACTGCCAACCTTGTGATCGACATTATGAAAGAGCTCGGTCATGAGATGGGCACCACCTTTATCGTCGCAACGCACGACCCAAGAATGGCGCAGCGTTGTGATCGAGTGATTGAACTTATCGACGGACAACTGGCACCACAAGCCGAAGCAATGGAGGTTATCTCATGGGCAAGTTAACGCAAGGCTTTAGTTCCGTTTTACTTCCAACTTCGGTGCGTTTGGCGTGGCTCAATCTATTGAGAAATGGTCGACGTAGTCTGCTTTCGGTGTTGATCATCGCGATTGCTGTGTTTGCGCTGACTAGTGCGGGCGGTTATGGGCTGTACACCTACGAATCCTTGAGAGAATCAACCGCGCGCGATACGGGCCATCTTACTCTGAGCACGCCGGGTTATTTTGAACAAGACGAAGATATGCCGCTGAGCAATGGTCTGGATAACGTCCAAGCGCTCACCAAGAGCATTATTGGTGACAGCGACGTACGTGGTGTGCAGCCACGAGTTTACTTTAGCGGTTTGGTGTCTAACGGAAGCAAGTCGACCATCTTTATGGGAACAGGCGTTAATGAGCGTGAGTTCGACATGAAAGGGCCGTTTCTTGATGTGCGCAACGGTCAAACCCTCTCGGATGTGAAATCACCAAGATACGACAGCCAAGAGCCACAAGTGATGCTCGGAACCGATCTTGCTCGTAACCTTAAAGTGGCCGTTGGTGATTGGGTCACATTGCTTGCGACCACCAGTGATGGCGCATTGAATGCCTTTGATTTTAAGGTGCAGGGCATTTACTCGACTGGCGTGCCTGAGTTGGACAAACGTCAGTTGTACGTGCACATCACCACCGCACAAGAGCTTTTAGCGTCAGACAAAGTAAGTACCTTATCGGTATTTCTTTTTGAAACCAGCAAGACATCGACCGTGCAGCAACGCATTGAGGTGTTACTGAATAGACAAAACGTACAACAAGATTCCGAAATAGAGATCACCCCATGGCAAGATCGCGCGTTCTTCTACACCAAGGTTAAAGACCTTTACGACCGTATCTTCGGCATCATGGGCGCAGTGATGGCATTGGTGGTGTTCGTGTCGCTGTTCAATACCATGACCATGTCAGTCACAGAGCGTACTCGTGAAATTGGCACCTTGTCGGCACTCGGCAGTTACCCCTCTGAAATCGTCGCAGGCTTCTTAAAAGAGGCAGGGTTACTGGCGGTGATTGGCAGTGCGATAGGCGCGCTTGTGAGTGGCTTAGTGTCGGTGTTATTGCTGGTGGTTGATATACAAATGCCACCACCTCCGGGTCGAACAGAAGGTTATCCACTCAACATTTACTTCTCATTAGAATTGGTTGGTTACGCCACTTTAGGTGTGCTGACGATATGTTTGCTGGCTGCTTATTTCTCTGCTCGTAAAGGCGTGAATAAGCCAATCACGGAGGCGCTGGTTTATGTGTAAATTAACTCGTTCATTCACTATTTTAGGTTCTGCGTTGGCTTTGGTTCTAGCATCGGCACCAAGTTGGGCTGTCGATTCACAACAAGTCACCGAGATGATTGCTAAAGCAGACAGCTACCGCTTGAACAGTGCACAAGCGTCAAAGGTGGTCTCTTTAGTCGCGTTATATCAAGACGAACAACTGGATAAAACCCGTGAGTACAACGTCTATACAAGACCAAACCGAGAGTCATTGGTCGTGTTCAAGTCTGCTGTTGAAGCAGGTCAAAAGATGTTGATGATTGAAGATAACTACTGGCTACTGATGCCGAAGTCTCGCCGTCCGATTCGTATCACCCCGATGCAAAAACTATTGGGTGAAGCTTCAGTTGGGGATATTTCGACGCTCACTTGGAGCGAAGATTATCAAGGCAAGTGGGTTGCCGAACAACAGGTTGAGATGCCGACTAGCGAGACACTTGATACCCATCACCTAAAGCTAACTGCGAAAACCAAAGGCGCGAGCTATCAATCCATCGATCTGTGGTTAACGGCAGATCGCGCATTTCCAGTTAAAGCGGATTTGTACCTGCGTTCAGGAAAGTTAGCCAAGCAAGCGTGGTTTACTGAAGGCGTGCGAGATGGCTTACCAACAGTGGTGTCGATGACCTTGCTCGATAAGATTCAGCCAAGTAAAAAAACCGTGATTGAGTACCGCGAAGTGATTGAACAAGCCTTGGAAGATAAGTATTACAACCCTGCTTACTTATCGCGTAATAGCGTGTCTGGGCTGTAGGTGGTTGCTATGAAAGCTTCTAGCCGTCGATTCCACATCAAGTCTTCAATCGCTACCTTGCTTGCATTGTCTTGTATGAGTAACACGACTCAAGCGGACGATCTGAGCCTAGCGTGGGACTGGCAACTGAGTGCAGAAGCCGTTGAATCGAGAGAGTCGCCATTCAGCCCTTTAGCGTCTGATAATCGTCAGTCTTTAAATGGCTTGCTGGATCTAGAGGTTGGATATAACAATTGGCTTGGTCTGTTTGCAGTGAAAGCCAACGACATTTTGAGCAATAACCCTCAAGGGCAAGAGGCGAGCTTTGAATCCGAATTCATCGTGCGCGAGTTGTTTTGGCAAGGTGGTGTTGAACTGTCTAATTCTATAATCGGTGACCACTACCTCGATGTCACGCTCGGCAAGGTGCGCCTCGATTGGGGCGTGGGCTATGGCTACCGACCACTAGACATCATCAAGCCTTACCGACAAAACCCAGTAGGCATTGTCGCAGAAGAGGGCGCGGGTGTGGCGTCGGCGTCACTGTTCGATATGACGGGCGAATGGACACTGCTTTACAGCGATTCCTCGTGGACTTCCCAAGACGTGAATGAGTTCGAAAAGCAAAACCAACAACAAGGTGTGGGTTTACGTCGTTACAACCTGATTGGCGACCACGAGTATCAATGGGTCGCCTATTACGACGATGTGCGCCACGGCTTGTTTGGAGCGAGCTTGGTTTCGGTATTAAACCTCGCATGGGAGTTTCATGGTTCGATGGTTTATCAGCGACAAAGCCTTGGTTACAGCCAGCCTGATTCCTTGCTGAAACCTGTTTATTTAGAAGAACAGGGCGAGACCTATCAAGCGTTAGCCGGATTAACATGGGCGAATGATACTGGACACAATGTGGTGCTGGAATATTGGTTTGATAGCCGCGCTTGGAGCAATTCTGAGTGGCAAAGCGCAATAGAAAGTGCAGAGTCTTTGTCGGTGAATCCGATGACAGCTTCATTGGCTGGTTCTTATGCGCAAGGCTATCAGCACGCTAATTTGGTCCAACACAACATCATGTTTCACTGGTCTTTGGATTCGACACATGGCTGGCTTGAAGATATCACGCCAACATTTGATGTGATGTTGTCTCCACAAGACGGTGGTTTTATTGCGACTCAGTGGCTCAACTATCAGGCGTTAGATAATGGCGATTCATCGTTGGAATTGGAACTTGCTGCACGCTTTCTAGGCGGTAAAAGTGATTCTGCTTACGCCAACTTACCCGATAGTCATATGATTCTTATAAATATCAAAGGACGATTTTAATGAACACTTCTTCAAACAGTCGGTTTTCATGGATTAAAAGCTTCGCGTTCACCACGCTATTTTGTGTTCTTATTGCGATTACAACCCATACGATTTGGGGCGGAGGATTAACGGTTAACCTAGCAATCAGTTTTGGCTTTGGTTATAGCGCCGTGGGTTCCTCTTTCATCTTGGTGAAGTTGTTTAAGAGAACATCCAGAAGGCTTGAAGTGGCTATATCAATGGTGGTCGCGATGACCTTCGGTACTATGAATGCGCACTATTGGTTAAACGGGTATTTCGGATCCAATATCTCTGATCTTAAATCTGTGGTGTTGTTAGGCGTTATCTTCTGCTCGGTTTGCTATTACTACTTCTACTCAAGAGAGAAGCAGCTGCGTGCCGACAACGAATTAGAAGTGGCCAAGCGCCGTCAGGCCGATCAAGATAAGGTGGTGGTACTCAGTCAACTTAAGCAGCTGCAAAGCCAAATCGAACCGCACTTCCTATTTAATACGCTGGCGACCATTAATGTGTTGATTGAGAGCGACAGTGCGAAAGCCAAGCTGATGCTCGAAAAGCTGACTGATTTGCTGCGTGTGACTCTGAAGAACAGCCGCACTGAGCAATCGACCATCGCACAAGAGGTCGACTTGTTAGATGCTTATCTTAATATTCAGAAAATACGCTTAGATGAGCGCTTAGCGTTCTCGATTGAGACGCACGACATTAGCGATCAGCAAGTGATTCCGCCCTTTTTGATTCAACCTTTGGTTGAGAATGCGCTCACACACGGTATTGAGCCAAAAGCTGCAGGTGGCCAAGTGAATATCCGTATTACTCAACAAGCCGAGCACTTGAAGATTGAAGTGGCTGATAATGGCGCAGGGCTGAAAACGCCCTCGGTGAATACTGGCCATGGTGTTGGGTTAAGCAATATTCGTCAGCGAATCGACACCCTTTACGGTGATAAGGCGAGCCTTACGATCACCGAGCAAGCTGAAGGCGGTGTGATATCGACCATCTTGTTACCGCTGACTGATGCAGCAGCTTAGAAACTACAGATCATAAAGCACAGAACAGTGACAAAAAACAGACGATTTACAGTGTGAATTTAAAGGAATAATCATGAATAACCCTGCATCAAAGCCAAGTGTCACTGCGATTATCGCAGACGATGAAGCACTGTTAAGGCATCACCTAGACAAGAGTTTGGCTGAGGTTTGGCCGGAGCTAGAGATCGTCGCTAAGGCACAAAACGGGCTAGAGGCGATGCAGGGTATTCAGCAACTTGAGCCTGATGTGGTTTTTCTTGATATTCGAATGCCAGAGCTCGATGGTATCTCGTTAGCGAAAAAACTGAACAAGTTAGCTTCGCCGCCATTGGTGGTTTTCATTACGGCTTATGATGAATATGCGGTTAAAGCCTTTGAGCACAATGCGATGGATTATTTGCTAAAACCAATCAATGAAGAGCGTTTACTTGCCACATGTCAGAAGGTTCAAACACGCTTGTCGACCAGTCAAGCGCAATCAGATAGCGCGCCAGTACAGCCTGATATCGCGGCATTAATGAATCAGCTTCAACAGCTATCCCAGTCAACCTCGCAGCAACCTCCCTATCGACCGCAGCAAAAGCACCTCACATGGCTCAAAGCCAGTATCGGGGAAGACATTCACCTGATTGCCGTCGACGATGTGGCGTATTTCAAAGCTGAAGACAAGTACGTGTCTATATTTAAGAAGGACCAAGGGGGTTCATTAGAAGAGTTTATTCTTCGCGTTTCACTAAAAGAGTTGATAGCGCAGCTTAACCCGGATGAGTTTTGGCAGATCCACCGCTCAGTGGTGGTGAAAGTATCTGCGATAGATAAGGTTAAGAAAGGCCTTTCTGGTCAGATGTCGGCGTATGTGTCAGGCGAGAAATTACCGATCAGCCGCGCCTCGCAAGCTCTGTTTAAGGGTATGTAGAGAGCGATAAAAAGGCGCTACATATCGGATTTATAATTAATTCATGTAATTTATAAATTAAACATTTTCATACTTATATCGAGTGACTCTAAAATTTTAGTCGTTTGATTTAATGGCGAATTATTACACTTTGGCGATCGGATATATTGGAGTAAAGCCCTTCAAAGAGATCGTTATGAAAGCATACTATTTAGTCGTCGTATTGAGCTCCACATTGCTAGGTTGCAGCTCTACTCCTCAGCAACAAACGTTATTGAAATCCGATCCGTATTGGGTCACCGGTGAATTAGATAACGGCTTAACCTACCACGTTTACCCTGACCGAGAACAACCAGTATCGGTACGCTTACTTGTGCATGCCGGCTCTTTCCAAGAGAGCGAACAACAAAAAGGTTATGCCCATTTTGTTGAACATATGGCGTTTAATGGCAGCAAAAATTTTTCAGGGAATGATGTAGTAGAGTTGTTTGAGCAATCTGGTGCTAGCTTTGGCGCCGACTTAAATGCTTATACCTCTTATCAAGAAACCCTCTATAAGTTAGATCTGCCCGATAACAAGAATCTAGATAAAGCGTTGGCTTGGTTTAGAGATATTGGCGATGGTTTACTGCTGTCTGAAGATGAAATCGAAAAAGAGAAAGGTGTGATATTAGGGGAATTTCGACACACACGCGTTGAAGATAAACCGCTCTCATTTAAGTTCTACGATCATATGATGGAAGGCACGAATTACCAAACCAACGATCCAATTGGCAATAAAGAATCCGTTTCTAATGCGAATGTTCAAGAATTAAAAAACTATTATCAAACCTGGTATCAACCTCAGTTAACCGAGGTGATTGTCTCTGGGGATATTACCTTGGCAGAAGTGATCCCTTTGATTGAAGAAACCTTCTATGACTGGCAAAGAGGCACAACACCGGTTCCCGTGAAGAACACATCAGCGGATTACAATACTCAAGATTTTGTGGCGTATGGATCTGGGGTCGAGCCTCCGAGCATCGGGATAGTGATTGATCGTGGGCAAAGAGTGACACGCAGCCATGAGCAACAACATCAACTTTGGCTAGATGATATTGCTCAGCAACTTATCCAACAAAGGTTGAATTCAGATTTTGTTGACGCTGCGTTGCCAGTGCAATGGGTTGCTTCGATTCCCTATTTCTTAGAGTACCAAAGGTATTCTATTACTACGGTTGGCTTTCCTGTCGATAGTCGAGAGCAAAGCCAGCAGCAGTTTATTTCTACTCTTGCCTCATTGCGTGATCATGGTGTGAGCGAATATGAGTTTACGAGTGTGATACAGCAATACCAAGCCAACCTTGATGACATTAAGTCTAACTGGGAGAGAATGAACGCAGTGGCTCATGCTGACGGTAAGTCGACAGCACTGGTGATTAACCAGACGGTTCAATCACAGCTTGACTATAAGTCGAGTTTGAAAGAGTTTCTTGCGAGTACTGATCTGGAGGCCGTAAATGATAATTTAGATGATTTACTTTCTAGCCCTTATATTTTGGGATTAGGTTTATCTTCTAAAGAAGACTTGCAGGCAATGAATAACGAGCTAAAAGATGTCAGAAAAGCCTATAAAAAGACAGGTAACAGACCATTGCTCGTTACTGCAAGCTCCGCGTTTAGTGTGCCTGCGTCTCAAGGCGAAATTGTAAAACAAGTTCAGGTGAGTGACGATCCTAATTTGAAGCAGTGGACATTAAGCAACGGCATTGAAGTTTTGTATCTCCGTAACTCTGAGGCTGGTAATAGTGTTGGGGTTTACTATGCCAGTGAGGGCGGAAAAGCGGCGCTGGATCCTTCGCTGTTTCCTGCTGTAGAGATTGCGCTGCCCGCTTCGGTTCGTAGTGGTGTTGGTAAATTTAGTGGTTCGGAGTTAACCGCTCACTTGAGACGCAAAGACATTGAAATCTATCCCTTCATCAACTTTACTCATCATGGTTTAGAAATAAGTGCCAAGAAAAAGACGCTTGCAGAAGGTTTAGCTGCGCTGCACACCATTGTAACTGAACCTAAAATAGACAGTGATCAGCTTGAGGCTGTGAAGTCTGAATTTGCTCAAGACCGTACAGCATATT
This sequence comes from Vibrio sp. Isolate33, assembly GCF_022397895.1. Classification (NCBI taxonomy): domain Bacteria; kingdom Pseudomonadati; phylum Pseudomonadota; class Gammaproteobacteria; order Vibrionales; family Vibrionaceae; genus Vibrio; species Vibrio sp. Isolate33. Next base: position 60,940 of record NZ_JAKEUP010000007.1, read on the forward strand.
TAGAAACTCCAGTTGGTCAGTTTATTCAGATGGTTAATCGCAATAGCTATCAAAAAAGCAGCCGTCACCTGATGCTTGAAAGTGACGATATTAAGGCTGTCACGTCGCAAGATATATTAGATGTGCATCATCAACTCTTCCAAAAGTTAAGAGACAACACATTGGTTATTGTTGCTGATATTAATCCAGCTGAAATTAAGCCTCTTGTGCGTCAATACGTTGCTTCATTGCCATTAGAAGCCGCTGTGTCTCCTGATTATCAGGTGGCTTATAGTCCTGATTCGAAAGAACGAATGGATATATCCGTCAATAATGAAGACAGCAGTCAGTATTTATTGCGTGTGATTTCTCAGCAAGCTCGGGATCAAACCGCAAAAGATGTGTTTATGGACGATATGCTTCAGCGCGTGTTGTCGAGCCGTTTAACGGCTTATGTTCGTGAAGAGTTAGGTTTGGATTATGCACCTTATGTGTACTCGGTCGCACAAGACAGTGAGCCGAGTTATGACTGGTTAATCGGCTCTTTAACGGCTCCAGAAAACTCAGATAAAATTGAACAGGCAATTGATAAGGTCATTGCTGAAGCTGCAAAAGGGATTTCTGAAGATGAGACTCGGACGGCCGCTAAGCAGCTTGTAGCGGACCTTACTCCACTTAAATATAAGCCTACTGAACAAGCTTGGTTTATTTCTCGTTATTTGATTCATGATTATGGCTTTGAGGCGTTGTTCGACCTGCAGGGGACTGCAGACTCCATTTCTAGTCAAGACATGACAGAGTATGCGAAAGAAATTTTTGGTGATAATAGCTATCAGCTGAAGAATTTGTTAAGCCCACAAGGTTAGGTCTAGTTAGGTGAGTGGTTTTTCTTGAAAGCCACTTCTACTCTTTATATATGGATTCACTTCCAAGCCGAATGTTCAAGCATTTGGCTTTTTTATTGCGCTGAATCTTTACGAGGTTTGGTAGAGCTACCCATCAGCCGCGCTTCGCAAGCCCTGTTTAAAGGTATGTAGAGTCTCACTTAAGGTATTCAGCAAGCGTGTTTAAATGGATTTCATAAGCTCGTATTAAAGTGCTACTTCAAGTGAATATAAGTAATCTTACATATCGCATGGTGATTTATAAAATCAAGATCAGGATCACAAAGATATTCATCGGGTTAAATATTAAATAATAATCGTTAACTCAATCTGTATATTGTCGGTGAATGACATTAAGAGGTTGTTATGAAAACATATTATTTAGCGACGGCACTATGCCTAACTTTGGTTGGCTGTAGCTCAACATCAAAAACTACCGAAAACTTAATCCAACCGGATCCAGCGTGGAAGTCAGGTCAGCTGGAAAACGGTCTTACCTATCATGTTTATCCTGATCACGAAGAGTCTGTTTCTGTACGTTTGGTCGTACACGCTGGTTCGATTCAAGAGACTTCTCAACAGGAAGGTTATGCTCACTTTGTCGAGCACATGGCATTCAATGGCAGTAAAAACTTCTCTCAGAACGATGTGATTCGTCTGTTTGAAGACGCCGGTTCTAGCTTTGGTGCGGATATTAACGCCTACACCTCTTATGAAGAGACGGTATACCAGTTAGATTTGCCCGATAACATCGAACTGCAGTCTGCTTTGACGTGGATGCGTGATGTGGGTGACGGCCTAGACATCGCAAGCTCAGAAGTTGAAAAAGAGAAAGGCGTGATTCTGGGTGAGTTTCGCATGGCTCGTCTTGATGACAAGTCATTCGGAGAGGTATTTTATGACCACTTGATTGAAGGCGGTCCGTATGAATCTCAAGATGCATTGGGCTCGAAAACGTCGGTTGTAGAGGCAACACCGCAAGGCTTATCTGATTTCTATCAAACTTGGTATCAACCTCAAATCGCCGAGTTAGTCATTTCAGGTGATGTAGACATCAAAACCTTGATTCCATTGATTGAAGAGAAGTTTTCTAGCTGGGAACGTGGTGAAACACCAAGACCTGAAAAGCAGAACATGACCTCGTTCAATGAGGGGGATTATGTCGAATACGCAGGAAGAGAAGCGCCGAGTATCACACTGACGTTCAACCGCGGTTTAGATAGAGTTGAAACTCATGCTCAACAGCATCAACGTTGGTTAGATGAAACCGCGCAACAAATCATTCAACAGCGACTCGAAGCGGTATTCAACGATGCAGCGCTGCCGACTCAATGGGTAGCGTCTGATAACTACCGAATGGGCTCTCTGAATTATTCTTCAATCAGTGTTGGCTTCCCAGCAGGCGGTCGCGAGGTTATCCAACAAGAGATGCTTTCTACATTGGCATCACTGCGTGACTTTGGCGTGTCGAAAACGGATATCGTTGGCGAGCAGCACTACTACCAAGACTTGCTGGATGACATCGAGCATGACTGGGACAAAATGGACAGCGTTGATCACGCGAACTACAAAGCCAGTGCGCTTGTGACTGATCGAATCGTCCAATCTCAGAAAGACTATCAAGCTAGTTTAGAAACCTTCATTGCCAACCTAAACCTTGAGGCGATTAACGACAACATCAAAGACCTGCTTTCTGATGATTACTTCCTTGTTATCGGCTTGGACGATTCTGAAGATAGAGCGGCGATCATCGACTCGCTAGATGGTTTAAAAGCGACTTACAGCGAAACGGGAATACAGCCACTCGCGATTGCGACAGCGAATGCCTTTGCTGTACCAAGTTCGCAGGGCGAGGTTGTGCTTGCGGAACAAATGTCCGTCGACCCATACATCCAAAAGTGGACGTTAAGCAATGGTATCGACATGTGGTACCTGCGTGATTATGTGGCAGGTGATGATGTTGGTGTGATGTACATGAGTCTCGGCGGAAAAGCCGCTTTGGATTCAAACTTATACCCAGCGGTTGAGGTTGCGTTACCTACTTTCGCTCGAAGCGGTGTCGGTGAATTTACGGGCTCTGAGCTTTTAGCGTACTTGGATCGTGAAAATATTCGCGCCGATTCCTTCATTGGCAATACTCGTCATGGTATTGAATTTAATATTACTAAAGACGGCCTTGAAGACACGTTTGCTGCGCTTTATACCTTCATCATGGCTCCTAAAATTAACCCTGAGCAATTAGACGCGGTGAAGCAAGAGTTTGCACAGGGGCAAGAATCTTTCTTAGACAGTCCTGTTGGTCAGTTTGAACGAGCAATCAACCAGAACATCTATGGTCAGGACAGTGGTCACTTGTTTGTTGATAAAGAGCGTGTTGAAGCGGTTTCTGTGGAAGACATCGCTAATCTTCATCAGCAGTTGTTTGGTCAAATGAGACATAATCAATTGGTGGTCGTGGGTGACATCGACCCTAGTGTGTTGAAGCCTTTAGTTCAGAAATATCTAGCTTCGATTCCATTGGAAAAAGCGGTTGTCCCTGATTTTAAGGTGGCTTACAAGCAGCCATCAGAGTCACGCATTGATCTCGCCATCAACAATGTGAATAGCGCAGAGTACGTCTTACGGGTCATCTCAGAGCCAGCAACCGAAGCCGAACAAGGCGCAACGGCAAAAGATACCTTCACGGAAAGCTTGCTGGAACGCCTGTTAGCGACTCGTTTAGATACTTATATTCGTGAAGAGTTGAGCTTGGATTACTCGCCTTATACATATTCAGCGTCTGCAGACGGCGAGCTGAGTCATGAGTGGGTCATCGGTGCGATGATAGCGCCTGAAAACGTAGATGAAGTGGAAGTGGCGATCGATAAGGTGATTGCTGACCTTCTACAAGGTGTCTCTGAGGAAGAAATGCGAGCGGTAGTGAAACAGTTTGAAGCTGACTTCACACCGCTTGAAATGAGCTCTATCGACCAAGCGTGGTATGTGTCTCGTTATCTACTGCATGGTTACGATATCGAAGCTTTGTCTCAAGTTGAGGGTGTTGCGAGGTCGATCACTACGGAAGATATGAATGCGTTAGTGCAACGCATCTTTGGTGGCAATAGCCGTAAGGTTAAGAACATCATGCGTCCTAAACTATAATAATTACAATTGCTTAATTAATGCATTGTTTAAAGCCAAGCCTTGTTGCTTGGCTTTTTCTTTTCTTTAGAACGATGATGCTTAATCGGTTGCATCGTATCATTTTCTAAAAAAATGTTTTAAATCAAGACAGCGTTTCATTTGTATTGTAGATTGACGATCTACGAGAATGTTGTTTGGATATTAGATTGCTTAAACTGGGTACCCGATTAGTCTTAATGTTGTTTTTACTGAGCTTTGGCTTAGTGAATTCTAACGGCTATTCGTTTCCTTCTAAGCCGTTTCAAATCGACTCTGCTCAACAGCAATCCTTCGCAAACAAACAGTCTTCTGCGGAAAAACAATCTTCTTCGGAAAAACAATGTAAGCAAGCCGCGGTTGATGATCCATCAGCCTATTTAGAGTGCGATAAAGTTCAGTTGGGCGCCGCGTCTGTCGGTGACAGTTCCAACTACCACGATACTGAATCGAGCCTTCAAGCGACCACTTACCGACGTATATTAACCAATGAGCAAGAAAGTGGGGCCGACCTAGAGCCTTCTTATCATCTGCTTATCGACTTTTCTCCTCCTTCTTTACTGGCCTCTCTGTTGGTCAACACACCTCTGTTGGATCAAAAACAGCACTGGACCAGTATTGTGAGTTCTCCGTCTTCCCGGCTTTCTGGGTGGAAAGAGGGCAACATACAATATTCCCACTTTCGAGATCTTCTTAGCTAATCGTTTGACCCCAAATTGGTCGTATCGATGGTCACTTGTGCCCGTTGAACTCGCCAGTTAATCAAATATAGCGACACATAATTTTAGCCTCACTATCGTTCAATCAGCTTGTTCTGGTTGCTGCTAGTCGTCGATCGTGTTCGCAAAACATTAGTTATACCAATCGTAGTAAATAACTGGACACCCTAGCTGGTTAAAATGCTCGAACATTTACTGTGATTGGTAAAAAGAAGAGATCTTGACTGTGAAAAAGCGCATTCCAAGAAAACAAATCAACCACTACGCAAAGTGGAAATACGTGGTGCTTATCGCCACTATCATCATCATGGTTCTGAGTGCTCTACCTTCTTGGTATGGCGAGAATGCTTCGGTTCAAATCAGCAATCGTTCTGAGCAAACTATCGATGCTACTCAGGTAACTCAATACCTTGCGAGTGAAGGCATCCAAGCCAAATCAGCCTTTCAAAAAGACAAACGCTTAGTAGTTATCCTAGAAGATGCCGAGCAACAAGCAAAAGCTAAAGAGGTGCTTAATGAGCGCCTACTAGACAACGCAACGGTTGCTCTAGCGATGGAGCCAGCAGCACCAAAATGGTTGACTGATATGGGCTTCGCACCGATTCAGCTAGGCCTTGATTTACGTGGCGGTGTGCAGTTCTTATTAGAAGTGGACATGGAGCCGGTTTACCACGCACAAGCGCAAGCTATGGTCGATGAGATCACCAGCCAAGTACGTTATGCCCGCGGTAAAGTGGTGAACAACCAAGTGGAATTCAATTTCCGCACTGACGCGGATTTCGAGAAAGCACAAAAGCTGATCCGTGAAGAGTTCCCGCAATGGCTACGTGATAGCTCAGACAAAAAGCTGACGCTAACGCAATCTGAAGATGAACAAAGAACGCTACGCAACCTAACGGTTCAACAAAACCTGCAAATCATGCGCAGTCGTATTGAAGAGCTAGGTATCACAGAAGCTTCAATTCAGCGCCAAGGTGAAAGCCGTATTCGTATCGAACTTCCGGGTGTACAAGACCCAGCAGCCGCGAAAGACGTGATTGGTGCGACGGCATCATTGGCGTTCTACTCTGTTTACGATAACGCGACGCGCAACACTCAAACGCTAAAAGATACCGATGGCAACCGTGTCGTTGTTGCTCGCAAAGCGGTACTGAGCGGCGAACACATTATCGATGCTCGTAGTGGCATTGGTGAGATGGGCAGCGCAGAAGTAAACATCACGCTGGATTCAGCGGGTGGTAAGAAAATGTCTGAGTTCTCTCGTCATAACATCGGCAAGCCAATGGCAACCGTGTACAGCGAGTACAGCCGTGACAGAGCCGGTAACAGCGAGAAAACCAGTGAAGTGATCAGTGTGGCGAACATCCAATCTCAATTGGGTAGCCGCTTTAGAATCACAGGTGCAGGCAGCATGGCTGAAGCACAAGAGCTGGCGCTATTGCTTCGTGCGGGTTCATTGACTGCGCCAGTGACCATCATTGAAGAGCGCACCATTGGCCCATCTCTGGGTGCTGAAAACGTTACGAACGGCTTTGCAGCTTTGGCTCTTGGCCTTGGTCTAACTCTCACGTTTATGGCGCTATGGTATCGCCGCCTTGGTTGGGTTGCGAACGCTGCATTGGTCGTCAACATGACCACACTATTTGGTTTGATTGCGATGCTTCCGGGTGCGGTATTAACCCTGCCAGGCATTGCGGGCTTGGTATTAACGGTCGGTATGGCGGTAGATACTAACGTACTTATCTTCGAGCGTATTCGAGACAAAATGAAAGAAGGGCGCAGCTTTGCAAGTGCCATCGACCGTGGCTTTGATAGCGCGTTCTCTTCAATCTTCGATGCCAACGTCACTACCATGATTGTTGCCGTGGCTCTGTACACCATTGGTAATGGACCGATTCAAGGGTTCGCACTAACCCTAGGTTTGGGTCTTCTAACCAGTATGTTTACAGGTATTTTTGCGTCACGCGCGATCATCAATTTGGCTTGGGGGCGTGACCAACGCCACGATGTAAGGATTTAAGCATGAGAACTTCAACAAAAGTGACTAATTCAGACCGCTATATTTCAGATAGCAATATGACTCGCCTTCGTAAGGTGATGTCTGTGATTTCTATCGTGCTGTTCATGAGCTCTGTAATGCTGGTGGCAGTAAAAGGTTTTAACTGGGGCTTGGACTTTACTGGCGGTGTGGTTGCCGAAGTTCAGCTTTCTGACCAAGTAACCAAAGACGATTTAAAAACAAAACTTGATGCCGCTTTCCAACAAGACGTGCAAGTTGTTGGCATGGCAGAACAAGACCGCTGGACACTGCGTTACAGCCAATTGACAGATGCACCACAGCCTAACCTAGTGGATGTTTTGTCATCGGTGAGCGACCAAGTGCAAGTGCTTAACAGCAGCGTGGTTGGTCCTCAAGTCGGTCAAGACATGGTTGACCAAGGTGGCTTGGCAGTATTGGTGTGTTTCCTAATGATCATGCTGTACCTGAGTGTACGATTTGAATGGCGTTTGGCACTGGGTGCACTTGCCGCAATCATCTATGACGTGACGCTTATCTTGGGATTGTTCGCCTTTACTCAGTTCGAATTCAACCTAACGGTATTAGCGGCGGTGTTAGCGATTTTGGGTTACTCACTCAATGACTCGATCATCATCGCCGACCGTGTTCGTGAGATGCTGCGTGGCAACCCTAACGGTGACACTGATAACTTGCTTAACGAGTCGGTGAAAGCGACTTTCTCGCGCACCATGGTGACATCAGGCACTACGCTAATCACGGTATCAGCGCTTTGGTTGCTTGGTGGCGCAGCACTGCAAGGATTCGCAATTGCATTGGTTGTCGGCATTGTCAGCGGTACGTGGTCTTCAGTTTCAGTCGGTATTACCCTGCCTAAACTGCTTGGCCTGCAGCCTTGTCACTACCAAGTAAAAGCACCTGTAGAAGTTGAGGGTGAGTACCCTTAAGGTGTTTCTTAGCTAACAGCACGAGCTGGTGATTAACCTCAGTAAAGCCCTTCGTTTGTAATAAGACGAAGGGCTTTATTTTTTATAAGAGTCAGACAGTTAGTCAAAAGAGAGGCTATTTCAAAAAACGATAGATTGAGCAGGAAAGCCCTCAGGATATGAAGTATGTTTATATGACGTCAGTAGAAATGAGGCAAGGGAATGGAATATCGACATCAATGTCATGTAGGCGACCACGGTGATGCACTCAAGCACCCAGTATTGAGTGCTCTGGTTCAGTCATTAATGCAGCAGCATTCACGCCTCAATGTTATCGACACACACTCAGGGACAGGGTGTTATGACCTAACAACCGCGCCAAGTAATCATGCGGGCGAATTTGCCGAAGGGGTTGGGTACTTATGGCGAAACAAGGCTTACCTTCCAGAGTCATTCGCGTCTTTTATGTCGGTGCTGGAATACTACAATCCTAATCAACTAATCACGCTGTATCCCGGCTCTGCAGCCATTACCTATCAACAAGGGCGTAGCCAAGACAGCTTTTATTTTTCAGATATTCAGCAAGATGAAGCCGACTTACTTCAAACCAATATTGAGAAGCTACAACGCGATCTAGATGTCTCAAGTAAGCTCACCATTACCGCCGGCGATGGGCTTAAAGCGTTACCTGATGATGTAGCTAAACATGATAACCATCACCTGATTGTTATCGACCCACCCTATGAAACCGATGCTGAATATCTCGCAGTGATTGACGCCTTGGTGAAGGCTTATCAGCAATCAGAGAAAGTCTCTGCGCTGATTTGGTATCCGCTCTACACCGATGACAAAAGCTCACTGATTTTGAACCACTGCGTGACAGCGGTGAAAGATGGTTTGCTTCCAAGTCCGATCAAGTCGGAATTGCGACTGCGCGATCCGAAGGGCGATGATCGCCTCATCGGCAGTGGTTTACTACTGTTTAATCCGCCACAAGGCATTGCTGGAAAGGTGGCTGACACGCTCGATTACTTACATAATCAACTCGCAACCAATGGTGAGGGTTATTGGCAAATGAGAAGTCTATAAATCTGATTTATATGGGATTTATGATTAATTTCTAGACTCTGTTCACTAAATCACTGTTATTTATGTGGTTTAAATTGACCAAACGCTAACTTTTATCGATTGATTAATTGCAGTGAATCATTTAAAAATAGAATATCAATGCGCACAAGTGCATAATGGTTCATAAGTTAAATAATTAGTCCCAGATTAATATCAGATTGTGGTTTACCCCCTAAACTGCATTAGGCTCGCACTAGTCATGCGAGCCTTTCTTTTGCCTGAAGGAAATGTTTACAACAGCTGTTCTTCAATCTTTAGTGCTTTCTTGATGAGTTTCGCATTGAAATCTGCAGCTTCCACGGAGTAGTGCGCTTTACGATGGCAAGTCGGACAGAGTGCAATCACGTTTTCAGGACAATCTGCACCACCATCCGCTAACCGTGTCAGGTGATGTACTTCTAGATAAGGACCTGACTTGGTCTCAAAAGGCGACGGCTTTCCACAGCCTTCACAAAGCCCGTTTGCCCTCTTTTTCGCGTAAAGCTTAATGGCTTCACTACGATATTTTACATGTGTAAGTTGTTCTTTTGTGTCAGTTTGAAGTGGCGTTGAAGCTAAAGCGATGTCTCGTAATTGCTTCAGAGATTTACTTTTGGTCGGCTTAGTAAGGTATGACATTTTTGGAGATTGAACTGAATCCCCAATACTTTGCGGGACGATATCTAAATGGAAAACTATTGCATCACGAAGTTGGTCGTTCTTATCGGGGCGTTGCTCAATGTGATGACAGATGTAATTACAAACACCGACGAATCTAACAAAACCAGTTGAGACAGATTCAAATAAAAGAATCTCTTTGAGGTTGTTTTGGTGCTCAAAGATGGCCAAGTTTCCTTTGACCATTTTCATGTCACCTTCTTGCCCTTCTCCTGTATATCGGAAAGTGCCGTCTGCACTAAAACCATCAGAGTAGCCAAACTCTTCGCCCGCATCGCTAGTGAAGATAAATACATACGGGTGAGCAGCTGGCGTAGCGATACCACCGTATTGCTGACCTTTGTAATGACCGTGTATCTCTGCACGTCGATTGTAAACCTGTCCTACATTGAACAATGGAGAGTCCTCATTTATCCGTTTGAATCGGAATTATTATTGATATTTTTGTAGTTTATGTTTTATTTAAAGTTTAAATATAACAGTGGTTTAAGTGAAAATATGCAAGTGGGTTCTTGGGTGTGAAAAGGTATCGGCTCAGTCACGTTTCTAGAGAGGCAAGCCTGCTGGACTCATGCAGGCTTGGTGTTTGTTTAATGCTTTGTCATTACAAAGCTGGATAATCGATGTAGCCTTTTTCGTTGCCGCCGAATAGGGTGGCGCCATCAAGTTCTGATAGTTCGCTGCCGTTTTGTAGGCGTGATACGAGGTCTGGATTTGCCACGAATGGGCGACCAAATGCGACGAGATCCGCGTAGCCTTTATTTAGCACTTCCTCGGCACGCTCTGGTGTGTAGCTGCCTGCGACGATGATGGTATTGGAAAACAACTCTCTCAGTTCGACTCGGAAGCTTTCAGGAATAACGGGTGCGTCATCCCAATCGGCTTCTGAAAGGTGTAGGTAAGCGATATCACGAGCTTGCAGTGCTTTTGAAGCTTCTAAAATCGTTGGCACGATGTCTGAGCAGTTCATGTCTTTGAAGGTGATGAACGGAGCCAAACGTACGCCCACTTTGTCCGCGCCAATCGCATCAATGACAGCATCTACTACTTCAATCAAAAAGCGAAGTCGGTTCTCACGGCTTCCGCCGTAGTTGTCGGTACGTTTGTTCGAGTTCGTTCTTAAAAACTGATCAATGAGGTAGCCATTGCCGCCGTGGATCTCGACACCATTAAACCCTGCCTCGATAGCTTTCTTCGCTGAGTTCGCAAAATCTTGAACGACGCGATCGATGTCTGCTTGGGTCATTTCTCTTGGCTGGATGCAATCCACCATATTGCCGTTGCCATTCTCATCAGAAATCCAAACCTGAGTTTCTATTGGAGCCAAAGCTGACGGTGCAATCGGCAGTTCACCCTTTTGAAAGGTTGGGTGAGACACGCGGCCGACATGCCATAGCTGGCAGAATATCGCAGCGCCTTGTTCTTTTGCGGCTGTGGTTACTGACTTCCAACCTTCAATTTGTGCATCGGTATAAACGCCGGGTGTGAATGAGTAGCCTTGAGAGTCGTCGGATATTTGTGTGGCTTCGGTGATGATTAAACCTGCACTGGCGCGTTGCTGGTAATAGGTTGCCATCATATCGTTTGGTACGTTTCCAGGTTGGCTAGTACGAGCGCGAGTCATGGGTGCCATAACGACGCGGTTTTGCAGTTCTAGGCCTTTGAGTTCTGATGTTTCGAATAATTTGTTCATTGTATCTACCTTGTTTTAATTCTGTGTTCTTGAATTCAGTGTTTTTAGTTTTGTGTTCGGGCTATAAGTCGCGTTATTTGCTTTCAGCTGGGCTGAAAATCGAGTTGCTTTGTGGCTTGTCAGCTCGGTTGGCTTTGGCGATAAGCAGTAAGCCAATGACAGGGACAACGACGGCTGCGAACGGAATCATTCCTGCGCCCAGTTGGCTGTCGAGTACCATGCCGCCAAGGAATCCACCGAAGGCATTGGCCAAGTTAAACGCTGAAATATTGGCTGTTGCGGCTAGCTCTTGGCCTTCGCCACCATGGTTCATTACTCGAAGTTGCATGGCAGGAACGTTCGCAAATGATGCAATACCAAAGACAAATGCCGCTGCAACGAATAGAATTTTGTTGTCTACCACTAGGCCAACCACAATCAATGAAGCGATCATCGCGACTGCCCAAAACATGGAAGCTTTACCTAGGTCTTTATCTGAAGAGCGACCGCCTAAGGTGTTACCTATGATTAAGCCAACACCCACAATTACTAAGATCCAAGTAACTGATTCTTGCCCGTAACCCGTGATGTGCATGGCGATAGGTGCTAGGTAGCCGTAGAGCGTCATGAAGCCAGACCAAGCAAAAGCGGTGATCGCTAAGCTGATAAGCAGCATTGGATTTTTGAACGCCATTAGCTGAGTTTTGATGTCTTTCGCTTCGCTGTGACCTGTTGATTTGATAGATGTCAGGATAGAAATCATCGCAACTGTGCCGAGTGCCGCCACGGTAAAGAAGGTGGTGTGCCAACCGAATTGCAAGCTCACCCAAGTACCTGCGGGAACGCCAAGAACGTTAGCGAGCGTTAAGCCTGCGAACATTTGACCAACCGCGCGACCTGCCATTTTTTCCGATACTAAATTGGTCGCAACAACTGCACCGATGCCATAGAAAGGACCTTGCACTAGGCCTGCAATAACACGGCTTGCCAGTAGAAGTGGATAGCTTGGCGCTAAGGCGGATAACACGTTGCCAATAATGAACAGCGCCATTAATCCAATCAGCACCATCTTCTTGTTAAAGCGTGCAAGGTAGATGGTTAAGATTGGCCCGCCGATAACGATAGCTAGCGCATATGCACTGATTAGGTAGCCCGCTTGGCCTTCTGTTATTGAAAGGGAAGTCGCAATTTGTGGAAGAATGCCTGCGATAACAAATTCGGCCGTGCCAATCGCGAACGCCGCGAGTGTCAGTATCCAAACTTGGAATGGAATCTGTTCTTGTTTCATGATGAGTTACCTATGTAAATTCTTGTTTGTTAGGACGTTTAGATACACGTCCTAACGATTGTTCTTTGTGTTTTTGCTTCTTTGCTTCTTTGCTTCTTTGCGTAGTGTTAGCCGAGTAGCGCACCGCCATCGATGTCGATGATTGAGCCAGTCACGTATGGATTATTAATCGCGAACAGGTAACCCATGGCGATTTCTGAAGCTTCGCCCACCTTGCCTATGGGTAAGTTATTTTTGGCGTTGTCGTACATGGCTGAACGAGCCGTGTCGTCCATGTTTTTGTAGGCTGTTGTCATGGTTAAGCCCGGGCTTACGGCGTTCACTCGAATTGGTGCGAGCTCTTTCGCAAGCACCTTAGTTACGCTTTCAAGTGCGGCGTTGATGGCTGTTTTTACGTAAGTGCCTGCGACTACTTTGCGTGACAACATGCCCGTCGTGAGCGTGATAGAACCGTTGGGTTTCATGTAACGTGCAGCATGCTTAGCAACGTTTAGGCTTCCCCAAAATTTGGTATCAAATGCCGTTTTCGCGTCTTCAATAGCAACGTCTGCCACTTTTCCTGCCGGAGCGGATGAGCCCGCTGTCACGACTAAATGATCGAAGGGACCAATGGATTCGAAGTATTCGCAAATCGACTTTTCATTGCTGATATCAACACCTGTGTGGCGGCTAGCAATGTGGACTATGTTGTTGTCGTTTCTCAACTGCATCGCTAATGCTTTGCCGATACCTGATGTGCCACCAATGATGACGAAAGTGCGTTTTTCTTGGTTCGCTTGTGTGTTGTTCATGGTCTGAATTCCTGCGTGTTCTGCTGATGGTTGTCATTATATTTGTTCGACTAAATTTGATAATTGGCTAAAATATAAATTCATTATTCGGTTTAAATGAACAATAGAGCGAGAGCACGAATAGCATGGATAAGTTTTCAGACATGGCGATGTTCGTCAGTATCGTTAAGCATCAAGGGTTGGCGGCCGCTGGGCGTGAACTGGGTTTATCACCCGCGACAATGACGGCAAGGTTGCAGGCATTGGAAGAGCGTTATGGTGTGAAGTTGCTGAATCGAAGCACACGACATGTGTCTTTGACTGATTCAGGCGAGCTGTATCACAAGGCGTGTTTGGAGATATTGGATAACGTCAGTGAGGCTGAAAACCTGATTCAAAATGGCGTCAAAGAGGTCAAAGGCCCATTAAAGATCGCCGCACCGAAAGACATCGGCAAGCAGTACATCCTGCCAATCTTGTCGGAGTTTTGTAAGCAGTATCCAGATGTGATTCCTTACCTGTATTTGAACGACAACCTGTCGAACATTGCGGAATCTGGCATGGATATCGTGATCCGCTATGGGGAATTGGTCGACAGCAGTTTGATATCCAGACGCTTATCTCCGAGCCGACGTGTACTGTGTGCCTCGCCTGAATATCTTGCCAAGCATGGAACGCCGTTGACGCCACAAGATTTGGTCGAGCACGACTGCTTGGCGATGCTGCGTAGCAATGAGGAACTGAAAACATGGCATTTTCAAGATCACGACATGAAGAAGTCGATTACCGTTGTACCAAAGCGATTCTCAGATGATGGTGAAGTGATTCGCTACTGGGCATTAAAAGGCGAGGGCATCGCGCTTAAATCAGTGTTGGATGTGCAAGACGACATCAATAACCAGCGCCTTGTGACTCTGCTTAATGGCTACATGAAGAACTTTAACACCTCGACCTCTGTATCAAGCGCCGACTTGAATGTGGTGTACATCAGCAAGAAATATCAGCCGAAGCGTATTCGACTCTTCTTAGATTTTCTTCTTGAGAACTTCAGTGACTTGGTCGAGAGATCAAACAAAGAATAGACACCACCTACGCATGACGGATCTCTCGAACTCAGCGCCAGCTTACGGACAGAGATCATTGAACTGGTTATGATACCTGCAACATAAGGACGTGATTGGAGAGAGTCATGAAAGTCGTCGGTAACACGGTTATCCAACCTTTTCACAAAGCCACCTGCCACTGCGGTGCAGTCGAATTAGAACTCAGCCTGCCTAACGGAATCGAAAAGCCGCGTCGATGTGATTGTTCTATCTGTCGTCGTAGAGGCGCGATTGTGGGCTCTGTTGCGCTGGATGGCATCAAGATCATCAAAGGTGCTGAGCATCTCAAGCTTTATCAATTTAATACCAATACCGCGAAGCATTACTTCTGCTCAAACTGCGGCATCTATACCCATCATCAACGCCGTTCTAGCCCGAATGAATATGGTTTTAATATCGGTTGTTTGGAAGGGGTGAACCCGTTTGATATTGGTGATGTGGTGACTAACGATGGTGTCAATCATCCAGCTGATCGCTAATTTATTGAGCATTAAAAAGGGAATAGATTATGTCTGAATACGGAGCGATCATTCGCTGGCAAAAAGCGAAAGATGAAGCCTTTAGTGATAACAAATACAGCCGCGGCCACACATGGGAGTTTGATGGTGGTGTCATTGTACCTGCGTCGTCATCGCCTCATGTTGTGCCACTACCGTTGTCGGTTGAGGAGAATGTTGACCCAGAAGAAGCGTTTATTGCGGCAATTTCTAGCTGTCATATGCTGACTTTTTTGGGCATCGCGGCTAAACAGAAGTACGTGATTGAATCTTATGTGGATGATGCGATAGGTGTGCTTGAAGAAGATGAGTCAGGTCGTTCGTCCGTTACTACCGTGACACTGCGCCCTAAGATTGTGTTTATTGGTAGCAAGATTCCAACCAGTGCTCAACTCGACAAGCTGCACCACTTAGCACACAAGAATTGCTTTATCGCGAATTCGGTTAAGACTGAGATAAAGGTTGAGATGCGAGATTAGTTTTTATTTTTAGATTATTTTCTAAAAGCTTCGTCTTTTTGATGTCGCCATCGTCTTAAGGGCATTCATGCAATCCCAATGATTGTAAAAAAGACTGAAAGAATTATTTGAGGACACCTTCATGACAGCGTTTAAGAGTACATCGAGCTACGGTGAAAATGCGTTTATCAAAAGCAAACCGCAGATGCTACAGAACATTTATAACACCACGGATGTATTCCCATACTGGGTTGCCGATATGGATTTTCAGGTAGCAGAACCGATCACTCAAGAACTGAATCGCCTGGTTGAGCGCGGTGTCTATTCTTATGAATTCAATGAGCAAGGTGTATTTGAAGCCCTGTCGCAATGGTATTCAAAGCGTCATGGTTTAAACCTTTCTGCGGACAAGTTTGTGCAGGTGCCGGGTGTGCTTTCTGGTATCGCGTTGCTACTGCGTCAGTTCACCAATGAAGGTGATGGTGTGCTTATCCATACGCCAGCGTATCACCAGTTTTCTAACTTGGTGAACAAGGCTAATCGTCAGGTCGTGAATAGCCCGCTCATAAACGATGAGCAAGGTTACCGCATTGACTTCGATGGTATGGAACAGCAGATCATCGAACACAAAGTTAAAACGATGATTTTCTGTAATCCACATAACCCAACAGGTCGTGTGTGGACGCAGCAGGAAGTAACACAGGTTATCGAGATTGCTAAGCGTCATGATGTGTTGATCATCAGTGATGAAATCCACTCAGACATTATCTTTGAAGGTCACGCTTTCACGAGCTTGACCAGCTTTGATTACGACAAGGTCATCACCTTGATTGGCTCTCCGGCGAAAACCTTCGGCATGCACAGCATCTCTAACGGCTATGTGTACACGAACAATGATGAACTATTTGAAGCGTTCAAAACCAACGTAGCGGCGATGTATCTTGATCATGGCAATGCCTTGACCACGTTTGCGACGATTGCCGCCTTTGAAAAGGGTGAAGCGTGGCTAGACGGCATGTTGGTGTATCTGCAAGACACGGTTAAGTGGATCACTGAGTTTGCTGAGCTGCGTCTTCCTCAATTGAAAGTGATCCAGCCGCAAGGCACTTACCAAGTATGGTTTGATTTTTCTGAGTTAGGTTTCTCGGAAGAAGAGCTAAAGAATGTGGTGTTTGAGCAAGCTAAAATGGGGTTAACGCCGGGAGGCTGGTTTGGCGCTGAGAGTTATCATTTTATGCGAATGAACATCGCTACTTCACGTGACAATATTGAGCAATCATTTACTGCGTTGGCTAATGCGATTGATGGCTTTGAGCGAGGCTCTGTGGTGAACTCAAATTGTTGCGACAAAGGCAATTCTAAAAGCTGCTGCTAAGTCTAATAGTAAACGGCAAGCGTTGAAATCAGAGCGCATAACGGCGCAGCTTTAAAATCCGATTAGATAAAATAACCGCGAGTCTGCATAGCGCATGACTGGCGGTTTTTTTGTGTCTGTGTAATCCTACTCATGGTTTTATTGAGTTGTGATTGAAGTGCTGAGTTGCGAGTACATAGTGCTTCAATGATTGATAGAGATTGGTTAGCAGAGAGTTATGTTTAGCGTCCCACTGAATAGTTTTGTACATCGTGTGAGTGATAAAAGCCAAGTGATGGCGAGTGCGACTGAGTGTGGATGCCAGTTGAAGCGAGTTCGTCGTTCACGCAATTGGTTATTGGTGGCTCAAGAACATCAACTCATTGAATTTAAAACCCTACTCACTCACGAAAAAGACGGTTGGATAGCGATTGCGATAGACAAAGTACTGCCTAAACCCGTGGTGTGTTTGGCTTCGCTGTTAGCGGCAACACCCTCGATGACAGTCGCTCAGTTAGTGATGGAATCTGGATGTTCAATGGCAGAAGCAAGGCGTGCGATTGATGAGCATGAAGGGTTGTAAACGCGAGCCTTAAGTAAGCCAGTCGTGTTGTGACAAGAGAATCGCAAGCAGCAAAAAGCCCGTAACGATATTGCGCTTTTCAGCGGAATATCGTTACGGGCTTTATCATCTGTGCTGCATTAAGCTAAGCCACGTGGCTTATGAAGCGTGGCTCTATTAAGAGTTCGCTACTTTTACACGAATCGTGTTTTTGCCAAGCTTAGTCATGTTCAGCTTGTTTAGTGCCGCTTTCGCTTCTTCGTGCTCTGGCATTTCAACAAAAGCAAAGCCTTTTGAGTCGCCAGTTTCTTGGTCTAAAACTAGGCTGCACTCTTTTACTGAGCCAAACTCAGAAAATAGCACACGGATGTCTTGCTCAGAAGTAGAGCGCGATAGGTTACGAACTAGAAGTTTCATAATAAACCTTGAATATGAATTTACGCCGAGCATTGTCGCACACTTTCATGCTCACCCTCACAAATAATTGTCTCGCGACTCTATTTCCTTGTCGCTCTGTCTAAGCACTAGCCGCGGTTTATCGTGATGTCTGATACAAAGCCATGCTCAGTGCTAGTTAACGCCTGTTGCAGCATTTGAGCGGCTTCTTGAGCGGTCATAAAGCTAGAGGTATCCATTGCTTTGCCACTCGTTCCCCAAAACTCGGTCGCCATTCCGCCGGGATAGACAGCCACGATTTTCATCGGGTGACCTTTTCGCTCCAATCTTACTGATTCGATAAAGCCTTTCACTGCCCACTTGGCAGCGCAGTAGGTGGACTCTTCTGCTTTAGCGCCTTGGGCAGCTGTCGACATAATTACAGCAATCGTGACAGGTTGATCCTTGTAACGCTGAACCAATTCACGAATCAAAAAGATCGACGATTCGATGTTGTTTTTCAGCATGTCACTGATGGCTGCAGGGTCCTGTTGCTCTATCTTACCGAAGTAGCCACTGCCAGCACTGTGAATCACGAGCTTGGGCATTTCTGGCAACATATCAAGCATCTCGCTCACGGAGTGAGGGTCACAGAGGTCACACGCGTGGCTAATGGTATTCGCTGGTAGGTTTTTCGCTACCTCAGCTAAACGTTGTGCATTGCGACCCGTAATGGCGATGCGTTGAGCGTCTGTTGCAGTGTTAGCGTATTGTGTCGCGAGCGCTGCGCCTAAACCGCTGCTTGATCCGGTAATTAAAATCATACTGTCTTAGATTTGTAGAATTGAACCGAGATAGTAAGGGGCTGAGACGAGTTTTTCTGAGATCTGGGGCTAAAGTTGGCGGATGGCTTGGGTGATGAGCTGCTCGGTAAGCTGAGATTAGAGATGAGAGAGGTGAAAGGGCAAATGGAATGCATCTCGAGAGGGAAAGTGCGTCAGAAAGTAAAAGCGCCAGCATAGAGCCAGCGCTTTTGAGCAATCAGAAGTGATTATTCGTCGTCGAACTGTTTAACAGTGAACGCGTCTTCGATTCGGTTTAGCTCTTCTTGTTCTTTAACTCGCTTCTCTTCTTGTAGAGTCGCTTTCATCTCGTTAAGGCGCTTTTTCTCTGACTTCGTTAGGAACTTCACTGCTTTTTTGTTGGTCAGTGCGTAAGCAACTACGTCTTCACCCTTTTCTCTGCGGTCGTTTACGCGTTGTGAGAAACGTTCATTGTCGCGAGCTTTACGCTCCGCTGAGGTCAACTTGCTCATGCTTTAAAGCCTTTTCAATTAATCATGGTAGGGAATCTACGCTAAGCGAAACAAACAGGAACTACTGAGTATGAGTCTAGCCTATTTGTATGCTGGTGGCGCATCTTAGCACAGAGGCTTGAGCTTTCAGGTATGCAATTCGCGGGAACAAACAAAACAGCCCACAACATGTCGTCGTGGGCTGTAATTAAAGGCTAACCAAACAAGGTGAAGTTAAGGCTCGGTCCATCAGATTTTCTCGATATATAAGATGACCTCTCCAACCTTAAAGCCGAATTTAGACATCTCGGTTTTATTGAACAATCGTTTCTCATCCATTAAGAACATCCAATCATCTAAGACGACTTCATAAGTGCTGCCGTCGACTTCTATTTCTAAGTCATATTTCCAATACAGAGCCGAACCTTGGGTCTCGCCGTAAGCGGTGCCCACCACATCATTGGCAGTACCTGAATAGGTGTTTTCGCCGGTTTTAATTAGGTTCCAAACTCGGGTTGAACGCTCACCATCGGCGAAAGAGAACCACTCTTTGATCTCTCCATTGTCACCGTCCCATGTGGCGATCAGCTTAGCGTCGAAGCGGCGCAGTAAATTGCCAGAGCGGTCAAGCACGATGCCGTAGGCCATTAACTCGCCATTGAAGAAAGTTTCAAGCTTGAGCTCGGGAGTGGTCTCTACGTGATTCTCTAGATTTGCAGAACCACAACCCGCTAGCCAAGTGAGAGAAAGCAGTGCCAGAGCGAATTTTGTTATTTTTGTTTTTGGACTCATTTATTTAAACCTAGTAGTTGTTTGCGAAGGCCGGGCTCGGATGTGTTTTCAGATAACCAGATGGCTAAAAAGGCCTCGCCAAACTGTTTGTCTTGGATTACCCCGATAGGTTGCTCGTCAAAGTAAAAGCGGCTGACATTGTCTTCAGCGACACGAATGGTGAGTGTGCTTCCTGCTTCAACGTTTGGCCACATCGCGTACAAAGGCTCCAACCAACGCTGAATGCTGTTATTTGAGTAACCAAGTTTGTTCCACTGGTCTTCGGTCGCATCGACTAAGTCTTTGCTGTCGATAGCTCGGTAATATTCAAGCTTGAGTGCACGTTCAGAGTTGGTTGGTGTTGCGTAGAATTCAGCAGAGTAGAGTGTCCAAAACAGATAACTCATTTCCCCTTGACCACGTTTGTTTAAGTCATCGACCGCAGAGGCTTTCGCGCTTGCGGTGAATAGCAGCGCGGCAAAGATTAAAGAAAGAGTGATGAAGCCGAAGAGTTTGTTTCTGGTCTGCGTATAAGCGGTCTGCGTATGAGTAGTTTGAGTATGAAAGTTTGATAGCGCACCAACGCGACTAGTGCCGCTCTCTGATTTGAACGCTTGTGCAGGGTTACGTGAATAAGCCATAAGTCACCTCGTTGTCCTTGCCATTTCAGGTTGTACTAAGTTGGAGTAGGCGGCCACCAGCAAGGGCAACAAAATCCCCCAACTCATTGCAAGGGCAGCAACTACCGATGCATCTGGCCAAGTAGTAAGAAGGGCGCCTGCTTTGATGCCTCCCCAATAACTACTAGTACCTGCTACGAACCCTATGGCGAACAAGATCACTTTCGAGCATTTTAAAAGCCAATTAAGGCTGTGGTTGAAGCTAATCAAAAACATGATCCATAGGCAGATGAGCCACACTGGAAACCATGATTGATTGGCAATTTCAGAATCGACGGCAAACACGCCGAAGTGGAGCATGAGGCTATCGAGTAATAGCCCCAACGGAAGTAAACAGAGTATTTTCAGATCGCTATTGCGAGTTGGAGAGAGAAAGAAGTGCACGGCCACAATCAGTGGCGCGATGAACGGGGCTTGCGCGGTAAAGAATGCACTGCAAACCCAGGTCGCTTGAAACAGAACGAGATTAATAATCCAAAACCGTTTCATCTTTTGCTCCAAAGTAACGAGGCTTTCTGGCTACAACATGGTGAGTGCTGATCACGCGTTCTAAGAATGCGCCTTCACAGTAGCAGAAGTAGAAGATCCATAAGCGCTTAAACTCTTCTGAGTAGCCCAGAGACTCTAGCTCTTCCCAACTGTTTTCAAAGGCAACATTCCAGTCGTTCAGTGTGCGAGCGTAGTGCAGGCCGATGTCGTCAATCTCTTGAACCACAAGGTCGGTACTGGTCGCAAGGTGCTGGGTCATGACAGAAACGGAAGGTAAACAGCCACCCGGAAAGATGTACTTCTGAATAAAGTCGACGCCTTTGCGGTACTTCTCATAACGGCTGTCAGCAATGGTGATGGCTTGAATCAGCATCTTGCCTGAAGGTTTCAGTAACGAAGAGCACTTCTCAAAGAAGGTTTGCAGATATTCGTGGCCTACCGCTTCGATCATCTCAATAGAGACCAACTTGTCATACTCACCAGTGAGGTTACGATAATCCTCTTTAAGCAGGGTAATTTTGTCGGTTAAACCAAGCGCTTTCACGCGTTGTTCAGCAAGCTCGTGCTGAGCGTCTGAAATGGTAGTGGTCGTCACGTGGCAGCCATAATGTTGAGCCATAAATATCGCTAAGCCGCCCCAGCCAGTGCCGATTTCAACCACGCTATCCGATTCCGAAAGTTCTAAACGCTCACAGATGGTTTTCATCTTGTTTTGTTGGGCTTTAGAAAGGGTTAACGCGTCTTCACTGTAGATAGCCGATGAGTATTGCATTGAGCTATCTAGGAATCGCTCATACAGTTCGTTGCCGATATCGTAGTGAGCCAGAATGTTGCGTTTAGACCCTTGCTCGGTATTGGCATTCTTACGGCGCAGTAGCAGATTTTTGATGCGAGAGATCCATTGTGTCTTATCGTCCAGTTCGTCTAGTTGCGCTTGGTTGCGCGCCATGATTTGGATAACACGAGTCAGATTCGGGCTGGTCCATTTACCATCAATGTAGGCTTCAGATGCCCCGATACTGCCGTTGATAACAACATCTCTAAAAAAGGTCGCATCATGAATCACGATTCGACCTTTCAAGTCTGCTTCTCGATCACCAAACACTGAATGCTGATCGCGCTCGATGATTTCAAGCGTTGCGAATTGAAGGCGTTCTAACACCTTGAAGATTAAAGCTCGATATTTACAGTTGCTTGAAACAGCAACGGCATTAGCTTGTTGTTCAATGTTGTTGTTTTGTTTTGCAAGCTGTTCCATGTAAACCTCGCTGAGAATTCATTCTAACTTTTTGCCAACTAAAGTCGGGTGCTGTTCTTTGGTTAAGCACACCCAAATTGTTGCTTGAGTTGTACTGTCTAGTTACTGTAAAAGCGCTTAAGACGTTGAGTCAGGGTGCGCCACGAACGGTACTTTTTTCAGGAATAATTTGAGAGCCTGATAATAGATGCCCATCACGACTTTTATCGTCATTGCCGGAATCTTGAATACCGTTCGTCTAATGTTTTTTTGGGTCACAGACTGCTTAGTCAGTGCCAGTGTCGCATCGAAAATTTTGTCACTTCTGCGGCTCTCGATGTGAACGAGTGTTCGTTTCGATGGTGGCTTAATCTTCCAAAAATAGGTCATGTTTAAGTCCATGAACGGCGAAACGTGAAACTCTTTCTTTACCTTCAGCTCTTGGTGCATGTCGATGAGGTAGTAGTGTCTTTCTCGCCAAGGCGTGTTACTCACTTCAGCCAACATATATCTGCAATCGCCTATTTCGTCATAACAGAAGAAGCAGTTGATCGGGCTGAAATAGATACCTAAACAACGGCACTGAGCTAGCATCGTCACCCGGTTTGAATCAGACCAAATCCCACCAAGTTGTTGCACTTTGGAAGCTATACGTTGCTTGAGCGATTTAGGTTCATTCGTTGAGACATTTTCTTTTTTTTCAGCAAGATAATCCGATTCGACGAAGCGAATCGGGTTATACCATCGAGTTCCAAACAGCGCACTGCGCGCTGTGGTTTGGGGCAGTTCATCAAGATCCAACCCCATCATATAAAGCTGATAACTGAACTCATGAGTGATGTCACCAAAACGGCGGTGTCTTACGTTACCCCAATAGATACCGCTGAACTCTTCACTCTTTTCGGATGCGGCCCCCATGTTGGGTGTCATGGTGTGCGTGTTCATAGTGCTGAACTCGTACTCAAATCTAAGCCGAAGCGTTTAGTCACATCGAGCGCACTGTGGACGCCATCTTCATGGAATCCGTTGTACCAATAAGCGCCTGCAAAGTGGGTCTTATTTTGGCCGCAGATTTTTTCACGTTGTTGCTGTGCGTTCACCGTGTTCGAATTCAGAACAGGGTGGTGATACACAAAGCTTCGAATGATTTTCTTTGGATCGATCGCTTCACTCTGATTTAAGGTCACGCAGAAGGTGTCTTGGCTTTCAATACCTTGCAGAATGTTCATGTTGTACGTCACACAAGCTGGTCGTTTACTGTTGCCATCGAGCATGTAGTTCCAGCTCGCCCACGCTAGTTTTCTGTCTGGTAGCAGGTTGGTGTCTGTGTGCAGCACCACTTCGTTGCGGCTGTATGGGATCTCGCCCAGTACCTGCTGCTCATGTTCGGTTGCGTCACCAAGTAAGCGTAAGGCTTGGTCTGAGTGACAAGCGAATATCACTTCATCGAAGTCTTGCGCGCCGCCATCTTCAAACTCAATGGTAATGCCAGTCTCTTGGCGGGTGACCTGTTTGATTGATGTATTCAACGCGACTGGTTTGTTCAAGCGCGAAAGGATGATCTCAACATAAGAGCGAGACCCTTTAGGGATCACGTACCACTGCGGGCGGTTGGCAATGTCGAGCAGGCCATGGTTATAGAAGAACTGAATAAAGAACTTGAGCTCAAACTCTTCCATCTCTTCTAAGCTTGTCGACCAAATAGCGGCGCCCATCGGCAGAATGTAGTGCTGGCTAAAGAAGTCAGAAAACTGGTTATCACGCAAGAAACTGCCAAGGGTAACGTCAGGAGTAAACACATTGCTTTCGAATTGTGCTTTACACAATTTGTTGAACTTAAGAATGTCAGAAACCAACGACCAGAACTGCGGTTTGAAGATATTACTTCGTTGAGCAAACAGAGAATTAATGCTGTGGCCGTTGTATTCAAACTTGGTGGTTGTGTTGTGAACGCTGAAACTCATCTCGGTGGGTTGCCTTTCGACGCCCAGTTGTTCGAGGAGTTGATTGAAATTTGGATAGGTTCGATCGTTGAATACGATAAAGCCAGTGTCGATAGAAAACGCCGAGCCTTGATGTTCAATATCAACAGTGGCGGTGTGACCCCCAACGTAATCATTTTTTTCGAATACCGTTACGTCGTGGTGCTTATCTAATATGTGCGCGCAAGTGAGTCCAGAGATGCCTGAACCAATAATGGCGATCTTCTTCATTGTTATACCATCCTTGAAGCGAGTTTTTGCCAAACTGGAGTTGGAAGCATTCTTAACAGCTTCATCAACATAATGAATCGTCTTGGGAAATCGATCTCACTCTTTCCTTGAGCAATACCGTTTACGATTCGCTGAGTTGCGGCCTCACTACTAATAATCATAGGCATAGAGAACGTATTTCGCTCGGTTAATGGCGTTTCTACGAAGCCAGGGTGCACAATTGAGACATGGATATCGTGCTGTGCCAGGTCAACCGAAAGCGTTCTTCCTAAATACGTGAGTGCCGCCTTTGAAGCGCCATAAGCCTCGGCTCTAGGCAAAGGCAAAAAGCTGGCGCTTGAGCTTACCAAAACCAAGCGACCGCCGGGTTTGATATTTTTGAGCCACGCTTTTAAGGCGTAGCCAATGGATATTAGGTTAATGTTGATGACGCGCTCGAAAAGCTCCGCATCAAAATTGATTGGGTCGTCGATGTACTCACAATCCCCCGCGTTCAAAATCAGCAGATCGAGCGGCTGGTCTGGGTCTAGTTCCGGGAAGTTGTGGTAATCGGTTAGGTCAAAGCAAAGTGGCTCTATCGATGAGTGAGATAAATCCGTCTCGTGGGAATCGACTAACGCTTGTAGCTTTTCTGGGTTACGGCCACAAGCAATCACCTGATGCCCTTGTTGAGCATAATCGAGAGTCAGTGATTGGCCGATACCTGAGGTCGCGCCTGTGATCATAATACGCATTATCGGCTCGCTCTTTTCTTGATGGATTTGATTGCGCACCCCAAGACTGGAATGTGTTCATACAACATCGAGCCGACGTCGAGATAATCTCTGTGATAGATCACTTGGTCATCGAGCATCTTCAGGTGGCTGTGGCCTTGAACTTCGATAGGCTTTTGACCGTTCAACTGCTTGTGAGCGAATTGCATCGTCCAATACACCGCGGCTTCGCCATTGGCTTCAAAAACGTGCTCGATGTGGAAATCACAGCTGGTCACTTGTGTGTAGATGTTTTCGAAGTAATGAGTTAGCGCAGCAATTCCGCTGACATGATGCAGCGGATCTTGGAATTCGATATCAGGGTGATAAACCGTCTTTAGCACATCGAAATTGTCGGTTCCGAGTTCTCGATACATGTTGAGAAAGTTATCAAGCCATAGAGAGTTATCCATAGTGTTCACTCTAATTATTTGAAAAAGGCTAAGGCTCTCAATCGTGCTTCTTTGTGTTCAACGATGGGTTGCCAGTATTCGCTGTTAATTCCGTTTTTTGCAATGTAATCATGTGGAAAATGCACATGCTTGTCGGGAATATTTTGCAGCTCTGGTATGTACTTACGAATAAAAATCCCTTTCGGATCAAACTTTTCACTCTGGGTGATTGGATTGAAAATTCGGAAGTAAGGTTGAGCATCACAGCCAGTACTTGAAGCCCACTGCCAACCACCGTTGTTAGCGCTGAAATCACCATCGATAAGGTGCGTCATAAAGAATCGCTCGCCCCAACGCCAGTCAATCAGCAGGTGTTTGGTCAGGAAGCTCGCCACCACCATTCTTAGTCTGTTGTGCATCCAACCTGTATCAACCAATTGGCGCATGGCTGCATCAACTAACGGATAGCCGGTTCTCCCTTCACACCAAGCTTTGAAGCTCGGGTGATCCTGATACCAATCTAAGCCATTGTACTTTTGTTGAAAGTTAGCGCCTTTAACCAGTTTAGGATGATGAAACATTAAATGCTTATAAAAATCTCGCCAAATCAATTCATTAAGCCAAGAAAAGGCAGGTAATTGCGAGTCAAACAGCAGATCAGGTTGTTGCTGAATCAATTGAATCGCTAACCATCTTGGGCTCACTGCACCGATCGTCAAGTAAGGTGACAGTCCAGAGGTTCCTTTGACGGAAGGGATGTCTCTCAGGTGTGCATAGTCATTGACTTTGTTAGCCAAGAAATTGGGGATCACGCTGCTTAGTACATCTTCGCTCATCGGCCAGCGACTTGAATCAACGCGAGGGAAGTCGAAGTCGTAATCATCGGCAAGTCGATAGGCTGAAAGTCTGTCAGGTAACTGCGCTTCTGAACGTTGGTCATCAGGGATTTCAGTTGGCATCACTGGAGCATGACTGCATTGAATGCCTTTAGCTTGTACCTGTTTTAACCAAGCGTTTTTGAAGGGAGTGAATACCTTGAACATCTCGCCTTGCTGATTAAGCACGCTACCCAATGGCAGCATCACGTCGCAATCGCTGATTTGGAGGTTCACACCGCGTGATATGAGTTGATGGTCGCGAGCTTGCTCATCCACTTCCGGCTCTGAATTGGCGTAAACAGACTGAGCATCGAGCTGTTTGTACAATTCGATAAGCTTTGTGGCTTGGTCGTCAAAATCTGTGGCTTTGAGGTGCATCAGAGTAATACCGAATTCCTCGAGCTGTGATTCGAGCTGCTTGAGGTGTCGGTAAATGAAGTCTGCTTTTATTGGAGCAAGGTGATGCTGTTGCCACTGCTGCGGAGTTGAAATAAAAACGGCGATAGAAACGCCGTTTTCAATTGCAGCGACGAGAGCTGGATTATCGTGAATCCGCAGGTCTCGTCGTATCCATAGAATGTCGCTCAATATCCATATCTCAGTTTAAGTTCTTGAGGGTGAGGGTTTAGATAAACCTGTGATTCTAGGTACTCGTTCGGATATTCCATCAGGTAGTGGTTGATCAGTGTCAGTGGCACTAACAGGGGAATAACGCCCTCTCTGAATGAAGCAATTTGGTTAGCTAGCTCTTGCTTGTGAGCACTGCTCAATTGCTTCTTAAAGTAGCCTTGTAAATGCTGAAGTGTATTAGCGTGACTGCCGCGGTTTGCGTGATGTGATAACGCCGTCATCAAACCTTCGATGTACTGATCTGCAAGCTCGTTGATGTCGAGATCGTTCCCGGCTAGAAGCTTACCAAGGCGTTTGTAACCTTCTACGTGATGACACATCACTAGATATTTGTGAGCACTGTGGAATTGAATCAACTTGTGCTTAGTTATGCCTTCGTCAACAAGGTCTAACCACTTCTGGTAAGTGAACACTCGGGTCATGAAGTTTTCTCGCAGAATTGGGTCGTTAAGGCGACCGTTTTCTTCAACTGGAAGCAGCGGATTACCATCCATGATCTGCTGGGTGAACATACCCACACCTGTTGATTCAGAGCCACGACCGTGATGGTGATACACCTTCACGCGCTCCATGCCACAAGTTGGGCTCTTCTGACAAACGATGAAACCCGCGATGTGTTGGTTATTCTTCGAGTAGTTTTGACCGAATTCGATTAACTCATTGGTCACATCACCAGACCCATCTGGGCGAGAAACATGGATGATGTCATCCAGCATTCTTGTTTGGCGTATAGTTGGACGTGGAGTTGGAAGACCAACGCCCATTTCTGGACAAACGGGTTCCAGCTCAACGTAATCTGCTAGGTCGTCTGTGCAGAAGCGAGAACGTTTATGGCCAGTATCGAACCGAACTTTATGACCGGCGACACATGCACTAATGCCTATTTTTATTTTTTTATCCATTGGTCAATTCCTTACGCTCATTGCTCATTATTGTTTTTATATTATGTGGTTTATTGCTTATACCAGACTACTTTAGTCCGGTTGTTACCTTTCTACCTAGCCAACGCTGTGCATCTTGTGATCTACCCGGTAAATCATTTTAAACTAGTAAATGTACTTACCTAACGGGTTGAACAATTGGCTGACACCTTTAGTGAAGTACAAGGCATCACTTGAAACGGTCAAGCACACACAACCTTCTTTGGTCGCAGGTTGGTGAGTATGATTACCATCCAACCAGATGAAGTCGCCTTTGTTGTAGACACCCATTTCGTCTTCGAAACTACCTTCTAAAAGCAGCGTGATCTCGAAGCCTTTGTGAGTGTGGCAAGGCACTTGTCCATCTTTATCGATGTGCAGCAAACTGGTGTGGTGTGCTTCGTCATCGAAATCGAGTCTTGCTCGTGAAATTTTGCCTAGGTTCATCCAATCTTTTCTCGCCACTGAATTCAGAGCGCGAGGAATTGTGAACGTGGTATCTGCAACGGTAACTTGCTCTACCTTAGGCTCAACTTCCACTGACTGAGATAAATCAGCAGTAATCTGCTCGATTGCATCAAAGTCGAAATCCATGTCGTCCATCGCAAAGTTGTCTGATTCTTCGCTCGCGAACGCAGGTTCTTTATCAAAGGCATTGTTCGCCGCTTCAGCCGTTAACTGTTTCACTTTCTCTTGGCAGTGTTCACATAGCTCTACATGGCTCGACACAATTAGAGACACTGAGTCAGCAAGCGTGCCGTCAACAAAGTCTTTCAAAATTGCTTCGTTAGGGTGATGTTTAATCATGGCTTTGTTCCCCCATGTGAACCTTAAGTTTGGCTAAAGCGAGTCTTAGACGTGATTTCACTGTTCCAAGTGGGACGCCAAGTTGTTGTGCAAGCTGCTCTTGAGAGAGTTCTTGAAAGTAAACGCCTTTGACAATAGTTTTCTGAGCCAGAGGCAGTTTCTCTATTTGAGTCATTACGTGTCGGCTCATCAAATGATCGCCAAACGGTAATTCATCGCTTTGAGATTCAGCAACCATCGCGTCAATAGGCCAGATGTCGTCTGCGATTGTCTGTTCCGCTTTGGCTTTAACTTTACGCAACATATCAAAAGCGGCGTTTCGCATAACGGTGTAGACCCAAGTCGTCGCAGCGCCCTTGTCTTCATTGTAAAGATGGGCTTTCTTCCAAACGTTGGTCATGGTGTCTTGAACCAGCTCGTTTGCAGCAGCTTCACCGCCTAGCTTGCTAATTCCGAAGCGCTTTATCTTGGGAGCAAAGAACTTGAACAAACAGGTAAATGCCTGCTTGTCTCTGTCTGTACCAACCAAGATCAACCAACTTGAAAGCTCTGCTGGAACCTTGGATTCGGTCGTTGTTTTTTTGTCTGGGATAATGACATGCTCCTTGCCTTTCCCTGAACTTCTACTTTCGACTTGCATAGTAAATAACCATCATGCGAATTTGAGTGGCACTACGTGAAAGTTGAAGGCCGGGATCACTTTAATTTAAATTAATTTCCACTATACAAAATTATAGTGAAGAAAAGTGCTTATTGCCCCGTAATGATTTGATTCAAAAAAGGAACTAAAGAAGGAAAGCTAGCAGGCTCGGTGAACTCTGTTTTCTTTTCCAAAGGGATAGGCATCATTTCGAGTAGCCGCGCGCAAATCCATTGCGGGCTTTCGAAATCAGGTGTGGGGTAAAGGGTTCTTATCGAATCGTGGTCGCGAAACAGTTGGACCAAAAACGCAGTAAACACGTTAGGCACGTCGTATTCGAGAACTGGCCAATGGGGCAGTGGTCTGAATTTACTTTTGATTAGGCCAACGGTATCTCTGTGAGAGGAGTGAAGCTGCACAAGTTGCTGACCCTCCACATCGATCTCCAATATCTGATCATCAGACATATTAAAGTCTACGATGGATACTTTGGTTCCCCAAGAGCTGAGGTGTTCTGCCTTTACGTTGTCTTGAGTGGCAATGATGAAGCCATCGCCCTGCGCTGCGTGTGCGACCATCGCAAGGAATTTGGGCTCAAAAATGCGCAGCCTTTGTCTCCCTCCAGGTAACAGGAAGATGGGAAGAGGAAACACAGCGAGTTCTAGGGAAGACTCTACGGGTGTTTCTGGTTCGGCTTTTGTCCGTGTGGTCTTCCTAGGTGTATTAGGCACATAGCACTCCTTAGTTCAGATGTGATTCAAGGAGATATACGGGCAGTGGCACGGGTTCGATCAATTCGCTGTGGCTGTAATTGTTTGCTGCCATTTGGTGAGGATATGTTTTTTGTTGCACCTGTTCATAAATTCATTGTTTTAACCTTCTTTCATCGACGGTATTAGGTACTATATGTACAAATAGTAAGCGAATGTGTAGTGGCTAGACGATGCTGCTATCTAACGTTCTTCTTTACCTGACATCGCATCAAAGGAATGGTCATGATTGTTATCTATGGTATCAAAGAGTGCTTAAATCCAATTAAGTTGCAACTCTCGAACGTGTTGCAGCAGTGTTTAAACAGTGAGATGGGTTTACCTGATGACAAGCGCGCCCATCGGTTTGTGCCTTTAGAAAGAGACGATTTCTTTTACCCTGAAGGACGGACAGAGGCCTACACCGTTATTGAGATCAACATGATGGAAGGTCGAGCAGTGAACACCAAGAAGCGCCTAATTAAGAAGATATTTTCTGAAATAGAAAAGCAGCTGGCTATCTCTCCGATTGATATTGAAATTACCATCAAAGAACAGCCGTCGCACTGTTGGGGATTCCGAGGCATGACAGGCGATGAAGCCCAAGATCTTAAGTACAAAGTGAAGGTGTAGGGTTTATGCTCTTAACACATAAGACTTAAGCCTACCTATCAAGTGACGGCTTTGGAGTTTGATGCCAAAGCCGTTTTGTCTCGTTCTCGACACTAAACTTTAAGCATTCAAGCATCGTCACTATCTTTTAAATACTGATGCCAATTCTCTGTAATCACATCAAAGTGCTCGACGCAGAACTCCTTTCTGTCTTTCAAATAGTCGTTTTCCACTTCATCGAGTAAATTCTTATAGGCTTCAGGGTCGCTGCCATACACCAAGCACAGAGTAGAGAAGTAGCGTTGAAGGTCAAAGCTGTGCTCATCGATGTATTCACCTAAATCATAATATTCAGGGCGATCTTCAGATTCGAAGGCAAACATGTCGGCCGCGCTGATCGCGGCATCGGCACCGTGTTCCACATAGTTCAGCAGCAGGATGGTCGCTAGGTTGTCGACTGCATCTTCTTCTTTGCCCAAGATGGCAATCTTTTGGTCTTCGATATAAGCATGCCCTGCTTCGTGCAACAGAGTATGCAGCAAGGTATCGACAGCCCCAGTTTGTGCCGGTTTGCCGTACTCTTTTTCGTATTGGTTCTTCTCAAAGTAATTGAGGGATTCGGCGTAAAAACCGTATGGGATGAGTACCTGATGGGTTTGTGGATCGTA
The DNA here is from genome assembly GCF_022397895.1 of Vibrio sp. Isolate33. NCBI lineage: Bacteria > Pseudomonadati > Pseudomonadota > Gammaproteobacteria > Vibrionales > Vibrionaceae > Vibrio > Vibrio sp. Isolate33. Next base: position 92,220 of record NZ_JAKEUP010000007.1, read on the forward strand.
GAGTGGACCATCATCGCCACCGTATTGAATGACCAAGGGCTGCTTGAACATGAATAGTTGATTCGATAGGTCAATCACGGTGTCATTGACGCCACTGAGCTCAATCTCTTCCTTAATCTGCCTTTCTTCATCAGTTTGAGGCGTTGCATATTCAACGATCAGATTGTTAGGCAGTGTATTGTCATCGGATGCTTCACTGGACGCATAAGTTGTGGCAAACACAGAGCCAATGGCTAGGCTATAGATCAGTGCTTGTTTCAGGTGTGTCATCGCGGGTCCTTGTGATTTGTTTGAATGTTCAGCTCCAGATTGATTCGCGAGCGACTGAAGGTGGATTGATAGACAGTTTAGGTTAGATTTCATCCCATTGGTGATTTTTAAGATAAATTTCGGTTCACGTAAACCCTTGTGCTATACTCCGCGCCCCAATCCGAATTGGCTTGCTTAATCTTAGGAAATTATTATGAGTGCTAAAAACGAACTTCAACAAATTAACAACCGTCTAGACAAGTGTCGCCACAAGTTAGATGCTGCTAAAACTCGTAATGATCGTCCTGTTGTTCGTCAGTTTGAAGAAGAGATTAAGAAGCTAACGAAGAAAATTGCCCAGCTTAAGCACAAGCAAAGCTTCGATGTGAATCAAGAGCGTAAGTCGTTGCTTGATATGCCATTTAGCCGTGAAATCACGAAAGCTGAGCAAGCAGATATGGGTAAACTGAAAAAGTCTGTAAAAGGATTAGTGGTTGTTCACCCAATGACGAAGATTGGTAAAGAGCTTCGCATTGAGGTTATGACGGGTTACGCACCGAAAAAATTCTAATTACCAGCGATGGTGATAAAAGAGGAGCTAGCAATAGCTCCTTTTTGCTTTTTTAGGCATGCAGAAAGCGGAATATCGACAATAACATTTGTATCAGCCTAGACTTATTTGGAGGTGATTGTTGTCACAAAACCTTCTATCTCCTATAAAAGTTAACGTGCCACTAACATGACACTAGGCAGACGCAGTAATGTGTTCGGCTTTCAAATCCACAATTTCTTACCGATTTGCATAAATATAGGTAGAGCAGCACAAACAATTACAGATAAAACTAGACTCATTAGGGAAGATGAGAACGTAAAAAAATAGAGGTTATATGAATCAATTAATTTCAATAGGGCCACTAGAATCCTTCCTAATCGCGATTAGTGTTTTGTTTCTAGGGCATTTTGTAAATGCAAAGCTACCGGTTCTCAAAAAGTACAACATTCCAGAGCCCATCGTCGGCGGCTTGATCGTCGCTTTTGCTATTACAGCCCTACATTTTAACGGCGTTGATCTTGAGTTCTCCTTGCCTTTACAGAACACATTCATGTTGATGTTCTTTGCAACGGTTGGCCTTGCTGCTAACTACACCCAGCTTATAAAGGGTGGCGCAAAGGTGTTCTTGTTCTTAGGTGTCGCTTCGGTTTACATCATTATTCAAAATGGTGTGGGCGTGACACTGGCAACCGCCCTAGGTCTTGAACCTTTAATGGGTTTGATAGCGGGTTCTATCACGTTATCTGGCGGTCACGGTACAGGCGCGGCTTGGTCTCAAACCTTCGCAGACACGTTTGGCATTGCTAACACCCTAGAAATCGCGATGGCTTCTGCCACCTTCGGTTTGATTATCGGCGGTATCATCGGTAGCCCTGTGGCGCAAAAGCTGATTGATAAGAACAATCTTGAATCTGAATACGGTACTGGCACGCAAACGCACGAACGCTTCCCTGAACTGGTTACTTATAACGAGTATGAAGAAGACAAAGTGACGGCGAAGAAGGTGATTGAAGTATTGTTCATTCTTCTTATCTGTATCACGGGTGCGAGATATTTAGAGCAATGGGTAGCGACCTTTGAAATTTCTTGGTTGATGATTCCTGACTTCGTTTACGCGTTGTTTATTGGTGTGTTCATCACTAACGTTTTTGAAGTGACTAAGCTGCACAAAACCGACAGCGAAACGGTCGATATTCTGGGTACTGTGTCATTGTCACTGTTCCTAGCGATGGCGCTAATGAGCTTGAAACTGTGGAACATCTTTGACCTTGCGATTCCGTTCTTGGTCATCCTTGCTGTTCAGGCCGTTGTGTTGGGTATCTTCTCTTACTTTGTGACGTTCAAAGTGATGGGTTCGAACTACGACGCTGCAGTTATGGCGGGTGGTCACTGTGGTTTCGGCCTAGGTGCAACACCAACAGCGGTAATGAACATGGGTTCTTTGGTGAACCGTTTCGGTCCGTCACCACAAGCCTTCATGGTTGTTCCAATCGTGGGTGCCTTCTTTATCGATATTGTTAACCTGATTATCCTACAAGGGTACATCTCGTTTATCGGTTAATGTGAACAACACGTTTAACGTATAAAAAAGCCAGTCTGTTGACTGGCTTTTTTCGTTTTATTGGCAGCAGTATTTATGCGGGTGAGCTTGCTTGTAGCTCTTTAAGCAGAGGGAAAGCGGCTTTGGTGTGCTCGCCCGTGACAATGAACCCAACCAACTGATCATCTTCATTAAAGCCTTTTGCGATAATGCCTTTCGGGTCGAATCGCGTTTCCCAGCTCTGCGCGGTTTGAATATCTCGTCCGGCAAGCTGAATTGGGTAACTTGGCGTTTTCACCTTAGTAATGATGTGAGGCAAGCTGAGCTTTCCTTCTCCCGCTATGAGCTTATCTTTATCCATAGAGAGCTGCTTCGCCAACACGTTTGCAGACAAAATAGCGGGTTGCAGATAAGCCATCACACGACCCTCTATTTCGGCGCAGTCACCAATCGCATACACATTCTCGGCACTGGTTCTCATGGTTTCATCGACCACAATCCCTCTGTTTACATCGATGCCCGCTTGTGTCGCGAGCTGCGTGTTTGGTTTTAGCCCTGCGGCTGCAATCACGACATCAGTTCGTATCAAGCGAGAAGAAGTGGTTTGCAACCTGACCCCATCAGCGAGATCAGTTGCTCGACACACCGTTGAATCGGTTTCAACGGTGACGCCTGCTTTTCTTAACTCTCTTTCCAAGTCTAGGGACACGAAAGGTGGCACTAAGCTATTGAGCAAGTAACTCGCGGGTTCGATGATAGTGACATCTTTGCCTGCGGTTTGAAGGTCGAAGGCGAGCTCGACCCCGATCAAGCCGCCGCCAATCACAGTGACTCGCTGTGCATCATCGATCTGCGCTTTGTATTTTTCGAACTCTTCCAAGCTATTAAGAGTAATCGTCGCGCTGCGTTTTAACCCCTTAGCTGGTGGTATGAAGGGCGTTGCGCCTGTCGCTAATACCAACTTCGAATAATGGATAGTTTCGTCATCAACATGAACACATTGCTGTTTAGTGTCTATCTCGCTCACCAGCGCTTTGGTCTTGATAACGACGTTGTACTGCTCAGCCAACTGTTTCGCACTATGTATTGCCAGTGTTTCAGGCGTCTGTGCCTGGCTGAACGCATGCGAAAGGTTTGGCTTACTGTACTCAACGCCCGCATCAGCGGTGATCATGGTAATCGCAATATCTTGGTCTAGCTTGCGCACCATTTTGATGGTTTGAAGGGCAGCGAAACCACCGCCCACGATAACAATGTTCGACATGTTACTTCTCCACAAACACTTCTTTGCCTAAATGGCACTCTGGACAAAGGAAATCATCAGGTACTTGTGCCCATGGTGTTCCCGGTTCAACGCCTTGGTACGGTTCGCCTAATTGTGGGTCGTACACCCACTCACACACGGTGCAACGCCAGCACGTACAATCTGCGCTGTGGACAGGCTTATCTTGTGCTTCTTCTGTTTTCTGCTCTGTCGCGCCTTTTAGCTCTGTTGGGGTGCTTGTCGGTGCTGATTCAATGCGTTGAACGTTGCGCTCCACTTGCTTAGGTTGGCTAACCTCAGTTTCATCAGCGCGCCAAACCTCAGCCAGTGTCATGCCGTAATCGATGCATTGGCGAAGGGCATCTGTGTCTGGTTTCCAATGGATGTGTTGTGGTGCGCTGACTTCGAAATTGGCTTCACGTAGGCGAACATCGATGCGTTTTACTGCGCCACCAGTCCAACCTGAAGACCCGAAGGCTGCGGCTCTTTTTTCTGCAAAGCGCAGGCCGTGTATCTCTTCAAGCAAAGCTGCGATCTGAGGCATCATCACGTTGTTCATGGTTGATGAACCAACGAGTACGCCCTTTGAGCGGAAGATATTGGCAAGGATGTCATTCTTGTCGTGCTTGGAAATGTTGAACACCTTGATCGCCGTTTCTGGGCTGCCTTTGCGGATCCCTTTGGCGATAGCATCGGCCATCATACGAGTGTTGTTCGACATGGTGTCGTAAACAATCGTGATGCGATCTTCTTTGTAGGCTTTTGACCACTCGTAGTATTGCTCAACGATTTGGGTGGCGTTGTCGCGCCAAATACATCCGTGAGAAGTGGCGATAACATCGATAGGCACACCCAAGCTCAACACCTCTTCGATTTTGGCTTTCACTAGAGGTGCAAATGGCGTCAGGATATTCGAGAAGTAACGTAGACACTGCTCGTGCAGTTCAACTTGGTCTAGTTGGTCGTTGAATAGGTTCTCGTCACAGTAGTGTTGGCCGAAGGCGTCATTACTAAACAGGATTTCATCACCAGTTAGGTAGGTCGCCATTGAATCTGGCCAGTGCAGCATTTTCATCTCAACAAAGATAAGTTGTTTGCCGTTACCCACATCGAGCGTGTCGCCAGTTTTAACGGTTCTGAAGTTCCAGTCTGGTTGATGGTGATGGCCAACAATCGAGTTAACACCTGCTTCAGTGCAGTAGACAGGCGTATTTGGGATCTTAGCTAACAGCGCTGAAAGGGCACCTGCGTGGTCTTCTTCAGCGTGCTGACAAATGATGTAGTCGATGTCATTGATGTCGATTTCCATCTCAAGGTTTGCAAGGAATTGCTCAGTAAAGCGATGATCAACGGTATCGACAAGCACCGTTTTCTCTTCACGGATCAGGTACGAGTTATAACTGGTACCTTTGTTCATGTGGTATTCCTTGCCGTGGAAGTGCTCGGTTTCCCAGTCGTGAATACCAACCCAATGAACATTTGATTTAACGTGAATAGTCATAATGATAATACCTTATTTAAATATCTAAGGTCATCATTGCACTAGTTGTGCCATGTTTTTAAATGGTTGTTTTGGAGGGGTTTGTTTGCTTTTTGAACGCTTTATTGTGTCTTTATGACTCGTGTATTTTTGTAATCAATATGATTCCGCTGTGTCTTTTTGACTGGTGTGTTTTAAGCGTGTAGCAGCAGTTATATAGCATGAATAAAAAAGGCCAGACGAGAGTCTGGCCAAATAAAGCAGTGCGATTTGTTTTAGCGATTACAGCGTAGTAGCTGTTATAACGTAGTAACCACTTCATCAAGAGCTAGACGCGCTTTTGGTTTACCGTGGTTGTAGTCTTCGCCGTCTTTGTGGTAGCCGATAGCTAGTGCTACATCAACAACGTGACCTTCTAGTTCTTCAGCAAACTCTTCGCCGATCATAGCAGCGTCTACGCCTTCCATAGGAGTTGAAGCGATGCCTAGGCGAGCTAGTGTGTGCAGTGTGTTACCTAGTGCGATGTAAACTTGAGACTTAGTCCAGTTACCGTTGAAACCTGTTTCGTCTGTGTTCATTTCTGCGAATGCGTAAGCACCTAGGAATTGCTCGTACATTTCAGCTGGTAGGTGACCAGAGCTTACTTCTGTATCAGCACGCTTAGCGAATTTCTCTTTAGTGTACTTAGGATCATGAGCAAATAGGATCGTGTGTGACGCTTCTTTCGCATGTGGTTGGTTAAACTGGAACATGTTCTCGAAAGTGTTGTGGAAGCGCTGTTTAGCTGCGTCGCTCTCAATGATGATGAATTTCCAAGGCTGAGAGTTAATTGAAGAAGCAGACAAACGAAGTGCTTCTTTGATTACTTCCATGTCTTCCGCAGAGATGCGTTTTTCTGCATCGTATTTTTTAGCTGTGTAACGAGTGTTTAGATCAGTAATGATTGGATGAGTCATGTTGAATCCTAATATCTATCAATAATAAATGTTGTAGGGTGTTATGTTCGGTAACGTCAACAATAAACAGATAACGCATTTAGACGGCTCTCAATAGATTGAACGTCTAAATAGTTATCGAACATGCCCCAATTAAATCGAGTATCTGCGGTAGCTCAAGTCGATGGGTGTAAGATAATAGAAGATGGGTTGGGGAAAAATAGCGAACATATCAAATCACTATGGTAAATAATGTCCATAATTAGTAATTAAATGTGATCTTGATGTGTTATGGAGCGCTAAGATCAGTCGCTTAGTACGCCTTGATGCCATATTGACGCAATAATGGTGGAAGTACGCTGTCTAGGTTTGGGATGTCTTCAGGGGTGATCTCAATTAAGCTGAAGCCGTGTTCTGCGTATGTTTCTCTCGTTTCAACGCGTTTTTCTTCTGCTATTGGGGCAGAGTCGGTTCCCCAGAACTGGATGTATACCTTGCCGTTTGGCAGATAAAAATCACTGATCACTTCTTTTGATATTGGTAGTGGACGCTCATACGCATGCACTACTCCTGCCATATAAAGCCAGTTATCGATGATCAGCTCTCCCTTTGAACGAACATAGTGCCCATCTAAGGTTCGGTGTTTCGCCTCAAATTTCTGACGGAAGCTAGAAAACGACACATCGGTCGAGTGGCTTTCTGCATCGTGGCCTAAGAACTCGACAACAGATTGCTTTAATCGTTTATTGCGGACTAACGAGTCGTGCCACACCACAAATAAATTCTCAGTCGCTTTGTCTTCTCTTTGTTCACCTCCGGCTTTTAAGCCTGTGGAGGTGACGTGCCAGCCATCTTCTTCTTTCTTTATCCACCCAAGTTCATTGAGCAATAAGTTGATCTTCTTGGCGCTGAGCTCAAAGGCGTGACCAAGTTGCGTCGCGGTTAATGTTTTGCCAGAGAATGACTCTAAGTCGATAAGCAGTTTTTCTGGCCATACGATAAAGACACCAAACTTTTTGTGCTCCACATACTCCCCACCAAAACTTTCCCCTCGCTCTGTCAGTACCCAACGCTCTTGTGAACGCACAATATAGCCAGCGGTTTTTAGATCACCAAATAGCGCTTTGGCTTCTACGCCTTTCTGTTTCGCGAGTGCTGATGTGGAAATTTTGTCTGACATAGTCTTTTCTCAAAGCAGAGCGATCTGCGGATTCAGGTTGAGGCGGTGGTGAATATGAATAGGTAAATACAATAACACATCTCTTGTCGCTGACAGCAGTGCGTTGTGCTCAGCTTTTGCTGAAATAGTGTGGTGAAGGTGCGCATGATGCACAAGCCGATAGTGTAATCGAGAAGATGCGATAGGATAATTTCGAGTGTGATCTATATCTCATTGGTTTTGTAATTAAATTACACAATGCCAATTCATACTCAAGAGTGTGCGTATATTTCACACTTTGTATGGCGTTCTTTTATACGTGGTTTATAGTTTTATGGAGTGAACTTTTATTATGTGTGATTTTGATCACTATTTATTTTTTATGGTCGCGAGTGAAAGTGTGATCTTGATCGTGTGTTAATGGGAATTATTCTCACTAATTTTACTTTGTAATTTAAATTCATGACATTTTTGTGATCTAAGGCGTTACTGTTAACCCCAAAGTGTTTTTTGTGTGTGATGTTTATCACGAAAGTTGGGCTGGGGTGCATTTTGGGAATGTTGTGATACATTTTAATCAACTTTTGAGCACACACTTTCGGTCATTTGACCAACCAATACACTACGGGGTTCTACCTATGTTATCACCAGAAGCTAAGATCAAGGTTCAAAACTTTGGTCGTTTCTTATCTAATATGGTAATGCCAAACATCGGCGCATTCATTGCGTGGGGTTTCATTACTGCACTATTCATCCCAACAGGTTGGTGGCCTAACGAAACGTTAGCATCAATGGTTGGTCCTATGATTACATACCTTCTACCACTATTGATCGGTTACACCGGTGGTAAAATGGTTGGTGGTGACCGCGGTGCGGTAGTCGGCGCTATCACAACAATGGGTGTTATCGTTGGTACTGATATCCCAATGTTCATGGGTGCAATGATTGTAGGTCCACTAGGTGGTATCGCAATTAAGAAATTCGATGAAGCTGTTCACGGTAAAGTGAAGAGTGGTTTCGAAATGCTAGTGAACAACTTCTCTGCTGGTATCATCGGTATGATCTGCGCAATCATCGCGTTCATCGTGATTGGTCCTGCAGTTAAAGTTCTGTCTTCTGGTTTAGCGGCTGGCGTTAACGTGATGGTTGAAGCAGGTGCACTACCTCTTGCATCTATCTTTGTTGAACCTGCGAAAATCTTATTCCTAAACAACGCAATCAACCACGGTATCTTCTCTCCACTAGGTATCCAGCAATCTGAAGAAATTGGTCGTTCAATCTTCTTCCTAATCGAAGCGAACCCAGGTCCTGGTTTTGGTCTTCTACTTGCTTACATGGTGTTTGGTAAAGGTAGCGCGAAGCAATCTGCTGCTGGTGCTTCTATCATCCACTTCCTAGGTGGTATCCACGAAATTTACTTCCCTTACGTTCTAATGAACCCACGTCTAATCCTTGCTGTAATCGCAGGTGGTATGGCGGGTGTATTCACTAACGTAGTGTTCGATTCTGGCCTTATCTCTCCAGCATCTCCAGGTTCTATCTTCGCAGTATTGTTGATGACACCTAAAGGCTCTTACATCGGTGTGATTCTTTCTGTTATTGCTGCAACGGCTGTGTCTTTCATCGTAGCTTCAATTCTACTTAAGACTTCAGCTCAAGGTGACGACGAAGATTCACTAGAAAAAGCCTCTGCTCAAATGAAAGACATGAAAGCGTCTTCTAAAGGTGCAGCAGCAGAAGCAAACGTAAACCTAGCGGATGTAAAAGCAGTCTATGTAGCGTGTGATGCGGGTATGGGTTCGAGTGCAATGGGTGCTGGTCTACTTCGCAAAAAGGTAGCAGCAGCAGGTCTAGACATCGAGGTAACCAACTACGCAATCAACAACCTACCTGCTGATTCGCAAATCGTTATTACGCATAAAGACTTAACAGACCGTGCACGCAAAACCGTACCAGGTGCAATGCACATGTCTCTGAACAACTTCTTAGATGGTGGTGTATACGACCAGCTAGTTGCTGAGCTTACCGACGCTCAAAGTGGTGAAGCAAAAGTAGAAGCTCCGGCTCCTGCAGCGGCTCCAGCACAAGAAGGCAACAAACTTGCACTGACTGACGACAGCATCTTCCTTGGCTTAAAAGCGACTCAAAAAGAAGACGCAATCAAGTTCGCTGGCGACCAACTGGTAAAACTTGGCAACGTATCACCTGAGTACGTAGCTGGTATGTTTGCTCGTGAAGAGCTTGTGTCTACCTACCTAGGTGAGTCTATCGCAGTACCACACGGCACAATCGAAGCGAAACAATACGTACAAAAAACCGGCATTGTTTTCTGTCAGTACCCTGAAGGTATTCAGTGGGGCGAAGATGAAGATGATATCGCTAAGATGGTTATCGGTATTGCCGCACAAGGCGATGAGCACAACATGGTGCTGATGGCTATTACCAATTCACTTGATGATGAAGAAGCTGTGGAATGCCTACAGAACACAACAAACCCTGCTGATGTTCTACGTATTCTCAACGGAAACTAAAAAGCTCTAGTCAAGCTCCTGAGTGAAGGAGGCCGGTATCCCCCTACTGGCCTCATTTTCGGTCTTAATCTCTCTAAGAAGATTCAGTCTGAATAGCTTACTGCTTAATGCCTAGGGCACATCGTCAAGGCATGTTGTTGAGCAGTTAGCTATCTAGATTCAAATATTTATAAGGTCAAAATTATGAAAGCGTTACATTTTGGTGCAGGTAATATCGGTCGTGGTTTCATTGGTAAGCTTCTTTCTGACGCTGGTATGAAGGTTACGTTTGCTGACGTAAATGAAACGGTTGTAAATGCGTTAATTGAACGCCAAGAATACCCAGTTAAGATTGTTGGCGAAGAGTGTGTTGTTGAAGTAGTTAAGAACGTGACAGCAGTAAACTCGGCAACAAGCGCAGTGGTAGATTGCATTGCTGAGTCTGACATTGTGACGACCGCTGTGGGTCCTACTGTTCTTAAAATCATCTCTAAGTCTATCGCTCAAGGCATTGAAAAGCGTGCAGCAGCAAACAACACTGCACCAATGAACATCATCGCGGCAGAGAACATGGTTCGCGGTACTAGCCAATTAAAAGCAGCGGTTCTAGAGCACCTTTCTGATGAAATGAAAGCCTTCACTGAACAGCACATTGGTTTTGTTGATTCAGCGGTTGACCGTATCGTTCCACCGGCAGAAGCAGGCGAAACAGACCCTCTAGCGGTAACGGTTGAAACGTTCAGCGAGTGGATCGTAGACCAAACACAATTTAAAGGTGAGATTCCAAACATCCCAGGTATGGAATGCACGGATAACCTAATGGCTTTCGTTGAGCGCAAACTGTTCACGCTAAACACAGGTCACTTGGTAACGGCATACCTTGGTGTGCTTGCGGGTCACGAGACAATCAAAGATTCTATCGAAGACGACAAAATCCGCGCTGAAGTAACAGCAACGATGGAAGAGAGCGGTGCAGTTCTGATCAAGCGTTACGGCTTCGATCCTGAAGCGCACGCGGCATACATCCAGAAAATTCTTGGTCGTTTTGCGAACCCGTTCCTACGTGATGAAGTGGACCGTGTTGGCCGTCAGCCTATTCGTAAGCTGAGCCCACAAGATCGTCTAGTCAAGCCATTGAACGGTACGCTAGAATACGGCCTTCCTAATGCACACCTAGTAAAAGCGATCGCAGCTGCGTTCCATTACAAGAATGAAGATGACCCACAAGCGGTTGAACTTCAGGCAATGTTCGCAGAAAAAGGTTTTGCTGAGACATTAGCGCATTATTCTGAGCTGAATAGTGACTCAGAAGTTGTTAAACTAGCGGAACAAGCTTATCTAGCATTGAAATGATAAATCATCAAAGTGCCACACCTGTGGCACTTTCTTATTACCGAGCCGTTATGCCAATACATCCTAGCCACGAAACTGAATTACTCGAAGCCCTATCAGAAGCTGAGAGCGCTGGCGCCTGCCTAATGGCAGCTTATGATGCATTGGATGACACGGTGGATGCGGTTTTAAAAAACATTTTCAAGAAAGACGACACGGCGATTAAATTCGTTGTCGAGCCACTACTCAACAGTGGTGGGCCTTTAGGCGAGATCATGGTTCGCGGTAAGCTTCTATTAGGGCTTGGTGTGATCAGCAAAGAGCTTTATGACGATTTAGAGGTTTTCGTAACCTTGAAAGAGTGGGCGAAAATACAAGGTGAAGACACCAGCTTCACGGAAGTTGACGTTATTTTTGAGCTTAACAAGGTACACGCTATTCAGCGTATTATGCCTATCGAATATGATGCAGAGATGGTGGAAACCATGTCTGGCCCTATGCTTCAAATGTTCTTGGGCAGACACCATCAGAAAGTGAAGTCGACGATCGTTTTGGCTATCACAGACATCATCAACACCTTATGCCGCGATAACGCTTTGAGTTCTTAGTTTTCGTTATTGAGCATTTTCTTTGCAATTCAGTTCTCTATAACTTGTTTTACTCATCCTAGAATTTACAGTTATTGCGATTTCTCTTGTTAGAGGAGTCGCTTTTTTGTATTCGCCTCAGTATTTATCTTTGCCTTTTCTCCAACCTACTTAGTTATCACTTCCTACACCTATTAACTCTATTCCTTGATCATCATCTTTTGGTTACTCGGTTTACGATCGTGAATTTCAGGTACAAAAAAAGCCACACACAGTGGCTTTTTTGATTCAACAAAACCTTAGATTATAGGTCTTGGATGTTTTCAGCTTCTAGCTCTTGGAAGTAGCGTAGAGTCTTAACTTTAAGCTCTTGTTGAGCTGGCTCATCAGCAACGATAATAGCTTTACGGTGCATCTGTAGAGCTGTAACAGTCCACATGTGGTTTACAGAACCTTCGATAGCCATTTGAAGCGCTTGCGCTTTGTTGTGGCCTAGAGAAAGGATCATTACTTCTTCAGCGTCTAGAAGAGTAGCAACACCGATAGTTAGTGCGTATTTAGGAACTTGGTTGATGTCGCCATCGAAGAAACGAGAGTTCGCGATACGAGTGTCTTCAGTCAACGTTTTGATACGAGTGCGTGAAGATAGAGAAGAACCTGGTTCGTTGAATGCGATGTGACCGTCGATGCCTACGCCGCCCATGAATAGGTTGATTTTTCCGTAAGAACGGATTTTCTCTTCGTATGCTGCACAGTGAGCATCGATGTCTTCAGCTTGACCGTCTAGCAGGTTGATGTTTTCTGCTTGGATATCAACGTGGTTGAAGAAGTTCTCGTGCATGAATGTGCGGTAAGACTCTGGGTGGTTCGGGTCGATACCAACGTACTCATCCATGTTGAATGTTACAACGTGCTTGAAGCTAACTTCGCCAGCTTTGTAAAGTTCAATTAGCTCAGCGTAAGTAGTTAGAGGTGTGCTACCAGTAGGAAGACCTAGTACAAATGGGCGCTCAGCAGTTGGAGCGAACTTGTTGATAGAATCTGCGATGTGACGAGCAGCCCATTTACCTACTTTAGCTTTGTTGCTTAATGGAATAAGTCTCATTGATTTTGCCCCTAGAAATTAAATTTTATAGTGTTCTGAAACATTAATTCGCATTATAAAATAAGTTATCGAGTTCCGCTATTGTTTTAGGTCAAGTTTTTGCTTTTTTCGTCGTATCTGTGACTAGAACTCTCAAAATTGCACAATAATTGTATGGATATTTGGTAGCGTTAAACAAGATTAATACGCTTGTCATATACAGGAATGTTGATTTGATTCAGTGCCTGAAAGGGTCTGTGCGTTTCTGTAGATTGACAAGCTTTGGCGCATTAAAGAGCTTCAGCGTGCTCACGGGCTTTGAGAGTATAGTTGAGGCGTGAAAAATAATGATGGCAATGTGCCGCTATCGTGATAAAAGGAAGTTGTTAAACGAGGTTAGAAGAATTTAGCTGGGTTAGATACCCACTTGAATGGCTAGGGATAGATGTTGATTCACGCTATCGCTATGAATTATCTATAAATATTGGTAAAACCGAACAGGTTAGCTAAACTTACCTATTACGAAGAAAAAGCGAGCTTGAAGTGTAAACCTTGAAGGCAAAAAAAAGCCCAAAGTGATGAGGTATCACCTTGAGCGATTTTACTAATCTTCTAACACTAACTCACTTTCGTATTCTTCCCTAGGCACTTCGCCGCGTTTGCAGCCGTTTAGGGTATGAAAGCGACGGCGTCCACGAGCCAGTTGAATGTACTTCAACCAAACACGCTCTAACTTGGACTTTGCCTTGTGAGGGTGAGATAACACTTTGATGAAGTGCTTTTCTTCTGCATTGGTTGGTGTTAATTCACCAGTCTCAAGTGCAAGCATAGTGTCACCAAACAAGGTTAGGATTTCCTCTTCTGACAGAGTAAAATCACCCGACTTAGCGAACCCTCGTGGGAATTTAATTGTGTCATAAAAACGTTTTTTTCCGTGACGGAATTCGGTCTCAGACATATCAGCCTCAGTAATGTGGTTAGATAGAAATTAGTGTTTATTGCTCACGCGAAAATATTGTTAAAAGGCTAAAATAGGAAACAAAACGTTTTTGCCTTTACGATAAACAATCCTAGATCGGCTAGTTAGCAGATTTATTACAGAGATGTATTTGATGGATGTGAAAGTATTTAGAACCTTTCTTGAGGTTGCAAGGGTGCGCCATTTTGGGCGTGCAGCTGAAAACTTGTATTTAACGCAAGCGGCGGTGAGTGCGCGAATCAAACAGCTTGAAGGCTATTTTGATACTCAACTCTTCATTCGTGACCGCAATAACATCAAGCTCACATCTTCTGGTGAGCGTTTGATTGGTTATGCTGAAGTGATGGTGTCCACCTTACAACAAGCCAAATTTGAGCTGTCGTTAGAGAGTGGAAAAGCCTTACAGTTAACACTCGGCGGCACACCTAATATTTGGGATGCGTATTTGCAAAACTGTTTGAGCGTAGTTACCGACTCTTTTGGTGGTTACGGCTTCATGGCAGAGGTGATGGGGCGTGAGCAACTGAATCGTAATTTGCTAGAGCGAACCTTAGACATGGCTTTCGCTTTCGATCAGATCAAAGCAGAAGAGCTGAACTGTAAAAAAGTCGCTGATCTGGTGTTGGTGTTGGTATCAACTCAGCAAGATGACTTGGAATCTGTGTTCCAACATAAATACGTTTATGTTGATTGGGGTACGCGCTTTGGTTCTGAACATGCAGAACGTCACCCTAAAGTACCAGCGCCATACCTACGTACTTCAACCGCTCGTATTGCCCTCGATTTCATTTTAGAGAAAGGTGGCAGTGCGTATTTGCCAGTCTCTCTAGTCGAACCTTTTATCGATTCGGGCCAGCTACATAAGGTGAAAGGGGTGGAAGACTGGTATCGCCCAATTTACCTAAGCTACCGAAAAAGCAGTACCTCGGTGGATGCGATCATGCAGGTTGAGAAATTGGTTAACGAGATTGACCCATCGACCGCTTATACGTTGCAACAAGCCGCTGAGCAGACGCCAGAGTAATAGCACGCGCAGCCAGCAATATGCATGCTCTGTTGACTAGATAAAAAAATGGCACCTAACTAGTTAGGTGCCATTTTTGTTTTAAACCAGAGATGTACTTCTTTTCTGAATTAGAGATCGTTTCTAATTCCAATAAAATCGTTTAAGCCTGGTATACCTAGCCCTATTTAAAGGCTCTATAGTGTTAACACTTATAGGTTCATTAGATTCTCAATAGACTCTTCGAGAGAGTGTGACATGTACGAATGGATTGTGTGGCCATCCGTTGCGTCAATCTCAATTTTAGAAATCCCGTTATCTGCTTTGCCTTCAAGAAAGCTTAGAGACTGTTCGACTGATTGACTGGTGAGAACCTGTTGGTTTGATAAAACAATACGACACGTGTGAAGAACCATAGCCTTTTCCTTTTTATATTCGATAGGTCTCTGCATCTTTGGCGTGCTAAGTACCTATCGTTGACGTTGTGAGAAGAATGCCTTCTCTAGGTTAAATTTAGTCGAATTGAATAAAATTAAAACCCTTTTTTGTGATTTATATAACCTTCGCTTCCGAAAGTGGCTAGCGACTCTGGTCGTTCACGGTAAACTTTTAGTTATCGGAGCCAAAATTATGGCAAATGGGAAGAACACATCATGTCGAAAAATATCCATCACAACAGTACCTTAACGAGTGAGCAGTGCCATTTAGCTCGATATGCGCGAGATGCTCGCTTTGATGGGATGTTTTTTACTGCGGTGAAAACGACCGGGATCTTCTGTCGTCCTATTTGCCCTGCGAGTCCACCAAAAGAAGAGAACGTTGAGTACTTTTCTCATCAAGCTCAGGCACTAAAGGCAGGTTATCGTCCTTGTTTGCGTTGTCGACCAGACAGTGCGCCTTTCTCTCCGGCATGGAAGGGCGTTGAAACTACTTTCTTGCGCGCCTTGCAGTTGATTGACAACGGCGCATTGAATACGGGCTCAATCGTCGATCTTGCGACCCGTTTAGGTATTTCCGACCGTTACTTACGCACCTTGTTCGACAATTACATCGGGGTGTCACCTAAGCAATATAGACTTTATAGCCAATTGATGTTTGCTAAGCAGTTGCTGCACACCAGTAGCATGAGCATTACCGATGTCGGCTTTGCGAGTGGTTTTAATAGCACGCGCCGCTTCAATGATGCCTTCCTAAAAGAGCTGAAGCTTTCGCCAAGTCAAATCCGACGCTCTAAGCCAAGTAACAACTTGAGTAATCACATTCAGCTTGGTTTTCATGGCCCGCTAGATTGGAAACACCTGTTGGCTTTCTACCGACGAAGAATGATTGAAGGCATAGAAGAGGTCGGTGAGCACTATTATCAGCGCTCGGTGAATGTGAACGGTTCGAAGGGCTGGTTCAAGGCCACTTTAGTTAAAGATAACCGCTTGGATATTGAGTTTGAGTTAGACGATATCAATCAACTAAGAAGCTTGATTGCGAATATTCGACGCATGTTTGACCTAGATGTCGACATTGCAAAGGTCGAAGCTTTCTTTACAACTATCGACCCTAATTTGGTAGCTAAAAGTGGCATTCGTATTCCTGGGGTGTGGAGTGCTTGGGAAGCCGGAGTAAGAGCGATTCTCGGGCAGCAAGTGTCGGTCACTGCGGCGATTGGTCAGCTTAACCTGTTGGTTAGAGAGCTTTCTGGTGAAGATGAGAAAACTTACTTTCCGACACCAAAGCAGATCGCTGAGGCAGATGTGAGCTTTTTAAGAATGCCGGGAAGTCGCAAGGAAACCCTAAAGCGTTTTGCCGAGTACATGGTCGACAACGGAGCCGAGCATCCTTCTAAGTGGATTGAACTAAAAGGCATTGGCCCTTGGACGATTCAATATGCGCTGCTTCGGGGCTTGAGCGAACCTAACCATTTGTTAGTCGGTGATTTGGTTGTGAAGAAATTCATCGAGCATCGTCCTGCTATTAATGCACAAAGCGTGTCGCCGTGGGGCAGTTACGCCACATTCCATTGTTGGAATCAATCTTAATCCTAAGCTAGGAGATATCATGGCAAATCGTTTTACTTATTATGAGAGCCCATTAGGCATCATTACTTTGCAAGCTAATGAGCAAGGCTTGCTTGGCGCTTGGTTTGAAATCCATACCACGAAGCCAGATCAGTTGGGCGATCAAGACGATAACTTTCCGATCTTTGAATTGGTCACTGAACAACTCAATCGTTATTTTGCTGGTGAGGCCATTCAGTTTGATGTACCGATCGCCGCCAAGGGAACGCCGTTTCAACAGTCGGTTTGGCAAGCTCTCACTACAATCCCTTATGGAGAAACATGGAGCTACGCTCAATTGGCTGAAGCGATTGGTAACCCGAAAGCGGTGCGTGCAGTGGGCTTAGCCAATGGTAAAAATCCGGTATCAGTGATTGTGCCGTGTCACCGCGTTATTGGTAAAAATGGCAAACTAACAGGGTATGCGGGCGGTGTAGAGCGCAAACAGCGCTTGTTGGTTATTGAGGGAAGAGCAGAAGATTAAACCGTTATTCAAAGGGAATGACTGGTGACGTGAGTATCAATGGCTAGTGAACGCTGGGAGTTCTGTTGGTGTGACTTTGCGATAAAATCGTGACTTTGCAATAAAACAGTTACTTCGCAATAAAAATGCGACTTTGCAATAAAATCGTCACTTTGTGGAAAATACCTATTTGGTTGCATATCCTTTAACCATGTTCTCTAGGCAAGGATGCCCAAATGAATAGCCATCACTCTTTGATCATCGGCTGCAGTAGCGTGCTATTGCTGACGGGTTGTTTAACCGATACCAGTCGCCCCTTCGAAGTCCCACAGCTTGTCTTGTTTAAAGGCATGTACGAGAACGCGGATAATGACAGCTATCTGCTTTTTGAATCGGGACAAGTGACCTATCAAACCACGGATAACACGGTTACGCGCAGTTATAGCGTCGACGATGACTTGATCATCATTGAACTGAACTCAGGAAGTAGCAGAACGGATTCAGATTTGGTGATGCGAATTCAGCATCAAGGTGAAGTGCTTACATGCAATACGTGTCCAGCGATGCAATTGAGCAATGTCTGGACACGAGTTGAGAAGCCGAGCAAAGGTTCATCTAATTAGAAAAGAGCACCATTCAACCACAGGTGAGCGGCGATACTGACCGCGTAGCCAATCATGATCACTGGCATCCACTTCAAGTGACCAAAGAAGGTGTATTTACCATGCGCCGCGCCCATTAATGCCACGCCAGCCGCACTACCAATCGATAATAAGCTGCCGCCGACACCTGCCGTTAAGGTAATCAATAACCAGTTACCAATCGACATTTGTGGTTCCATGGATAGCACAGCAAACATCACCGGAATGTTATCGACAATTGCAGACAAGATCCCAACCATGATGTTGGCCCAAATTGGATCCCATTGGCTGTACATCACGCCAGAGGCCAGCTCTAAATACCCAAGCAAGCTCAAACCACCGACACACATGACCACTCCGTAGAAGAACAGCAATGTGTCCCACTCGGCATGTGAGACTCTGCGAAACACATCAAATGGCACCACCGAGCCGAGTCGCTTCAGGGCACCTTCATCGTTATTGGCAATCGCCACCGCTTTCTTCTTCGCTAAAGAATTCGGCAGAGTTTTACGCAAGAAATAGCCAAAGAATTGCAGATAGGCGAGGCCCATCATCATGCCCATGACTGGAGGGAAATGGAGTACAGCATGGAAAGCAACCGCGGTCGCAATCGTCATGATGAAGAAGAACACGATACGTCTTGCGCCACGCTTGAGTTCCACATGTTGATGCACGGTGTCGGGCTGAGTTGTGGGAACAAAATACGACATGATTAAGGCTGGTACCAAATAGTTCATCACCGAAGGAATGAACAACGGAAGAAACTCAGTAAAGCTCACGTAACCTGCCTGCCACACCATGAGCGTTGTGATGTCGCCGAATGGGCTGAATGCCCCGCCAGCGTTGGCGGCAATCACGATATTTACACAGGCAAGGTTGACGAATTTAGGGTTGGAACCCGCGACCTTGAGAACCACAGCGCACATCAAAAGAGCCGTGGTGAGGTTGTCTGCAATAGGGGAGATAAAGAACGCCAAAATACCGGTTAACCAGAACAGTGAACGGAAGTTAAAGCCTTTGCCGACCATCCACGCTTGCAGGGCATCGAACAATCTTCTCTCTTCCATGGCACTGATGTAGGTCATGGCCACGAGTAGGAAAAGTAGCAGTTCGGCGTATTCCAATAGGTTGTGTTCGAGGGCTTGCTTAGCCACTTCAACAAGGTTGTGTTCTTGGTAGGTGAAACCAATGATGATCCAGATGAGACCTGCAGCGAGCAGCACAGGCTTGGACTTTCGGAGCTTAAGGTATTCTTCCATCATCACGACGATGTAGGCAATGACGAAAATGGTCAGTGATAGATAGCCAGCAAAGGAGCTGGTGAGCTTGAGAGGTTCTCCTAACTGCGATGTGGCAGCGCCGGCTACTGTAGAAAAGAAAAACAAAGAGAGAACAGCAGAAAGCTGGATACCTAACATGGATTACGCTCCGAAGTTAATAAGTCATTAACACGGGTAAAAGCGTAGACCTAAATAACCATGTGGGGTGTGATAGATATCTTAATAATTCAACAGATTATGGTGGAGAAAGTAGATTAATTGGGAAACCGTAGATCGGGTCGAAAAGCACAGAACGGAGTGAAAATTGTCGATCAGAGGAAAATAGAGGCTAGGTGAAAAAGCCCTACCGAACTCGGCGCCGATAGAGCTTATTCGACATTGCCAATATTATGCAGCATCGAGCTCAAACGTCATTGTTTGCTCTGCAGCACATACTTCAACAGGCCAGCCGTAGGATTGGTATTCCAACGCAAGTTTGTCCGCTACTACGCGAGATACCGTTGCAGTGATCCACATGCCTTTGCCCATTACTTGATATTTAAGTGTTCTCATTTCCATAGTAGTCACCGTTCTCCTTCTATATTGGCAGCGCGAAGTCTATAGCACCTCTAATGGCTGGAATTTCGAATCAAGCTCAAATCCTTTATAAAATGGCTCATCGCTTTAGCTCGGCTCAAAACTCAATTAACGAGAGGCAAACGGTTGCATTTTGGAAGCGAAATCACGCTTTAAGTATTTGTATTATAATAAAAATATATTTCATTGCTGAAATCTATGTAAGAGATCTCTCACATAATTATCAGAGATCGGACTGTGGATAGGTTTTTCTCTTGAAGCCTGAT
Source organism: Vibrio sp. Isolate33 (assembly GCF_022397895.1). NCBI lineage: Bacteria > Pseudomonadati > Pseudomonadota > Gammaproteobacteria > Vibrionales > Vibrionaceae > Vibrio > Vibrio sp. Isolate33. The sequence goes on from NZ_JAKEUP010000007.1 coordinate 112,169, forward strand.
TTGTGTGTCGATTCTGTGTGTTTTCGGTTGCGCTGTTGAAGCGGATTATGATTAGTTTTGTATTTGAAATATGAGGATTTTGTCAGTATGTATTTCTATATCTAAACCATAATCACAGTTTTATATGTTGTTGATGTTCTTTCATTCAAACTTATACGCTATTTGATTTTGGTCATTAACCTTTTGCTCATTAGTTTGCACTATCTATACGTGTTCTGTTCCACATAAACGAGATGTATAGAGGTCCTTATGACTAATCCAACCAAAACCGATCGTAAAGTCACGATTGGCAGTTACATCGCACTCGCCTTTGCGATTGTGTTCTTCTCCGGCTTAATGCAGTCGAATGAATGGTATGGCGTGTTCGATTTTACAACGCTCAACGGTTCATTCGGCAAGGTCGCTTACGATGTGAGTGAAACGGCCGATGGCATCCAAGCGGCGACCACCTCTTTGCGTGGTAAAGGCGGTAGCGGTGCTCGCGACGGTTTCATTTTTGCTTTGACACTTATTCCGACCGTGATGTTTGCACTGGGTATGATCAACGTACTTGAGCACTATGGTGCGCTGGATGCGGCTCGCAAACTGCTTACTCCTCTACTTCGCCCTCTGATGGGTATTCCGGGTAACTCTGGCTTGGCTTTGATTGCTTCTCTGCAAAGTACCGATGCGGGTGCAGCGATGACGCGTCAGCTAAAAGACGAAGGGCATCTAACGAAGCGTGAAACCGATGTCTTTACTATGTTCCAGTTCACGGCGGGTGCCGCGATCGTTAACTTCTTCTCGTCGGGTGCCGTGTTGTTCACTCTAACTGCGATGGATGGCTCTTTGGCGGTAACCTCGTCAATTGGTCTTGCTGTAGCGGTGATGTTCATCTTCAAGTTTGTCGGTGCAAACCTATTCCGCATTTACCTCAACATTACTGAAGGCAAAGAAGACAAACCAAAATCAGACAAAGAGCAAAAACTGGAAGAGGAAGTAGCATAATGAGCGAAGTTAAAGCAAAGAAACCTATGGTTACTGATATTTTCGTTGAAGGTGCTAAGAAAGGCTGGGTTATTGCGACCACCTCGACCGTGCCAAATGTTCTGATGGCGTTTGTGATTATCAAGGCATTGCAGATTACGGGTGCGTTGGATCTGATGGGCAGCGTGTTTGCTCCAATCATGGCGGTGTTTGGTTTACCAGGTGAAGCGGCAGCGGTATTGATTGGTGCGTGGATGTCGATGGGTGGTGCAGTGGGTGTGGTTATCACGTTGTTTGACCAAGGCATCTTGAATGGCAACCACATAGCTATTTTGGCACCAGCTATCTACCTGATGGGTTCTCAGGTGCAATACATGGGCCGTATCATGGGGCCAATCGGAACTGAAGGTCGTTACATCCCAGTGATGATAGCGATTTCGGTACTGAACGCATTTGGCGCAATGTTCTTGATGAACATCATTCTGTAGCCTGACTTCTGAATCTTTATAAGCTTTAGAAAAAGGAAAACCCGTTTGGCTTTCACCAAACGGGTTCTGTTCTTTTTCGTAGCCATCCTGCTACTGACGTTGTTACTTATTTTTCAATAAGGTAACGCATGCTCCCTGCATCGTTCCTTGACGTGGCTAAATCCTTTAACCTATCCAATTCATCGCCGTCCTAGCGGTGTCCTTACTAACTCATCATCCTGACAAGTGACTCTATCCTAGAGCATAACTTCCTTGCTGATAACTCATCCTAAGTCATCAAATCTTCGTCCTGAAGATACCTAATCCGTTAGGCTTTTTCCTGTTCCTGCCAACTCCCTGTCGACATGTGTATTAAACCCTCTAAGGGCTTTGGTCGCAATTCACCTGGGTAAATAAATATCCTCGCTAACCAAAAGAAATATGCGTGGATTCATACAAAACAAGGGCTTGGGTTTGTATTTTAGGAATTTTCTGCGAAGCTTGATTGTGATCTCTTACGTTCGATGTGAGAGATCTCTTACAAGTGTTCGGGCGTGAATATCCTTCGATGTTGACCTCACCCGTCAATCGGCAGGTGAAACACACCCAACAAACTCCAAGTAATAGGAAAATATGATGGTAACAGCACTTTACGCAGCCTTGCTGACGGTCGTAATGATTTGGTTAGCGATTGAAGTTATTAAGCAGAGGCGAATCAATCTTGTTGCTCATGCCGATGGCGGTGTTGAGTCGTTGCAGATAGCACGCTCGGCACAAAGTAACGCAATGGATTACATCCCAATCACGGTTATCTTGATGGGATTGTTAGAAATGAATGGTGCCGATGTATGGCTTATTCATGTACTGGGTGTGGCGTTCATTCTAGGGCGAGTGATTCATGCAAAAGGCATTTTGGCAAAGAACTTCAAAGGTCGAAAAGTGGGCATGGTGTTAACGCTTATCTGCATGATCTCTTTGATTGTCCTAAACTTAGTTTATCTACCTTTTGATAAAATGTTCTAGGGAGCATTATGGCATTGCGCCTTCCTCCTGCTTGGGCGATTGTCCTCGCAGGTCTCATACTCAACGTCATGGCGATTGTCATGTCGAGCTTGGTGCTCGATAAAATTGAAGCTGAGAAAGCGGAATACAACGATCGCAAATATGGCAATGTGTATTCGATACAGTTGGCTTGGAACACGATCGAAACCCTAGAGCGCAAGCGTGAAGCGATTCTGATTCACCTTGATAAACTGTCAACAGAAGCGCCTCAGCCCGCCACTGTACTCAATGAAGCTCTACGTGGGCAGCTCAGACGTTGGGTAAGTGATGAGGTGCCGACGATCTCTTTGGATAACTTACCTAAGCTGATGACGCTGATAAACAGCGCCCAAGAATCGCAGCGAACTCGAATCGATGATTACTATTTGGATAACCTGACCTTGGTTGAGTTGATCCAGAGGCTCGATGAGAAAATGGCTTTCTACAAGAACATAGCCTTGTTTCTGCAGGTGTTTGGCTTGGCACTTATCTTAGCTCGAGACCTAGCAAGAAGACCTTAACAAGAAGAAGATTTTAATGATTTTCTCTTTCCTTTGTTGGTATCTGTATCGCTAGCGAGGCTCGCTTGGCAGGTTCGGGTGCTGTTGGCCTTGGTACTTTGGTAACTGTTCTTTCAGTCCCTTAAACGTGCTCAGCGCACTGCCTATCGATAACTTATTCATTAACCAATTTGGCAAGATGCCACCTGCGTTCGCATAAGCGGTATAGGTGATGTAACTGTTGCCATTAGTGAGCGGTTGCAGCGTCCAAAGTGCATCCACATCGTAGATTCGAATGTATCCCGACTCTTTCGCCAAATAGTTGGAGGCATCCTTAATTTCTAATACAAACTGCCCATCTTCAACGCGGTATTTGGAGTAGGTCACCATGTCTCTATCTCGGGCAGGCCATGGCGCTTTGAATTGGGTATAGACGATGTTTTCCGCATCAGATATCTGCATCAACACACGACTTTCCGACACATTATTTATCCAATTCGGTACGTTCTCACTGTCTTCCAATAATAGTAAAAAACCTGAGTAAGTGGTGGGCGTTTGCATTTGGGCTCGTATTTCTACCAAGCCTTCACTGTGTGGTCTTTTATGGATGACGATGCCGTCTTCACTTTTTACGAACTGCCACGGGGCAGCATAAATGCTCGTTGATAACGTGTAGAGTCCGAGTGCCAAAATCCTAGGTAATATCATTATTCTTCCATGAAAAGAAAAGCTTATCTTGTAGAAGTATAGAATATAAATAGATTTTGTACGTCTTGCCAATAGCTTCGGCGTTGACTATTTTTGGACATCCACAATGAAAACGGAAGCGCTCGGTCGCTTCCGTTTTTATTTGTGGGCAATGGATATACGTTGAATGCTAGAACTTAGAACTTAGAACTTAGAACTTAGAACTTAGAACTTAGAACTTAGAGCTTATAAGCTTCGACAGTTTTGATTGTGGTCCAGTTGCTGTTGGCGTCTTGGATGAATTCTTGTGTGTTCTCCAACCAACGCTTTTGAACCGACTTGTCTAAGTTTAGGTACAGCTTTCCATCTTCTACTTTCCAAGCTAGAGGATCGGTCTCAAACTTCTTACCCATCGCCACCCCAAAGGCGCAGTAACCACCATATTGAGGCGCATAAGATTGTGGGTCTTCGCGGAATTGGTCTCGGTTTTCACTGCTCACAAACTGATAAATGGCGTTTTTGTACGTAGCTGTGAATTCAGGTGTGCCTTTCACTGGCCCTTTATTGTCGAAGTAAGCCACTGGGTCGTAGCCTTTAATCGCGAGATCGTTACTGTCGACACTCATGTCAAGGTCGGCTGCTATGATAGAAAAGCTCGCGCCTAGTAACGCGCCCATTAGAGTGATTTTTTGACTGGTCGATTTAAAATGTGACATATCAAGTTCCTTGTCAGTATTAGTTAGCTTGTATGAAATAAATTAGCCGACTGCTCCGGTCTATAGAGGGACAAAAGAACCAAAAAGTAAGCGAATCGTTCGGAGGATGCATGGATCTGCTGTCACAATTAATGGAACACTTCTCGATACGCACCGGTGTTTTTTATTCTGGAAACTTGTGTGGGGTATCGTCATTTAACGCGCAACAAGGCAAAGAAGGGCACCTTCATGTATTGAGTGCAGGTGAGTTGACTCTATCGAGTTCGAATACAGGACACAGGAAGCTCTCCCAGCCTTGTATCGTCTATTTACCCAATAGCACGCCACATGCGATTGAAGGGGTTGGAGAGGGTGCAGAAGTTGTGTGTGCGAGCGTGGAATATCGCTCGGGGCAAATGAATCCGTTGTTGTCTGCGCTTCCAGACGTGATTGTGATTCCGTTTGAAGACGCGCCTAACCTTATGCCGGTGATTAAGGTGCTGTTTCGAGAATCGAACCAAGAGTCATCAGGCCAACAATATCTAATGGATAAGTTGAGTGACGCGTTAATGGCTTTGATTTTCCGCCATCTCATTGAACAACAGCAAATCGATAAAGGCGTATTTTCTGCGCTTGCTCATCCGCGGCTCGCTCCGGTCGTTACTGCGATTCACCTAATGCCTGCTCGACATTTTTCGATAGCTCAAATGGCTTCATTGGCGGCGATGTCTCGAACTCAATTTATCGAGGCGTTCAAGCGCGAGGTGGGCGAAACTCCGGGTGATTATGTCCAAAAGTGGCGCGTGTCTGTGGCTCAGTCTTTGCTGTTACAAAACAAACCCATCAATTGGGTGGCGGATGAAGTGGGGTACAACAGTTATTCTGGATTCTCGCGTGCTTTTCAGCATGTCGCGGGAATGTCGCCACGTTTATGGCTAAAGCAAAATGTGTCGTAAAGCGCTGGCAACCCTACCTGTAATATGGCTATTGGCGTGAGACTGGCCTATGTTTTAGCGGAAATTGAGCGTAGTTTGTTCATTTCTCGAATGACGGTGTAAAAAGGTGGACTTTATAAGCTCGTTGTAACATCCTGCCCGTCCTATTTTATCAGACATCAATGAGACGAAGTGCCTGCTGAACATTATTCAGCCTCCCGTATCTCATTAAAGCACTAAGGAGTTCCACTTGAACCTATTTGTAAGAGACCTTACCGTTATCGATTCTTCATACATCTGTGAACACAGAGGGGTCGTAGGAGATAGTTGGATTTTAGATGTCACCATGTCTGGTGAACTGAACGAAATGAGCATGGTGCTAGACTTTAGCCGAGTCAAAAAGCAGATCAAACAGCTGGTTGATCAACATGTTGACCACCGCTTACTGCTGCCAATGAAAAACGCTGCAATCGTGCATCAAGCAAGCAAAGTAGGTTACTCTAAGGTAGACGTGCTGCGTGGTGACAAGAGCCTGCATCTGCACTGCCCTGATGAAGCCTACTGCCTGATTGATGCTGAAGCGATCACCATCGAGAGTGTGACCGCGCACGTTTATGACATTCTTCGCGACAACCTTCCAAGTAACGTCACAGGGTTAGAGATTACCCTTCGCCATGAAAACATTAATGGCGCGTTCTACCACTATACACATGGCTTGAAAAAGCACGATGGCAACTGTCAGCGCATCGCGCATGGTCACCGTTCTCCTGTCGAAATTTTGGTTGATGGTCAACGTGACGAACAGCGCGAGCAGGCGTTTGCTCAGCGCTGGGAAGATATCTACTTAGGTTCTAAAGAAGACCAAGTTTCGGTTTCATCACTTAACCTGAGCGAACACGCGCAAAGTGCTAATGATGAAAGTCACTATGGCTTCCGCTACACGGCGCCACAAGGTGAGTTTGAGCTAGCGATTGCTAAAAGTGAAACGGAGATCTTACCAACCGATACCACGGTGGAATTGCTGGCAGGTTATATTGCGGAGCAAGTAGCTCCAAGCTTGGCAGAAAACCAGTCATTACAAATCGTGGCTTATGAAGGGGTAGGTAAAGGCGCGATGGCGTTCTTATAACACCTCACGAGTGAGATAATCTCAGCTCCAATATGATGAAAGAAAGGCAAGATATTAAGTTATCTTGCCTTTCTTTTTTGTTGCTAGTTAAACCGAGAAAGTTCTTTGCGCCATTTTTTGGTGCTAACGAAGTAGCACGTGTCTTAATGGTGTTTTTTCGATCCCAACAACTAACCCGAAGCTTAACAATGCAGTGCCAAAGAATACGGTCACGTCTTTTGCTAACTCAGTGATACCCAACACTCCACAGACATTGAACAGCACGATAATGATCAGCAAATGGCAAACGTAGATGCCTAACATACGATTCGAGATCGCGCGGACCCACGCGTAGTCGCCGATGTTTGGATTAGCCAAAAGCCACATAAACACGCCCATTCCCCATAGTGCCGTACCAAACAAGAAATCATTCATATTGAATCCGACGTCGAACGTGGTTAACCATGCCGCCTCAGTAAAGTGAATCAACATGCCTAACGCTAATAATACCAATACTTTAGTTGATGACACTTTCCATTGATTCTGACGAATGAGGAAACCTAAGGTCACCATTAACGTGCTAAAGAACGGACCGTTACGCGTGAAAAATGGAGCGCTTAGGTCGGTTAAGCTCGCGTAGCTGCCCGCTAAAACACCATAGACGTAAAGTACAATAGCTGTTGGTAATAGCAGTTTGTCGAGTTTCATTTCGACCATTAGAGCGATGATCAAAACGGCACATACCAGCGCAGGAATAAACCACAAGTGAACCAATCCACCCTCTAAGAAAGAGTTGAGCGGAGTGTTCATTAAAAAGCCCCAATAGCCTTGGCGTTCGCCTAAGTAACCGAACTCTTCCACCTTCGCGAGGTTGAATGGCATTACTAGACAAATGATGCTCCAAACCAACCAAACCTTGAGTAGTGGCTTAGAGTAGTTGACCACGGTTGTCCAAGGCGATGCGGTCAGCTTAGGTTGAATCAGATATCCTGAGATAAGGAAGAAAAGAGGCACAGCGAAGCGAGCGGTTTGGTTAAGCACATAGCCAATCCAAGGCACTTCATCGATTTGCCAATAAGTAAGTGCCATTTGGCCATGTAAGCCAATGATCGCCAAGATAGCAATCACTCGACCCAACTCAATACTGGCGATGCGTTGTGAAGGCGTATGTTGAACGGAAGACATATCAGATCTCTAAGAAAATTTTCGTAGAATCTAACAGCCTTTTTATTGAACCAGTTAGCGCTAAATCAAGGGTTGCGAGCTTTGTTTTAAGGCTTGTATTGATTCTTTGAAGCCTGTCGCAGCTATATTAAATCCATTGCAGTAAGTACGAAAATACCAAGCGTACAAGTGATTAGTGAAACGACAGTGGTGAGCGCGATAATATTAGCAGCCAATGTTGAATTACCGCCCATCGCACGTGCCATAACATAGCTCGCCGCAGCGGTCGGTGCGGCGCTCATCAAGAAGATAAGACCAAGATCTAATCCTCTAAAACCGAAGAACAGGGCAGCTAGCGTGATCAGCAGCGGAGCCAAAACCAGTTTGTATCCAGTCGAGAACCAAGTTGGACCCTTATCTTTTTTCAGAGAGCGTATATCAAGCGACCCTCCCGTGCACAAAAGGGCTAACGGTAATGTCATATTAGCGAAATATTGCCCTGCATCGGTCACCATTTTCGGTACTGGAATCGACAGTAAGTAGAACAATACACCTAAGGCGATCGAGATAATCAAAGGGTTTTTGGTGAGTGTTTTAACGATGACTTGAATGGCTTTGTCACCCGACTCTTGTCCCTTTGGAGTGAGCGCGATAACAGCCTGAATATTATAAAGAACCGTCAAGGAGGCGACATAAAGAGCAGCGAGTGCGACACCATCGTTACCGTATATATTGGCAACATAAGCAAGCCCGATAATAGCAGTGTTGGCGCGAAAGCCACCTTGCACTATCACACCTTGGTCTTGAGGCTTTTTAAAAGCCATTTTAGTGCTGACAGTGGTGAACACGAAGAAGGCTAGGTTGGCTAACAAGCCAAAGATGACGAGCTTTCCACTTGCGGCAAAATCGTGGTTAGACTGGACAATGCTGAGAAACAACATCGCGGGTAGAGTGACTTGAAACACCACCTTGGATGCGACATCAATGAAGTTGTCATTGATTAAGCCAATTCGCTTGAGCATCACACCAAGAAACAGCATTAAACAGATAGGGCCTGTTACTGACGCCGAAAACGCAAACTGTTCCCAAAGTGTGTTCATTCTTTTTCCTTTGTTAGTCGATTTCAATTTCCTTTGAATACTGTCGCATTTTTCCACAGTTCTTTGATAAGACAAAATGAATAGCAAGGGTTACGTAAAAAATCTTGAAAAAAAGAACGAACGTGCTAAAAATAACGTATCAGATTTATTATTGGTGAATAATGAGCAAGGGAAAGATAACTAAAGAGTATATTTTGAGCCATGCATTCGCGCTTGCGAGTGAGAATGGACTTGAGAGTTTGACCATTGGCGAGTTAGCCAAGCAGTGTGGCATGTCTAAGAGTGGCTTGTTTGCGCACTTCAACTCTAAAGAGAATCTACAACTCTCTGTACTCGAGTATTCCAACGCCATATTCACCGAAAGAGTCATTATTCCCGCAAGAGAGCTGGGAGATGGTGATATCGAAGCGAAATTGAAACAGCTGCTCGACAATTGGCTGGGCTGGAACCATTCGTTCCAAGGTAGCTGCATGTTTATTGATGCTTGGAAAGATGCAGGCAGTGAAACGTCTGTAATTCAGAAAGCGCTGCAGAAAACCATTTCGGTTTGGATTGACTACTTAACGATTCAGGTAGCAAAAGCGGTTGAGAGCAAGCAGTTCAGAGCCGACTTAGATCCGAAACAGGCCACTTTTGAGTTATACGGTCTCTATCTGAGCGCAAACTTGTTCTATTCATTGCGAGGCCAACAAGCGAGCCACACGCATTTTTGGAGCGGTGTAGAGCGCTTAATCGCCAGCTGGAAAGCGGTTTAACTCGCAAAGCATGTGAGCTTTGCTGATGTAAGGTCTAATAATTTTAAAAGAAGTGGCGGCAAGCAGTGATACACAGCTTTGCTCCATTTTTTATACCAACAAATAGCACGGTCGTTCGATTTTTAGGGCCGAGCTCGATCCGCCAATCAAGATGGCGATACAAGGAACGGTCATGAGTGACAAAATTTACTTTAATACATCGAACAAATTCAGCTTCAAGCGCAGTCTGATTGGTGCAACAACTAACCTGCATTACATTCTAGCGCCGAGCCATGCAAAGAAAACAGCGCGTAAGTTATTGCTTACCCCAATGCGTACCGAGCAAAAAAATGCCGATCCACAAGGGCTGATCAAGAGTGAAATCAAAGGCCGTGATGGCGTGCTAAAAACTTACTCTCTAGGTACTGGTCCTGTTTGGGTGCTAACTCATGGTTGGTCTGGCACCGCGAGTCAGTTCTTTCCTTTGATGGAACATATCGCAGCGAAAGGCTTTACGGCTCTGGCTTATGATCATCCAGCTCATGGTGGCAGTGATGGTGTTCATGGTCATATCCCTGCATTTGTGAATGGCTTGGAAGCGGTTCTAGATTCGGTTGGCGAAGTGGCAGGTTTAGTCGGTCATAGTATGGGTACGGCTTCTGCGTTGGAATGTAAGCATGTTAAGTTGGAAAATAAACCGTTGTTGCTGATCGCTCCAGTACTGGATTACCTCGAAAACCTATTTGGTAGCGTGGCTCGTTCTGGTTACTCAATGAAGCTTTTTGAGGCGGTAGTTGGTGAAGTGGAAGAGCAATTTAACTACCCAATTCAGTCAGTCGATCCTTATGGCAAGCTAGCGCTTCGTGAGTCTCAAACAATCATTGTTCATGACGAGAAAGACAAGTTTACTAAGTTTGATGTGTCTCAGCGTGCAGCCAATGAGATGGAACGCGTTACCTTGATTGCTACTCAAGGCCAAGGCCACGGTCGAGTGATGAAGTGCCCGCAAGTATTCGAGAGCTTTGATAACTTGATTGGTTAGGTTTAACTAATCAAACAAGTCGAACGCAGGTTAAGACAACAAATACTAAAAAGGCCAACCAGATATTCTCTGGTTGGCCTTTGCTTTTAGTTGGCTTTAGCTAACCTTGTCCTTAGTTAGCACAGTTTGCTGGGCCGATCTCTTTCCACACACCCCATTGGCCTGTCGTTGTTGGATCTTCACCTGTTGTCCACCATTTCGCTTCCCAAACCTTACCGCCTTGAGTTACTTGGTCGCCACCAGTGTAGACTGCACTTGAATCCCAAGCGTTAGTACACGTGCCACCACCTGTGGTTTTCTTAAGAACTTTCACTGAAGTAGCCGCGACTGATGTATCGGTACCATCACTCACTGTTACAGAGAAGTTCAGTACCGTGTCTTGCGCGTATTCAGCCGCGACAAAGCTTACCGAAGCGCCTTGGACTGTTGCGTTGATACCTGCTGGTACATCCCACGTGAAGGTTAATGTGTCTTGATCCGCATCGCTAGACGCTGACGCATCAACCACAACAACGTCACCTGCATTGACTTCAGCCGGAGCCGTAACCACTGCTACCGGAGCTGTGTTGACTGGGCCTGTGTCTTTAGGGGTTACCGTTACAACAACCGTGTCTGTTGACGTTGCGCCTTCGTTGTCTGTTACGGTTAGGCTGAATGTTAGAGTCTCTTGCTGTGCGACTTCAACAACATCGAAGCTTGCAACCGCTGCATTGGCATTAACCAGTGTTACGGCTGGACCGCTCACTTGTGACCAAGCGTAACTAGCGATTGTGCCGTCGCTGTCTTTTGAAGCACTGCCATCCAAAGAAACAGAAGCTGGGCCTTCAACGGATTGGTCGGCACCTGCTGCTGCAGTTGGTTTGCGGTTTACAGGATCGGTGGTGCCACCTGCTAGGCCTTCATGCATTGCATTCAGGATATCACCGTTATCTGCATCAATTTCCCAAGAGAATAGACCTGCAAGACCAAGACTACGAACGTACGCGCCTTTTGCTTTTACAGAGCGGTCATCATCAAATGTGATCAGCTGACCTGAAGTGCGGTTCCAAACGTAAGGTGCTTCTGCCATTTCGTCGTAGCCGTATTCGAAGCCATTAATACCTTGGTTGTTCGCACCAAGCATGTTCGCCTTAATGCCTTTATAGTCGATAACGCCATCTTCCCAGACGCCTTGTGCAGAGCTACCCTTCAGTTTGCCGTTACCAACCCCTGTCATAGGGTCGCTAGGATCTGAAAGTGATGATGGTAATACGCCTTCCCAACCACGACCGTACATCGCTGTACCAACAACAAGTTTGTTAGCTGGAACACCTTGCTCAAGAAGCAGTTGAATGCCGTTGTCTGTGGTGTAAGCAGGGCCTGTGTATGGTTCGCCGTTTTCATCAAGTCCTGTGCCATCACATTGACCAGGGCGCATGAAGTTACCGCAGTTCAATGCTGTTTGGTGACCCAACACGTTGTTCCACCCGCCGTAGAAGTCGTAAGTCATTGCGAAGATGTAATCCATGTATTGGATAGCATCGCCGTAGTCCACGTCTTCAATTTTATCGTGACCAACACCGATCGCTGATGTGAGTTCGTAAGTACGACCATTTTCAGCTTCTAGCTCATCTAGCATCACGCGTAGTTCTGCCATCAGTGCAATGTAAGCAGGGCCATCGTTTACTGGGTCACCTAGATCTGGTGCAGCACCGCCGCCGCCAGGGAATTCCCAGTCGATATCCACACCGTCGTAGAATTTCCATGTGTTAAGGAATTTCTTAACCGATGCGACAAAGGTGTCACGGTTTGCTTTGGTTGTGAAATCGAAGAATGGGTCAGACAGTGTCCAACCACCAATCGATGGGATGATCTTCAAATCAGGATTACGCTGTTTTAGCGCCATCATCATTGCGTAGTTACCCTTGATCGGTGAGCTGTATTCGTGGCCTGCTTGAGGGAAACTCTTCTGGAAAGCAGCCCATGGGTCATGAATCACTACTTCGTAATCATTCACACCCTGACAAGCTGTCATGAGGGCGTTGTAGCTGTTTCCACCTACCGATTTTACTGATTCGTTAGGACCACAAATTGGGATGAAGCCGTAAAGGATGTGGGTCAAGTTGTCAGCGGGTAGGTTATCTACCGTGTAGTCACGACCATAAATACCCCATTCAACAAAGTAAGTACCTACTACCGTGTTTGGATCTGTGTTGTATGACTTGTTGTTCGGATCCACATTCATCGCAAGTGGCGCTAAGTGTGCGCCATCGGTATCGGCAATCGTGATTTTAGTGGGTGCGCTTTTGCTACAACCTGTTTCGTCACACGCTTCAATTTCCATATCGAACAAGCCGCCTTGGCCGTATTCGAATGAGGCCGTGGTTTGGCTGCCAGTGATTGGGCCCGTGGCGACTTTAACGCCATCAAAGTAGATGTTGTACGTGTTTCCTGACGTTCCGCTCCATTGGTTGAACTTAACGTCGACTTTTGCTTTGTCGTGATATTTAACCATCTGGTTGTAGCCAGAGGTGGTTTCCATCGCGAGTTCGATTTTTGAAAATTGCAGGTTGTTGGAACCGTACATGTCGATGCTAGGTGCTGTCGGAGCAGCTAACGCTGTACCAGATAGCGCTAGAGCAATGCTTGCAGCACAGGTATTTATACGAATCATACTATTTCTCTCATTCCTTGAAGGTTACGAGAACCAAATGGCCCCATAAGCGGCTCCAGTCAGTTTTGAAGGAGCTTCCTCGTCAGTATTCGAGAGAGTTTTAATTTCATAACTGAAAATAAATCCGTTTTCGATGGACAACTAAAAAATTGTATCTTGTTACAATTTTGTTGCTTAATGAGTGAGAGGCTGAGTCCATGTTTTATAAAATAAAACATCATTCAGTAGGAAAATCTCATAAGTGAAATTACACGACATGAAGTTATGTAAAGGTGCGACAAACCATATGAAAATATCGCAACCTTGAAGCGGCATCACAAAGTATTGAACGTTAGGTAAGGTATTTAAAGGGTGTTGAGAACGTGCTTAAAGCGTATCGAGAGCTATTAGAGGGTGATGGCTATCTTTTGAATTGCTCTGCCAGTGAAGCGCGTCGTTGCTGCATGATGCTGTGAGTGTCACCGGTTGCGGTATCTTCATAACCTTCTTTGATGAACTGCTGAGAGGGTGTACTCGGTACCAATCGCTTTAAGCGAGGTGAATCGTAGGTACCACTAATAGTGTAAACCGTTGGTCCAGAACCTGTGTTGATCGTGACGATCTTGCCATCAAAATCAAACGAAGTACTGATGAAGCGATGGTTCATCATCACGCCATTGTCTGAAAGAGTCAGAATATCGGTTTTGTAAGGGGGAGCACCAATTTCTATCCATGTGCCATGGACATTGCTTGGACTGACAGATTGTTGGTGGGCTTGATAAGCAAAATAGCCTGCGGTGAGGGCAATCATAAAACCAGCTAATAGGAAGCTGTAAAGTAGCGAGTTGGCAAATAGATCTCTGCTTTTAGTGGGCTTTTTTGCCATTATCTCTTCATTTCCTCACATGTACCGTTCTTAAGTCTATAAATTAAAATCTTAGTTTGCAAAGATTGTTATAAGAGTTAGAAGCAGGATCGAATGTTCTAGATAAATGGGTTGCTTTGGATAATTTTCAGTTTCTCTAGTGGTATTTGTTCAATCAATGCATCTCAATTGTCGAAATGCTTAAGCTATGCGTATTTATTTCTTGTGGGAAAGCCGTGAATTGGTTAAAACAATTATCACCTAAATTTACGCATAGGCTTATTCGTTGAGCCCAATAACTGCAATTTGAAGATAACAAGGAAGTACAATGATTAAAGAAAACACATACTTTGAAGGTGGCGTTAAGTCATTAGCGTTTAACCAGTCTGGTGCTGATGTGAGTGTTGGTGTGATGGCGGCGGGTGAATACACATTCGGTACTGCTGCTCCTGAAAAGATGACCGTGGTTAAAGGCGCTCTGATTGTAAAGCGTGTTAGCGATGACGATTGGACAACATACCAATCTGGTGAGTCTTTTGACGTTGCGGGCGATTCTTCTTTCGACCTGCAAGTAAAAGAAGCAACAGCTTACTTGTGTGAGTACCTATAAGAAGCCTTAAATTAGCTTCTGCTCAATAAGAAAAAACCACGCTCTAGGAGCGTGGTTAAATAAGTGATAGTAACCGGCAGTGGATAGTGTCACTTGTTTTTACAGTCATCAAATGGACGACCAAAATTCGTTGTTAAGCCTCTTCAGTACTCTTTTCTAAGCTCACCAAAGCTCAAAGCACGAGCATTAATAAGTCTCAAAAACGCCGTTGTTGTAGTCCTGAATAGTCTGTTCAATCTCTTCCATCGAGTTCATGACAAACGGACCATAATGCACAACAGGCTCATCAATCGGTTGTCCAGCAAAAATCAACACACCTGAATCTTCTATGCTACTCAAAGAAAGTAGTTCAGCTTTGGTCAGTAACGCAAGTTGACCTTGGTTGATGACTTTACCATCGATCTGAATGCTGCCTCTGTACACGTAAGTCATGGCATTGTGAGTCGCATCAGTTTCCAAAGAAACTTCTTGGCCTGAATGAGCTCGCCAGTCCGCGACGCTTAATGGCACGCCTGTCTTTTGTAGTGGACCTTGTGCTCGCGAAGTTTCTGAGTCAGCTTGGTTATGTAGCTCAAATCCACCGGCAATCACTCGTAACAAACCGCCTTTTTCACTTTGATGTTCAGTAATACTTTCACTTTGGAAGTCATGGTACTGCGCAGGCTGCATTTTGTGTGCAGATGGCTGGTTTATCCAAATCTGAAAACCGTGTAGCGCACCTTCTTCCATCATTGGCATCTCACTGTGAATGACACCACGACCTGCAGCCATCCATTGTGCGCCGCCGCTGCGAAGTTCTCCGACATTTCCCATGTGGTCTTTGTGCTGGAAGTGACCTTGGAGCATGTAAGTGAGCGTCTCGATTCCACGGTGAGGATGAGGAGGAAAGCCGCCAACATAGTCTTTGCTTTCGTCCGATTTGAGTTCATCAATCATCAAAAATGGAGAGAAACGCGCGTTATTGAAACCAGCGACTCTTTGGATTTTGACGCCATCACCATCTGAGGTGGCATGCGCTGAAATTACATGCTCTACGGTTCTTACATTCGACATATTGAAACCCTCGTAAACTTGAATAGGGCTAGTTTATGGAATTTGATTTGAAAAGAAGATGGCACAACGTTGAGTGACTTATTCGAAAATCTTGAACAGGTAACAATATGAAATTAAGTCTATACTCAATATAGATGAGATCGCCAAGGAGGCCGCTATGGCAGTACAACAAAAACATGGCGAAAGGCACGGTCGAATGGGCTTTGATAATGATTTTACAACGGAGCAAGGTCAGCGTTTTACTGAAGTCGCGAATAACGCCGTTAAGCGACGGGGAAAAAAGCGTGAGGTGGAAGCGGCTTTTATGCATTCGGCAAAACAAGTCGCCTTTAAGCCAGTTGCTAGGACCAAGCGTATTAACCCAGACCGTACTCGACAGGTTGTATGGATTATTGTGATTGGGCTGGTAAGCCTTTGGGTCATGTATATGGCAGGCTAACGTTGACGTGTTTTTAACAGCGTTACATTGTTCCCTTCTACTTTCGTTTCAAGACACTCTTCAAGTTCAGAAGACCCCGATTCTGAACAAGGCAGATTCGTCGGTAATTCTTCTATCAATGTCGATACTGGGTTGTCGTGATAATAGGCATACCGGTTCTTCCCAGAATGCTTGGCCACGTACATGGCTTTGTCTGCACATCTTGTTAACTCATGCAATTCTGTCGCATCTTGTGGGTACAAAGACACACCAACACTGAGTGTCAGTTCTTTTATTCTTTCGTTTGTTTGGCAACCGCTCTCAAATAACCCACATATTCTATCGAGAATACCGTCGAGGTCTTTTCGAGTTGGAATATCGTAGAGCATCAGAACGAACTCATCCCCGGCAAAGCGTGCAATTGAATAATCGTATTCGTGACTCTTTCTATCTCGGGTTCGAATGTTGTTGCTCAAGCGATTGGCAAAATGTTGTAAGACGCTGTCGCCCACATCGTGCCCATAACTATCGTTAATGGCTTTAAAGTCATCGATGTCTAGAAAGACCAGTGCGGTAAGTGATCGCTTACTATCGACTGTCGCAAGTTTCTCTACAGCCCAGCGTTCAAAGCTCCAACGGTTTGCTAACCCTGTGAGTTGGTCTCGGTAGGCTAAATCTTCAATGCCTTCTTTGTACAAACGTTGAATATAGCTCACTGCTTTTGTGTAGTAATAAGCCGAGGTATGACACACCAAACTCATGGTAAATAGGCTAAGAACAAAGCGATGAGTGCTATTAAAAGGCAGAGAGAAATTGTTGGGCAACGCAGTAATCAGCGTGCTGATAAACAGACAAAATGAGGTGCTAAAGATAATGCCTATTCGGAAGTCGTTGATAAAAATCACCGCCGCCAAAATAGGGTAGAGCCAAAGGATTCGATCGGGAATGGCGTGGCTATATAAGAATAGGATGACGCCTTGAACGAGCAGTACACCACTTAGAATCAGTTCTGAGTAGTCAGGGTTGATAACCTTTCTGACGTAAAAGGCATTAGAGATAGCGATAATCGCAAAACACAGTTCAAAAACGGACAGTGTGTAATGCTGGCCCTGAAAATAAGCCCACGTGTAGAAAATAAATAGTGCCGCGGCAGTCAGTGAAAAGGAGTAGACAATTTTCTGTTTTCGGGTGGATCGAATGTCCGCCATTTCTTCTAGGTGTCTACCGACCAGCCTGTTCATGTGATTTGTGCCACTAATTTTGATGATGGTATTAATAGTAGATTAAATAACAAGCTACGCAGAGACTTAGATACCTATTTAGTGTGACTACTATCAAGGTTTCATATGAAAGACTAATTAAGACATTATTAATAGTGATGTATATCACCGACGGTGCAGATTTCTTGTAGGAAGTTGTCGCAAATGATTAGCTTGATAGCCGTTCTTTGATGATTATGTACTTGCTTTCCAATGATTTACTCAACATAGTTTGTAGACAATCGAATTTGATAGAGGCTTATTATGTTAATTACGTTTAGTTGCAAGGCTCACGCTAGCGTCACCATGTTTGGCGAGATCGGCCTTCAGTTCATCCAAATGCTTGGACATAGTGGCACTATCCCTGGAGCCATTGATGCTTCAGAGGTGCCTCAAGCTCTAAATAATTTACGTTCTGCGCTTGAGATCGAACAAAAGCAACCAGTAGATCAGAATGATGCAGACGACGATAACGAAGATGAAGTTGTTGAAGCGCCAGTGAATATTGGTAGCCGTGCATTTCCATTGGTAGAGTTGCTAAAAGCAGCTATCAAAGAAGAGTGTGAAGTGATGTGGGAAGACGGCAGCGGTAAGCGTTTGTAAGGTTTTTTATCCCTATTCTTTGCAGCACTAGCTACACAAAATAAGTGATATAGCCTTTGCTGCCAAAAATAGGGCACCATGTTCAAAGCCAGCACTAAACCATTGCTCAATATTTATAGCAATGTTGAGCGAAGTGGTTGTGCTGGATTTGTTATGTCACTCTATTAGCTCGCTTTATTGAAGCGGATAGATTGTAGCTTCTTCTCAGATCCATCGATGTACGCGTAACTGTCGATAATCCATAGCTTGTCACTCACCATCGCTAGTTCTAGGCGAACATCAGCACTGTTCACGTCTTGGTAAATGATGTCCTGAATGTTGGTTGGGTAGAAGTTGTAGCGATTCGCTTGTGGTTGATGTTCACCTGCGAAGTTAACCGTTACGTCAGTCGCGTCGTTCATGACATCCAGTTGGTAACCTTGTTCTGCCGTATAGGAAAACTGTGCAGATAGCTCAACGCCCTGCTGATTTCTAATATTGATGTTGGCTTGGCTGATACTCGCTAGATTACCCGTTGCTTGAAGGCTGTCGATATTGCTGTTGGTATCAACATGGTTACGAATGGTCACGCTCCACTCGCCAATGAAGTTATTAAGCTCTTGCCAGTTTTGTTGAGTTGTTTCAGTGCTCGCTGGGCTTACTGCTTGCGTGCCACCCGTTTGTGCAATGGCCTCGTTACGGCTGTCGTGACGGATGTTTTCACGATTGTTCTGAATATCGTTACTCGCACCTGCGACACCACCGGCTAGTCCGCCAACCATCGCTCCTTGAACCGCTAAATCCGCTTCACCTGTTAATGCGCCAAGTGTTAATCCAAGTAATGCACCACCCACAGCACCCTGCTTGGTACTTGCATTTGGATCATCTTCGCCCGGTGTCACACACCCAGCAAGTAGTGGAAGACTGATAGCTGCAGTCAGCGAAGCTTTAGTAAACGAGTTCATAAGTTTGGCCTTAAAATGTGTACAAATAAAGAGCATCAGACTTTATCAATGCAATGTCAGGAGATAATTATGAACAGTGTTTTATTTGTTGCGAAGTGTTTCAAACATTACGAGAAGAGTCATATCTTGCGATGAAAATTCAAATACTTTTATAGGCATAACTACACATATTTTTAGTAATTAAAGTAAACTGGAACAATAATTTATATTTATAAAAACACATTGAACTAAAGGATATTTGATGAGTTTCTATTCTCAAGCTCGTGGTTGTGCCAGTTTACTCAGTTCTCTTTCGCTGGCTGTTGTGTCAGCGCCCAGTTTCGCTGATATCTCGACAACGCCTGTTATTGGTGGCGTATTCAGTTCTAGCGAGGTGTTGAAAAATCAGGTGCTTTCAAGCCTGAGCTACTCGGCCACACTAACTCGCGATGCGGCACTGTTTACCATCGGCGGCGTAACCTTAGATGCGTATATTCTAGCACTGCCTTTAGATGCGAAAACGAAAGCACGAGTGATTGCTCAATTATCTAACCCAACTTACTCAATTCCTTTGGGCTATTTTCTCTATAGTTACTATGACCGTTATTCAGGTTTGGGCAGTGAAGATGTATTCAAAGCGTACCTGTCGACAGTCTATGATGATGAGGTATTAAAAGGCTTTGAACATAGCCTCTATTATGTCGGTGACGAGCCAGTATCAGAACATAAAGAGCCAGATACCTCGACTAAAGCAACTGGTCACCATGAAGGCATTCGTATCGATGAACACTTCATTGCCAATATGGTCGCTATCTACGATGCGCTGTTTGAAATTGGTGTTTGGCAAGACATGGAGACCCTCCCAGAGAGTTACACCTACTTAACCAATAGCCCTGAAGATTTAGTGATCATCGCTCAGATTCAACCGATCATTGTCGATCTAATAGGCAAAGCAGCATCCGGAATGGATGAAGGTGATATCAAATCAGCAATGCTTGCGATCGCAGAAGATGGCAAGCCTGAAAACGCTGATAAGCCGAACAATAAAGCGCAAGCCCTTACCATCACACTCATTGATTTCGTGCGCTTAAACTTACTTAAAGCCTACCGACAATTTGTGTTTAAAGAAGAGCGAGCAGAAGCGCTCGATGATTGGATGCAACAAGCATTTAGTGAAAAGCCAGAGCAGCTCATTCAATTTTTAGACTCTCAACAGAACAAGCGCTTTGCGGTTCAAGTGACTGTTGATGGTCTACAACAAGGTTTAATTGAAGGTTTAGTCGATGAGAGTACGCCTTTCATCTCGATCGCTTATCAGAATCATAAGAATCGAGCGCAGTACAAGCCTCAAGCTGAGGAGGTGATTGAACCTGAGCATCAACAACAGGTGCGGTTCATGGAAGTTTTATCTGAACAAACTTACCGCGATCCGTACTATCTACCTTTCTTCAAAAAGCTCTATCAAGAGCATCGTGACAATATTAGTCGAGTCGGCATATCTTCAACTCCGACGATCAGCGTACGTAACCTGCCAATAATTAAGACTGGCGCAAAGGTGTCGGGACAAGGTGGTACTGGCATTCCCAACTTCCATTTTGTTGATAGAGAGATTGACCGAGCGTATTACTTCTTCGGTAATGATGCGTTACAGTTGGATGTATTGATGGCAGACAACAAAGTGCAAACCATGTTTGATCGTCTTGATTATCTTAAAACGCTGAACTGTAACGCTCAATATGACTGGAATGCGCACACGACTTATGACGGCCTAGTGAATTTAGGTTTGGGGGAGTCGTTACGTGATTATGGTGAGAAACGCTGCGTTAAAGAACTGAAAGAGCGTTCTGAAGTTGAAGTGACTCTACGAGAAAAGCGTGCAGCCTTGATTAAAGATATTGAAGCGTATCAGTCTATATCTGGCTTTGATTTCTTCACCAAATATTCAAAGAAAGTTCAGGTGAAGCAGGCCATCACTCAGTACGCTGAACTCGATGGAAAAGGGATGCCGGACTACACCTTGGTTTATAACCCATGGCCGGATCACTTTGCACACTTCACGGGGCCTTTTAGTGACGAGATCTTAATGCCGACCGGCGAGCTAAACCGATTAGATTATTGGATTCGTCAAATTGAAGCGACTTATCGTAGCGCAGGTGTTTACGATAAAACTCTATGGGGTATGGCAGGTGATCATGGATTAACGCCAGTGTTTTACGCGCTTAACCCTGAGAAGCAAGTATTTGAAGGGTTACAAGCGGATCTGGATTACCCAATAGTAGTTAAGAAAATATCATCAGACGAAGGTGAGGGGCCTAAAATTACCAATGCTCTAAGCTATCCGAGCTCGAAGGACATTGATGTTGTTGTGGCCTCGACTGCTGGTGGCAACTTTATGATGGACTTCTTTAACTCAAGCCAAGGCTGGCAGGCGCAGCCCATCTATCAAGAACTCAAACAATGGACGCCACTTGCAGCGCCGAAAGATGAGAGTATTGATGTGATAGCTCAGATAACGCAGCGCTTGCCGGAAAGCCTCGATTACATGGTGGTCAGAGAGAGTGCTTGTGACCCGCAAAGTTGCGCAGTTCGTGTAATAGGTAATCGCGACTTAAAACGAGTTGATGAATTGATTACACGCGAAGGTGACAAGCTTTTCTACGAATCTTTGGATGCCAATCGACCTCCAATTTTACTCAACACCCAAACGCTCAATCCGTATTTAGCGGCACCAAGCAAGGCTGACTTTTCTCATTATTCCAAGTTAGTGGAAAAGTGCATAAACCGCGCAATCAAGGAAGATCTCACAACCTGGTGTAGCAGTGCGCAGTGGACAGAGTTAACCCAACTGACTCCTCGACCAGACTCTGTCAATCAACTAGCCAATATCTACCTTGAAGATAGAGCTGGAACGGTTAACCTGTTCCCGAAAGCTGGAATTGGTTACAACACCAAGGTACCGGGTCGTCATGCTGGTGAAGACTACCTAGAGAAAGACGCATTCATCGGTTTCTGGGGTACGCCAATTGGTGAAAACTCACAACCATTAAAAATCCAAGCCAATGGCTCGTTAGCGCCGACGCTTTTTGAATATTTAACCGGAGAGGCAGTGGTCGAAGGTGAGAAAGGTTGGGGTTATCCTTCGTTGCTCAATCATCTGGATGTTCCTAAGAACAACTAAATCGAAGCCTCAATGGCTTAGGTTTTGAAACTGGAAAGCGGGTCTAATGTGGCTTTCATTTGCCACATTAGACTTCTACTAAACATTTCTATGAAATAGGTCTTTGGTTGCTCAGAAGGGATCGAGCATGGCTTGAATGATGGCTTATATCCAAATCTTCCTCACGATATAACACATTTTAAACAAAGTGATACTCTTCACGTTTTCATGATGCCTTATTCTGAACTAAGAATTTTTCCTAGTTATTCTAAGACCCTCTCTCATGTGGTCGCTTTTTAGACTCCTTATTATTTCAATTATCAAATTGCAAAGAGTGCATGGTCTGCAATATGCCGTGCAAACCTCATCAATAATAAGAGAGTTTACAATGCTAAAGTTCCTAGATCAGGTTAGAAAACCGACACTGGATCTTCCGGTCGAAACCAGAAGAAAAATGTGGTTCAAGCCCTTCCTACAATCTTACCTAGTGGTGTTCATCGGTTATCTAACCATGTATTTGATCCGTAAGAACTTCAATGTCGCGCAAAACGACATGATTTCTACTTACGGTTTATCGATGACGGATCTTGGTCTTATCGGTTTGGGTTTCTCAATTACTTACGGTATCGGTAAGACGGTTGTTTCCTATTATGCCGACGGTAAAAACACCAAGCAGTTCTTGCCATTCATGCTTGTTCTTTCTGGTATTGCCATGTTGGGCTTCAGCTTCAGTATGGGCGGCGGCAGCGCGAGTTTATTCTTGATGGTGGCTTTCTATGCGTTGAGTGGTTTCTTCCAAAGTACGGGTGGACCTTCAAGTTACTCAACCATCACTAAATGGACACCTCGTAACAAGCGTGGTTCTTATTTAGGCCTTTGGAATATGTCACACAATGTGGGTGGAGCAGGTGCTGCTGGTGTTGCTTTGTTTGGTGCTAACTACCTATTTGATGGCAACGTGATCGGTATGTTCGTATTCCCATCAATCATCGCGATTGTGGTTGGTTTTATTGGTATGCGCTTTGGTAATGACTCACCAGAAGCATACGGCCTAGGTACGGTTGAAGAGTTGTTTGATGAAGAAGTCAGCGAAGAAGACACGGCTGCTGAAGAAAATCAGATGACGAAAAAAGAGATCTTTGTTGAATACATCCTTAAAAACAAAGTGATTTGGCTGCTCTGCTTCGCGAATATCTTCTTATACATTGTTCGTATCGGTATCGATCAATGGTCTACCGTTTATGCGTATCAAGAGCTAGGTCTATCAAAAGAAACCGCGATTTCAGGTTTCACGCTGTTTGAGGTTGGTGCTCTGGTCGGCACGCTAATGTGGGGTTATCTATCTGATCTTGCGAACGGACGTCGTGCTTTGGTTGCTTGTGTGTCGCTTGGTCTGATTATCGTTTCTCTCGAGTTCTACCAACACGCAACGAGTGAGTTCATGTACTTAGCATCACTGTTTGTGCTGGGCTTCCTAGTGTTTGGTCCTCAGTTACTGATTGGTGTTGCTGCGGTAGGTTTCGTACCTAAGAAAGCAATCAGCGTTGCGGATGGTGTGAAAGGCACGTTTGCTTACCTAATAGGTGACAGTTTCGCAAAACTTGGCTTAGGTATGATTGCGGACGGAACACCTATTTTCGGCTTAACAGGCTGGAAAGGAACGTTCGCTGCACTCGATACCTCAGCAGCTATTTGTATTATATTGCTATTGTTCGTTGCAGTTGCCGAAGAGAAGAAGATTCGTCACGCGAAGAAAATGCACTTAGCGGCTCAAAACGCGTAGCTTGTCTGGGCACTTGTTCTCGAAAGCATAGTTTCGGGTAGATAGTCTCACGTGATTTATTGGTTTAAAGCACGTGAGATCATACCAATCGTTAATTCGATTCAGTATCATCTCTATCAATAAACTTAATTCTATATAGCTCCTATTGGGGCTATTTTTCTTTCTTACTCTTAATTTTGGTTACTATCATGATTAATGTTGCGCTTGTTGATGACCACGTTATTGTTCGATCTGGGTTTGCTCAATTACTCAGCCTTGAAGCTGATATTACGGTAGTAGGTGAATTTAACTCTGCGGCAGAAGCTCGTCTCGGATTACCAAGTTGTCATCCTGATGTGGTTATCTTGGATATTTCAATGCAGGGTGAAAGTGGCCTGAGTTTGTTAGAAGAGATACCGTCAGGCATTGCTAGCATCATGTTGAGCGTTCATGATTCTCCTGCGATGGTTGAAAAGTCATTAGAGTTAGGCGCCAAAGGCTACCTCAGCAAACGCTGCAGTCCTGATGAGTTAATCCAAGCCGTACACACGAGTGCGAACGGTGGCTGTTATCTCACACCCGATATTGCTATCAAGCTCGCGACACCAATAAAGAACAAAGCCTCTATAAATCAGCTCACCCGAAGAGAAAGTGAAGTCTGTCAGCTATTAGCAACAGGGCTCGATGTGAAATCTATCGCCGTAGAATTGGGTGTCAGCCATAAAACGGTACATGTGCACCGCGCTAATGCGATGGATAAACTCAATGTTAAAAACAACGTTGAGTTAGCGAAACTGTTCACGCAAGAACAATACTAATGCGTTCCTATCTGGCCACTTCCTTATGTGGCGTCTTCATGGCTGGCTGTGCATGGTTTTGTTTATGGGTTATTGCCTTCTATTTTATTAACGACCCAGAGTTAGCCATTCTGCTTTTCCCATTCTCGTTAAGATTGGGTATGACGCTGCACACTCGCACTCACTATTGGCCTGCCATTTATGTTGCAGAGTGGGGGCTCGCGATCGCCTTGGCTCTATTACTGGATGAACCCCAATGGTTAACCATTTTAATCGCCAGCGGATTAAGCATTCCAGCCACTCTATTTGCCAAACGGTATTATTACGGTGACCAAAACCGTCACCTGTTAGTGATGGCGAGCTTAATTATGGTCACTTCACTGATTAATGTAGCCGTGGTGGGCTCTCATGTCCCAGCCGTTTACATGGTGTGGTTGGTGAGTATCACGGGTGGCTTAATGCTGGTGCCGATGTGTTATCTGGTCTGGAACTATCTATTCCAAAACAAGTGGGCGCCACTGAGCTCTTACTTAATCAACAATGTCGTTGAGTTCAAAATCCGCCACATCGCTTTATACAGCGTCTTGTTGGTCGCCAGTATTTTGATACAAACCAGCTTGCCAGATGAACTAAGGCGCTTCGCCCCGTTCTGTATGGCTATCCCTATTATCTTGCTCGCCGTTCGTTATGGATGGCAAGGCGCCTTGCTCGCTACTCTGCTAAATAGCGTCGCGTTGATTGCAGCCCACAGTGGCACGTCCAAACTCGAAATTACCGACTTACTCTTGTCTCTTTCCGCTCAGACCATCACAGGTATATTGCTTGGTTTAGCGGTTCAAAAACAAAAAGATCTCAACGCGAAATTACGAAGTGAGCTCTCTAGGAATCAAAACCTTTCCCGTCAGTTAGTCACCGCTGAAGAATCGGTTCGTCGTGATATTGCCCGTGAGTTACATGATGAAATTGGCCAGAACATCACGGCAATTCGGACTCAAGCGAGCATTATTAAACGTGTCGATGCGGCTGAAATGAGCGTTCGCTGTGCTGGTACGATTGAATCATTGTCGTTGAATGTTTATGACACCACCAAGCGTTTGCTAACGAAGCTAAGACCAAAAATGTTGGATGACCTTGACCTGAAGGACTCCGTTGAACAGCTCATACGTGAAATGGAGTTCTCGGATCACGGTGTTGATATTCAGTTAAATTGGCAAGGTGACTACTCATGTTTGAGTGACACGCTCAAGGTTACTCTCTTCCGACTGTGCCAAGAGTCTTTAAATAATGCCCACAAATATGCTGAAGCAAGTGAAATTAGGATAGAACTGATTTTAGACGATCAAGCTTATCTTCGAATTACAGACAACGGTGTTGGTTTTACAGCGCAGGATCTTCTCAAAGGAATGGGTGTTCGTGGTATGCAAGAGCGTGTTCAGGCGCTCGGCGGCAAGATGACAATCAACGCTAATGGATCATCTTCGGGTTCCGATATCAGCGTTACATTACCTAAAGTGTGAGAACGAATATGTTTGGATTTCTGCGCTCAACAACGTCAAAAAGTCATACCCTAAGCGATGATGAGGTCAATCAGAGTTATCGTTATTGGCGTCTTCACATCATGATAGGAATGTATGTTGGCTATGCAGGTTTTTACTTCACTCGTAAAACCTTTAATTATGCCGCGCCAGCAATGATCACTGATCTTGGATTGGACAAAGGCGATATCGGCTTGATTGGCACACTCTTCTATCTTTCTTATGGTTTATCGAAATTTATCTCAGGCACGATCTCCGACCGTTCAAATCCTCGTTATTTCATGGGACTTGGCCTAATCGCGACAGGTTTGATCAATATCGCGTTTGGCTTTTCAAGTTCGTTGGCGGCTTTCATCTCACTTTGGGTGCTCAATGCATGGTTCCAAGGTTGGGGATGGCCATCGTGTTCCAAGCTATTGACGACTTGGTATTCCCGCTCTGAAAGAGGTTTTCGCTGGGCTATCTGGAATACAGCACACAACGTTGGTGGTGCACTAATTCCTATTCTTGTAGGCTACCTAACTCTTCAATTCAGTTGGCGAGCAGGGTTTATTTGGCCGGGTGTGATTGGTGTTTTTATTGGTCTTATCGTTTGTTGGCGCTTACGTGACAAGCCCACCACCATGGGACTTCCGACTATAGGGAAGTGGCGTAATGACCATTTAGAGTTGGCGCAAGAGAGCCATGGACAAGGGTTAAGCTATCGAGAAATCCTGAAAACTTACGTATTCAGCAACAAGTACATTTGGTTGCTCGCCTTTAGTTATGTGTTGGTCTACATCGTAAGAACCGCGGTTAATGATTGGGGCAATTTATACTTAACCGAAGAGCACGATTACAGCCTTATAAACGCCAACGCTGCGTTGTCTCTGTTCGAGATTGGCGGTTTCGTTGGTTCACTTGTTGCTGGGTGGGGATCGGATAGGCTATTTGGTGGCAACCGTGGCCCGATGAATATTTTGTTTGCCATCGGCATATTTCTTTCAGTTTCTGCATTGTGGTTGATGCCATTAACCAACTTTGTGTTTCAAGCTGCTGGGTTATTTTGTGTTGGCTTTTTTGTTTTTGGTCCTCAAATGCTTATCGGTATGGCTGCCGCAGAATGTTCGCATAAAGATTCTGCCGGGGCGGCTACAGGTTTTGTCGGCTTATTTGCTTATATGGGCGCGGCACTTTCTGGTTATCCATTAGCGCTCGTTCTAGAAATCTACGGTTGGAGTGGGTTCTTCATTACCATCTCAACCTGTGCTGCCGTTATCGGGCTACTTCTACTGCCTTTCTTACAAGCTCAATCACCTCAGAAAAGTGCAGAAGCTCGCTCTGGTTTGTAAGGGGTTTCTTCGTCAATAAGGTAGCTGTTAATGGTCCTCTGGTTATTGTGCAGCTAACTTATCTTCAGCGTTTTTTATACGTAGTATTCAAATGTGACTCTTTTCACGTTTTATCTCTCTCTCATTTGTTTCTAAGAATTTTTCCTATTGCGTCTAAGACCCCGTCTCATGTGGGTTATAGCCGCTCTCTGTAGTCTTTCTAATTATTCACGTTATTAGAATTAGCTCTCTTGAACTGTCTTCAGAGGGCTCACTACGGAAAAAGCCATGTCACTCAGTCACTTCTCAGAACACTCATTTTTCCCAATGGAAAACACTATCCAAAATTATGCATGGGGAAGTACCTCCTCGATACGTGAACTGTTTGGCTTCAAAAATGAGTCACAACAACCACAAGCGGAAGTTTGGATGGGAGCACATCCCAAAGGCTGCTCAATGGTGAAGCTTGACCAACATTTAGTGCCTCTATCTGAGCTGATTAACAAGAATAAACCGGCCTACCTATCAACTGATATTGCGCAGTCGTTTGGTGAGCTACCGTTCCTATTTAAGATTTTGGCGGCAGAAAAAGCGCTGTCTGTACAAGTTCACCCAAACAAGCGACAAGCTGAGTTAGGTTTTGCGAGAGAAGAGCAAGCGAAGATCCCTCTGACTGCAGGTCACCGTAATTACAAAGATTCTAACCACAAGCCTGAATTGGTTTACGCGATCACTGAATATCAAGCGATGAATGGTTTTCGAGAGTTCGATGAAATATTAGGCCTATTCAGACAATTGAATTCTAGCGAGCTTGCTGATTTGGTTGAAGAGTTTGGCAACCACCTTGATTCTCTAGGTTTAGAGGCGTTTTTCCGTGATCTATTAACGCTGAATGACCAGCGTAAACATCGAGCATTAGAGCAGCTTCTGACTTACGCAGACGCTCACCAAGACCAAGCTGAGTTTGCTTTGGTTACTGAGCTGAGCCATCAGTACCCGAACGATATAGGTCTGTTTTGCGTCCTGCTGCTTAACTTGATCACATTGAAGCCAGGTGAAGCGATGTATTTGAATGCGAACACTCCGCATGCTTACATTAAGGGAACTGGGCTCGAGATTATGGCAAATTCAGACAACGTGTTGCGCGCGGGTTTAACGCCGAAACACATTGATGTTGCTGAGTTGGTAGCTTGCACAGAGTTTACTCCAATTCCGTTTAACCGCTTGTTGTTAGCGCCCTCAAAGCAGGGGCAATGTGATTGCTATGCTATTCCTGTCAGCGATTTTAGTTTCAATATCTTCCATTGCCCACAGCAAGAGGAAGTCATCACAAGCGGTGCTGAAATCTTAATGGCAATAGATGATGATTTAACGCTGATGAGCCAAAATGGTGAGCACTTAACACTCACTAAAGGGCAATCGGTATTTATCCCAGCCTACATTGGTCATTACGAACTGAGTAGTGAAGGGCGAGTTGCTAGAGCTTTTAATTAAGAAAGTGTGTTGTTGTCTAGATAGAGAGCCATACCCAAGAAATCCTTATCACCATCATCAACAACCTGGTAGCCAAGCGCCTGATAGAAGCTGATGGCGCGAGCGTTACTTCTAAAGCTAGAGAGGGTGACTTGATTTCGTTGCTCTCGAAGGGCTTTGTTGTGGATGAGTGACATTGCTTCTTTACCGAGCATCTTGCCTTGGTATTGAGGGTAAATGATCAGAAGGTGTATATGGTATGCATTGTCGTAAGGTTTAAAGCAGACGAGTCCGATTCTTTCCTTTTCGCGATATATCCAATGAAACCAAGAGGGATGATAGTCGTTTAATAGGCGGTTACGTTGAAAGTCATCGTCCCAACCGAAGGCCTTATCAACATGTTCAAAAATACCTTGTTTGACGCAAGCAAACAGTTCTTCAAATTCTGAGTTTGCAACGAGTTGGAATTGTATTTTGTCATCCTTGACTGTCACTCTTTCCACGTCCTTATTCTGAGCTTCGTATAAGTAAACAATACCATAATAGATTGATAGACGGATTAAACGAAAAAGCCACGCGGTGTGCGTGGCTCTAAAAGTCATATTTGTAGAACTCGTTTAAACGAGCTTAAGCGCGTGATGTCGAGTGAGCTGCTTGTGAAGTGAGTCTTTTAGCTCCATGCGTTCTACTTTGAGGTTGTGCATGCTGTCGTCATCGATAGGGCTGCCAGAGATTTCTAGTTGGCGAATGTCGTAGTCGAGTTGATGGTATTTCTGCATGTCTGCTTTGAATTTTTCGTCGTCGTGGTTGAGCTGAACAATGTCTAATTTAAGATCTGGGAAATCTAAGATAAAGGCATGGTTTTCATTGAGCATTGGCACTTCCTCTCTAGTCGAATTTTTAGGGCGTGTTGATCTTTCGAGCTTGTTTTTGCGGCGAATTGCTGGGTATTTCTACAAGGTAGAGGCTTTGATGTGTAGCTAGCCTACATGAGAGGCCGATAACGTAGTAGAAATAACCAGCAAATGCTGCCCGAAGGGTTCGGCTAAAAGCGTTTTACTCTTTGTTGAGGGAGATTTGCTTAGAATGACTAGGCTACTTCTCCCTCGCCTCGATTAAACCGTTTTTATCTCGAACAAAATCTAATCGCGGAAGGTCAACACGCCCTGATAGTATAGAAGCAATTTATCGAAAGAAATGTGGTTCAAAACACAAAGCAGTAAAGCGATCAAAAAAGGGCACAAACTCGAGGAATCGTCTTCGAACTTGCGCCCTTTTTATGTTTATAGCTATAAGTTAACCGTTTATAACCATAGGTCTAAAGCAGAAAGCTTACTTCGCTTTTTTACCAGAACGTTGCTGCTCTTTGTGTGCTAGCTTCTCTTTCTTACGTTGTTCGATAAGGTGAGCAGCTTCGCCACCTACGTGGGTTTCGCCACGAGCATTTGATAGTTGAACTTGCTTCTCACGCTCGCGGAAACGCGCTTTTTGCTCGTCGGTGTGCTTATCAATACACTTAGGGCAGCTTACGCCTTTTTCGAAGTGCTCAGACGCTTTGTCTTCATCAGTGATTGGCAGACGACAAGCGTTACACACATCGTAACCGCTTTTTTCTAGCTGGTGGTTAACCGCAACACGTCCATCAAATACGTAGCAGTCGCCTTCCCACATGCTCTCTTCTTCTGGCACTTCTTCTAAGTACTTAAGAATGCCGCCTTCAAGGTGGTAGACCTCATCAAAGCCTTGCTCTTTCATGTAGGCTGTTGATTTTTCGCAACGAATACCGCCAGTACAGAACATCGCGACTTTTTTGTGTTTCTTAGGGTCGAGGTTTTCTTCTACGTACTGAGGGAATTCACGGAAGGTTTCCGTGTTTGGATTGACGGCATTTTTGAATGTGCCGATATCGACTTCGTAATCGTTACGAGTATCTACCAAGATCACATCTGGATCAGAGATAAGGTCGTTCCATTCGTTTGGCTTAACGTACGTACCGACAACGTGACGAGGGTCGATACCTTCAACGCCCATGGTTACGATCTCTTTCTTAAGCTTAACCTTGGTACGGTTGAATGGTTGTTCTTCGTTGAACGATTCTTTGTAAACGACATCAGCTAAGCGAGAGTCTTGCTTGAACCATTGAAGAAGGGCGTCGATAGATTCGCGCTTACCAGCAACAGTGCCGTTGATGCCTTCACTCGCAAGTAACAAAGTACCGCGGATTTGGTTGGCTTCTAGCAATTCGGTGAGTGGTTGGCGAATTTCTTGGTAATCATCAAGTGCTACGAATTTATACAGAGCACATACAACATATTGAGACATGGTTTTTCCTTTCTGCGAGCTGGAACGTAAATCCAGAGCGGTTGCCTATTCTGATCATAGTTGGGTAATTCAACCTAGCTTGTCATGATGGCTTATTAAAATCCGCCGCAGTATAACCAAGGCGATGTAGGACAAAAACCAACCAAATGTAGGGCTATTTATCACCTCAATAAATAAGGTTTTGATGATTCACCTCACCTGCCACGTGAAGTCCTAGGCAGGTGATTGTTTAATAGCGAGTCACATGCGCAATAAAAGAAGAGACTACAGGTGAGTGGGCAGGGTGAATTCCTGCGCTTTCGTCGCTTCCTCAAGCTGATTTAGGGTTAAACACATAGGTGTGACTGGCATCCCATAGAAATCGAACCTGTCACCAATAACCTCTCCGCCAAGTGCTTTTACGATGTTGACGGTGGTATCGCGTGCTTCAATATGAACTTGGTTAGTATCTTCTAGAGTTTGAACCAGCGAATAACGCGCTAATGCTTTGCCGATACCCAAGCCGCGGAATCGATTGTCGACCGCAAAACGTCCCCAGTGCCATTCGCCTTCTTGCTCCCAAGCGGCGACTGCACCCAATACGTATTCACCTGATCGTGCGAGCCACCACTTTTGATTGATATCGGCAGAAAGAGGAATGAGATCCTCGGGAATACTTTGTTCATCCGCAAAGGTGTCATTAATCAGTGAATCAATTTCTGCGCGATACACAGGTGTGCAAGCTTCGATCTGTATTCTGGCTTTATTGTGAGTGGCGTTTTTACGAAAGGCACTCAGTCGCAACGCTCGCAGCCCATCAATTACATTTTGCGTATCTTCTGGGTTCATTAAGTTGAGCAGTTGAGACAGCTCGTGATTAGCAGAATCATCGGCTTCTTCTAGGCGTTGTAATCCTTCTTGTCTTAGAGAAAACAGCTTTTGGCGCTTATCCGTTGCGCTGGACGAGGTCTCGATATAGAGCTTTTCGACTAGAGAATTAAGCGTTCTGCTTAGCGATGCCTTTTCCACGCTTAGCTGAATGCTGAGCTCAGAAAAGGGAGTTGGTCCGTTCTTGCGCAGGTAAGTTAGAAGGTGAACTTGCGTGAGTGATAAACCTGAATTTAGGCAGTTCTTATCCAATAATCCAAGTTCGCGAACGAGATAACGTAGCTCGCTTCTGATCTGCATAACCGATGACATGTTCTCTCCATAGAAATATACGTTGATAGTATCAACAATAGTCGTAAGGACGGTTCGTTGTCAATAATGTTGATACTATCAACGAAATTTGTAGCTACTTGCTCACTGGTTCTATCAACATCTTAGTCACGAACAGTCGAACCGTTGGGGCAACCACAGCCAATAACAATAATGCGGATGGAAGCATTTGAGCGACAGCGGTTAGCCAAGCATCAAAAAATACGCCGCCTTGCGGGAGGTTTTTAGCAACCATGATGGCAGGCATGCTGAGTAGCATGGTTGGCAGTACCATA
Organism: Vibrio sp. Isolate33; assembly: GCF_022397895.1. NCBI lineage: Bacteria > Pseudomonadati > Pseudomonadota > Gammaproteobacteria > Vibrionales > Vibrionaceae > Vibrio > Vibrio sp. Isolate33. The sequence continues at coordinate 144,799 of NZ_JAKEUP010000007.1, forward strand.
GAAACCATTAGTGGGTATTGGAATTTACGTGGAAATTTTTTCATGATGTGCTCCGATTGACTCATTGATGGCACTATTCTAATCTCGGTAGTAACAATCAAAAATAGACAGATTTGAATCTGAATCGTGCATATATGAAAGCTAAAGATATCTCCAATCTATACCTGTTTTGTCAGTCTGTTGAGTGTGGTGGCTTTGCTGCTGCGAGTTTGAAAACTCATGTGTCTGCGCCAACGTTATCAAGAGCTGTGGCTCACCTTGAAGATAAACTCGGTGAAAAACTGGTGCATCGCAATGCTAAGCAGTTCCAGTTGACGACAGCGGGTGATGAGTATTATCAACGCTTTGCTTCGCTTTTTTCTCAGCTTGATCATGAGTGGACTCAGCTATCCAACAGCCAGCCCGTATTAACCGGCGAAATTCGTGTGTCGTGCCCAGAGCCATTTGCCGATTACTTTCTACAGAAGCTCGCGATTGAGTTTATGGAGATACACCCAGAGGTGAATATCTCGATTCATTTCAGTGCTGGCACAGAACGCTTTTTTGATGAGCAGATCGACTTAGCCTTGGTGACCAGTCCTCCGCATGCCACACATCTTATCCAACGCCAGCTGTTTGAATCGCCATTGGTGCTAGCGGCTTCTCCAAGTTATATCGAGAAAAATGGTACGCCAAACAGTGCTGAAGAGCTGATTTCACATCGCTTGTTGTCTGGAAATAACATGCCTTACTGGGATTTGAAGCAGCAAGGTAAAACCATTCGCGTACCTTACCAACCTAAGTATTCGGTCAGCAGTTTAAGGCTCAATATTGAGGCGACCTTGTTGGGGGCTGGGATATGCTTGATGCCGAAATCGTCATTTGAGCGCTTTGCGGCACAAGACAAATTGGTTCAGGTGTTGCCAGACGTAGAATGCCCAACAGGCAAAGCCTTTATGCTGTGGGCAGACAGAAAGCTAATAGCAAGCCGAGTAGTGGCGTTTAGGGATATGATCTTTGAGAGGTTTGAGAATTCTGCTGAGTTTTTGGCTTCGATTAATGAAGATAGAAACGAATAACGCCAGACTAAGCTGGCGTTGAGGTTTGAACTATTTAGATAACGGCTATTTGTTCTTGTGGTACAGATAAGCATTGAGCGAAGCTAAACCAAGGATGAACAACGTCATCACCGGCGGTTTCGATTGCAGTGGTAGCACTTCTGCAGGCACGCTTGGTAAAAGGTGGACGTATACTGCAACCACCATGATAGCCGTAGTCAGCAGTGTTGAAGCGAGCATCGCCTTGTTACGTAATTCGGTGTTCAGCTTGCGTCCGCCAATCATAACCACTAACAACAACACACCTGCCGTCATTTCACCTAACTGACCTGCCCAACGAGAAAGTGCTGGGAAGGGCAGTTCGCTCAGCGCAATCTGCTTTGCAAACATAGTGGTGAACGGGTCAAAGAACTTTACTGTACCTGCCATCAACAGGAATGCGCCCAGCAAGCCAGTCAGAATTTTTTGTGCTTTCAGAGACAGCGCGTCACTTGAGTTATATGAGCGAAATAGGAAAAAGCCGGTGATTAAAAACATCGATCCGATTAACGTAAGCTCAAGAATCAGTTGTTGTGTACTCATAGTCATAACCTTTCAGTGATAAGTGGTGTTGTCGTTTGATGTGCTTATCTTATGCAGGTTCTTAGCATTCAAAAATAGACAATGTTGAACGTGATAGATGCATATTTGAAAGATTGAAAGATTAACCTGTGAAGGCGCCAAACAAAAAGGCCCTGCTGTAAAAATACAGCAGGGCCTTGGTGTTAATCTGTCTTATCTAATCAGCGATTACGCTTGGTTAAGTACTTCCGCTAAGCGTTTCACCGCTTCGGTCAATTCTTCTGGATTAGCGTTAGTGAAGTTTAAGCGCAGTGCAGCTTTTGCTTCATCAGCCTTTGGATAGAATACTGGGCTTGGTACAACCGCCACACCATTAGAAAGTAGAGTTTTCGCTAGTTCAAAGGTGTCGCACTCCGGGATTTCTACCCAAATGAACATCCCGCCATCAACGGATTTTAATACACAGTCTGCAGGCAGCTGTTTCTCTAGTTCTGAGAACAACACTTCATAACGTGATTTGTACAGTGTGCGAATGTTTTCCATATGCAGGTTGAAATCTTCATGCTTTAGAAGACCAACAAGCAGAGCTTGCATAGGTACACTTGAGTGTAAATCCGCGCCTTGCTTCACTTTAATCAGTGGATCAAGGTAGCTGCGTTTACCTGTCACCGCACCAATACGTAAGCCTGGCGATGCAATCTTAGAGAATGAACGAAGAACGATAGAGTTGTCTGGACAGAAAGATGAAACCAACGGCAACTCTGTGCCTGTGAAACGCAGCTCACGGTAAGGTGCATCTTCAATGAATGCCACGCTGTATTTGATACATAGCTCAGCCACTTTTTGACGAGTTTCCGTTGTCCAACAAACGCCCGTTGGGTTGTGGAAATCTGGCACGGCATAGAACATCTTTGGCGATTGCTGCGCAAAACACGTTTCTAGTTCATCAAGGTTCGGGCCAAATTCGGTTTGAGACACAGTCACAATGTTCGCTTGAACCAAACCAAACACTTGCATCGCACCCAAGTAGCTTGGCGCTTCCATTACAACCACATCATTCGGGTCAACATACGCACGAGCAATCAAATCCAAACCTTGCTGTGAGCCAGTACAGATCATCGCTGTATGAGTCTCTGGCAGTTGGTAGCTTTGCGTTAGGTGTTCAAGCAACGGGCCGTAACCCGCAGTCGAGCCGTATTGGAAAACTTCAGGCATGTTCGCTAGGTTTTCTAGCGTTGGTTTCATCAAATCGATAGGGAATGTTTTCTCATCCGGTAAGCCACCGGCCAATGAAATGACATTTGGATCGCTTGCGGCTGCGAGGATCTCTCGAATGTATGAAGATTGAATCTGTTGTAATGACTGTGCGATTTCCATGTGTTGTGTCTCGTCGTTTTTCGTTTTTATTCTATCGCTTGATATTACACGGCAATTGTAAAAATAAGCGTGTCCGTTTATGCTCTTAAACATGTCCATTTATGCTATTTAAACGATGTCGCGTCAACACATATCTCGAATCAATGATGTTCTGTTCCATATTCACCAAGACATTAGCCAGCCTTTGTCGGCAAAAGCGCTTTCTGAGATTGCAGCTTATTCCGAGCAGCACTTTCATCGCACCTTCAAAAGCGTGGTTGGAGAGTCGTTACATCAATACATTCGACGCACCCGAATGGAGTACGCTGCCAATCAATTGATGTTCGATACCACGTCCTCGGTGGTGGAAATCGCCAGTAAGTGTGGATTTAGTTCGGTGTCTTCGTTTAGCCGCGCGTTTAAAGCAACCTTTAACATGTCGCCAGGTGAGTGGCGTAAACACGATTTACAGATCGCCGAAAAGCCCTACTTGAAAGATCCAGAAGTAGCAGCGGGCTATTTGAATGTCGCGCAGCGAGTATTGCCTGAACCTAAGATCATTGAAGTACCTGAGCGCATGGCAGCCTATGTTCGACATACGGGTTATAACCGTTCCATTCGTAATGCGTGGTTGATATTGAAAGCATGGGCGAACTCCGAACAACGCGATTTCTCGAGCCAATTTGGTTTGCACCATTCGAACCCTGCTTGGGTTGAGATGGATCAGTGTCGCTACGTGGCGTGTATCGCGATTAATGAACCGATTAAGTATCGTAGTGTGGTTAATCAGATGGTGATTCCGGGCGGCTTACATGCGGTGTTTAGGCTGAATGGTCGTTATGGAGAACTGCTCCCACAGATCAGCATGGTATTAGAAAAGTGGCTACCTACGTCTGGCTTTAAGCAGCGTTCCACTCCGGCTTATGTGCATTATCATCAGAATCACTTTCTTAACACCGATGAGGTGTTCGAGCTCGATTTCTACCTTCCCGTGAGTTTTTATTAATCGATGGTTGTGCTGTTTTGTTGAACCAGATTTTGATCTTTTGTTGAGACAAATTAGCACGACTAATAGCAGCCAACGATTTTATGCAGGTGGACTAAGATAAAGGTGTTTTGTTGATAATTTACCCCAGTAAATGATGACAACGTACGGATTAAGCGATAGCATCCATTTCTAATTGCAAATAGTTCTTAATATCACTCGTTAGAATATGACCATTACCCACAAAGATTATTTAAAAATCGCTTTCCCTTTCATCATCTCAACGGTGACTCAGCCTCTGCTTGGTGCGGTGGATACCGCCGTGATTGGTCAGCTTGGCATCGCTGAACTGATCGGTGGTGTGGCGATCGGCACCATCATCATGAACACCATGTACTGGTTGTTTGGCTTTTTCCGTGTCAGCACGACAGGGCAAAGTGCGATGGCATTGGGGAAAGGGAATCGCTCTGAGCTAGCGGGCAGCTTGATGCGCCCATTTGTGCTGTCTGGTTTGGTGGGTTTGATCTTTATCTTGATACAACCCCTCATCTGGCAAGGTGCGATGTGGGTGATAGAGCCTGAAGCGAACGTGGCTGAGCAAGCACATATCTACTTCAGTATTTTGATTTATGGCGCGCCTTTTGTACTGCTCAACTACACCATTATCGGTTGGTTGATGGGGCAGGCGAAGGCCAAAGAAGTCCTTTACACACAAGTGTTTGGCAATGTGTTGAACATTGTCTTGGATGCGGTGTTCGTACTCTATTTCGACTTAGGTGTTGCGGGAGTGGCATACGCAAGTTTGATTGCACAAATCACCACCTTTGCGATTGGTATGACGCTGGTTATGAAAACGAGCAACATCTCGGTCTCTGAGTTCCTGCAAGGCTCGAAGATGACCAAGAAAGACCTGTCGACAATCATCTCTTCGAATACTGACTTACTGTTACGTACAATTTGCATCTTGGTGTTCTTCAACATGATGGCGCGTACTGGTTCTAAATTGGGTACCGATGTTCTGGCCGCTAACGCGATTCTGATGCAGGTGACCTTTATCGTCAGTTACATGTTTGATGGTATTGCCAACGCATCGAGTGTATTTGCGGGTAAAGCAGTGGGGCAGAAAAATGCGTCGATGTTGGATCGTGTGTTAAGGCTTAACTTCCAATGGACAGCTGGTTTCATTGCTGCGCTGACGCTTTTAACCTTGATGTTTAAGGACATGATTGTTTTCTTGTTTACCGATATTCCAGCGCTGGTTGCCTTGTATCAAGAGATGGCTCCGTGGTTGATTGTGTTCCCGCTGGTGGCAGGCTTTGGCTTGACGGTTTACGGCATCTTTACCGGAACAGGAACCACACGTCCGGTTCGAGATTCTAGTATTGCTACTTTGTTGGTGTTCTTGGCTGTTCAAGCGTTTGCGGTTGGAGCGTGGGGCAATCATGGTTTGTGGCTAGCGTTTACTCTGTTCTATCTTGGGCGTATCGCATTCCTGTACCCGTTTATCTCTCAGGTTAAACAAAAGTGTTTCCCAGCAGAAGATACCTCAGCGGCGTGTCATTAATTTAGAACGCCCACCGCCATTTCTAAGACTTTACGAAAGCGCTTTACTATTTATGAACAATAAATTTAGTGGGCGCTTTTTTGTTCTTAATGAATTATTCAAAAAGGTTAATTAAACGACAAATAAAATGCGATACGGTTCAATGTTCTCTTTTCATCACTCCAGCTAAATGATAAAGTTGTTATGTTATAACATCTATCTATGAGTATCTGCGTGAACGCCCCACTATTGTCTGTTGACCGACTAACGATCAAAACCTCTTCAAGAACACTTTTCCAAGATATCCACTTCGATGTGTATCGAGGAGAACTGTTGGCGATCATGGGTCCTTCAGGCATTGGTAAGTCGATGCTTTCACGTGCGATCGCGGGCTTTATGCCAGAAACGATTGAGGCTGAAGGTCATATCTCTCTGTCTGGTGAAGCTGTGTGTGGTTTGCCGATGTTGCAACGAACGGCAGCACAAAGGCCAGCGGTTATCTTCCAAGATGCACTTCAAGCGTTAAACCCTCTTGTTTCTATTGAAGGCCAACTCAGTTTGGCATTGACGGGGACTCGCACTAAGCTTAAATCACAAGACAAAACCAAGCTCACTGAACTGTTGGTGCAGTTAGGATTTCCAAATCCAGAAAACATCTTGCCGTTGTATCCGAGCCAAATCTCAGGAGGACAACGTCAACGAGTGTGTATTGCGATTGGCTTGTTGAGTAACGCCGATATCATCATTGCAGATGAACCGACTAGCGCGTTAGATCCGGTGACAGAGCAAGAAATACTTAAGCTGATTCGAGACAATGTAAAGCAACGCCAAATTGGTGGTTTGCTTATTACCCATGACCTGCACAGCGCCTTAGCCTGTGACAAGTTATTGGTGATCGATGATGGCGGTGTGGTGGCTTATGGTGCACCGAAACACGCGCTTGAATCGAGCTCTCACGCATTCTGCTGTTCATTGAGAGACCTAATCGAATGAGCTCGACCTTATCACTAAATTCAGAAGTCTCACCGTCAATGCCTGTGATTGATTCAGAAACACCAACACCGAATGAGATTAAGTTCGAGAATGTCGGGGTTCATTATTACTCAGTGCCAAGTTGGTTGGGTGGTAAGGCGTTTAAAGCGCTACAGAACATCGACTTCAATGTTGAAGAAAAAAGCCTGGCTATTGTTGGGCGTTCTGGTGCCGGTAAATCTACGCTGATTGAACTGCTGTTTGGTTTGAAAGCGCCAACTCTCGGTAGCATCAGCTTGTTTGGTCATTCGCTGCCTATTCGCAATAGCAAAGCGCAAGCAGATGTGTGTCGCTTGATCCAATTGGTGCCACAAGAACCACATACTAGCCTCAACCCTTACTACACCGTTCGACAGATCTTAGCCGAACCGCTAAGCAATCTAGATGTTTCTGGTAATCATGAAAGCATCATTGAAGAGACGTTGTTGGACGTTGGCTTACCTGCCACTTTGCTATCACTGAAACCCAATCAGCTTTCTACAGGCCAAGCTCAACGTGTGGCAATTGCTCGGGCGCTTGTCGTTAGACCCGCAGTATTAGTGGCCGATGAGCCAACCAGTAGCCTAGACCCGGTGAATCGTCAGAGGCTACTCGACTTATTGAATTCATTGAAAAAGAAGCGCGATATGCGCCTTATTTTGGTGACACACGACCTAGGCGCAGCACAAGCGCTTTGCGAAGAAATTCTGGTTCTTGACCATGGCGAGATGGTGGAGCATGGACCGACACCTCAAGTGATGAGTGAACCTGCTCATTCAGCGACTCAGATGCTGATCGAATCTCAGCCTCTTTCGAAATCTACTTGTTAAACAAGACCTTACTAATTTAATAAAATACAGCTATAGAGAAAAATAACTATGCGTTTTAATTCAATCAAATTGGCTTGCGCTCTAGCGCTGGCTCTGCCTTTGACGGGCTGTTTTGACTCTCAACCAGAGTCGAGCGAAGCTGCGGTCAAATCTGAAATTCGTGTTGCGATGATGCAGCCACCAAGAACGGGTCTATCGCCACTTTCTGATGACGCGTTCAAACTATCGCGTTGGAGCACGGCTGAAACGCTAGTTAACCTGAGCCCGACTTCAGAAGCTGAGCCAATGCTGGCAACGGATTGGAAACACGTTGATCCACTGACTTGGCAATTCACGGTTCGCCAAGGTGTTAAATTTCACGATGGTTCTACATTAACAGCAGAGTCTGTCGTTAACTCACTACAGAAAGCACTAGAAGCGGCACCTAAGCCACGCATTCTAGATGGTGTAGAGCTAGAAGTGAAAGCGATGGACAACTACCGCGTAGAGATCAAAACCAGCTTTGATGACCCTCTTCTACCAAGCCGTTTATCTAGCCCTCAATTAGCGATCCTAGCAGCAAGTGCGTACCAAGAAGATGGTCGTGTTAGCCCAATTGGTGCAGGTACTGGTCCGTTTGAATTGACTGAAATTAACGGCACAACCAGCGCGAAACTAAAACGTTTCGATGGTTACTGGGGTGAAAAAGCGCAAGTTGAATCTGTAATCGCAGAATACGTTCCTAACGGTTTTGCTCGTGCTGCAGCTTTAAGAACCGGTACGGCTGACATTGTTGAAGCTGTGCCAGTTTCACAGATCGCGACCATTGATTCGAACCTGCTTTACGAAGTAGCAATGCCTCGTACCAACACGCTTTACCTGAACAATAAGTCAGGCGTATTTAGCGATATTGAACTACGTAAAGTCGCGGCTGCTGCAGTAGACCGTGAGCAAATCGTGAATACTGTTTATGAAAACCACGCGGATATCGCGCAAGGCCTACTAGGTCCTGCACTTGCTTGGGCTGAGCCGATTCGACCTGAAGGTCAAGCAGTAGATAAAACGCTAAAAGCAAATGGTGAAAGCATTGTTATCGGTACCTTTACCGACCGTGCTGAGCTTCCAGAAGTGGCAGCACTACTTAAACAACAACTTGAAGCGGCTGGTTTCAAAGTTGAGTTGGATATCCGTGAATACGCTCAGATTGAAAACGATGCACTGTCAGGTAAGTTTGACGCGTTCATCCTTTCTCGTGCAACCGTTCTAGATTCTGGTGACCCAGTGGCATACATGATGAGTGATTTTGGCTGTAAGGGCTCATTCAACCTTGGTCAATTCTGTTCTCAAGAAGTCGACCAAGCACTGACTCACGCTGACCTGCAACCATTAGGTGCGCTGCGTCAGCAAGCGATCATCGAAGCTGAGCAAAAAATCCTCAACGACTTCGCTGCTATTCCATTGCTTCACGAACGTGTGATTCAAGGTGAAAGCGAGCGTGTAAGCAATGTAGTTCGTGACCCAAGTGAACGTCGCTTGGTTGATCAAACGACCCAAGTTAACGCGGCAACACAGGTTAACTAAATAAATGCTATCTGCTGAGACTCTGCGTCGAACCTTATTTATCTTGACGCCTTGGCTATCAAGAATCGCCTCACTGATCGTGGTGGTGATTCTTGTTGGCTTGATGCCTGACATTGCAGGCATCGACCCAAGCCAATCCATTCTGCGTGCGAGAGCGGGGCAACAACACCTGCTTACGCCTGAAGCTTTAGCGGCGGTACGTGCTGATCTTCAGCTTGACCGTTCGGCGAGTGAGCGCCTGATCGATTGGATAGGAAGTGCCTTTTCCGGTGATCTAGGTAAATCCTGGATTGACGGTTCTTCGGTTGCATTAGGTATTCAAAAAACAGCGTCTACATCTCTGTTTTTGATGTCTAGCGCACTAGTGATGACTTTCGTACTGTGCGGTGCAGGTTTGCTTGCTACCTTGCGCAGTTGGAAGAAGGGTAAATTAGGGCAGAGTTACAGCAGTTTAAGTACCGTATTAATATCCTTGCCAGAGTACGTGGTGGCTTCGGTATTAATACTGATGTTCTCAATTTGGTTAGGTTGGCTACCACCGTATGGTTGGCAAGGCTGGCAAGATATTTGGCTACCGAGTTTAGCACTCGCACTGCCCGCTAGCGGCCTGTTTAGTCGCCTGCTCAGAGACAGTTTACAACGAGTTCTTAATGAACCTTGGGTGATCACGTGGCTCAGTGCCAACGTTCACTCCAATCAAATTATTCGCTTTGCGCTGAAAAGAGCGTTGAGCAGCCTGATCCCACAAATTGCGATGATCGTGATTGGTTTAACTGGTGGCGCAGTCGCGGTTGAGCTTATCTTCTCGATCCCGGGTATCGGGCGTATGATTCTTGGTGCTGCGAAGGCGCAAGATCTGCCGATGTTACAAGGCGGCCTACTGGTGTTACTGTTGTTTTCGATTGTAGTAAGCAGCATCAGCCTGTTTGTTCAGCAGTTGATTCTGGGTCACAGCCTGAAAAGCGGCAAGCTCATCAGTAGCCACTCTTCGTTTCGTTTTACGCAGAGCCGCGCCAAGCGTGTCACTGCTTTTGCGATCTTCTCATTCCTAATTGCTATTGTGGTTTGGGCAGCATTCCGAGACCCATACACCAGCCAATTTGCACGTTTGGCATCACCGAGTTGGCAAGCGCCTTTGGGTGCGGATGGTATTGGGCGAGACCTGTTAGCGAGAATCGGTTCTGGTATGGTCGCGACCTTCCAAGCGGGTATTCTGGCAACCTTCTTGAGCTTGGTGATGGGCATTATCATGGGTTTCAATACCCGCTTCAGCCAAGGCCTTATCGAGATTACTAAGGGTATCCCTTACATCATTGCTGGCCTTTTGGTTGCGGGTTTAACAGGGATGAATCCGAACAGCGCATTAATTGCGATTGTATTTGTATCTTGGGCGCCATTAGCGGCGCACTGCTCTAGTTTAATTGTGGAAGCCAAGGCTCAACCTTATACGCACCTCGCGCCATTGTGGGGTACCAGTAAGTTGAGAATCTTCCGCTTCTACTTGCTTCCGTATGTGTTACCGCCGTTGCTAAGACACGCATTGCTGAGGTTGCCTGTAATCACGCTAAGCCTGACCTCACTGAGCTTCATCGGCTTAGGTGCAAAACCACCAACACCGGAATGGGGTTTGATGATTGCAGAGAACTTGCCATACATTGAGCGCGCGCCATTGGCTGTGATGGGGTCTATTATTGGGCTGATTCTATTGGGTGCTGCCATCAACATGATGTTTGATGACTAAAGAATCAGGAAGGGGCTTAAGTTTTCGATTGGCTTAATATGATGTAACCTTAAGCCTGCTTTTAGAACTGATCGAAAGTTCAATAGACCCTAGTTAAGTGTAAAGGATTCAACATGTATCTCGTTTTGTATTGCCACAATATTGGTATGACCGACTTTTCTTTCTTTGAGACGGAAGATTTTGACAAAGAAGAGGGTTATATCGTGCGAGGAAAATGGCCGAACGAAAAAGCGTTTCGTGATTACTTGACCAAAGAGTTTGGTGATATGAGCGAATTCCAAGTGCTTGACCTAATCGCCAAAGGCGCAGAGGCAGAACACTACTCGCCAGAAGAGTTGATGCGCTTAGCTCTCTAACTGTCAGCTCAATAACATGTTTCAAATCGAACAAACAAATGGCAGCCTAATTGGGCTGCCATTTTTCGTTTTGAGCTAGAGCACGTTGCTCACAGTATGAATGGAGCTACTGAGCCACTTCGTCCACCAAGTACAAGATTGATTGATACGGAATGCCACTGTGATGCGACAAACCGATCTCACAGGTACGGCTGTTACTGAAACCACGAGTACAGTTGCTCGGTACTTGTTCCTTGAGTGGATGCACAGCTGCCTCATTCAACTCTGGCGTAGTAAAGCCCTTGTCACCTGCCCAGCCACAACATTGAATATGTTCAGGAACAATCACTTCTTCGGTACAGGCTTTAGCAAGGTTTAACATCGCACCTTCTAAGCCCATTCGGCGAGAGCTACAAGTCACATGCAGCATTACGGTCTCTTTAAGTGGTGCAAGCGTCAGGTGCTCTAGCAAGTATTGATTCACAAACCCTGTCGGTTCTAGCACTTCTAATGGCTTGGTGAACTGCTCAATACTGCGTTTTGCACATGGGCTGGTGTCCATTAATACTGGGTATTCACCCTGACGACTGGCTTGCCATAAGACTTCTTCGAGCTGTTGCGCTTTAGATTGGGCTAGGTCGGTCATGCCTTTGCTGTCGTAAGGCATACCACAACATTGGTCATCTAATTTCTTCGGCAGAATTACCTCGAAGCCCGCCTTGTTAAGCAGAGACATGGTCACTTCAGTGAGAGGGCGTTGATCTCCCGCATCGCTTTGTTGCCCCATGGTTCGACTGGCACACGAAGGGAGGTAAACCACCTTCTTAGTGTTATTCGATGTTTCGGCTGTCATTGGTGAAGCTGTGAGTGAGTGGCTGTTGGATTGCGGCATCTCAGGCATCCAAACTGGTGTTGCGCCTTTGGTCATAGAGCGCAAGCCATTGGTGAGTTTTCCGACTGTATTAGCGCCTAGAACTTTACTCGCTATTTGATTGGTTTTGAGACCGGCTTTGGTCAGCTTGGTGGTGGTCGAGAAATGATCCGCTGTCCATTTGGCGATTGGTGTGAACTTCTCATATTTGGCAACACGAAGCTTCTTCACTAAGTCGCCGGTGTTAATGCCTACCGGACAACGCTCGGCACACAGGCCAGTTGCCGCGCAGGTATCGATGCCTTGGTATTCGAAGGTTTTCTCTAGTTCGCTAGCTTCTATCTCTTCCCCTGCTTCTCGGCGGCGTTGTAGTTCTCGGTACAGCACAATACGTTGCCGTGGTGATAAGGTCAGTGTGCGAGACGGACAAACAGGCTCACAGAATCCACACTCAATACAGCGGTCAACAAGGTCGTCGGCAGCAGGCATTGGCTTTAAGTCTGTGATGTGGGAGTTTGGATTGTCGTTGATAATAACGCCGGGGTTGAGCAGTCTTTCTGGATCGAACAACGCTTTGATTTGTTGCATCAAGGCGTAACCATCTTTGCCCCATTCCAACTCTACGTAAGGTGCCATGTTACGGCCCGTGCCGTGTTCCGCTTTTAGAGAACCTTGATATTTCACGGCGACGAGCTCGGCAACATCATCCATGAAACCACCGTAACGGTCGATTTCTTCTTGGCTGTCAAAGCCTTGAGTAAACACAAAGTGCAGGTTGCCTTCTAAAGCGTGGCCGAAAATGATCGCCTCGCTGTAGTCGTATTTGTCGAACAGCTCTTGCAGTTCTCGAATACCGTTCGCAAGGTTCTCGACTGGGAAGGCAACATCTTCAATGATGACAGTCGTACCCACTTCACGCACTGCACCAACCGCAGGGAACATGCCTTTACGGATGCCCCAAAGCGTTGCGACAGTCTTGGGATCGGATGTGAAAGGGACAGATTCAACAATCGTGTATTCAGTTAATGCGTCCAGAATTGATTTACATTGTAAATCTAAGTCCTGCTGGGAGCTGGCGTGTGATTCCACCAGAATAGCTGCCGCTTCTAGATCTAAGCTCGGCATAAATGCGGGCATACCCGGTTTATCCGCGACAGAACGTAGCGCTCTGCCGTCCATTAACTCAACAGCAGCAACCGGAGTTTTGGATAATGTAGTTACGGCTTTACTTGCTTGCTCGATGTCAGCAAACACCAACAGAGCTGAGGCTTTGTTCGGGTGTTCAATTACCGTGTTGTAGGTGATCTCAGCGATGAAGCCTAGTGTGCCTTCGGAGCCAATCATCAGGTGTTTGATGATTTCGATTGGATCGTGGTAATCGACCAATGCATTGAGCGCGTAGCCGGTGGTGTTTTTAAGACGGTACTTGTGACGGATTCTGTCGGCGAGTTCTTGATTCGAGCTGGTTTGACGGTGCAGTTCAACAATGCCATCAAACAGTGTTTTGTGTGATTGTTTGAATGCCTCAACGCTAGCACTGTCTGCGGTATCGAGTAGGGTGCCATCGCTCAACACGACTTTCATGCTTTCTACAGTGCGATAGGAGTTCTGCGCAGTACCACAACACATACCACTGGCGTTGTTCGCGGCAATACCACCGATTTTACAGGTGTTGATTGAAGCTGGATCTGGGCCGATTTTACGTTGGAAAGGGGCAAGGTATTTGTTGGCATCCGCGCCAATCACACCGGGTTGAAGGATGATTTGATTGCCGTTATCGACGATCTCATGGCCTCGCCAGTCGTCGGTCAGAGTGATGAGTACCGAGTCGGAAACTGCTTGCCCTGAAAGGCTGGTACCTGCTGCGCGAAAGGTAAAATGAATGCCCAGTTCGCGACAGCTTTGAATCGTGAATATCACTTCGTCTAAGTCTTTAAGCCTTAGAACCATTTTCGGCACCAAGCGATAAAAACTCGCATCGGTGCCGTAAGCCAATCGCTTTGCCTCTTGCGTGACAATACGTTCCGTTTCTATTTTTTGAGCCAGTATCGTTTCAAGCTGCTGATAAGCTTTGGCATCTACTACTCGCTCATGGGATGTGTTTGTCTCCATCTTTGCTTCCTTGTGCTTCTATTTGGCACTGTTTTGCTTTTTATTTTATTTTCCAGTGCTTAAACGGTGTCACAACGGCAGTGGAATTGCTGTGACACCGATTGAACTTCAGTCTAAGTAGACCAAAGCATGAGTCTGAATCTGAGTCATGGAGATTTAATCTAGCCCCACCAAAGATTCACGAGTTAAGTCTTTGATTGTCTTTGCGCCTGTTAATGTCATCGCAACGCGCATCTCTTTGTCGTAAAGGTCGAGTAGATTCTCAACGCCTGCTTGTCCTTGCGCTGCTAATGCGTAAACGAAAGAGCGGCCGAGTAAGGTGCAATCTGCGCCCAATGCCATCATTCGAACCACATCCAAGCCAGTACGAATACCAGAGTCGACAAGAATCTTGGTGTCGCCTTTTACCGCGTCTGCAATTGCAGGTAATGCTTTAGCACTTGATAGAACACCATCAAGTTGGCGGCCGCCGTGGTTTGATACCACAATGCCGTCTGCACCAAACCTCACAGCATCTTTTGCATCTTCTTCATCAAGAATGCCTTTGATGACCATTGGGCCATCCCAGAAATCACGGATCCACTCTAGGTCTTTCCATGAAATTGACGGGTCGAAGTTATCGCCCAGCCAACCGATGTAGTCTTCCAGTTTGGTGGGAGAACCACGATAAGTTGAGATGTTGCCTAGGTCATGTGGTTTACCCAACAAGCCAACATCCACCGCCCAACTAGGGTGACGCATAGATTGGAATACACGACGAACAGCGGCGTTTGGACCACTCATTCCGGAATGCATGTCACGGTAGCGAGCGCCGGGTACGGGCATATCAACGGTGAAGAGCAACGTGGTCACGCCCGCTGCTTTTGCGCGTTCAAGCACGTTCTTCATGAAGCCGCGATCTTTTAGCACGTAAAGTTGGAACCACATTGGGCGCTCAATCTTAGGCGCGACTTCTTCAATCGGGCACACTGACACCGTCGACATGGTAAAAGGGATGCCTTTGTTGTCTGCGGCTTTGGCTGCTTGCACTTCACCACGTCGCGCGTACATGCCTGTTAAACCTACAGGAGCCAGTGCGATTGGCATCGCTAGCTTCTCGCCGAACAGTTCGGTTTCCAAATTGAGATCCGACATGTCGTTGAGTACACGCTGCTTTAGCGCAATCTCAGCAAGATCAGCCGTGTTACGGCGTAGGGTATGTTCTCCGTAAGAACCGCCATCAATGTAGTGGAAAAGGAACGGTGGTAATTTCGCTTTTGCTGCGGCGCGGTAATCAGTCGATGCGGATATGATCATAATTTCAGTCCTAAATTCTTGGGATGTTGCCCTTCTATGAGAGCTTGGTTTGGGCTGCTTTAATTCTGAGAGTCAGTGTTTTGTTTTTCTTGAGCTTTGAAACAACTAAGCTTTGAAGCAACGAATCTATGAAGCAAATAAGCTGTGTAACTGCAAAGCGGGAAAATGGCGTTAATACCCGAGGGTGTTGATGTGCTCTAGTATCCATCCCGGAACTCATCAACTGTCTTATTAGACGGTGTCGCTGTCGGGGAATTGAGTATTAACGCCAAGTGCTTTTGGAACGACTTATGGCTTACATAAGTGCGTCTGTCATTTTGAATCCGTAGATAACCACTAGGCCGATGATGCCTGTCATTACCAAGTAATAGAACGTCGGAATGATTGTCTTACGTAGGGTTGCACCTTCGCGTCCTAGCAAGCCAACGGTTGCTGATGCGGCTACCACGTTGTGAATCGCAATCATGTTACCTGCTGCTGCACCAACAGCTTGTAGAGCGACAACCACCGCACTAGAGATAGTCAGAGTCTGCGCTACTTCGAACTGGAATTGGCTGAACATCATGTTTGATACTGTGTTCGAACCTGCAATGAAGGCACCTAACGCACCTACTGTTGCACTTAAGGCTGGGAATGCGCTGCCAACTAGGTCAGCTGCGAAGTTTGCAGTAGTTACTGGCATACTTGCTAAATCTGCACCGTTCACGCCAGAATTAATGAAGATACGTACCATCGGGATGGTGAACACCAACACAAAGCCGGCACCAATCAGCGTTTTACTTGATTCACCAAAGGCTTTAGCCAGTGGCGTAGCACTACGAGATTGCATGAGAACCGCAACCAACGCGACGAAGACTAAGATGCCGCCTGGTAGATACAGAGGTTGAATCGCTGTGCTTACGCCAGTCTCACCAAGGATGTTGCTGAATGAAAGGCTAACGCTCTTCAAGAGACCTTTGAACTCAGGGCTCACGCGGCTAGCAACCAGAGTGACAGCGAGCAGAACGTAAGGTGCCCATGCCATCGCCATGCTCATCTTCTTATGGCCTTGATTGTTGTCATCAAGGTCAATTTTCAAAGAACCTAGCCATTCAGCTGGCCACTTGTCTTCGCTTTCGAAATCCCATTTTGATTTAGGTACTAGGAAGCCACGTTTTGCTGCAGTAACCACAATCGCTAGGCCAACCAGACCACCAATCAGTGATGGAAACTCAGCACCTAGGAAAACACCAGTCAGTGCGTAAGGAATTGTGAAAGCTGCACCAGCGAATAATGCAAATGGTAGGATATCTAAACCTTCCGTCCAGCTTTTGTTCTTACCGAAGAAACGAGTTAGCATCATCGCCATTAGTACTGGCATCATCACACCCACAGAGGCGTGAATCAGGGCCACACTTGAGGTGATTTGTTGCAGGTAAGCGTCCCAAGTAGAACCGTGAGCAATCAGGCTTTCACCGATGTTGTGCGTGTCCAAACCTTTGTTCACACCAACGATGATAGGTGTACCTACCGCGCCGAATGATACTGGCGTAGATTGGATCATCATGCCCATCAGTACCGCAGCAAGCGCTGGGAAACCGATAGCAACCAGTAGCGGAGCGGCAATAGCAGCCGGTGTACCGAAACCAGATGCGCCCTCAATGAAAGAACCAAAACACCAAGCGATGATGATCGCCTGAACGCGACGGTCAGCGGATATATCCGTGAAGCCGTTACGAATAGTGGTGATAGCTCCGGTGTGCTTCAAAGTGTTTAATAAGAAGATGGCGCCGAACACAATCCAGAGAACCGACACGGTTATGCCGAAACCTTGGAATACAGAAGCCAACACGCGAGTGCTAGACATATCCCAAGCAAATAGGGCAATAGCAACGGTTAGTGCGAATGCCACTGGCATCGCTTTTTTCGCTGGCCAGTTCAGGCCAACCAGTAGAATCGCTGCAACAACTATTGGCGAAAAGGCCAATAAAGCTAGTAGAGTTTCACTCATGGGTACTTCCTCGTACTGTTTTCAAACGTTCATGTTTGAAGTAAAGATCACGTTATGGTTTGTCGTCATTTGAGTCGCTTTGGCCTCTAAACGGGCACCTTATTTGGGCGACTCTTGTAATTGGAATGACTGTTTTTGTAATTGTTTTGTTAATTTGGCGTGAATTTACCCCTTTATTTTTTATTGATATAGGGAAATAATGAAAATAATTAATTCCAAAATTGGCATAATCAGATGCGAGCAGACGATTTGATCCTGTTTTCACAGGTAGTTGAACTGGGTAGTTTTAGTAAGGTGGCCGAGCAAAATAACCTTACAAATTCGGTAGTTAGTAAGAGAATTGCGCGATTGGAAGAAGAAATTGGCGTGCAATTATTATATCGAACAACGCGTAAATTGACCCTGACTGAGGCGGGGAAGGCAATTTTGCATGGAGCCAAAAATGTGAAGCAGGCAACTCAAGAGGCTATGGACGCAGTTTCAGGCTTTGGTGAAAATGTCAGCGGTCATATCAAAATGTCAGTGCCTACTATCTCCGGAGATTTGATACTCGCAGACGCTGTTGCCGAGTTTTGTAATATGCACCCAGGTTTAACGGTCGATATGTCTCTGAACAATCGCTTTGTCGATCTGGTTGAAGATGGCTTGGATTTGGTGATTCGTACCGGTTATCTGGAAGATTCCAGCTTGATCGCTCGTCATATATTGGATTCACAATGGGTGGTGTGTGCATCGCCATCTTATATCGCTAAAAACGGCAAGCCGATGCTGCCTAAAGACTTGGTGCAGCACAACTGCTTGCAATACGCCTATCAAACAACGGGTGCCAGCGAATGGCAGTTTCTGCACAGTAAAGATGGCTGTACCGACAACGACAAATACATCGTGCGTGTCTCGGGTTCTTTCTCGACCGACAACGCGACCGCGCTAAGAAAAGCGGCATTAGGTGGGCATGGTGTGGCTTATGTACCGCGCTGTCTGGTTTATCACGATATTCGCAACGGTCAGCTGGTGGACATCTTCCCTGACTTAGTGGGCAAGAAGCTCGGTATTTATGCGGTGTACCCTTTTACGCGCCAGCCGCCCAACAAGATTAAGTTATTGATTGAACACATTAGAACGCGTTACCTGACGATTTCACATTATTTTTAATAAGGATCACGATGAGCTATTTAAAAGAGTATCAATATCCAACCACCAACAAACAGATCGTCAGCGATGACTATTTTGGTCAAATAGTCGAAGACCCATATCGCTGGTTAGAAGATGACAGAAGTGACGAAACCGCGCAGTGGGTGGCAAGTCAAAATGAAGTCACGTTCGATTACCTTGCTCAAATCCCGTATCGCGCGGAACTGCGAGAGCGTTTAGCAAAAGCGCAAGACTACAAAAAGAGCTCGCAGCCGTTTGTGCGGGGTGACTATACCTATTTCTATAAGAATGATGGTTTGCAAAATCACAGCATTCTCTATCGTCAAAAAGAGGGTCAGCAGGTTGAAGTATTCCTGGATCCGAATACCTTCTCGGAAGATGGCACCACATCACTGGGCTCTGTTTCGTTCTCAAAAGACTACCGCTTGGTGGCGTATAGTATTTCTGAGGGCGGTAGTGACTGGCGCAAGATTTTCGTGATTGATACCGAGACTAAACAGCAGCTCGAAACGGAAATCACCGACGCCAAATTTACCGGTATCTCTTGGTTAGGCAATCGCGGCTTTTATTATTCTAGCTACGACAAACCTGACGGCAGTGAACTCTCGGCTCGTACTGAACAACACAAGCTGTACTTCCATGAGTTAGGTACAGAACAAGCTAGCGACAAGGTGATCTTCGGTGCGATCAACGCCGAGCAGCACCGCTATGTGTCCGGCTACAGCACCGAAGACGATCGTTACCTAATTATTCTTGGCAAAGAATCAACGTCGGGTAACAGGCTGTTTTATATAGATTTAAACTCATCAGAACAATCGCTGAATACGTTGATTGATCATGTGGATAGCGACACTTATCTCATCGATAACCAAGATGAAACTTTCATTCTATACACCAATCTCGATGCGCCGAACGGTAAGGTGGTGAGCTTTGATACTGGCACTCACCAGTGGCGAGATATCATTCCTGAAAAGCCACAGCCGTTAGACATCAGCACCGGTGGTGGTTACTTGTTTGCTCACTACATGGTGGATGTGGTGTCGAAAATTGAGCAGCTGGATTACCAAGGTAACCGAGTTCGTGAGATCCATTTACCCGGTCTGGGAACGGCCAGTGGTTTAGGTGGTAAGAAAGAGCAAACTCAGCTTTATTACACCTTCACCAACTATGTTACGCCGCCCACTATTTTTTCTTTTGATGTTGAATCTGGCCGCTCAGAAGTTTATCAGCGCTCAGAGTCTCCGTTTGAATCGGACAAGTTCGAATCTAAACAAGTTTTCTATACCTCGAAAGATGGCACTCAGGTTCCGATGCTTATCTCTTATAAGAAGGGACTAAAACTGGACAGTAATAACCCAACCATGTTGTACGCCTACGGCGGCTTCAACGTTAGCCTAACGCCTTCTTTCTCGGGTACGGTGGGCAGTTGGTTGGAACTCGGTGGTGTGTATGCGGTGCCGAACCTGCGTGGTGGTGGCGAATATGGCAAGGCGTGGCACAAAGCGGGTACTCAGCAGCAAAAGCAGAATGTGTTTGATGACTTCATTGCCGCAGCGGAGTTCTTAATCGCAGAAAACTACACCAGCAGTGACAAGCTAGCGATTCGCGGCGGTTCTAACGGTGGTTTGCTGGTGGGCGCTTGTATGACACAGAGGCCGGAGCTTTTCCAAGTGGCTCTGCCTGCTGTTGGGGTACTAGATATGCTGCGTTACCACACGTTCACGTCTGGCGAAGGCTGGGCATACGACTACGGTACATCCGCACAAAACAAAGAGATGTTTGAATACCTGCTTGGTTATTCTCCGGTTCACAATGTGGTGCGCGGTGTCGACTACCCAGCAACTTTTGTCACGACCGCCGATCATGACGACCGTGTGGTACCTGCCCATTCTTATAAGTTCATTGCAGAGCTGCAAGATAAGCATGAAGGTGGTGCGCCTGTGATGATTCGTATTGATGTTAATGCGGGTCACGGTGCGGGAATGCCGCTGAGTAAAGCGATCGATCTTACTGCAGATATCTATGCATTTACGCTGTTTAATATGGGCGTTGAATCTCTAGATTCGTTTTAGATAATGCTTGATTCTGGATAATTGGGTGTTTGACTCAGACCCAAAAGCCTCAAAATCGACCTTAGATTTTGAGGCTTTTCATATATGTGAAAACTAATCAAAACTGCACCATATTTCCTTCATTTTCACACACACTTTTCCGTGATAGACCCCGCCATTATTGATGAAATGAAAGCGATTTCAAGCTGATATTTTACGCAGCACTCTCTCTAACTAATTGATCTTAAATTAATAGTTTTGGTCGTGAATTTTCTAAAAGTTTCATGGCTCTCGAGCTAATTTATCAGTGTGAACAGCGGCTAACTTTTCAACGCTTTCATTGCTTAATATTTCCCTGTTCGATGAAAACTCAAAAAAATAATAGGGAATTACAATGCAAAAATTTAAGCTTTTGCCAATAACGGTCGCAGTGGCGGCTTCGCTTGCTTCACTATCTTCTTTTGCTGCAGAAACGGATCTTGCTGCTCTAGAACAACGAATCCTAGAGTTAGAATCTCAAGTTGGTGACATCAAGTATGTTGATGACCAACAACAAGCGGTTCTAACGGCAGAAACGAATGTACCAGACGGTATCGTCTTCTCTGGTTACGCTCGTTACGGCGCTCACTACAAAAGTGGTGATGAGCGTTATGTAGACATCGGTACAACAGGCCGTTCTGTTGGTCGTTTGGGTAACGAAGCCAATGGTGGCGAAGTTCAGTTAGCTAAGCTTTTCCAAGCTGACAACGGCGCTATCTGGGACATCGTATTCATGGCTGACCACTGGGAAGCAGACGCATGGGCTGACGACGGCGGCCTAAGCATGAAGAAAATGTACGCTGGTGTAACCAATGTATTTGAAAGCCAGCCTGAGCTGTACATGTGGGCTGGTCGTGATTTCCATCAACGTCCGCAACAAGGTTTGAACGATTACTTCTGGATGACGCATGATGGTCAAGGCGCTGGTTTTAACAACCTAGATTTCGGTGGTGCCAAGCTAGACATGGGCTTTGTTGGCCAAGTGAAAGGCGGCCTAGTGAACGACAACGGTCGATATGCCGTGACTGCAAAACTGCACAGTATCAACGCTGGTATCGGTAACCTAGATCTTTACGCAAACTACGGTTTTGCTTCTGATGAAGCTGATACTTCTACTACGACTGAGTATGTATATAACCCTCTTACAGACAAAATGGAACCAGTGGTAACACCGGGTCAAAAAGTCAGTGATGAAACAGCATACTTAATCGGTGCAACTTTAGGTCTAGGCGAGTCTAACAAGTTAGTTATGAAGTATGGTGACGGTGCAGACTCATCTGTATTTGAGCTGAAAGGTGATTACCAAACCTTCTACGCAAGTTTGGAAGGTAGCTACGCAGCATCTGAGCAATTCATCATCGATTACTTAGTGTCGTACAAAGACAACTCTGGCTCAGATCTAGACCGCGAGAACACGGAATACGCTGGTATCGTTCGTCCACAGTACCAATGGAATGATGTTCACTCTACATGGTTAGAAGCTGGCTACGGCATGGTTGATTACGATGACGACGGTGAAGAGAACGCGTGGAAAGTAACGCTGTCTCAAAACGTTTCTCTAGGTGGTTTACCTTGGAGCCGTCCAATGCTTCGTTTCTACACAACAGTGGGTGATGTAGAAACAAAAGGCAACACAGTGAAGACAACGAATGTTGATACATTGTCGTTCGGCGCAATGTTTGAAGCTTGGTGGTAATCACAGCTATAGAAAGTGCAGTTCTTTGAATTCGGCATATTTTCAAGGAGCCATGCTTTCGAATATTCATGCTTGTTAAGAGCACGTAATACTGTCCATTTTAGCCCTAAAGGCAGATTGATTAGGGCATGTTATATAACTCCATTCTTGGGCACATTCTTTGTGCCCTTTTTTTCGCCACTAGATCAAGGATTCACTATGAGACTTTCTTCCATCGTGTCTCGAGTATATTTAGGTTTCTTCGTACTGATCGTGATCATGCTGGGTTCTGCATGGTTAAGTATCAGTAGCAATAAAGACATCACCACTCGAATTGAGAACATCACCCAGCAAGCCACCCCATTAATGCTTCAATCCTCTGCGCTGACTATTCGATTCCTCGACATTAATCGCAGTACCACTCCCTATTTATCCGCCAATTACATTGATGAGCTTGAGCCACTGAAACAAACCGTATTAAACAACATTGAACAATATCAGCAGCAATTGAGCTGGTTCGAAGGCAAGGGCGCAACTGGTTCACAAATGGAAGCCATGCTTAACAACATCACTCAAACTGGCGTGTCGACTATCGATCAAATAGAGCGGGTATTGGAACTTTACGTTGAGTATTTGGATAGCAAAGATCTCGGTTCGATGGGACAAGCGCAATTTCAATCTGTGGTAGGGCAGCTTAATAATACCTTGGTGAATCAACTCGCGAGTGCAGATTCAGAACAGACACAAAAGGCAGTCGAAGCTCTGTTGGTGCAATTGAGTTTGATTGCGGCGGAAGCCAACGAAGCGTTTTCACTGCAAACATCTTCAGAGGTTCGCGGGGTAGAGCGTCGCCTGCAAAGTCGTAAAGAGCGATTCGAACAAGCGGTAGCAGATTTAGATAACTTAGATTCGTCTTTGCTGCGCCGCAATAAACAGTCTTTATCGCTGCTCGCTTCACATGCGTTTTCGGCTAATGGTTCAGTCGCTACCCATAAAGAAACCGTTAAACTCGATGAGTCTATCTCCCTCCAAAAGCAGGAAATTGAACAGTTGATTGATGTTCAGTTAAGTCACTTTGATGAGCTTTCAATGTACGCTGAAGATACTGCCACACGCCTGTATTACGAGTCGATGGACTCTTCACAGCAAGCCCTTTTGATGCAGGGTGTTATTGCACTTACTTCCGTACTTATTGCTCTGTTGATCGGGTTGAATATTGCCAAAGGGATCCGTAAACCAAGCAAGCTGCTGCAAAGTGCACTCGACCAAGTTGCGAACAAAGACTTGAGCGCGATGGTGCAATATCAAGCCAATAATGAGTTCGGTTCAGTGAGCGACAAGGTCAACTTAGTGATCAGCCACCTGACTCAAATGATTGAGAACATGCGTCAATCATCGACACGCCTAAAAGAAGCATCTCTAGAGAACCAAAGCACGAGCCGTTCATTGAGTGAGGCGATGCAAGACCAAACCAATCAGACGGTGATGGTGGCCACGGCCATGGAACAGATCGAGTGCTCGGTGACAGAAATAACTCAAGCGGCTAATCAAACGCTAACGCTGGTGACCGAAGCGGTATCGAGTTCCAGTGATGGCCAGAAGACGATGGATAAAAGCGTCGAGTTGATGGGCAGTTTAGAACGTAAGTTGGCAGAATCAACAGCGACCATTGGTCAGCTTGAAAGCGAAAGCGCCAGCATTGGCTCGATTTTGGATGTGATATCTGGGATCTCTGAACAAACCAATTTGTTGGCATTGAATGCAGCCATTGAAGCGGCGCGAGCGGGCAAACAAGGGCGTGGCTTCTCTGTTGTGGCCGATGAGGTTCGCGTGTTAGCGGCGAAAACCAATGCTTCGACACAAGAGATACACAACAAGATTGAGCAGCTGCAAACCAGTTCTAAACTGGCGGTGGAGCAAATCAATCAATGTGTGGTGGGGATGGTTCAATGTGTTGAGCAAACGGGCGAAGTGAATCACTCAATTTCAAGCGTGTCCGATCTGCTCAATGAGGTCGAGCAAAGAAGCCATCAAATAGCGACCGCAACTACGGAACACCAAGTGGTGGCCTCTCAAGTTACACAAAACATTAGTCAGATACACACCTTGGCAGAGGATAACTCTCAACGATCTCAAGTTCTGTTCTCCCACGGGCAGCAGCTTGAAATTATGTCGCAGCAGCAATTCTCACTAACTCAAGAGTTTAAGCTCGCCGAGCAATCAGAAAACAAGGTTTAGAGGCGACTCTAAGCTCTTCCACGCCCAGCCTTTGCTGGGCGTTGTTGTTTCAAGTTTCGGGTTCTACAAAGCGAATTCGAAGTACCTATGAAATGTTCCCATACAATTTCGCATAGCCACTGAAATAATAGGGTCAATTTATCCCCGTATATTACCGTCTGCTGCGGGTTCATCTCCGAATTGTGCTTTCTGATAAACGGAACTTGAGCACGCTTATTAGCACTCTGGGAGAAAGTAACCGAGCGCCGTTTTGATAAGGTGAGCAAGAATCTCATGAAACAGTTTCATGGCGTGAAGTGAATCTGTAAGCGCTTTCAAGATTTCCAAATCCAGCCTTTTTACCTCCAAGTTTAGTGTGATGACACTCACTTCAACTAAAACGTAATTTCTTAATAATCGTTTTGTAAGCGGTTACAAGCTAATGAAGTATCGAGGTTCGAGTGGCAACAATTAAACACGTATCAGAACATGCAGGTGTGTCTCAAGCGACAGTGTCTAGGGTTATCAATGGCACCAGTAGAGTGAGTCATGACAAGAAGTTAAAGGTTGAAAAAGCGATCAAAGAATTGGGTTATCGCCCGAACTCTATCGCTCAGGCTTTGGCTTCAAGTCGTACCGGAAGTGTGGGTGTTGTTGTTCCAGAACTGGGCGGGTCTTTCTATTCAGGCATCTTGCATTGCATAGAGGAACACCTACGCCGCTTCGGTTACCACGCTGTGGTTACAGCGGGTTCGAACACCGAACAAGGGCAGCGCGAGTCTGTGGAGTTTCTGTTGGGGCGTCGTGTCGATGCTTTGATTCTTCATACTCAACTGCTCAGTGATGACTATTTAATTGAATTGGAAGAACAGGGGACCCCTGTGGTTTTGATTAACCGCTTCATCCCAGAAATGGCGATGAGTTGCATTGATATTGATAACGAAGTCGGGGGGCTACTCGCTACTCAATATCTTTTGCAAAAGGGACATACAGATATCGCGTGTATTACTGGGCCTTTAGATAAAGCGGACGCTAGGGGGCGTTTGCAGGGTTATCGCAAGGCACTGGAAGAAGCCGGTGTGCCATACGATGAAGCCTTAGTCTCTGAGGCGGGATTTACTGAAGAGACTGGCATCAGCGCCATGAAGAAGTTGATCAACAGAAAATGCCACTTTACGGCGGTATTTGCTTCAAACGATCACATGGCATTTGGCGCATTCGAAGTTTTGCATAAAGAGGGACTGTCTGTTCCGAGAGACGTTTCTCTTGTCGGCTTCGATAACACCATCTTCGCGCGTTATCTGACCCCTAGTTTGACCACCATTAATTTCCCCATTGAAGAGATGAGCATCGAAGCAGTGCAGCTCACTCTACAAAAGCTAAAAAAAATCAAACATGACGTGAACTTTAAATTGCTGCCGACGTTGGTCACTAGAAACTCGGTATCGGATTTACTCGTTACCCTATAAAAATATTAAGGATAGAACATGAAATTTAAGACCTTGGCGCTTTCATGCGCGGTTGCTTTAGGATTAGGTACAACAGCGGTGAACGCGGCTGACAAAGAGATTCGTTTCGACGGTTTCCCTGATTTCGATAGCAGCCTGAAGGTATTACTGCCTGATTTCGAAAAGGAAACAGGGATCAAAGTTGATTACCTTATGAACAACCACGGTGACCATCACACAAAACTAACGACTAACCTAGCAACTGGCTCAGGTGCAGGTGATGTGATTGTTGTGGACGTAGAGAAAATCGGTCCATTCGTTGGCTCTGGCGGCCTAGTTAACTTGTCTGAAAACTACGGTGCAGATAAATACGAAGAACGA
This sequence comes from Vibrio sp. Isolate33, assembly GCF_022397895.1. NCBI lineage: Bacteria > Pseudomonadati > Pseudomonadota > Gammaproteobacteria > Vibrionales > Vibrionaceae > Vibrio > Vibrio sp. Isolate33. Next base: position 170,990 of record NZ_JAKEUP010000007.1, read on the forward strand.
TTCGCACCTTACGCATGGGCACAAGGCAAAGGCGCTGACGGCGACATGTACGGCATCCCTGTCGACCTTGGTCCAGGTGTTATGTACTACCGCACCGACGTGTTTGAAAAAGCCGGCATCAATGTAGAAGACGCAATTAAAGATTGGGATTCATACATCGCTGCGGGTGAAAAACTGAAAGAGCAAAACGTACAGCTGATCGCTTCAGCAGCCGACGTGGCACAAGCGATCATCTTCACCACGGTTCCTGAAGGTGAAGGTCTTTACTTTGATAAAGATGGCAACCCTGTTGTGACATCTGAGCGTTTTGTTCACGCTTTTGAAGTAGCAAAAGAGATTCGCGACAAAGGCTTAGACGGCCGCATTTTGGCTTGGTCTAACGAATGGTACGAAGGCTTCCGCAACGGCACATTTGCAACTCAACTTTCTGGCGCTTGGCTACTTGGTCACCTAAACAACTGGATCGCTCCTGAAACCAAAGGTAAGTGGGCAGTAGAAAACCTACCTGATGGTATCTACGGCAGCTGGGGTGGTTCATTCCTATCTATTCCAACTCAATCAGACAACCCAGATGAAGCTTGGGCGCTGATTGAATACATGACGACAGACCGTGACGTTCAACTTAAGCACTTCGAAACGATTGCAGCTTTCCCTGCGAACGTAACCACGTATGACGATGAGTTGTTCCAAGAAGAGATGGAATTCCTAGGTGGACAGAAAGCACGTCTACTGTTTGCTGAAGTGGCACAGAACATCAAACCAGTATCTCCAGCTCAAGGCGACCACGTTGCACGTTCTATCATCTTAGAGAACGCATTGATGGAAGTGCTTGATGAAGGCAAGGACATCGAGACAGCACTTAAAGAGGCAGAGCGCCTAATCAAGCGTCGTACGCGTAATCTTTAATTTGTTATTACTTTGAGTAAGTGAGGAAGCGTGGATAACGCGCTTCCTTTTTTAAGAGGTCGTTACTATGAATCATACAGCGAGCACAACGGTAGAACCTTCGGAGCCAAGCTTTTTTTCTCGTCTAAATTTGAAAGCGCTTACACCGTATGGATTTCTTCTGCCGTTTCTGATCATTTTTTCTGTATTTGGGATCTTCCCGCTGTTGTTCTCTGTTTACCTGTCGTTCCACGAATGGAACCCAGTACAGGGCATGGACGCAATGCAGTTCGTTGGTTTTGAGAACTATCACATTGCCTTGACTGACCCGTGGCTTTGGCGTTCATTAAAGAACACATTGTGGCTAGCAATCACATCGGGTGTGGCTCAGCATTTAGTTGCTATTCCAGTGGCTTACATGTTGGTTTCAATGGGTGACCGTATGCGTCACTGGCTAACATCGGCGTACTTTCTACCGTTCATCACATCAACGGTCGCAGCGTCACTGATTTTCTTCAATATGTACTCTCCTAACTCAGGAATCATTAACCAAACGCTGATGGCACTGGCCGATAGTACACTGTTTGGTTGGGCATTTGCTTGGGTTAACGATTTTCAACCAATCCGCTGGTTAGACGATGCCACTATGGTGAAGCCGTCTATCGCGATCATGGTTTTCTGGAAATACACCGGTTTTAACATCGTCCTTTACACCACAGGTTTAATGACGATTCCTAAAGACATTTTAGAAGCTGCGCGTATGGACGGTGCTAATGCCTTCCGCCGCTTCTGGAACATCTCACTACCAATGATTCGTCCATTCATCTTCTTTGCAATCACCATGACCATCATCGGTAACCTGCAAATGTTTGAAGAACCGTTCGTTCTAACGCGTGGCACAGGTGGTACAGGTCAATCTGGTTTAACTATCTCTATGTACCTCTACAAAGTGGGTTGGGAATGGTTAGAAATGGGCACAGCGTCAGCAATTTCATGGCTTCTGTTTGCACTCATCGCGTCTTGTACTTTGGTTCAATTTTTATTCTTCGGTAAGAAAGGCTTAGGGGAACATTAAGATGTCGACATCAATTAAGACAAATACCTCACCACTAAGTGGCCTAATGCCAAGCGAACGCACCATGTACATCATGACTAAGATCTTGATGGTCATGCTCGGCATATTACTGATTGTTTCCGCAATCATTACGGTGTTCCCGTTTGTGTGGTCAGCACTGCTTTCAACACGTGACCGTTCGGAAATCTTTGGTTCAGGCATCAGCTTTGCGATTGGCGACAGCCTAATGGTGAACTACGCAAAACTGCTGGAAATCATGCCGTTTTGGAAAGCGATGTTTAACTCGATTTACGTGGCTTTCTTAGGTACTACCATCTCGCTGCTGTTTTGTAGCATGGGTGGCTACGCATTTGCTGTGTTTAAGTTCCGCGGAAAGAACGTGTTGTTCGGCATGTTGGTTGGCTCAATGGCGATTCCGCCTGTGCTTAGCCTGATCCCTTACTTCATGATCGTGAAATTCTTAGGCTTGCTGGATAACCACATGGCGGTATGGCTACCGTTCACTACTACGCCATTTGGTATCTTCTTGATGCGTCAGCACGTGATTGCATCGATTCCTAAAGAGCTATTAGAAGCAGCGAAGTTAGATGGTGCTGGTGAGTTCAGAACGTATTGGAGTGTGGTACTGCCACTGATGAAACCAGCACTAGCAACACTCGCTATCGTGCAGTTCGTCTTCTTCTGGAACATGTTTATGCAGCCTCTTGTGGTGCTGAACAACCCAGACAATTACGTCATCACACAAGCACTACGAAGTGTTCAAGGCATTCCGAATACGCCATGGGGCGCGGTAATGCTAGGTACCACCATTTCTATTTTACCACTCGTGATTACATACCTGTTCGCATCGAAACAGATGATCAGTGGTTTAACGTCCGGCGCAGTTAAAGGTTAGGTTTAAGGGTTATAACAATGAATAAATTTCAACTTCCAAGTGATTCAAAGTTACGCAGTAAGGAATTTGTATTCGGTGTCGCGACATCTTCGTACCAAATTGAAGGCGGCGTTGAAGAGGGCGGTCGTACACCGTCTATCTGGGACACGTTTTGTAAGAAGCCGGGCAAGGTCGATAACGGCGACAATGGTGATGTGGCGTGCGACCACTACCACTTGTGGCAACAAGATATCGAGATGATTCAAGGCCTAGGCGTTGACGCTTACCGCCTCTCAATTGCATGGCCACGTATCCTGCCGCAAGACGGTGTGGTGAATCAGCAAGGCTTAGAATTTTACGGTCAAATCATCGACGAGTGTCATGCTCGTGGCATGAAGGTGTTTGTGACGCTCTATCACTGGGATCTGCCGCAATACCTTGAAGATAAAGGCGGCTGGCTAAACCGTGAAACGTCTTACAAATTCGCAGAATACGCAGAAGTGGTGAGCAAATACTTTGGTGACAATATCGATGTGTACACCACACTCAATGAACCATTTGTGTCTGCATTCCTAGGCTACCGCTGGGGCGAACATGCACCAGGTATCAAGGGTGAAAAAGAGGGCTATTTAGCGTCTCACCACCTAATGTTGGCACACGGTTTGGCGATGCCGATTCTGCGTAAGAATGCGCCCCACGCTAAGCATGGTGTGGTATTTAACGCGACTCCGGCTTACCCGCTAACACCACAAGATCAAGGCGCCGCAGATTACTGTGAAGCGGAGAACTACCACTGGTTCATCGACCCAGTATTGAAGGGTGAATACCCACAACTGGTCGTCGAGCGCCAAGCGATGAACATGCCGATGATTTTAGAAGGCGATCTAGACATCATCAGTGCTCCGGTTGATTACATCGGTATCAACTACTACACACGCAATGTCGCTCGCTTTAACGAGAACGGCGACATTGAATCAGTAAAACAGACTGACGCAGAACACACTTACATCGGCTGGGAAATTAACCCACAAGGCCTAACCGATTTATTGGTAAGACTGAATGCGCGTTATGAAAACATGCCGCCTATCTACATCACAGAGAATGGCGCAGCAGGTAACGACGAGCGTGTTAACGGACAAGTGATGGATGACCAACGTGTTCGTTACTTCCAAGGCCACATCGAAGCGGTTCACAACGCAGTCGAAGCCGGTGTGAAAGTGGATGGTTACTTTGCGTGGAGTCTGATGGATAACTTTGAGTGGGCATTCGGCTACTGCCAGCGTTTTGGCATCGTCCATGTTGATTACACCACCCAAGAAAGAACACTGAAACAGAGCGCAATTGCGTACCGAAACATGCTTCAAGAGCGCGCTGAGGAGAACAGATAATGGCTAAAGTAGAATTTAAGAACATCAAAAAATCATTCGGTGATGTTGAGGTTGTAAAAGAGTTTGATTTTACGGTTGAAGACGGCGAGTTCGTGGTTTTCCTTGGCCCATCTGGCTGTGGTAAATCGACAACGTTACGTATGCTTGCTGGCCTTGAAAGCATCAGCTCTGGTGACATAGTCGTAGGTGGCAAAGTGATGAACAAGGTCGATGCTAAAGACCGTGACTTAGCGATGGTATTCCAAAGCTATGCGCTGTACCCGCACATGACGGTTTACGAGAACATCGCCTTCGCACTAAAACTGAAAGGAATGCCGAAAGCAGAAATCGACGTAGAAGTGCTAAAAGCGGCGAAAATGCTGGAGCTTGATCCACTACTGAACCGCAAGCCAAAAGAGCTTTCTGGTGGCCAACGTCAGCGTGTGGCAATGGGACGTGCGATGGTTCGTACGCCTAAGGTTTTCTTGTTTGATGAGCCGTTATCTAACCTAGATGCCAAACTGCGTGGCGTGATGCGTGAAGAGATCAAACACCTACACCGTGAACTTAAAACCACCACCATCTACGTAACACACGATCAGATCGAAGCGATGACATTGGCGGACAGAATCGTGATTCTGAAAGATGGTTATGTTGCTCAAGTGGGTACACCAACCGAGGTGTTCCAGCGCCCGGCTAACAAGTTTGTCGCGCAATTCATTGGTAACCCATCAATGAACATGTTGGAAGCGAAACTGATTGAAAAAGAAGGCGAATACTTCGTTGAACTTGGCGATGTTCATATCCCATTGCCGGAGCGTTTTAAATCTCTGGCGTCTAAAAACCTAGCGCTTCACTTTGGTGTTCGTCCAACAGACATCCACCTACGTGCTGAGCAAGTTGACCACGACCGTGTGCTGCCATTCCCTGTGAAAATCAAAGACAAGGAGCTGCTAGGTGCGAGCATTCTTCTGAAAACAGAAATTGGCGGCCAACCGCTGATGGTTGAGACCCAAGCTGCTGAAGTGGATGTGAAAGAACTGACACTTTACTTAGACTTGGATGCTTTCCACCTGTTTGACGCACTGAGCGAGAACTCGCTAGCGAGCTAGCCAGTCAAATTAAATCAGCCATTGAGCTGACACCAACCAACTTACTACAAATTGTTTTGGCTCCTCCTGATTTGGGAGGGGCTAGGGATAGTGATGATGAAATTCGGATATTTTGACGATAAAAACAAAGAATACGTAGCAACCACACCATGCACACCGATCAAATGGTGTAACTATGTGGGCACATTAGATTTCGGTGGCATTGTAGATAGCAACGGCGGCGTATTGCTGTGTAAGGGCGACCCGGCACTGAACCGTATCACCAAGTACATTGCACAACTACCAAACTCTGATTTCAAAGGCTCGACCCTATATCTCAAGGTGCGTGATGAAGCAGGTAACGTAGAGGTGTTCTCACCTTTCTACACACCAACCTTGAAGCCCCTTGATAAGTTTGAAAACCACACAGGCTTGTCTTACACCACCATCATTGCAGAAGCGTTTGGTGTGCGTTGTGAAGCGACGTTCTTCGTACCAAAAGCGGACCAAGTATTGCTGCAAGACATCAAAGTCACCAATATTTCAGACAAAGCGCTGCACGTTGATGTAGTGCCAGTCTACGAATTCACACACTTCGACGCACTTAAGCAACTATTAAATGCAGATTGGGTTCCACAAACCATGACGCTTAAAGCGCACCAGCAAGAATCGGGTCATACCGTGCTTGAGCAGTATGCCTTCATGAAGCGCGACTACGCCGTAAACCTGATGACCGCGGATCGGCCTGCGACGTCATTTGACGGTGACCGTCAATCATTCCTAGGTCAGTTTGGCTATGGTACATGGGCGGCACCACAAGCGTTAGAAAACGATGAGCTTGGTAACACAGAGTGTCTGCGTGGCGACAACATTGGTGCATTAAACCTGCGCTTAGGTTGGTTATCTCCAGAGCAGACAGAACGTACGGTTGTACAAATTGCACAAGAAGAGAGCCTAGACGCTGCATTACCTTTGTTAGCTAAATACCGTGACCATCAAATGGTGGATTCGGCTTTTGCTGAACTGGCTGAACACTGGGATAGTTACCTACAAGCGGTTCAGGTTGAAACGCCAGACCCAGCAATGAACTCGATGCTTAACGTTCACAACCCTCGTCAATGTCACACCACCAAAAACTGGTCTCGTTACCTGTCTTTGTATCAACTTGGTTATGGTGCTCGTGGTATCGGTTTCCGTGATTCTTCGCAAGACACATTGGGCGTGATTACTCATATGCCAGAAGAGGCGCGTGAGTTTATTGAGCGTCTATTATCTGTGCAAAACACCAATGGTTCTGCGATGCACCAGTTCTTCCCATCAACCATGGAAGCGAACGCGGGTGACTCGCGTGAAGAAGAAGATCGCCCGGATTACTACGGCGACGATCATCTGTGGATCATCTACGCAGTCACTCAATATGTGAAAGAGACGGGCAATGCAGACTTCTTGAATAAAGAGATCCCGTTCTACCAAAAAGACAAAGCGGGCAACCTAGTCGAAACGGGAACGGTTTGGGATCACCTGTGTCGCGCAATTGAATTTACGTACACCAATACTGGTGAGCACGGCCTACCGTTATTAGGTTTTGCAGACTGGAATGACACGGTGAACCTGCCAACAGGCGCAGAGTCGATGATGGTAGCTAACATGTACGGCAAAGCCCTGCTCGATATGCTGGACCTTTGTGAGTTGCGTGGTGAAGCGCAGCTAACAACCAAGTTTAAAGATCAGTACCAGCAGATGCAGAGCACAGTGAATGAGTGCGGTTGGGATGGCGAATGGTTTGTGCGTTACTTTGATGAGCAAGGCCTGCCAATTGGTTCTCACAAGAACGAGCAAGGGCAGATCTACACTAACGGCCAAAGCTGGCCTGTGATTTCTGGTTTCGCGACACAAGAGCGTGCCACTCAGGCGCTGGATTCGGTTTACAACAAGCTGAACACGACCAACGGTATCAAGCTTTCAACTCCGGGTTACAACGGTTTTGATCCACAACTTGGTGGTGTTTCGACGTACCCACCGGGTGCGAAAGAGAACGGCGGTATCTTCCTGCATTCAAACCCATGGGTGATGATCGCAGAAGCGAAAATGGGCAATGGCGAACGTGCTTATGAGTACTACCGCCAAATCAACCCGGCTTCTAAGAACGACGATATTGATACTTTTGAATCTGAACCTTACTGCTACCCACAAAACATCTTGGGTGACGAGCACAAACAGTTTGGTTTAGGACGTAATGCGTGGCTGTCTGGTACCTCATCTTGGACATACGTTGCGGGCACACAATGGATTCTGGGTGTTCGACCTGAAGTAGATGGCTTGCTGGTGGATCCTTGTATTCCGGCTGAGTGGCCTGAGTTCAAAGTCCGTCGTCAGTTCCGCGGTGCGACTTATTATATTCATGTCACTAACCCGAATAACGTGTGTAAGGGCGTGGTTGGGATGAAGGTCAATGGTGACCTGATTTCAGGCAACAAAGCACCGGTATTTACATCGGGTGAGCACACGGTAGAAGTGGTTTTAGGTTAACAAAGAGAAGGGCGCTTTATGCGCCCTTTATTGCTCTTTCGTTTGTTTCTTTCGCTTGTTATTCGTTGTAGTTGTTTTGTTAGCAATGCGTTCTCTAGGGGGCTGATTTCGCATTCAGCAGTTGCTTTAGTTTAGCTCGTTTATTTTGGTTGATAGGTAGCTTGGCATTGCCAAGTGAAGGTTTGAGATTGGTTCGGGCTAAGCGTCAATAAGCCAATCTGGTTATTGAAAGCATCGGCAGGGCAAGTCATTGGTTCTATTGCAATACTTTGCTCACTTGTAGGTGTGTACAGCTGAACAAATGGGTAGCTTGCATCTTGTTGATAGTGAATCGCGGCAGATGAATCTGAGCGTGTGAAAGTCAGTTGGTTGGTTGTCTTCGAATCAAATTCAAAGCAGTGATTTAGTTTTTGATTGGTCAGGGAATCATCCAAAGACAAACGGTCAAAAGCCTGTTTTTCACCATTAGGCAGGTCGTTATCGTGTATGACCTTTGCACAAGGTGACATGGTCAGCCCACACTGTTTCAAGTCAGTGCCAAGCGAGAAATAAGGGTGCCAAGCATCACCGAATGGGAAGGCGAAATCACCACAATTAGAGACAGTTGTCGAGCAAGATAGCTTGCCTGTGATGTCGATAGTGAAGGTGACTTCAAGGTTAAAAGCGAACGGGAAAGCAGGGTGCAAAGATGACGTCTGATATTGCAGCGTCACACTGGCTGACTCTTCATTGGCTACGCTGTTTGTGATTGAAAAAGGTTGGTTGTAGAGCAGGCCATGTACGGCGTGATCAGACCAAGGAAAGTTAGCTGGGAGTTGATGGTTTTGGTTATCGAAACTGTAACGACCTAAGTTTAAACGGTTTGGAAAAGGGAATAATTTAGCACTGCGGGAAAAGAACGGATGTTGGTTGATCAGTTCATCATAATTCTGATAACCACAAATAAAAGAGAATGGACTGTTATTTACAATGTATTTATTTATAACAGCACCAAATCCATTGATTATTTGAAGTTCTATACCATGCTGGTGGTTTATTAATGTGACAGAGTCAATATTTCCAAATTTTTCATTTATAATTTTAAACATGTTGATGTCTCCATTTTGTAAAGATATTAACAAGAAGAAAAAAATATTCAATGGCGGTTTTAAAATGAATAATAAAATTCCATATACAAGCTATTCAGGAAATTCAAAATACCTGTGTGAAAAGGGTGACGCAGTTGAATTTATTCAACCTTGGTACACGCCAATTTCTACGACACCAGAAAATACCGGTATGGCTGTGGGCGGTATTGGCAATACATTTACACTGACGCCAAACGGCAACACACCGAACTTCAGTTTCATTCCCGGTATATTTGTTGATTGTTCAGAGCAAGTTATTAATTTTAATGATTTTTATGCTTCGGTTATGGATGTGCCGACCATTGAAAAACTTCAGATTCTTAACGAAGAAGAGCTTAGTGTTCACCTGAATTTCTACCCAGCGCTATTCGATGGCAAGAAAATAGATACAGAAAATAATTCGAATGCGATTAACATCATTCGTAACGCATTAAAAAATGGCAACTTCTATAAAGAAAATAGAGAGAGCTTTATAAAGTGGAATGTTGAGTTTTCTAATAAGACTCAATTATTAATTGAATCAGATTCATCGTCGATTGTTTGTCAATTATATGTAGCCTTAGATTTCTTTAATGGTTTATTAATAAATGGTGCAACGAGACAGCGATCACTAACTGCGGGAAATAATGGTGATATAGAAACTGTTAATGGTAGCGATATAGAATATAAGGCTTTATATCCATTATCTGAATATCAATATAATAGTTTTGATGATATTAAAATAAAGCGTAAGGTCGTCTCACCGATCGTTAAAGATGATAAACGCCTCTGTTCTTTACCGATGCACTGGAACCACTTCCAGCTCACCAACGAATCACAGCAAACTCGTGTGATGACGCTTGCTCAACCTCTGCAGAATTTGATTGGTTCAACCTACCGAAAAGGTCGCGATGGGATCCAAGATTCGGCATGTACCTTATCTCAAAACCCGATAGCTCAGCAGCATCAAGCGGTGAACATAAACGGTGAAAGCCACAGTTTTAGCGGTGTTCAGCTCACTAGCCAGTCTCCGTACCAAAGTGATATTGAGGGTGAGGTGGTGTTTGGTGTTCAAGCCGAAAACCGTTTGACGGAGTCTGGCAAGGTGTCGGTGTCTGTTAAGCCAACGCTTTATACTTCGAAAGTGACCCAGCAAACAGAGTTCGCCCTAAAAACAGGCCGTACTAATGCCGAATTCCAAACGGGCATTTACACAGGGCGTGAAGCATTGAGCGCATTGGTTGTGGTTCAGGTTGAGTTGGAGCCGGGTGAGTCTGTTGACCTTCGTTTTGCACAAGTGATGGCACATCGCAAAGTGATGCTTAATGGCTGGAACTCGGACAAGGCTTACACTCAATTCTACCCACAAGCAAAGCCTGCGTTACCTATGTTAGAGGATATTCTGCCAAAGCTAGAGAGCATTGAGCAGCAGATAGTGAAGCAACAAACGGCTTTCCTCGAACAGGCTCAAAGCAAGATTTCAAAACCTGAATCGGCACTTCGCTATGCGACGATGGCGATGAACTCACTGTCGTTCTTAGCCGAATCTACAGTGTGGGATAAAGAAGACAAGTTCCTAGTGAAAGAGTGTGTTGATTACCCATTCTTTAACTCTCTGGATGTGTATTTCTACGGCTCGTTTTCACTGCTTTATTTACTGCCGGAACTTGATGGCTGCGTGATGAAAGAGTTCTCGAAAGCGATTTTGGCCGAAGACTTCACTCAGCGCCGATACTGGGAATATGAAGCAACACCGAATGCTGAATTGATTGATGAGAAGTACCAAGGAGTGCGCGCGATTCGAGGTGCAGTCATCCACGATTTAGGTAGCCCGTTCGACATCCAGCCTGATGCGTATAGCTGGCACAATGTTAAGGAATGGAAGGACTTAGCACCGAAATACATTCTGATGGTGTACCGTCACTATCAAAACACACAAGATATTTCTGTAGTTAAAGAGTGCTGGCAGGCTGTGACTGAGAGCATCGATTTCTTATCGAACTTGATTGCTGAGGGCGATGATTTACCGCTAACCCGAGGTACAGATGATACCTTCGATAACCTAGCGTCACATGGTATCTCAATTTACTGCGCGAGCCTCTGGGTTGCAGGCCTTCAAGCCGCGAGTGAACTTGCACAATTGATGGGTGAAAACGATCTGAGCTCGGACTACCTAACTCATTCGAAAAAGGCATTAGCGACAGTTGAACAAAGCTTGTGGGATGAGAAAGAAGGCTACTACCACTTTTTCGTGACGCCAGTTCAAGCCAAGCATCTAACGGGCGAAGGCTACCAAGCTCTGGAAATCTTAGGCCTGACTTTGACGGGCGATGCGATTGCTGACAAGAATACGCTCAATGCTTATCTCAATGAGACGGATACTTCCATCAACATCAGTAAGGTATCTCAAAGAGTCTCTAAGAAACGCTTACTGAGTGAGACTGCGCCTCAAGCCTTTACGCAAGATTATCTAGAATTAGTACCAGATTCAGACAACAGCTTTGGCGATGCCTTACTTGCCGACAGTTATCTAAAGTTGATTAGCTTGGAGGGTATTTTCCCGCAAGAGCGTATTCAACGCGCATTGGACTATGTTTATAAACATAACTTTGAGCTTAACAGCCCTAAGCTGGGTGTGGTGAACATGACATTGGCAGACGGATCACCACATGAGGCTTTTCAGGCGCAAGACGTGTGGATTGGTGTGCAGTTTAGCGTTGCAACTGCGTTGAGCCTAGCGGGTAAATCGCAGCAAGCAGAAACATTGATGGATACCGTGTATACCGCGCTGTATGACTATTCAAAAACTCCATTTGCCGCACCAGAAGGGTTCAACTGTTCTGTCTCTTTCACTGAGCAAGATCTTACAGAATCTTTTGAATTGTCACAAAATGATGCGAAAAAGTGGCTTACTGCACTTAAATTGCAAAAGTGTGTGCTGTCTGACGGACGAGTTAATCCTGAGCTGACTAAAGACAGTGATAAATTTGTTAATATGGTTAAAGGTGAAATTTCAGCGGAGCAAGCTACGGTTCTTCATAAGTGGCTTCTGAGCACAGGTTTGAAATATACCGCAGGTCGCTACTTCCGACCGGGGATGATTTTCGCCTACTTATATTAATAAAATAGTATGAGTTTCAACTTGAGCAATGTTGAGTTGAAACTGATGGGGAGCTTTAGGGCTTCCCTTAATGTCACTGGGTTAGGGTATCGAGATGCGCACTAAAACTAAAAAAACCACCGTATACGATGTAGCGAGGCTAGCTGGCGTTTCGCCAAGCACGGTCTCTCGTTTTCTTAATCGAACCACTTATGTGTCGGATGATAAAAGCCAGAACATCGAGCAGGCTATCAAAGACACTGGCTACAAGCCCAATTTTCAAATGCAGGAGAACATCAATCGCCGTTCACTCACGATCGGCGTATTGGTGCAACACCCTGACAGCCCTTATACCAGTCGTATCCTCAACGACATGGAGAAAACCCTGATAGCTCAAGGCTATTCGTTAGTCATAGCAACCGGACACTGGCAAAAAAAGCTCGAGATACACGCCTTAGAGTATCTGGCTAAGAGCAATGTCGACGGTATGATCATCGTGACAGGCAGTATTACCAAAGAGGATATTGCTAAGTACGCGCAAGACATCCCGATTGTCGCGGTCGGTTATGACTTCGCTGAAGACAACGTTCGTTCCATCAATATCGATAATGTGCTGGGCGGTTACATGGCAACCCTCCATTTATTGCAGCAAGGGCATGTGAATATTGCTCATATCAAAGGACTTTCAAGCCAGCCAGATGCAGGTAATCGATTTGAAGGCTATAAGAAAGCGCTGCAAGAGGCGGGTATTAAAGTGATGCCAAAACTCGTCAAACAGGGTGATTTCAGTAGCGAGTCTGGCTATGAGAAAACTGTTGAGTTGATTGAATCTAAGATTCACTTTTCTGCCCTGTTCGCGGCCAATGACCAAACGGCTTACGGCGCGATTAAGGCGTTGCATGATCACGGCTACAAAGTACCAGAAGATGTGTCGGTGATTGGCTTTGATGACTTGCCAACCTCGAAGTATTTCACACCAGCATTAACGACCTTGAGACAGCCGATTGAAGAGATTGGAGAGGTGTGTGCGCAGTCGATTTTGAACTTGTTATCAGGCGAGAGGCATGAAGCGCGCTTACCACCGATTGATTTAATCGTCAGAGAGTCGACTAAGTCTTTGTATCGTTAATTTCAAGATGAGTATGAGTCGGTTCGCCCGTAATGATTCGTATTGATATCAATGCGAACCATGGTCGGAATGCCGCTGAGTAAAACTATAGATTTTGCTGCTGATATTTACGTCTTCACATTGTTCAATATGGGGCAGGTAAGCTAACCACTTCTGCTCCACTTTTTAAGGCATCGAACGGACTCGTCAAAGTTAACTGATAGGTATCTGACCTACTTTTTCTTATCAGTGTAATATCTATCGAACTGAAGTATTACCAATACGATCATGAGAAGAAATCGAGAAATTTTCAACGATGATCATTTGGATGAGTGTGGGGTTAGGATAGCTAGTTTTTTAGCCTTCAATAAAGTTGTCAAGAGCAAGACTTGTAGTATTCTTCTTTTATTAATTGCAAGTGGGAAAATAACGAAAAAGAGTTATACCTACGCGATGCAATCAACGAATGTTTTGGTGAATTTTACCTGAGGCAGTAGGTTTGAGAGCGTCCAGAATTATGGATAACTCTCAGTAACTGAAATCTGCTACTTACAGCAAAGTAGAGATAAAGGAAGTTATGGTATTAATATTTGAATGGCTTTGTCAGGAATTATTTCTAATAGTCTAGCAAACGCCATTAGTTTATCGAAGACTTGACCAAGCTCCTCATTGAGTGATGTAACGTTAAGTACAGTGTCAATAAAAATTGGGTAAAGAGACGATATTAAGAGTGTACGAAAGATAGAAATCTCCCCCTTGTCTTCAGTAAGCATTAAATGTAGCACTAGATAAGACCAAGAGTCCCCAGAATACAGCTATAAACGGATAGTTGAAAAACTCGTTTTTTTTGCAGGGTTCCAAATGATGAGAAAAACTTACTTTATCAAACAACCTAATAATACATATTAAAAAAACTAATGATAGATATGAACATGCCTATGCTTTTATCTTTCTCAATTAACCGCTGTTCGCACTTATCTATCGTATATTCACCTTTAAATAATGAATATGCAGCAAACATAATTAATAATGGAGCTAATATATAAAATAAGCGTATAAGGGAGTGAGTCACCAGACATTCTTGGTATCTGGTGTCGGCGGTTAACTAAGATCCGTTTACCATTTTTTTATTCATAAATTGTTTTTTGGTTATCTTTTCAGTTTCACAAAAAAGTCGCCAATTTTTCGACCATATTGCTAATGAATGTAATAATTGATAAAGAAGAACACATTACTTCGTGTCAGAAAATTCACCTAGGTTACTGTTTTGTTAAAATAAATTTTTAATTGTTTATAGTCTCTACATTGATAATTACGATGAGTTGTTTGTATGCTGTGTACCGTGTTATTTTGAGTGGATAAATAGTGTCGAAGCTTTGAAAAAGAGGCCCTTTCGCTCTGGAATAAAGCCTCGATAAGATATTAACTAATACTCAAATAGCTAAACTAGCATTACCATGTTGAAACGCTTTTAATCTGACTTAAGCCACGCTATGTTCCACAATGTATTTTTTGCCAGTGTAGGCTTCAATATCTTGTGCTTTTCCGTCAAATAGTTGCCAATTCTCATTGTTGTAGTGATCGATTAGCAACTTATTGCGATAAAATGCATAGACAATTTGACCAATCAATCCTAAGCCTGATGTAAAGATTGCAGCAACAAGGATTAGAATCATAGCCCCTAGTCCTTTCCAGTGACCTCGGAAAAGATCTGGAATCCCCCCAAAAAATAAAACTGTCCATGAAAAACCAAGCTTCACCAGTTTAGTTTTGTTGTTATGTTTATTTTGAAATATTATATCTTTTGACATTTTTAAACACCTTGTAAAAATAAAGTGAATTATAGAGGTACTATGTCTTTAATCAACATATATGAATTATAACTATTTTTCATATCGGTCGTTAAAAAATAAACAAGAGCACTCAGGTTACACACTTGCCTGGAAAAAATCGAAGTAGGAAGTTTTGTTGGGGTAATTAAATATAGGAATTACGATGAAGCTAATGGACAATTAGCAATAAAGTAGGTGTTAGTTTTGATTGGACTGTTGATTAGGGTACTTTTGACCTACCAAGACTTTACACATTTGTGCTAACACTATTTATGTTCTTGAAAGGATAATCGTTTAGTATGGCGGAAGGGTGCAGGGAGTGTATGAAGGAAAGATGGAAATACTTGTTATGAACTTCAAGTTACGTTAGAAATCATATGTTCATATATTGTACTGGAGGTGTGGTTGTTGAATTTTATTGAATAGTAAATTATTCACAGCTAATTAAATACGAGTGGTTGTATATTGATCGAATGAAAAATAAAAGCGAGTAATGTGTTTTTAATCAATTAATATAATAAAAAAATACTGTAGAGTTCGCCAAATTTTTCAAATGGAACAAAAATAATAAAATGAAACGGAAAATATATTGGATTACACTGTTGTTAGTTTTAATCGGTTGCTCGAGTCCTCCACCAGTACCTTATGTTGCGCCTACTTTGTCATTCACGCTAAGTTTACCTAATCATGCTGATAGATCAGTGAAGAACATTGAGTTGCAAGATGCACTAATGCAGCGCGGCTTAGTGCTCAATGAACATGGGCGAATTGTTCCTTTGGATGCAGGAAGTTGTGGTTATCCAATAGGGACTCGTGCTGTTTCGGTCACTGAGGTTGAGCACAGCCAATACTCTTCGTTTGGTTACACTTTTATCACCTTAAAAAAACAAGGTGATAACTATTATTTTTTCCCAAACGACAGCCAACCACAAGATCTTGAACTAATGGTTTTTTCTTACGATAGTGCTTTGTTTGATCTGACGAGCATCGATAAACAAACACTAGTTCGAGATTGGGTCACTCATTTTGCTGACCTTGATCAAACTTTGTTGGTTACTGGCGAGCAGCATGAGTTTCTAAAGAAAAAACATCTACTGTTTGCTACGAGGAACATTTTGATTGCGACTGGTCAACGTGCTTCTTCCATGGGTGAGCTGTCGATGCAATTTGTAGATGCGGTAGATATGCCTCGCTTTTTAGTACTTAGTCAAGGTGATGTTTTACGCAGCTGCCAAGCTCTGACTCAGGGCACGATGATCAGTGTGCCTACCGAACGCTATAGCCGAGAAAGTACCAAATCTCAGGTAAAACTCGTTTCGCTGCTGCCAGTTGATGCGGATTTCAATCAACTTAAGCAGCAACGGTCTCTGCTATCAAGTGGGCGTTACCTTACTTATAGAGGTGATATCGCGACCCTGATCGACCGATGTTCAGCGGGGCAAGGTCAGAGTAACCAAGCGTTGTGCCACTCCAAAGCTGACGATAGCAGTGCGCGTGAAAAGAAAGTGATCGTCTTTGGAGGCAAACATGGTGGCTAACCAAAACGTGACCGCAACGAAACCCAATAATGGATCCATTCCAATTCTTTTGCTGCTTTTTATCGTTCTACCTGGCCTATTTGCTTATATGTGGGTTGAGGTGTCGCTAAATACCGTGCTCGTACAACTTTATGCATCAGGCTTAGAAACTTTAGTGGCCGAGTACGCGCAGTTGGCTGAACATGTTGAGTTGATTGGTCGTATTGTCAGTGGATTTGGTTTAGCGTTAGTGGTTGCGACTGCGATTCCGAATAACATGTTGGCGTTAAACATGGTGCCATTTTTTGGTACTTTCAGCCGTCGCTTTGTAGTGTTTATGTTGCTTTGGGTCGCATCGATACCCGCGCTGCGTATCACGGTTGATCAACTTGTCATCTCAACATCGCCAGAAACTAAGCTTGCTGCAGTGCGATCACTCTTGTTTAAAGAAGTATTAGATCGTCAAATGGTAGTCTTTGACCGAGCCGAGGCCATGAACTCGATCGTTGCCGATGACGAACGTCGTAAGCTCCTCGTTGCATTACTGCCATCATTGGCTTTGATGTCTTCTGCTGTTGATAGCACGATTGCCGATCAGACCGAAAATATGATGGTCACTTTGATGGAACGTGATCAAGAAGCGTATTTTAGTAGCAAAATTTTCCCACTATATAAGCAAGCACGAACACAATATGATCAAGAGCTAAAACATTATTTGGCAACTCAAAGAGCGATTGCAAGAATTCGTCAGAATTATACAAGGCAAAGTGCGTTTAAGCGTGAATTTGGTGAGTTGCAACGTAAAATTGATGTGCAATTGGCTCAAGAATGGCTCGCTTATCAGCAAGGTTTTGATAATGATGCGGAATTTGTTGAGCCTTTAGTCAAACGTTATGTAGAAGTTTATCGTGGGCAAGTTAAACGCCTACGTGCGAAAAGCTGTGATTCTAATTGTGTCGATGCGTTACGCCAGCAGTGGCACGACTATATGCAAAATGAAATAGATTCGGGCCGAATTGCGGGTTTGCGTCTATTGAGTTTAGATGACGAACCTTGGTTATATCACAAGTACTTAGCAGGTATTACGCGTTCATTTAGAGCCAAACTACAAGATGCTCGAATCGCTTATCTGGAGCACCGATACCCATTTGACGATGAGCTAGAGCAACATGAATTCGTTACCCAACCTGCCATTAAGCAAATCGTGGTACAAGTTGCTCGGGATCAAGGATACAAAGTGTCGGCAACGTGGTCGCGTAATGATTCAACGCCGATTCGTCGTTCGTTGCAAAAACGCGCGCGTGTAGAAATTGATAAAACATGGCGTCAATATCAATCCACCAGTAAGCTCAAATTTAGCAATCGAAATATGGATAAGATTGATATCGCTAAGCACAGTAACACTCGGGCGATGTTCAAGCAGATCTTGAAAGAGCATTACTATAGTAGCTACCAACATACCACCGGTCGTGAACAGCTATTTAAACGTTGGGTGGCATCACTAGACAACGCAAACTTTGTGAGTATGTTAACCGATGCAACGGCACAATCGGCATTTGCACCAGGAGGGATGTTCTATCAAATAGGCAGTGATGCGGTTCGTTTATCATTCATCCCGCCAGTGGCGATTACAGCGAGTTTGTTTGCTATCTTCTCCCTGCTTTTCCAGTTTGGTCGCGCGAGTTATCAAAGCAACCGTGTGATAGGCGTCAGTTATTTTAGTGTGATTGGTATCGGGATTGCCTTAATAGGTACTGTCGGAATTAATCATAGAAACTCATACGCAATGGCCATGAATGAGTTTATTGAACAGACGGTTGTAAAGACTGCTGAACTGAGCTTGTTGGACAAAGCGACAGCCACATTATTGGGTGGCATCATCGATATTGAAGAGTGGTTATTGCACTTGACTGGTGGTCAAGGGTTAACCGCGCTGTCAAGTTTTATTGATACACAGACACAGAGTGAGCGACCCAACAACGTTTACCGTACTTTCGAACAGACTCAACGATTTGACCAGTTGGCACGAGATTTGGCTGTTATATCAGGTCAAGTCGAGGTCCCTTACGATTTTAACGTTGCTGTCATTAAGCGCGATGAAAGGATGGGATTTTATGCTGGTTTGAATTATGGCAGCGATGGCTGGTTAGAGGGAGTTGCACTACCAAACATCTTGGCCAGTAAAGAGGTTGGTTATCTATTGGATCAGAAATGGTTCCTCAAGCCGAATCCAGCCCCAGATGCTTTGTTGCTATTACAAAACTATGACTCAATGGAAGGTTGGAAAGAGATCAAGCAGATGGGGCGAGTGTCTATACGCGAACTTCTTGAGCAGCGAGCATTGATCGTGATGCAGCGATCTAATAATCCTCAAATAAAGCGTATTCATGATACGGATAGAGAACGCTATAACAGTTTGATTTTTGTTCAGCGTGGTAATGGGAGTGTTTATGAGTGCTTTCAGATGCCGCCATTAACCATTGAAAATTTGTTGCAGATATCTCGCCAACAAGAAGTTGAGGGCCAGAGCCGATTTAAATGTAGAGGGGATCTGTTTTGATTACAAAATTGAAGCAAGCAATTAAGTCTCATCGCTGGTTGATCATTTCAGCATTAGTGGCTTATGCGTTGGCGACGGGCTTGGTGCAATACCAATCCCACTTGCAGGATCAAACATTGCAGGAACTGCAGCGCACTGCAGAACGAATTAAATTTAAATTGAAATTAGTAGGCATCGAATAATGAGCGAGCAAGCAATATCTGAGCAATTGGCTAGTGAGAATGAAAGCAAGTCGGGTTGGCTATCGATTGATAAGTTGGTTGTGATTATTACAGCCGCCTCCACACTGTACTTTATGCATGCGGAACATCGTGAAAATATGAATAATATTCAGCGTACGACACAAGTTTTGCAGAAGTACGAGCGTCAACTTGATCTTGCCATTAGTGCGGACAAAAACGTGCTAGATACTTATCAAACAAACTTAAAAAAAGTATTGGGTTCGCTTGATCGTGAGCAAAAGCTATTACTTGAACAGCTTGTGGCTATAGACAAACAAACTTCTTCAAATAAGTAATCAACTTCCCAGTAAAAGCTTAGTAAGGGCGACATGAAAGTATCGTCCTTTCTTTTATCAATTATTCGACTCAGAATGAGAACCTGACTTTATAGTATTCCGGATTACCATTGACTTTTAGCTAACTTAAGTAGTATTGCTGATATAGGTTATGCTTTCACTGATGTAATCAGTAAAATGCTCAACATTCTTTGTAAACAGAATCGACGGTTATATCGAAAACAAAATTCGCCGAGCGAGATAGTGTGGTTAGTACATTCTGTCATTGCATGGTAAGTTCTGTGTATCAAGTTCTTGACGTTATCTATCATCGTACCCGATTAAAGCACTGTGCTTGCATCTTATCTAAGTCCTCTGCTTGGCTTTTTACCTTGTCATTATGGTAAATACCAGCTTTGTTAACTGTAACGAATGAGTAAATTTGGACATTAGATTAAATGTTTTCGAATAATTTTAGTAATCCATGACATGATAACTTGGGAGACGCGTAACTCAGAAATGTCCAAAAACGAGTTGAATGAAGCCGCTCTGGGACTATGACCCGACTACCAGTTAACCCTGTTTAAAATCCGTCAATTTTAGCAAGCCTTCATAATCACTGAGTTGATTTTTATATACGCCAGAAACGAAAAATGTCGCATCCATGCGACATTTCTCTTTTGGCGGCCAAACCAGTTTTGCTATATCCATTCTAGAGTGCAATCCATTAGATGCTTTTTCAGAATGTACTTATAAGACGCTGTTAATCTTGATTAGTTCCCTTTATGCGGCATTTTTTTCCGATTTATTTTCTAAGTCGAATGACGCAGCGATGAGTTTCTTGGTGTAGTCGTTTTTCGGCGCATTGAAAATCTCTTCTGCCGCGCCTTCTTCCATCACTTCCCCCTTCTGCATCACTAATACGCGATCCGATAATGCCTTCACTACCGAAAGGTCGTGGCTGATGAACAGGAAGCCGATATTGTGCTTGGCTTGAATGTCTTTCAGCAGGTCAATAACGGTCAACTGTACTGAGCGGTCGAGTGCTGACGTCGGTTCATCCAACAGAATGAAAGATGGCTCAAGGATCAACGCACGAGCAATCGCGATACGTTGTCTTTGTCCGCCAGAGAATTCGTGCGGGTAACGGTTAATTGAGTTTGGCTCTAAGCGAACCTCAATCAGTGCTTTACGCGCTCTTTCTAAACGTTCTTGTTTTGACAAGTAAGGTTGATGCACCGTTAAGCCTTCGGTGATTATTTCCCCAACCGTCATACGTGGTGATAAAGAACCATAAGGGTCTTGGAACACCATCTGAACATCTTTCTTAAGCTTGTGACGCTCTTTATCGGTTAATAAGCTGACGTCTTGGCCTTTGTAGACAATACGCCCACTGCTTGGCAGCAATCCGATCAATGCGCGTCCAAGGGTCGATTTACCGGAACCAGACTCGCCCACAATGCCTAAGGTTTCACCCTGTTTTAGCTTTAACGAAATGCCTTTAACTGCTTCGAAATACTGGTTCTTACTTTGGATAAAGTGAGATTTGATCAAGAACTTCACGCGAATATCTTCTGCACAAAGCAGTTCAGGAGCAGATGCTTCAACAGGAACCTTCGCACCTTTCGGAATTGAGTTAATCAGCATGCGTGTGTAATCGTGTTTAGGGCTATCGAAGAGCTCTTGAGTAAGTCCTTCTTCGACCAACTCACCTTTACACATCACCAGCACGCGATCAGCGAAGTGTTTCACCACACCTAAATCGTGGGTGATGAACAGAATCGCCATACCCATTTTGCCTTGTATCTCTTTGATAAGAGAGAGTACTTCCGCTTGAACGGTTACGTCTAATGCTGTGGTAGGTTCGTCTGCAATCAGAATATCTGGTTCATTGATCAGAGCCATCGCAATCATGATTCGCTGTAGCTGACCGCCAGAAAACTCATGCGGGTACTTGGTATAAGCCTGATCTGGCATAGGTAAATGCACAAGATTAAACAGCTCTAACACACGCTGTTTTGCTTTTGATTTTGATACCTTACGGTGACACATAATGGCTTCCGCCACTTGAGTACCGACACGTAGGTATGGATTCAAAGAGGTCATTGGCTCTTGAAAGATCATGCCGATTCTATCGCCACGAATCGACTGCATTTCTCGCTCAGTTTTGCCAAGAATCGATTGACCTTCAAACTCGATGTCTGATTGCTCATCGATAATCGCGTTGTCAGGCAGCAAACGCATCAGCGCGTTGGAAGAGACGGATTTACCTGAACCTGATTCACCAACAATGGCCAAGGTTTCGCTTGAGTTAAGGGTAAAGTTAACCTTTTTGACCGCATCAATGATTCCATCATTGGTTTTGAAACTTACGGAGAGGTTATTAACTTTAAGAATGGCCCGGTCCGACATGATATATCCTTATCAATTTAAGACATTAGGTGAAGATTGAACTTCTGACGTTGTTTTTAGTTGCCCAAAATGGTGATGAGCACGTTGAATTTGTTCTAGTTCGAGCATCCAATGCGAACTGCGCTGAGCACTGCAAAAAGCAATTAGGTGATTGAGCAGGTCTTCACTCTGCTTTTCCAATAGCCCATAGGTGCGTTGAATCAGTTCGGTGCTTTCAAGCGAGATAAATTGCATCAGTGCGTAAGACTGATTCAAGGTATCAAAGGCTTGTTGATGCTGTCCTAAACGGTTGAGAATCTCAGATTGAGCAACACTCGCGTCTCTCAGCCCTGCAAGTAGGCAAGCAAACTGACAGGGTTTAATATCGCTTTGGTATGCCGCATCTTGGATGTGATGTGGAAGAGAATTGAGAACATCACCATAAAGGCGTTGTGCTTCTGGCCAGTGACCTTGCTCCATTAACTGTTCAGCTTTTAGGTAGTGCATCCAGCATCGTTCAATTTCCATGTCCACATCCTCAATTTACAATATCTGAAAATGTTAATGATATTTATTATCAATTGCAAATTAAAATCATTCACATGTTAAGTTGGTGAATTAAAACCCTCGACATTCGTAAAAATGCGCTAAATTGTGTGTTATTTGTTCAGTTGAACAGCTGTGTAGCGTAAGTCACTAAATTTATAGGAAATTACATCTACACTGATTTTATCTACACCCAAGTAATGAAGGACTAAGGAGGCGGCGATGGCGATTCAAAGACTCAATACAGAACAGCTGTATCAGGTAGCAGAACTCGAGAAGTTACCATGTAAGTCGACCAAAGAACTGGCTCCAATTGACGAGATCGTCGGGCAAGAACGTGCGCAAAAGGCCGTTGAGTTCGCGATGTCAATCAAGGAAAAGGGTTACAACATTTATGCGATAGGGCGAAATGGTCTGGGTAAACGCACCATGATCTTGCGCTATCTAAACCGACACCCTCAAGAAGTTCAGGAGCTTTTTGATTGGTGTTATATCGCAAACTTTGAAGATATTCGTACACCTAAGGTACTTAAGTTGCCTAGAGGTGTCGGCAGTAGCTTAAAGCAAGATATTGAAAAGCTAATGCGTAAACTGCTGAAAGGTATGCCTCTTGCGTTTGATAACGAGATGTACTTTAGCCGTGCTGATAGGCTGAAAAACCAGTTAGCAGCCAAGCAACAAGCCGCGCTAGAAAGCATTAGCCGAGAAGCGAAAGAGAAAGGCATCAACCTGACGATCACCACTCAAGGTGATTACCAGTTTGTGGCGATGAATGGCGATGATCTTCATACCGAAGAGAGCTTCGATCTGCTCTCAGAAGAAGAACAAGACCAGTTCGATAAAACCATTGATGCTTTGGAAGTTGGTCTGCGCACGATTTCTCGTGAGCTGACTGAACTGGAAGAGACCTACACTGAGAAAATTCAAAAGCTGAATGATGATACGGCGCGAGATGTGATCACTCACTTCATCAAGCAGTTGAAGCAGGATTACAGCCAATATCCAGACATCAAAAAGTACCTCACAGCACTGCGTAAAGACATTGTCGATAACGCCGATATTTTCTTAGAAGAGAGCACCGAACAAGCCGAAGTGGCGACCGCTTCTTTGGATAAGAAAATGCCACGTCGTTACAAGGTCAACGTGATTGTGAGCCAAAAGGAAGACACTTTGCCAATCGTGGTGGAAGAGAATCCGAATTATCACTCTCTGTTTGGCTATGTAGAAACGGCGACGTTCAAAGGCACCGTATTTACAGATTTCTCACTGATTCGCGCAGGCAGCTTACACCGAGCGAACGGTGGCGTATTACTGATGGATGCGGTAAAAGTTCTTGAACAGCCTTACGTTTGGGAAGGCTTGAAGCGTGCGCTTCGTTCGCGTCAATTGAGCTTCACTTCACTTGAAAAAGAGGTGACGTTAACGGGGGCAGTGTCGCTTGATCCTGAGCCTATCCCATTAGACGTTAAGATCATCCTGTTTGGTGATTATCGTACCTACCAACTGCTGCAACATTACGATGCGGAGTTTGGTGAACTGTTCCGTGTGACGGCCGATTTTGAAGATGAGATGAAGCGTACTCCTGATTCTGAAATGCATTACGCGCGCTTCATTTCGAGCATCGTGCATGACAACAACATGCTGCATTGTGACCGCAAAGCGATTGCGCGCATCATTGAGCACAGTTCTCGTCAGGCGGGTGATCAAGGTAAGTTGTCTCTGCACTCGGCGCATATTGCCAATCTGCTTCGTGAGTCAAACTACGTGGCGAGAGGATCAAAATCGAACCTGATTCGCGCAACGCACGTTGACCAAGCACTGTCTAACCAACAGATGCGTGTCGGACGACTGCAAGACAGCGTAATGGAAACCTTCACTAATGGCACAACACTGATCCATGTGGACGGTCAGGCTGTTGGTCAAGTGAATGCGCTTTCTGTACTCAGCACAACCGATCATATGTTTGGTGCGCCGAACCGAATCACGGCAACCACCGCTTATGGCGATGGTGAAGTGATTGATATTGAAAGAAACGTAGACCTAGGTGGCAGTATTCACTCCAAAGGCGTGATGATCTTGTCGGCTTACCTTTCTTCCGTGTTTGGTAAGACAGCCAAAGTGCCGCTCACTACCAATATCACCTTCGAGCAATCGTATGGTGGTGTGGATGGTGACAGTGCGAGTATGGCCGAGTTTTGTGCGGTGGTGTCTGCGTTTTCTAAGCAGCCAAATCGTCAAGACATCGCGATTACTGGCTCGATGAACCAGTTCGGTGAATCTCAACCTATTGGTGGTGTGAACGAGAAAATTGAGGGTTTCTTTGATGTGTGTGAAATCAAAGGGCGTTCTAATGAACAAGGGGTGATCATCCCACGTTCGAATGTTCACAACCTGATGCTGCGTAGCGATATCGTTAAAGCGGTTGAAAAGGGCGAGTTCAACATCTGGGCAATTGATCATGTGACCGAAGCGATTGAACTATTCACAGGCAAAGCGGCTGGTGAAGCGAGTGATGAGGGAAGCTACCCAATCGATACTATCTTTGGTATCGCTCAGGCCAAACTCAACGCATTGCGTAAATAGCTTAACGCTTGACGTAAAACAGCTAAATAACCGTTAACCATAAAACGAAACAGCCATCGATATTATCGATGGCTGTTTTTTTTGATTCTTACAATCTCTAGTGCTTAAGCATTCCGTAAACGAAGCTTGGTGCCATCGAACTTGAGCTTACCCAATAAGTTCTTAGCGTTGGCACGACCGATATCATCAAATTCGACGCCATAGCGCGCGTAGTGCGTAGATTTCTGAAGATTACACACAATCCCTCTCAGTGGTGGAATCAACGGGCCGTTGTAGTTCTCAGGCGTGATTTCGATAGAGACTCTATCGGCAACTTGGATCGAACGAGCGGTCGGTGAGGTCACAAAGCGACAGCCACTTTTCGAGAGGTCTCGAATCTCGCAGTTCATGCGTTGATCATCAAAGATAACTCGAGAGCTTAGGTTCACTTCATAGCGTGTCTCTTTACGCAGCTGAGTCACTTGCATCGTACTTGGTGTTGAAAGCACGATGATAGGGAAGGGTTCGCCGATGGTATGATGAATCTGGCATCTAAAGTGGATAAGTGCGCCTTCTCCTCTTAAAGAGTAAGCACGAGCCGTCATCCAAAAACCTTCTTGGAAGAAAAAGCGTAGATCATCGCTCGATACTTCCGGCACCTCAATCACAATGCAGTTATCACTGTGAGTACCGATAAATTTGGTGGTGGCAAGAAACTTGGTGCCAACAGGAGTCGAGACGTTTAGCGTCAGCTCACTGCCGTGCTCAATCATGGCCAGCGCATCGGTACTGTTTATCGTAGAAATGGTGCGGTTACGAGGATCTTGAAGTGCCTGATTATGCTCCAAAGGCTTCTTCAGTGGTGCGTTCATTATTTGTTCTCCATGCGCCAACATGCGTCTGTTAGATATATTGGTAACTTGCTAACAAGGGGTTATTACGTGCTAGATTTAGTAGGCGTACTTTGCATGATTTATAGAGTGCTTTTGTTTGTCGCTGATTTTATGTAAATTCGCGAGCTCTAAAAATATTTGCTTTGTTTGTAAGTACTTAGTTTTATTTATATGCACTTGCGTTAGTCTATTACAAGGAACTCATACTTCAAACTTTAATTGTTTGTCGTATCAATTATTTGCAGGAGTTGAGAATGAAGGCAGTAAAATGGGTTCAAGAAGAGAACCAGATCACAGTTGAGCTAGAACCGAATCAATTCGCGGTTGTTAAGTATCAGAAGGATGGCGATGTATTGCACATCACCTCGACTCGTATTCCTGATGAACTGCAAGGCAAAGGCTTTGGCAAGGTGATGATGGAGTCGGTATTACCTGAAATTGAACAGGCGGGCTTCAAAATTATACCAGTATGTAGCTACGTGGTGCACTACATGAACAGGCAAAAACAGTGGTCACATCTTCTATCCGATAAAGCATAGTAACGAGTTATATGTCTCAACCAATACCCTCAAACAACTTTGCTCAACCACAAGCGAGTTCAAGTCAAAATCAACCTGAGCTTTATAAAAAAATAGCGATTTTACTCGGGTGTCTGCAAGGGTTTGATGTTCAAGTTATTCAGCGCTTATGGGGCGGCTACGGCGAGTTAGTTCGCTTGGCCTTTGCTAAAGATAATAGTGCTTCGATGAACAGCGTTATCGTTAAACATGTCGCGTTGCCAGATAAAACTGAACACCCTAAAGGCTGGAACACCAAGCTCTCTCATCAGCGCAAGGTCCACTCTTACCAAGTCGAGACGACATGGTATCAGTCCTTCACTCAACAGTGGGACGAGCGTTGCCCAGTCCCTGTTGGACTGCATTGTGAGTTAACAGAGAACGAGTGGCTTATCGTGATGCAAGACCTAGCGGATATCGGCTTCCCGTTAACTTCTCAGTTCGATGTGCTTGCCGCATTTGATGAATCGGTTATCAAAGATACTCAGCCTAGCTATACATCTGTCGAAATTAAACAGCGTAATGCTTGCCTAAAATGGCTTGCAAACTTTCATGCAAAGCACATCCATATCGATAAAGGGCAGTCGGCACCATTGTGGCAAGTCGGTACATACTGGCACCTAGACACTCGCCCCGATGAATTGAATGCTTTGGCTGATGTCCCACTAAAGAATCAAGCACAAAACATCGACCGTCTACTCAGAGAGTGCCCATACCAAACCTTGGTTCACGGTGACGCTAAGTTAGCCAATTTCTGTTTTGATTCAGAAAGCGAACGTGCGGCTGCGGTCGATTTTCAATATGTTGGAAACGGGTGTGCGATGAAAGACGTGGCTTTGTTCATGAGCAGCGCGATTAGGCCGCAAGATTGCGCAGAGCTTGAACCACAGGTACTAGACACTTACTTCCAACACTTGAAAGAAGCATTGGCACACTATCAGCCACAGCTTTCGTTCGATGATGTTGAGAAAACATGGCGGCCAATGTTTTATGTGGCGTGGGCTGATTTCCAACGTTTTGTGAAAGGTTGGAGTCCAGAGCATTGGAAGATTAATCCTTATACTGAACAGCTTACTCAAGCGGTGGTTCAGCAGTTGGACGAAAAGAAGCCGGTCAAAGCTCGATAGAACCTCTTATTTATCCTGTTTATACCTCCTCGTTGTATGCATTTTTGCTCTCTATGAACATGAGAAAAACAAAAGTTAATCGTTTGTTAATCACCATAAAACCGGAGTATGATACTGGATTACTATTTAGGATTTGGCTGCTATGAGAGCATCACCCGCGAGCTGGAAAACGCCGCAAAACTTTTTATTACTGATTTCGATTGTTGTACCTATCGCGTTTTCGAGCTGGATGGCTCTGCTTAATAACTTCGTGATTGAGAAAGCGAACTTTGACGGTGCCGATATAGGCTTGCTGCAAAGTGTTCGTGAGATACCTGGCTTCTTAGCGTTTACTGTAGTGTTTGTTTTAGCCTTCATCCGTGAGCAACGCTTCATGTTGATATCACTAGCGATGCTGACAGTGGGCACGGCGATTACCGGTTTATTCCCTTCACTGACAGGCCTTTTACTCACCACTATTTTGATGTCGACGGGTTTCCACTATTTTGAAACGCTGAAGCAATCTTTGTCACTGCAATGGCTAAGCAAAGAAGAAGCGCCAGAGATGCTAGGTAAAATGATCTCGGTGGGAGCGCTTGCCTCTCTTCTCACCTATGGCTCTATTTGGGTGATGTTAGAACAGCTAAAACTCGATTTCGCTTGGGTATATGGCATTACCGGAGGCATCGGTTTCATTTTAGTATTGGTGATGACCTTTGGCTTCCCTGAGTTTCAAACCAAGACTCAACAGAATAAGAAGTTAGTGCTAAGGAAGCGTTACTGGCTCTACTATGCACTGACGTTTATGAGTGGCGCGAGAAGACAGATCTTCACCGTGTTTGCGGGCTTCTTGATGGTAGAGAAATTCGGTTACTCTGCTGCAGATGTCACGTTACTGTTCTTAGTGAATTACCTATTTAACTTCTTGTTCGCGAAACGTATTGGACGATTCATTGGTGTAGTTGGTGAGCGCAAGGCGTTGATCTTCGAATATATTGGTTTGATCGGTGTGTTTGTTGGTTATGGCTTGGTGCAAAGTGCTGAGTGGGCGGCGGCACTTTACGTGGTCGATCATCTGTTCTTTGCTTTGGCGTTAGCGATTAAAACCTACTTCCAAAAAATTGCAGACCCAGCAGATATGGCCTCAACCGCAGGTGTCTCTTTCACCATCAACCATATTGCGGCGGTTGTTATTCCAGTCGCGTTTGGTGTGATTTGGTTATCGTCCCCTGCAACGGTTTTCTACATTGGTGCGGCGATGGCGGCGGTTTCTTTAGCGCTATCTTTAAACATTCCGAAGAAGCCTGAAGAGGGCAACGAAGTACGAGTGTTTAGCTGGCGCTAAGCCGGAATAGCTCTGACGAGATAAATAAAAAGCTCCAATAGCGATATTGGAGCTTAATTATATGGTCCGCCTCACTCTCAAGCCCTTAAGCTTAGAGTAGGCTCTCAGAATGAGGTGAACCATATGTCTTCTATTCATATTTTAGGTATCGACCTAGGTAAACATTGCTTCCATGCTATCGCACATAACCGTTGTGGCGT
>NZ_JAKEUP010000008.1:0-180618 GCF_022397895.1 Vibrio sp. Isolate33
TCGATGAAATCGTTTCGATGAAATCGTTTTTATTGCCTTTGACATAAGGCTTAACATACTGAGGAGGAATAAGTCGGGGTTGATGCCCAAACTCACTACACTTTCGAGCAAGCCAATGAGCACCGCCACAGGCTTCGAAAGCAATAGTTGTTGGTTCTATTTTACTAAGAAAGATTAAGAGTTGGTTACGATTAAATTTACGACGAAGCACCTCCACKCCACAACGGTTATGTGCGATAGCATGGAAGCAATGTTTACCTAGGTCGATACCTAAAATATGAATAGAAGACATATGGTTCACCTCATTCTGAAAGCCTACTCTAAGCTTAAGGGCTTGAGAGTGAGGCGGACCATATAATTAAGCCCGCATTTGAAAGCGGGCTTGTGTTCAATCAATTCTGATTATGCTTTAACAGCTTCACAATCGTTTGAAGACGTTAAAGGTTTGAAGAACAGCTTTGTTTCTTCGATAACCACGTGGCGTAGCAAGATAAGGCCGATTAGGTTTGGAATTGCCATCAGGCCGTTCACGATATCTGCCATTATCCAGATCATGTCGAGCTTCAAGAATGCACCAGAAGCCACCAACGCGATGAAGATGATCTTGTAAGGTAGGACTGCTTTTGTACCTAGCAAGAAAACAACACAACGCTCGCCGTAGTAGTTCCAACCTAAAATCGTAGTAAACGCAAAGAAGATTAGGCCAACAGAAACCAGCATTGGGCCAAGCGTGTCTGCGTTCAGACCAACAGCAAATGCATGAGTGGTCATCGCAGCACCTGAAAGGTCAGTCTGCCAAGCGCCGGTTAAGATAAGTGCCAAACCAGTCATCGTACAAATGATGATGGTGTCGAAGAAAGTACCTGTCATAGAGACAAGACCTTGCTTCACACATGAATCTGTTTTTGCAGCCGCCGCAGCCATGGGTGCGCTACCTAGACCTGATTCATTAGAGAATACACCACGAGCAATACCCGATTGGATAGCAAGCATGATGCTCGCACCAAAGAAACCGCCTGTTGCCGCTGTATTAGTAAACGCAGAGGTAACAACGAGGGTAATGGCATTCAGTAGTTGGTCTGCATTTGAAACCAGAACGCTCAAACACGCGACAATGTACATAACCGCCATGGTCGGAACCACTTTTCCTGCAACTTTAGCGATAGATTGAATACCACCAAGCGTTACTACTGCTACCAATATCGTTAGAACAACAGCAGACATCTCACGTGAAGCGCCAAATGAGATTTCAGTAGCGTCCAAAATAGCGTTAACTTGTGGGAAGGTACCAATACCGAAGCAGGCAACACCCAAAGCGAACACAGCGAACATTACCGCCAAGATTCTTGAGCCAACACCGTATTGAAGGTAGTACATAGGGCCGCCAACCATTTCACCATTGCTATCGGTTCTGCGGTATTTAACAGCGAGTAGACATTCTGCGTATTTGGTCGCCATGCCAAATACAGCGGCAAGCCACATCCAGAATAGGGCACCAGGGCCACCAATCTTGATTGCGGTCGCTACACCAACGATGTTACCTGTACCAATGGTTGCTGAAAGAGCGGTACACAAAGCGGCAAAACTGGATACGTCACCCGTACCGGATTTGTCTTTGCTGAATACCATTTTTAGCGCGGTTGGGAGGTGTCTAAACTGGAGTAAGCCTAAGCGAAAAGTAAAGTAGATACCTGTACCCACTAGCAGAATAAGCAGTGGTGGTCCCCAAACGAATTGGTTGATGGTTTGTAGTGTAGCTTGTAGGTGGTTCATAGATTCCCCTTAATAAATTAAAAAATTTAAGGAGAAGAGGGAAGGCAGTGCAGATCACAGGGATCGGTAGCACTACTTAATACATACGGATTTCTAGATAGAATTCTTTTGTTAATTAAGGCTTGTTGCTTTCCACTCCTCTGTCCTTTTGCCTGAGAGTTTCACTTAGCGAATCACTTATAGATAAGTAACGGGCACTAAGCTTGCTCCTTCGGCGACCGATCTAACGGTTCTCTCCAGAGGTTCCTCCAACGACAGTCCTCACTTTTCTGGATTTCTCCAGCATAAAGCACCTGAAAGATTTACTTCTTCGGCGGGTCAATCTAACTAAATGTTAAAATTTAGTTAAAAACCACTCTCCTGCAGTCTTCATCGGAACAATTACCTAAATAATTAGGTAATCTGTAGGCGTATCCTAGATCATATAAAATGTGATGTCAGCTACAAAATATCTGTTTGCACAAATGTTGTTCAACTAAATGATCAAACAACGCGACTCTGACGTAACTTGCTTATTTAAATGGTATAAAATAGGGAAACAAGGAGGAGTTATGACTCGACTAATAGCGATTGTTTTTTTATTGGCTTTGGCATTTGTATTGTTTCGTTACCGGACCAACGAAAAACTGCAAAAATGGGTAGTGATAGTTATCGTTAGCAGCTTCCTTTTGTATACTGCCAGCTTGATGATTTCGGAGTTAACTCGTTAGACTGTTTGTAAGAAGATGGGATGAACGTGTTAGTAAAGCTCAAGTGCTTCTGACTTGAGTGACAGGTTTAACTGAACCTACACAATCAGTATTAATGCCAGTGACCGCGTAACGTTAAACATATTTTTGGGAGTGCCCGCTAGTGAACCAGCAATCTGGACAAAGCGAACAAGATGAAGTGGTTGTTATTGAAGAACGCGATAAGCGCAGTCAGCTCTATATCGGCATTGCGGCGGTTATAGGTTTAGCACTGGGTGGCTTAATCGGTTCGACAGTGACGGCTTCGAAGTGGGAGTCCACTTATCAGGTACTTGAAACCCGTTATCAAGAAGTACGCGACAGTAAAACAGAACTGATGACGTCGGTTGAAGCTAAGGTGGCAAAAGTCGATACCGAGATCGACGCTAAAGTAGAAGTTGCGCTAGCTAAGCAGGCTGAAGAGCATCAAAAAGAACTTCAAGAATTAGCGAAACAATCTGCGGTTTTAGAGAAGGCGAACTACTCGTTAGAGCAGCAGTTAAACGATCAAAAGCAAACGCTAGACAAAACAGAGCAAGATAACCAAAAGTTAAACCGTCAAGCGGATATGCAGTCGACCTTGTTTGAACGCTCTCGTGAGCTGTTCCGTAAAGAATTACAAATATCTCAAGAGCTTGAAAAGCTTGAGAAGGAAAGAGACGAGCTTGGACAGAACCTTGGTTCACTTAAGAAAGCGTGTGATGTGTTCTTAGATGGTACTTCATGGGATGCGAAATCTGACGCGTGTGAGAAGCAAGACAACGCGAACTCTCGTCTAAGTGACATCAGACAAATGATTGAAGTTCACACCATGGACCTCAAGCAAATCAAAACGCTAACCGAAGAGATGGGTTTATAAACTCAAATCTTTAATTCATTCGTTTTTAGCTGTAACTATTCAAACGCCCACATCATGCAAATGGTGTGGGCGTTTTTCGTTCCAGTTGGTTTATTTCTGCTACTAATCGGTTTCGTAGCGTGGCTAATAACCGTTTTCACACCATTACCAAGCTATCCGTGATTAGAGCCGTAAAATGGTTTTAATATGTGATCAATTGAATATTTGGTGACTTTGCACGCATATTTATAAGGTTGAGAAACAGCATAATAGCGATGTTCTAGGATGAACACGCGGTCTGTTGTCATTCTGTGATGAGACCATCTCAATGGACAGGGATTAAACCATGAATGAATATCTGTGTGAGAACTGCACCGTCGCCTATTGTTTTGATGATTGTAATTCGCCATTAGCGCAACGCGAAATGATTGAAGTAGAAAAGCTGGTGGATCGTAAAAAAGTAAGCCAAGAACCTGAACAGCTTGAACAAGACAATCCAGATACAAAAATCCCTACGAGCTAAACTATTAGCCAGTAGGGATTTTAGGTTAATTGCAGTACTGTTCTCGCTTTCTCAAGCAAAGGGTATTACAAAAATTTTTAGAACAGTGTTATTTGACGATAAGCACCGAAGAGAAGTTACTTCTCGTAAGTTTTGATTTCGCCAGATTTCACGCGAGCAACAAATGATTGCAGTTCTTTCTTAACAACAGGCATCAAGAAGTATAGACCTAGGATGTTAAAGATAGACATTGCAAAGATAGCTGCATCAGAGAAGTCGATGACAGCGCCAAATTGAATGGTTGCACCAATCACAACGAACACACAGAACATCACTTTGAATACGAGTTCCGTTGCCTTTCCTTCACCAAATAGGTAAGTCCATGCTTTAAGACCGTAGTATGACCAAGAAATCATGGTAGAGAACGCAAACATGATAACGGCTAGGGCTAGTGTGTATTTGAAGAAGCCTGCAGTTTCAGTGAATGATGCCGCAGTTAGGGTTACACCCGTTAGGCCTGTACCATCGAATGGACCTGTGTTTAAGCCTGCGATAGTGATAACCAATGCTGTCATTGTACAAATGATTACCGTATCAACGAACGGTTCTAATAGTGATACTAGACCTTCAGTGATTGGCTCTTTTGTTTTAACCGCTGAGTGAGCAATAGCTGCTGAACCAACACCTGCTTCATTCGAGAACGTTGCACGTTTCAAGCCTTGAATTAACGCACCAATGAATCCACCAACGACACCTTCGCCAGTAAATGCACCTGTAAAGATTGCACTGAACGCAGGGCCAACTTGATCAAGGTTAGAACCGATAACAATCACAGCCATACCGATATATAGCGCAGCCATCCAAGGAACAACTTTTTCTGTTACCGATGCAATAGAAGGCATACCACCAACAATTACAGAGAAAACTAAAGCAGCCAGCACAAGACCAGTGATAACACCGTATTCGCTAGGAATATCAAAAGCGTAAGTTAACATTGCATGAGCTTGGTTGGCTTGGAACATGTTACCGCCGCCCAAAGAGCCCAAGATACACATTAATGCGAAACCGATAGCCAGTACCTTACCGAGTCCACCTAAACCTCTTTCACCAAGACCTTGGCTTAGGTAGTACATAGGACCACCTGAAACAACGCCTGACGGTAAGATAGTTCGGTATTTCACACCTAAGGTACACTCACAGAACTTAGAAGCCATCCCGAGGATGCCACACAAGATCATCCAGAATGTTGCGCCAGGACCACCAATCGCAAGTGCAGCACCCACACCAGCAATGTTACCTAGGCCAACTGTTCCTGAAAGAGCGGTTGTTAGAGCTTGAAAGTGAGAAACCTCGCCATCTTCTTTCGATTTAGGGTCGGTGTACTTACCTTTAATGATGTCGATAGCCATGCCGACACGTTTAAATTGAACGAAGCCAAAATAAACAGTAAAGATCAGTGCAGCAAGTAATAGCCACCCAACAATAATCGGGAAGTTGGCTTCACCTACTGGCACGCTTTTAAATATTAATCCAACGAACCATCCTGTGTACTCGTTGAAAAATCCATCAACACTTTGGCTTAAGTTGCTAATGGCTTGATTAAATGACCCTTCTTCTGCAAATGCACTGGAACTAAACAATAATATAAACCCAAAAAATAATTCTCTTATGTTTTTCATGGTTTTCCCTGCTTTTTATTAAATTATGTTTGTTGCTGTTGTGTTTGTTTTTTATTTCAATAGCTTATATATTTCTTTGGTAGCGACAAAAGCTCTGTTGCTAAGTCAAAATGCGAAATAAATATAACTACTAATCACGTTTTATATGGAGATCCTTTCGGTACGTCCATTAATCAGACTATGATATTCGGCCTATCAAGTCTTATTGATAACCCTATACATAAAAATAATGCCATCAAAGAAATTTTTACAATAAATTTACAATTATTCGGGTTTTGTCATCATTTTGGAATAAGTTGATGATTTTCGGGTTTGAAAAGGCATATGCAGTGATAGCAATAGCGGTAGGCGAATTCTATTAGGTAGGCGGTTTATTCTTGTTTAGAACGATTCCTTAGATCTTGAGGGGGGGATTTACGATCAAATCGCTTTAAACCTGATGGAAGAGAGTGAATGAAGTTTGAATACTTGATGTGTTTTTGGCGGCTTCTAACCATTCGATGGTAAATAGGCATCAAGTTTGAAGGCATTAAAAAAGCCCTTAATCAGAGCTTTTTTAATGGTTTTCGATGAGTCAAACAGCTCAATGACTGTTGCTGTTGCTGTGGTTGGTACTCGTACTACTGCTAACAACGCTTTTACTCGATTTGTGGTAGAGCTTAAGTGCCAGCAACGAACCCCACAGAGCAACTTGTCCCCATAACAGCGTCCATTGAGGTGCGACTTCTTGCCATGAAGCGCCCATCTGATTCAGCGCCAAGAAACCTTGAATTGCAGGGGTACTTGGAAATAGCTCTGATAGCAGTACTAACCACTGTGGCATCATTTCAACCGGCCAGATAAATCCAGACGAGAAGATAAGTGGCATTGAACTGATTAACACCACAACCGTGACTAGCTCTCTTCTTGGTACTAACTCACCGATAAAAATCCCGATCAAGCAACTGGCCAATAAAAAAGGTAGCAGCAGGGTTAGAATTTGAGTCGTAGAGGCGAGCAAGTTAATCCCATACATCGAGAAACTGGCACCGAAGTAGTACATGGACAGCAAATAATAAATGCCGACTAAGGTACAACAACGAGCAAGGATCAGTTTGGCTGGTGGCGTTTTACTCCAATAACCAAAGGTCGATTGAGCATTTTGTGTTGCGCCAACTAAACCAGAAGCCATGGCTAAGGTTTGTTGCAGAATCAACACAAATACAGCAGGCACAACATAATCGATGTATCCCATGCGACTATTGAAGGTTGGCTTTAGGTTCAAGCTAAACGCGCTGTAGCCTTTGGCTGCAGACTCTAACGGCACACCTTCGACTAGCAAATGGCTGACTTTAACTTGTGCGGCTAGTGTGCCTCCGGCTTTGGCTAACCCTTCAACAATGGTTCCGTACACCAAGAAGTAAGACGCATCGCCGGCATAAGAGAGCGTAGGGCTCTTTCCAAGAAGTAGATCTTTATAGAAATCTTCTGGGATGACGATGAAACCGCCAATCTCTTGGTTCAGCACAGCTTGTTTCGCATCTTCGATGGTGGAATCTCGACGAACCAGATCGATTTGAGAGGTCGCATCGACCATTCTCTCTAACTGGTAGCTGCTTTGGCTCTTATCCAAGTTCACCACGGACGCTTTCAATTGTTGAGGCACTTGATTTGCGTAAGGTAGCGGATACAAGAATGAATAGAAGACCACGCCACCAAATACGGTGAGCAAGACAACCGGGTTGCGAAGTACCGCTAACAGTTCTTGTTTTAGCAGTTGAGTAAAGCTCATGGTTTTACTCCTTGTTCTGCATCTTGTGCTTTAGCTGAGAGTGATGCTTTTGCTAGATGTTTCTTAATTAACAACATAACCACCAACGCTGGAATTGCATACCAAAACATAGAAGTGAGGCTGATTAACGATTGTGCTGCGCTCACGCCATAACTAGACTGAGCCGTTTGTACTTCGATGTAGTGACTGACCGGCAATAAGCTTCTCCAAACTTGAGCCGCCGTGTTCATGTCGGTTACAGGGAAAGTAATCCCCATGAAGGCAAAGCTTGGCGCTGTGAAGGCACCGGCGAAACTCATCGCCCTTGCTGGATCGAGTGTTAAAAAGAAGAACAAGCAACCCATGATGATACAGCTGATAACCGTAAGTAGCTGGGCAATAGTCAATGCCATGAAGCTGCCGTTAAATGGCCAGTCGAGTAGGCGATAGAACCAAAAGCTAAACGCAATACCAAACGCTAAAAACAGAGCCACGTAAGGGGTTAACGTTGAAACTAACGACTTCGCAGGAGAGTGTGACAACCAAGCTTTTAGCCCACGAGTTCGAACGTTTGCAGTCAAAACTAAGATCGTGCCGACCACAATCATGATTTGCCATAAAGCCGGAATAACAGCAGACACCAAGAACTGTGCATAGCTGGTGTTCTTGTTAAACAAAGGCGTGATCTGACTTTGTACAGTGACTGCTTGGCCTAATGCTGATTGCACCGTGGTATCACCGTGTGAAAGCTGTTTAACGACTTCAAGCTGAGCGTTAAAAGTCCCTTGAGCTTGTAACAGCGCTGAGTTGACCAGTTTACCTATCAAGATAAATTGACTGTTGTAGAACACAGACACTTGAGGGTTCAAACCTAGGTAGAGATCACGGTCGAAGTGTTTTGGTATCACAACGTAACCGTAGATATCGCGTTCAATCATTGCTTTAGCTGCTTCGCTCACTGAACTGTATTTCTGAGTCACTTGTAGGGTAGGTGACGCATCAACAAGACGAGTGAATTGTTGCGAGATTTGGCTATGTTCAAGATCAACCACTGCAACGGGTAAATCACGGGCAATGCCTTGCGAGAAGATCAGCCAGATACTTGCTGCAAGCAGCAAGGGTATCCAAGTTAGACACGACAACAACCATTTGTCTTTGCGAACTATCGCCCACTGCCTAAGCAAGGTACTCTTCGCTCTATGATGCTCAGGTGGTTGAGAGGCTGTAGATTGTGCTCCTGTAGATCGAAAGTTAGCAGACATAAGTCACCTAAAGCTCAACCACAAGGCTCATACCCATGCGCAATGTTTCGTCTGTGTCGACAGGGCGTGCTTCTACTTCGAATGTACGTAAGTCAAAGCCTTGCGCTGCATCGGTTGAACGCCAAGTCGCGAAATCGCCCATTACGGCAATATGAGTCACTTTAAAGGTCAGTGATTTGTCTAAAGCAGGAAGGTAAGCGTCAAACTGCGTGCCTTTTTCAAAGTGCTTCAACATGTCTTCACGAACGTTAAGTACCGCCCATGCGTCTTGAGTATCGATAACGGTGACAACAGGGAAACCTTGCGGCGCTAATTCACCACTGCTTAGCAATACTTGAGACACTTCACCACTGAACCAGCTGTGAATCTGTGTGTCTTTTGCGTAGGCTTCAACTTCTGCCACGGCGCCTGCAGCCATTAAGGCTTTTTGAGCAGCAGCAACTTTAGTTTCATCACGAGCACCTTCTTGTGCCAGTTGGTACATTTGGAAGGCAGCACTTTCTGTGTATTTCGCGGCTTGCCATTGTGTTTTGGCTTCATCACGTTTTTGTTCAGCGACAACACCATCGTTGTAAAGGTTATTTACACGTTGGTAGGTTTTGTTCATGAGGTCTGCAGCAGCTTTAGCTTTTAGCCATTGGTCTTTAGCGGCTTGGATTTGCTGAGTACGTGCGCCATTTTCGGCTTCTTGAGCTAATGCGCCAGCGGCTTTCTGGCCAGCTTTCGCTTGTTCTAATTTAGCGTCGATCTCTGGGCTAAGTAGAGAGAAGATCAATTCACCTTTCTCAACAGAGTCGCCTTTGCGCACGAATACTTGGTCAATTCGGCCTGGTACTTTAGAAGAGATGCTGTATTGCTGCGCATCGATTTGGCCTTGAAGCTTAACCGGTTGAGGCTGATACGCTTGGTAAAAACTGTATCCGACCCAGCCAATAATGCCGATACCAACTATAGATAGAAGAAGGGGCTTAATAGGTTTCATGAGTTATCCTTTTGACTGGCTAGCGGTGTCTGTTTTTGAGTCGAAATCAGACGTAACAGAAGAAGTTAAGTAACTTGAGTAAGCATTCATTTCGCTGGTGAGCGCCAAAAGCTTGTTGAGGGAGATAAGATATTTGAATCGCGCAGCAGATTGCTGTGTCTTAATGCTCGCAAGGTATAGCTCTGCATCAACCACTTCTAACGAGTTAGACAGCCCTTGAGTGAACGCTTTTTTTCGAAGAGATAGATTCTCTTGAGCTAACGACAAGCTAGAGTTGAGTCCTTGAACCTCTTCAATCGCTTGCTTTGCTTCAAGGTAGGTCTTTTGTACCAACACGGTTAAGTCTTGTTTGGCTTGTGACTTAAGGAATTGCACCTGTGAAACCGCACTGTGCGCAGCGGCTACCTTATCAGAGCGACCAGAGGTATCGATCAGCGGTACGTTCACACCAATGCCGACTAACCAATCCGGTTTCATTTCACTTGCTAGCGAGTCGTCTTCATAAAGGCTGTAATCACCGTAAAGGTACACTTCTGGGTAGTATTTGCCTTTTTCAGCTTTGATTAAGCTGCTCGCTTGTTTCTCTTTCGCATCAAGGATCTTAAGGCCGGGGTAGGTCATCAGTGTTTGGTCAATGAACACATCCATATGAGGCAGGTTCTTGTTGATAAACAGTTGCTCTGAAGGTTCAACACTCTGGCTTTGCCCAAGAATTTGAGTCAGTGCTAACTGAGCAATTTTGAGGTCATTCTCAGCCTTAGTACGTTCAACGACTGCTTTATCTAAAGAAGCATCCGCTTGTAGGCGTTCGACGCGTGCGATTTGCCCTTGTTGTTCCATCTTGATGGCGAAATCTCGGTGCTGAGTTAAGCCTGCTTCTACGGCTTGACGCGTTTTCACAACGTCTTCCGCTAAGATCACTGAGAAGTAGTATTTGCTTAAGTCTTCGTAGCGAGCCTGCTTTTCCATCAAGAGTTGGCTCTGCGCTTCTTCACTTTTACCTTCGGCTGCGGTTTGTGCTGCGTTAATTCGTCCGCCAGTAAAGATAGGCCAAACTGCGCGAATGGAAGAGCTGAAGATGTCTTGTTCGGTGATGGTGGAGGTGATACCTCCGAGAGATGAAACTAGCCCGGGAGCAATGGCTCCAATACCAGATAAGCCAGCTGGGACGCCACTTAGACTATCTGCAAACTGTTCGCCATTGATGGTAACGTCACTATCAAGGTGAGTGTAGTTAGCGCCAAGCGTCACAGAAGGTAAGTTAAGGCTTCCAGTTGCATTTTGAAGGTGTTGATAACGCTCAACGTTAGCTTGTTGAGCCGCAAGAGAGTTGTTGTTCTCTTGGAGTATTTGCCACGCCTCAGAAAAAGTGAGCGGGGCAGCATAGCTTGGCGAACTGATAGCACCGATAAGAATACTGGCAATCGCAAGGCGTCGGAATGTCGGTTTGGTCATCTGCATTAAATACCAAATTAGAGTATTAGCTCTAATGTTAACAGGGGGATAATCATTTGTCTTGAACAGATTACCTCATATGAACAATTAGCATAGCCGCTCGTTAATATAATGTGAATGCTATTAAGGGTTTAATGGCTGGCACGAAGAAACAAAAAGAGCACGACGAATCGTGCTCTTTAAGTTCAGTATAGAAGAGGTTACTACAAATTGATTGGCGCTATTTAAAGCTTGGACAATGGTGATCGGCGCGCCACACCAATTGTCTTGAACCTTGCATCGTTTGTAATAAATCTCTACCTGACATTTGCGGGAAAGCTAACAATACTTTTAGATCGAGCGGGGATGTCTCGTTCTTCTCATATGCTCTGACATGAGTGAAAGTAGATTGTAAGTTTTTGAACAACATAGCCTTTGTTAGGCAGATTCCAAAATTATCGCGTTTCATTGCCTGGTTTCCTTTTCAACAATGTTTATACGTTATGTTTTTTATCCTGTTTCTATTGGACGTTGCCACTGATCGATACTTCCTGCTCATCAATGCTTTATTATTGGATGCTGCTTTTATCAGTCACCTCTTCGTTGTCTAACTAGCCTGTTGTCTAACTATCCGAGTGTGAAATAGCGATGGATGAATAGGGGAGAATACTTAATCCGTTTGTTCATCATTCGTAACGGCGAGCGCGCAACTTTTACTTATCGATACGTCCAGTGAGTGAAGAGTTGTTGCTTTTGTGTTAACCGAAATTCCGGTTTAAAACGCTGTCTTAAAATTGCAACGTATAGCTTGGCAACAATAAACTCCTTCATATGCAACCATTATAATTGTATTTATTTTAAACAACCTAAAAAACACCTAAAAGCTTAGTGATCTAGCTCAATATTTATTCGTTTATTTGTCTTTTTAAGCTAATCCGTTCTAAAAGTGAGCGATTGTTTGGGCCGTATAACGTAAAGGAATATCAATTAATAATCTGGTCAATTATTTAGTTGAGTAACAGTCACAAATTCGTATCAGCGCAAAGGTCATAAGATTAACTTGGTGTTAACATTAATCGTTAAGCACTAGGGACGGTTTTATATGAAATGGAGTAGCATCAGTTTCCGTAAAAGGTTGCTGATTATCATGACGGTCACTGGCCTCGTTGAGCTGTTGATACTCTCAGCGGCAGGTTTTTCTTATATCAAACAATCTCAAGAGCAAGAGATGGGTTTGAAAGCGCTCGGCGTGGCTGAATTTCTCTCCGAATCACCGCTAGTCACCCGCATTATTCAAGAAAATGGAACCTTGGATGCTGATGGCATTCCTCACGTTTTATCTGAAGAGACCCAAGTAAAGTTTCGAAACCTCACGCAGTTAATTGGTGCGGCGTTTATTGTTGTCGGTGATGAGAAAGGCATTCGCTTAATTCACCCATACGACGACAGGTTGGGGAAACCCATGCGTGGTGGTGATAACCAGAAAGCATTGGTGTTGGGCGAGTCTTACGTGTCGACGGCAAAAGGTTCACTCGGGTTTTCAGTACGTGGTAAATCGGCCGTCAAAGACTCGAATGATGCTGTCATCGGCGTGGTATCGGTTGGTTATCTCTTAGATTCGCTGCAAGACAGAATTGAACCTTATTTAGCCTTTTTGATCGTGATGGCCTTGCTGGTGGTTGCGGTTAACGCATTGATTTCAAGCTATGTGTCTCGTCGCTTTCAGCGTGCTATTTTGGGCTTTGAGCCAGAAGAGATAGGCCGTTTATACGTTGAGCTCGATGTGACCATGAGTACCGTGAAAGAGGGTATTTTAAGTATCGATAAGAACGGTATTTTGCGTTCGATAAACAAGAGTGCCTGCGATATTTTATCTATTGATAGAGATAAAGCGCTCAACCAGCAACGCCTTTCTGATGTATTAGCTGGCAGTGATTTAGAGCAGCTGCTATCAACGGGTGATACCGACCATGATGTTGAGCTTTACCTGAATAACAAACGAATCATTGCTAACCGTAGTCCGATTATTGTGGCTGGTGAAGTGGTTGGTGCGGTGTCCAGTTTCCGTTTACGAGATGAGATTAACGACTTAACGGATCAGCTATCTCAAACTAAAGAGTATGCGGATCTGCTGCGTTCACAAACCCATGAACACCAGAACAAGTTGAATACCATTAGCGGTTTGATTCAAATGGGTGAATTGGAATCTGTTCAGCAGTTGATCGGACAAGAAACGGCTCACTATCAAAGCCTGATCGAGTTCTTGAGAGAGACGGTCAAAGACCCACTGATCGCGGGCATGTTACTAGGCAAAACAGAACGCGCACGTGAGATTGGTTTAGAGCTCAAAGTCGAAGAGGGTTCGAGGCTTGAGGCGCTGCCAAGCCGTTTAAATGCGGATGACGTTGTCACTATTCTCGGTAACCTGATTGATAACGCGTTTGATGCCACCATGATGGCGATTAAACAAGAAGGGCAAATTGCCCCGGCGCGCCGCGTGATTGATGTGTCTATCAGTGATTTTGGTAATGAAATCATCGTTGAAGTAGAAGATAAAGGCTGTGGTTTACCAAAACACTTGGCAACCAATGACCTCACTGAAAAAGGCGTATCGAGTAAAGCGAAACAGAACCGTGGTGTCGGTTTATATTTGATTAAGCAGTTAG
Source organism: Vibrio sp. Isolate33 (assembly GCF_022397895.1). NCBI lineage: Bacteria > Pseudomonadati > Pseudomonadota > Gammaproteobacteria > Vibrionales > Vibrionaceae > Vibrio > Vibrio sp. Isolate33. Next base: position 13,615 of record NZ_JAKEUP010000008.1, read on the forward strand.
CCGACCGTTATCAAGGGCAATTAGAAATGGTTGATAACCCTGACTTTGGTTCACGCATGACGGTTTATCTACCAAAAGAAGAACAATAATAATTAAGCACGAAACGATTGAGTGACGCTCATCGTGACAGGAATACAATGGTTAAAGGAAGAACATTAATGAACGCAATCACGAGAGTCATGGTCATTGAAGATGATATTGCGATTGCAGAGCTTCACCATCGTTATTTAGAACAGATGGGAGGCTTTGATGTGGTTGGTATCGCGACCACACAGTCTGAAGCCTTAATGCAGCTCGATATCTTGAAGCCTGATTTGGTGCTTTTGGATGTTTATCTGCCGGATGGTTGTGGGCTCGACATTCTCAACCACGTTCGTGGAAGCAATCAAGGCTGTGATGTTATCTTGATTACCGCAGCACGCGACGTCGACACTTTGCAGCAAGCAATGCGTGGCGGAGTGGTCGACTATCTACTCAAACCCGTGATGTTTCCTCGCTTGGAAGCGGCGCTGAAAAAGTACCAATCGCAGCAGCAAGAGTTTGAAAGCGTGTCTGACCTGAACCAAGGCTTGGTCGACAAGATGTTGCAAGCCAATGCGAAGGCAGACTCAGCGAAAGTATCGACGTTACCTAAAGGGATCGACGGTGTAACGCTCGATAAGATTCGTGCGATATTTCAACAAGCAGACGCGACGAATATTACGGCTGATGAAGCGGGTGAACGTATTGGCGCAAGCCGAACCACTGCCAGACGCTACCTAGAGTTCTTGATCACGACCGGTGAGTTGGTTGCCGATTTAAACTACGGCACCGTTGGTCGTCCTGAACGTTGTTATAACAAAGCGAAAAGATAAGGGCGCGCAAGATGCTCTCTTCATCCGAAGGTGCCTTTACATTCCAAATAAACTGTAAAACCAGTTGAATAAGCTGGTTTTAGTTTACCTTTTAACATCCACAAGTCACTCCACAGACCAGATGCCATTCTTTCTTGACTACAATGTTTGAGAATGCCGATTTGCTGCTATTTCTACCTTTGCGAACTGAGCTATCGATTAGAATTTGTTCGAAATGAGTCAATATTTAATCGATTGCTTTCACAGTGGTTGATGTAAATCAAATACTCATAGACAATACTGTCCCGAATAGAGGTGATAGCATTCACCCTCGTTTACCAAACGCATTCTCAAGTGTAATAGGCACTCGCTATTGATGTAATAGCTAAGACCTATTATCTATTTTCGTATGTCGCTGATACCGTTGGCGAATACTAAAAACCTTGTTTTTATAGGAAAGATGATGGTAATACCTGAAAACAGCAGCATCGTTATTTTTGGTGCGTCGGGAGATCTAACTTACCGCAAGTTAATTCCTGCTTTGTACCACCTGTATGCTAGCAATCAACTACCAGAATCCTTTGCGATTCTTGGAGTGAGCCGTACTGAGTACAGCGATGAGTCTTACCGTGAGAAGCTGAAGAAGTCTCTTCAGGAAATGGAACAAACTGAACCTGAGACGCTGAATGCATTTATTGAACATTTGCATTACCAAGCGATCAACACTTCAGATGTCGAAGATTACGCTCGTTTAGCACAACGTCTAGACAAGCTTGAGCAAGACTACCAATTCGAAAACCATAACACACTGTTCTACTTGGCAACGCCGCCAAGCCTGTACGGTGTTATCCCAGCAAACCTTGCTGCGCATGGCCTAAACGATGAAACGAATGGCTGGCGCCGTCTTATCATCGAGAAGCCATTTGGTTACGACTTAGCTTCTGCTCAAGCGTTAGATGAAGAGATCCATCATCACTTCCAAGAACACCAGATCTACCGCATCGACCACTACCTTGGTAAAGAAACGGTACAAAACCTTCTAGTGCTTCGTTTCTCAAACGCGATGTTTGAACCACTGTGGAACCGTAACTTTATTGAATACGTAGAAATCACAGGTGCTGAGTTCCTTGGCGTTGAAGAGCGTGGCGGATACTACGACGGTTCTGGTGCAGTTCGTGACATGTTCCAAAACCACCTGCTACAAGTGTTAGCGATGGTTGGTATGGAACCACCTGCTCAAATCAATGCTGATTCTATTCGTGACGAAGTCGTTAAAGTACTTCAGTGTCTGAAACCTCTTGAGGAAGATGACCTGCGTAAAGATCTCGTTCTTGGTCAATATACAGCTTCAGACGTTCGCGGCCAGCACTTGCTAGGTTACCGTGAAGAGCCGGGTGTAGCAGACGATTCTCGTACTGAAACGTACATTGGTCTTAAAGCTCACATCAACAACTGGCGCTGGAATGGTGTTCCTTTCTACGTTCGTACGGGTAAACGCTTACCAACGCGCGTAACGGAAATCGTGATTCACTTTAAGAACACGCCACACCCAGTATTTGGTCAAGATGCACCAGAGAACAAACTGATTATCCGTATTCAACCGGACGAAGGTATTCAGATGAGCTTTGGCTTGAAAGAGCCGGGCGCAGGCTTCAAAGCAAAAGAAGTGAAAATGAACTTCTCTTACTCTGACTTGCCTGAAACTCAAATGCTAACGGCTTACGAGCGCCTTCTTCTTGATGCACTAAACGGTGATGCAACTCTGTTTGCACGTACTGATGCAGTGGAAGCATGTTGGAAGTACGTTCAACCAATCTTAGACTTCAAACAAGATCCTCAAGCACTGTTTGGCTATGCTTGTGGTACTTGGGGCCCACAGGAAGCGGATGAACTTCTGCAACGTGATGGCCGCGCATGGCGTTTCCCATGCAAAAACTTAACAGACACGGATTACTGCGAACTATGATCAATCACAAGATCTTTGCAACGCCAGAATTGGTTGTTGAAACTCTAGCAAACGAAATGAAAGCGTACAGCGAGCAGGGTAAACCTGTTCACATTTCATTGTCTGGTGGCAGCACGCCCAAAATGCTTTTCAAGCTTTTAGCTCAAGCACCATACGCAGAAGGCATTCAATGGAATAACCTTCACTTCTGGTGGGGCGACGAACGTTGCGTGGCACCAGACGACGCTGAAAGTAACTTCGGTGAAGCTAACGCGCTGTTATTTTCGAAACTAAAAGAGTTTACTCAAGTGAACCTTCCTGCTGAAAACATCCACCGCATTCGTGGTGAAGATGAGCCTAAAGCAGAAGCTGAGCGTTTTGCAAAAGAGATGGCAGACGTAATCCCAACAGAAAACGGCACGCCAGTTTTCGATTGGATTCTGCTAGGTGTTGGCGCTGATGGCCACACAGCTTCACTATTCCCGGGTGCAACCAACTACCAAGATGAGAAACTGTCTGTACTGGCTTCTCACCCTGAGTCTGGTCAAATCCGTGTTTCTAAAACCGCAAAAGTTTTAGAAGCAGCTAAACGAATCAGCTACCTAGTACTGGGTGCAGGCAAAGTTGAGATCGTTAAAGAAATTCATACTACTCCTGCTTCAGAGTTGCCTTACCCGGCAGCGAAAATCCAGTCTAAAACTGGCGAGACAGAGTGGTTCCTAGATTCAAATGCAGCAAGTGCTATCGCATAAGTGCGAATAGCCGCAAGGAGATATAAATAATGAAAGGTGATATCGGTGTAATTGGCCTAGCAGTAATGGGTCAGAACCTTATCCTAAACATGAACGACCACGGCTTCAAAGTTGTGGCTCACAACCGTACTGCTGCGAAAGTAGACGAGTTCCTAGAAGGCCCAGCTAAAGGTACTAACATTGTTGGTGCTTACTCTTTAGAAGAGCTAGTTGAGAAGCTAGAAGCGCCACGTAAAGTGATGCTTATGGTTCGTGCTGGTGACGTTGTAGACACGTTCATCGAAAACCTAATCCCACTTCTAGACGAAGGCGACATCATCATTGATGGTGGTAACACTAACTACCCAGACACTAACCGTCGTGTAGCGCATTGTCGTGAGAAAGGCATCCACTTCATCGGTACTGGTGTATCTGGTGGTGAAGAAGGTGCTCGTTTCGGTCCTTCAATCATGCCAGGCGGCGCGGCTGAAGCTTGGGAAGCGGTTAAGCCAATCTTCCAAGGTATCTCTGCAAAAACTGACGCTGGTGAGCCTTGCTGTGACTGGGTTGGTAACGACGGTGCTGGTCACTTCGTTAAGATGGTACACAACGGCATCGAATACGGTGACATGCAGCTTATCACTGAAGCATACCAGTTCATGAAAGATGGCCTAGGTATGTCTGCTGACGAGATGCAAGCAGTATTCGCTGATTGGAACAAGACTGAGCTAGACAGCTACCTAGTTGAAATCACTGCTGACATCCTTGGCTACAAAGATGAAGACGGTGAAGCGCTAGTTGAGAAGATCCTAGACACTGCAGGTCAAAAAGGTACTGGTAAGTGGACTGGTATCAACGCACTAGACCTAGGTATCCCACTAACTCTAATCTCTGAGTCTGTATTCTCTCGTTGCCTGTCTGCTCTTAAAGACCAACGTGTTGAAGCTGAAGCTTTGTTTGAGAAAACAATCACTCCAGTTGAAGGCGACAAGCAAGAGTGGGTTGATGCACTACGTCAAGCTCTACTGGCTTCTAAGATCATCTCTTACGCTCAAGGTTTCATGCTAATGCGTGAAGCGTCGAACGAAAACGGCTGGGACCTAAACTACGGTAACGTAGCGCTAATGTGGCGTGGTGGTTGTATCATCCGTTCTGCATTCCTAGGCAACATCCGTGATGCGTACGAAGCAAACCCAGACATCGCGTTCCTAGGTTCTGACGAGTACTTCAAAAATATCCTACAAGGCAGCCTAGTAGCATGGCGCAAAGTAGCAGCGAAATCTCTAGAGTCTGGTATCCCAATGCCATGTACGATTTCTGCGCTATCTTTCCTAGACGGTTACACAACAGCACGTCTACCAGCTAACCTGCTTCAAGCTCAACGTGACTACTTCGGTGCTCACACTTACGAGCGTACTGACCGTCCACGTGGTGAATTCTTCCACACAAACTGGACTGGTACAGGCGGCGACACTGCTTCTACAACTTACGACGTATAATCGTTAGTTAGAATCAGTAAGAACACGTTTGTTCTTTCAGCTGAAAACTAGAAAATAAAAGGATGCCAATTGGCATCCTTTTTTGTTGGTTATTGGTAATTGTTTAGCACAAACCATTCGAAACTCACTTAGGCTAAGCCATCATGGCTTGGGGTTTTACATCGTCGTTGTATTGCTCCCGAATTGCCATAAAGCCTTCTAGGTTCTGTTTAAGCGCCTCAACACATTCAGGGTCGAACATCGAACCGTTGTGCGCTTCAATGTATTCCATGACTTCACTCAGTGACCATGCATGCTTGTAGGCTCTTTTACTCATCAGCGCATCAAACACATCCGCGAGCGTTACAATTCGTGCTTCAAGTGGAATCGCAGTATCACTCAGACCATCAGGTAACCCCGAGCCATCAAATCGCTCGTGGTGGTGACGCACAATATTCTTAATGAACTGAATTTCATCAGAACACATAGAGCAGTGGTGGGAGAGGGACACCACATCGTTAATCATCTCTTCACCATACAAAGTGTGATTGTTCATGATGGCTCTTTCTTCTGCTGAAAAACGACCGGTGCTGAACAATACGTTATCAGGGATTCGATATTTTCCTATGTCGTGGAAGGGGGCGTATAAACGAATACGATGAATGAACTGGTGTGTGATTTCATTATTACTCTGGGACATCGTTCTAGCGATCTGTTCACTGTATTTCCCCATGCGAATCAGATGCTCTTTGGTTTCAGGGTCGCGAGCGTGTCCCATGTTTAAGGCGATCGCTAATGACGACTGAAAGTGACGTTGCCTCTCAAACAGTTGAACAAACAAACTCGAGATAAGCTGAGAGATGTAGGCAATATCACACTGGATATAATCGTTAGCAAAAAAGCCCGTTGATGATGCGTTGATAAACACAAATCCAAGATTACTTTCTTGATAGTGAATGGGCGTTGTATAACTGCTTTGGTGTCCAAGCTGAAGTAAGTGTGAAATTTGCTTGGTCGGTTTGAGCGAGGTGAGATCGTGGATGATTCGAGTATCGAGAGATTCAGCCATTCGAGACAAAGCTGATTCTGGTTTTAGTTCTTGTTCTACGTAGCGATGTTCTGCTTCTTGGCACAGCGTGTCTGAAACAAAGTAATTCGATGCTCTGTTTTCACTGCATAGTACAACGGAAAGCCGAGATAATATGGGGTAATGTTCACGAGCTAGCCGGAAAAGGTCATCAACAATGGCGATAATGTCCTTATCTTCAGCGGCTACTCGGTTGAGCTGGGAGTAGTCAAACATGTTACAAATCAACCTTTATTTATAGTTATATCATTGTTTATTCGAGTTATTTTTTATTTTAAGTATCGATTAAAACATAGCATTGCGTTCTGATAAAATGCAATATCATTACGAGATAAATGGTTATTTCATTGCATTACCCTCATTTTTGTTAACTGGTACTTTTATAGGTTCTTGGATCTGAAAAAAGGGAAAGAAGTTGATGATAACTCAGGCGTTAAGTGACCATTTTGAAATTAAATGAAAAGATAAATAGGATAACGTACATGCTTTATGCCATCATAAAGGCATAAATAAGGGCAATGGATGTAATGCCTAAGTGATTGAGCTAGAAGCGGTCAGTGATGACGGTGTTCTAGAGTATATTCAAGGCCGTGAGCTGCCTTGAAAAAGGTAATGTTATGACTGAAGAAGAAAGAATCGAACTGCAACAAAATAACCCTCTACACGGCTTAAAGCTTGAGACCATGATCACTGAGTTAGTGGATCACTATGGTTGGGAAATTTTGGATGCAGCAATGCGCATGAACTGCTTTAACACTAAGCCGACTATAGCAAGCGCTGTTAAATATCTGAAGAAGACGGAATGGGCTCGTGAGAAGGTTGAAAACTTCTACCTTTACCGTTTTAAGCGTATGCCTAAAGCATCAGACATCGAATACCAGATGCCTCCGCGTTCACGTACATTCCGTCACGGGTTAGAGCCTCGTGAGCCAATGGAATTAACGGTTGAGTCTATCCAGGCTTCTCAAGCTAAAGCGGCATCGGCATTTAAAGCTCGTCGTGGCGGTAACGGTCGTAACTTTCGTCGTTAATAGGAAGGCGTCGTTAGCAAGAGAAGTCGTTAATAACGCCGTCTAATTAGCTAAAGGGATAAGCATAAAATACAAAAGGAGCCTAAGTGCTCCTTTTTTAACGTGTGTACTTTGTTCAAGCGTGTACAGCTTGTTGTACTTGAGTCTTAAGCTTCGCGGTTCTTTCTTTGATTCTTCCAAAGATCGGTGACATAAACGATGGCACTGATAAGCAAGAAGAGCGCTGACACAGAAAACAGAGCGGGCATTTTGAGAATCCACGCGAATGTGGCAGCGAGAAAAGCGACAAAGCAAATGAGTCGACTTGATGACATGACATGACCGAGTTTAATGTTCATAACGCCTCCTGATGAAGTCTCACTTTCGACAGGAGAATTATCCCACTTTCCACAAAAGAAAGGCTAAAAAACAGTCTAAATTGTTATCAAATTTACTAATTAAAGGACTCGTCTCACATATATCGACACGGTTATTTTATAAGCAATAAAATAGCGACATAGGTAATGTGAGAGTCAGCTTTCCCGCTATGTATTCCAGTTAGAATCAGATTCAGTCTCGGGTTTAATTAGTGTCAAACCGACTTAGCATAAAACTTAGTTGGTATAAAAAAAGTAAGCGGTGATTAAGAAACTCGCGATGATCACTGTGTTACGAACATACTGTTGTGGGATTCGGCGAGAGATTTTTGCCGAGTAATAACCACCAACTAGTGTCCCCATCAAAACGGCCATGCCGGACGGCCAATCAATCGAGCCATTCACGATAAAAAACACGATTGCCGCAAGTGATGCACAAGCGGATACAAGCAGTTTTATACCATTCATCACGTTGATATTGGTGTAACCCGCCAGAGCCAAGTAGCTCAATGTGACGATACCCAACCCCGCATTAAAATAGCCGCCATAGATACATACGATCAAAAGCAATAATGCTGAAAAGAAGGCGCCAGCGTTGGTGGCGTGTTTATGTTTTGCTGTCGCTTGTTTCAGCCATTTATTCAACGTTCCACCAAAGGTGAAAAGAAGGGCGGCGAACAGTAACAACCAAGGTACAGATTGAGTAAACAGTGCCTCTGGCGTGTGCAGCAATAAGAAAGCCCCAATACCACCGCCAATCACACATAAAGCAATCGTCAGTTTAAGTTGTTTGGTACCCGATTGGATCTCATGACGCAGTGCATAAGCGCCACTGATGTAGCCTGCACAGGATGCAAAGGTGTTGGTCGCGTTGGCTGCAATAGGAGGCACACCAGCAAACAATAGAGCGGGGAAAGTGATGAAACTGCCTCCTCCAGCAATAGAGTTAAGCACGCCACCAATTACGCCTGACAAGAATAGAATCAACCAATCCATAGTTTTAGAATCCAATGCGTTAAATGACTGGTTACCTTACTTGATTTTGTTATGAATATCAGAGCTGTGAGGCTGGAAAGTGCGAGTTTGTGAGTTCGCTACCATCTTAGAGTCGTGTTCATTCTTGAGAGCAGGTACGAAAAAAGGAGCCTGAGGCTCCTTTGGGATTTCGAATTGTGTTCAATCTATTTTATGTGTTCTAGAGCTGAGTGTTGATTACACTTCGACAGGTTTCGCTTTAAAGCTCTTGAATAGCTTAACCAGAATCGGGCTAGAAAGAACCAATACCGCCAAGATAGTGAACGTCATGGTGATAGGGCGTTCCCACAAGAAGCTAAGCTCTCCATCGCTGATCATCAGCGCACGTCTCAAGTTCTCTTCCATCAATCCACCCAAGATAAAGCCAAGCAATAACGGGGCGAGTGGAAAGTTGGCAAGCCTTAATGCTATCGCTGCCATCGCCACTAGTAGCATCACAAATACGTCCATCGTGTTAAATGACACCAAGTACACGCCTGTGATAGAGAAGAAGATGATCATTGGCAGTAACACTGTTCTTGGTACTGCCAGCAACTTAGAGATGTAAGGAATAAGCGGTAGATTCAAGATAACCAGTACGATGTTGCCAAAGTACATAGAGATAATCACCGACCAGAATACATCTGGGTGCTCAACGAACAGGCGAGGACCCGGTTGGATGCCGTAAGCGATCAATGCACCTAGCATGATTGCGGTAGTACCAGAGCCCGGAATACCCAGCGTCAGTAGCGGAACGAATGAACCACTTGATGCGGCGTTGTTTGCAGATTCTGGAGCAACAAGACCACGAATACTGCCTTTACCAAACTCTTTCTGTTTGTCTTTCGGTGCAAGGCTACGCTCCATGCCGTAACTTAAGAAAGCAGCGATGGTTGCGCCAGCACCCGGAAGTACGCCAGTAAAGAAGCCAAGGATTGAAGAACGAATTGAAACCGGAGCGACTTCTTTAATCTCTTCTTTGGTCACTTTCATGCTGCCAATATCAGACATCTTTTTGCTTTCTTCAGCGCTGTTATCTTGCTCAGGCTTAAGAATACCCATCAAGGTTTCACCCAGTGCGAACGTTGCCATCGCCAGTAATAGGAAGCTGAAGCCATCCATTAGATCCGTGAGTCCGAATGTGAAACGTTCAACACCAACGCCTTTGTCGATACCTACCGTTGAAAGCATCAAACCTAAGATGGTCATCATCCACGCTTTGATAACCTGTCCTGGGCCTGCAAACGCCGCGACAGCTGATAAACCTAATAGCATTAGCGCAAAGTAGTCAGAAGACTGGAAGCTCAATGACACGCTTGCTAGAGCGGGTGCCGCGATCAAAAGCATGATTGCTGAAAGTGTTCCGCCAGTAAAAGAAGAGTAAGCAGCAAGGGCCAGTGCTTTACCTGCTTGGCCTTTTTGCGCCATTGGGTAGCCGTCGAATGCTGTTACCACAGTAGAAGAACAGCCCGGAGCGTTGATTAGGATTGATGACGTTGAGCCACCAAATACCGCGCCGTAGTAAACACCGGCCATCAAAATAAGACCAGAAGATGGGTCTAGGCCGTAAGTGATAGGGATCATTAGAGCAATGGCTGAGATTGGACCTAGCCCCGGCAGCATCCCGATGAAGGTACCTACGAAACAGCCCACGATTACCATCATGATGTTCATTGGCATCACAGCGGTCGAAAGTCCTTGTAAAATTCCGTCTAACATAATGTTATCCCTACCAAAGAGTGAAGATTAAACCAGGCTCTAGGTAGATATCTAAGCCTTGAGTTAAAAGAAGAAAGAACGCGATAACGAAAGGAAACGACGCGCCAAACAAGATAGATTTACGGCGCTCACCCAGTAGGTAGAAGCCCGCCAATAAGAAGAAGCTTGTTGCTAGAACGAAGCCAAGATATGTCAGTCCAACGCCATAAAATGCCATTAGTACTAAGAAACCAATCAGCAGCTTCCAGTTTAAAGGTGCGGTTTCACATTTGAGCTTTTTGTCTGGCTGACCAGTCACAAGCAGAATCAGCGACAACCCGATACCGATGAAAGTCAGCAGGGTAGGCAGTGTTCTCGCTGTAAAGGGTTCATATTCATCACCGGGAAACAGTGGAATCAGGGTGGTTTGGTAGCCGTAGCACAAGCACGCCAGCATAAAGATCAAAGCTCCGAGACGATCGCCTGAAAGCAAAGATTCTTTACTGAAAAATTTGGTTGGTAAGTCCGACATATCCAACTCCATTTGGGTGGTGTAGAAAAGTAAAAAACCGTACATGAGCGAGTCAATGAAATGTCTGGGATCACTAACCGAAGGTAAGCGAATTACGATGCTTGAGCTTAGCAAGCCACTTGCATTTACAATGAATCAGCAAGCGTGAGTAATACGTCTACGAATAAACAAAGGAGTTTGAAGTTAACTCATGTACGGCGAAACAAGGAAAGAGTAAGAGGGCACAAAGTCCCTCTATCGTTGTTGGTTATTTCAAGAAACCAAGCTCACGCATTAGGTCGCCCATCTGTTTTTCTTGATCTTCTAGGAAGGCGTAGAAATCTTTGTCCGCTTTGTAGTTATCGATCCAACCGTTACGGTCACGAACCACTTGCCACTCATCGGTTTTGTACATTTTGCCTAGTGCTTCATTCCACTCGTCGATTTTCGCTTGGCTAGTGTTTGGAGCCGCGAAGAATCCACGCCAGTTAGCAAATACTGTTTCGTTGCCGTATTCGGTTAGTGTTGGAATGTCTGGTGCTGCTTCAAGACGTTTTGGAGCTGTTACCGCCAGTACTTTTACCTGTCCAGACTTAGACATCTCTAGTACTTCACCAAGGCCAGTTGAAAGCAGTTGGGTTTCGCCAGAAAGCAGTGCAGCCATCGCTTTACCGCCCGCATCGTAAGCAATGTAGCGAACCTTTTTCGCATCAAAACCTTCGCCCTTGAACGCCGCAGCAACTACAAGGTGGTCCATGCTGCCACGAGCTGAACCGCCAGCAATTTTTACTTTACGAGGGTTTGTTTCGAATTCTTTTACCACGTCTTCCCACGTGTTGTATTTAGAATCTGCAGAAGCAACGATTGCTCCGTAATCGGCAATGGTTGCAGCAACAGGTGTTAGATCACGGAAAGACTGTGGGAAAATACCCGTTAGAGAGCGCACAACGATAGGTGTTGAGTTCACCATCAGCGTGTCTTCTTGGCGTTGAGCCGTTTCAATTAGGTGTGCAATGGCTTTACCGCCGCCGCCACCAGATAGGTTTTGGAAAGAGACATTTTCTACGATGTCTGATTTCACCAGTACATCACCAGTACCACGAGCTGTCATATCCCAACCGCCGCCCGCGCCACCAGGGATTAGGAAGTGGATTTTCTCTACGTCAGCAGCAAAAGTGTTGAAAGAAAAGGTTGCTGCGATGATAGAAGCCGCAAGAGTAGGTTTCAGTGCCTTGAACATGGTTCACGTTCCTTATGTAGGGGATCTCTTCAATGGAGAGAAACTTATGTTTATATCCAGCTACTAAACACACGAGTAGGGTATTGCTTAGTAGATGAAGCTAAAGTTAACGGTGTGTTAACGAATTGTCTGCAATGCGGCGATATTGAGGATAAAGAACATTGGGTGAATAAAGTTCATAAAGTTCACGGCGCGGTGATGGTGACGCTACTGTCAGAGGTAGATAAAAAAGAGAGCCACTTGGGCTCTCTTTAACAGTTTGTAACTTATGACATATTTAGTATTTAAGGCTCATGATGAGTTGGCTAGTGTTGAGCCTTTTAGCAGTTCAGTCGCTGTATCGAAGTCAAACTCTTCTAGCGAGCTTTCCAATCTCTTGAACTTAGAAGGTGTTAACCCAACCTCGGTGCCGTCTTCAATGTTAAGAATGATGTTGAGTGCTTCAGTGTCATCATTGGCAACGGCTTCTAACAACTGATGGTACAACTCAGTATCTCGCTGATTCGTTGCTGAGTCAGCACCTGCATCTTGTTCATTGGAGTTGTCGGTTGTGGTTGATGTTTGGAATACTGCGTTGGAGATCCTCTGACTGATCTCAATCGTAGTTTTAATAACGTTCTGTTTTAGTTCGTCATCGGTAAGTTCGGACTCGAATTTTTCACACAAGCTATGTAAATCGCTCGCACCTAGATTACCAGCCACACCTTTAAGGGTGTGCAAGTAGCGCTGCTGAGCAGTGCTTGATAGCTCAGCAGTTAAGGTATCTTCGTCAGAATATGCTTCAACAAATCGCTTCAATAACTTCGTGTAGAGCTTGTGATTGTTACTTGCCCGCATCAATCCCATGTTGGTATCGAGACCGTTAATGACAGGCAATGCCTCTGGTTCACTCTCTGAACGGTTGTCATCTTGTGGAGTTGTACTCGACTCTTGCAACAAAGCATTGAATTGCACGGGGTTAGATGGTGAAACCCAATTAGCTAAGGTTGCGAACATAGAGCCGACATCAATCGGTTTCGCGATGATGTCACTCATACCACAGTTGAGCGCTTTCTCTTTATCTCGTTCCATCACGTTTGCGGTCATTGCGATGATAGGGGTTTGAGTGTCTTTTATCTCGTTACGAATATGCTCTGTCGCCTCATATCCGTCCATAATCGGCATTTGGCAATCCATCAAAATACCATCGAAAGGAATCTCGTCAGCGATGGCTTGCTGATAAAGCTCGATGGCTTGTTGTCCATTCTCTGCAATGGTGACTTTAATCTGTTGCCCTTCTAATAGCTCAGTTGCTAGCTCTTGGTTTATCTCGTTGTCTTCAACCAACAAGATGTTAGCACCTGCCAGTTGTTGAACATTAGCAAGCTGGTTCTGTTGTTCCAATTCGCTGCGAGATACACGGTCTGAGTCCAGTCCATAAAGGGATACGATAGAGTCATACAGGTGAGATGAAGTAATCGGCTTATCCAAAATACTTGGGACGTCGAATCCTCTTTGGGTAATCGCCTCGGCAAGCTCTTCACGACCGTAAGCGGTGAGCATCATTATTTTTGGCTCTTTACTCAACGATAAACCGTGATTGAGCGCTTCTAACAGGTCAACACCATCTCGTTTAGGCATTTTCCAATCTGAGATAACCAAATCAAAGGGCTTGTTGTTAGCATCTGCGGTGTGGAGTTCTACTAAGGCTTCATCGACAGAGGCACTTAACGTTGGAGTCAGCTTGAGAGACTCGAGAATATCACCAACGATCAAGCGCGCACTGGAGTTGTCATCAACAACCAGCACTTTCAAATGATTAATCGAAGCGGGAACCACTACTCGGTTTTGGGTAATTGAGTGACTAACGCGAGTCGCAATCGTAAATGAGAAGGTTGAGCCTTTACCAAGCTCAGTCGACACTTGGATGTCTCCACCCATTAGTTGGCTTAGTTCTTTACTGATCGCTAAACCTAAGCCAGTACCACCATATTTTCGGGTGGTAGAGCTGTCGGCTTGCGTGAATTTGTTGAACAGCTTAGCGGCTTGTTCTTGTGTCATACCAATGCCACTGTCTGAAACAGCAAAGTTGAGCTTGATGTCATCGCCATTTCTTTCTTCGACAGAGATTGAAATCTTCACCTCGCCTTTCTCTGTGAACTTAACGGCGTTGTTACTTAAGTTGATTAGTATCTGTCCAAGTCTTAACGGGTCACCAATCAGATTGGTTGGCACGTCTCGGTCTACTTGGATAAGGAGCTCTAAGCCACGCTCAGAAGCACGTAAACCAACTAGGTTGGTAATGTTGTCGAGTACGTTTTCAAGGTGGAAATCAACGTTCTCTATGTCTAATTTACCCGCTTCGATTTTAGAGAAGTCGAGAATGTCGTTGATAAGGCCGAGCAGGGTGTCTGAAGAGAGCTTTACTTTGTGAATGTAGTTACGCTGCGCCTTAGTTAAGTCGGTCTTCAATGCCAAGTAGCTCATGCCGATAATGGCATTCATTGGCGTGCGAATTTCGTGGCTCATGTTAGCGAGGAAATCCGATTTAGCATGGTTGGCCGCATCGGCTTCGTCACGTGCTACGGCTAAGTTTGTGGCAAAGTGCTCAAGGGCTGAGTGAGCTTTATTGGCGAGTAAGCCCATCAGCATAATGATAAAGAAGAAGATCAAGCCACCAATTGCTAGATGGGAAGAGACACTTGAAGAGTCTTTTACGCTGTCACTCTCTGCCATATAAGCTTCGACGACTAAGTCGTGCAGTTGAGTGAAGTTAGCGTTCATCTCCTTCAGAACTTGATGGCTGAGCAGTTGAGCTCTGGCTAGGTTGGTAAATTCTTCTTCGTAGAATGTTACGTGTTGATCAAACGCGGTAATTTTCATTTCTGGGGCGTATCGCGTTAACAATTCGCGCGCTTCAAGCGACACCGATTGCATCTCACCAATTAATGTAAAAACTTGCTCGGATATGATGGATTGGTCGTCCGATTTAGCTAACGAAAAATCACGATTCAGTTGCTCTGATTGGCTTAATAGCGTTTGAATCACCAACAGGTTTTCACCAATTGAAAGTTGAGACGAAAGGCGAGCTTGAGCATGCCCAATTTGTTCGTTGAGATCGGTTAACAGCCCTTGTTGCTGCTCATTAAGAGCCGTTGAAGCGCGCGATAATTCTATACCACTGCGAGACACTTGTTTGGTAATAGATGTTTTAAGTTGTATTGCCGAGCTCGACAAGCCTTGCAGTTGAACTAAGTTGGTGTAGTAACGGTTTTGAGCTTGTTGGACGGTTTGCAGTAATTCAGCGCCTTTAGGATCTTTGACTTCATTAGAAAGTTGCGAGATTAACGAAGCGATCTTCTGAATCTCAATCTTAGTTAACGTGTATATTTTTGGCGATCCGGTTAAAAGAAACTCTTTTTCTAAGTTTTGTACAGTGGCACTGAGTGTTGTCAGTCCGCCGATTTTCATCACTCGGTTAGCTTGTCCCTCACTTAATACTCTAAGCTGCTTCACGTCTTGGGTAACGGTATTGATCGTGTCTTTGTGAGAGCTTTGCATCTCAGTGAGAAGATCGGTCGCTGCCAGTGACTTTCGATTCATGCGGTCGCGAGCAGTGTCACTTAATTCAATTAATTCAGTGTATTGACTGAATTGGTCTAGATATTTATCGAGTGACAGTTGTGAATGCTGATCGTCATTATGCGCCGCAAAGGTTTCGACTAGCTGTTTCGTTAGCTCGGCCTCTTTGTTAAAGAGTTGCGCCGATTGAGGCTTACGCTCGTTACTAAAAGAGAGTTCGTGGACGCGAAGCTTATCAAGAGAGGTAAGCAGCTGAGTACTTACGGCGTAGTCCTCGATACCAACAAAGCGATTGTTTAGGTTAAACCACGCAGCAACAGCCACCGAAAACAGCACTATGGTGGCGACGATAAAAGAAATTAAGATCTTTTTAGAATCAGAGGCGAATCTAGAAACAGTATTCATAAAGTACCTGTGTGTATAAAGTACCAGCGTACTTAGTGTTCTTGTTCATCAGTAAAAGAGTCTTTGATGGTGAGCATCTCGTCGAGCTTACTAATGAAGATAGGGACTAGATTAGGGTCGAAGTGTTGGCCAGCTTGTTCTTGTATCAGTCCAATCGCTTTCTCAATCGTCCAAGCTTCTTTGTATGGACGTTCGCTGGTTAGGGCATCGAACACGTCTGCAATGGCAACAATGCGAGCACTTAGAGGGATGTCTTCACCTGACAGCTTATGAGGGTAGCCACTGCCATCCCATTTCTCATGGTGGTAAAGGGCGATTTCTTGGGCGAGTTTCAGCAATTTAGAGTCGTTGTCTCCAATAATATCCCCGCCAATGGTGACGTGTGTTTGCATGATTGCCCACTCATCCTCATCAAGCTTACCGGGTTTACCCAATATGCGGTCAGGAATACCGATTTTACCAATATCGTGCATTGGCGCTGCTTGGAATAATAATTCTACCCATTCTTCACTGACGTCTAACTGTTGGGCAAGAATCTTGGAGTAGTAACTCATTCTTACAACGTGCATACCGGTTTCGTTGTCCTTATATTCAGCAGCGCGGCCAAGCTTGCGGATAATCTCAAGGCGGCTCATCGCTAAGGCTTCCGTTCTCTGCCTAACCTTACGAGAGAGCGCTAGATTTTGGTCGTACAGAGAAATGTGTGTCACTACACGAGCTTTCACAATAGGTGGGCTGACGGGTTTGGTGATGTAATCCACGGCTCCGAGTTCGAAGCCTTTTTGTTCGTCGACCACATCGGTTTTAGCGGTAACGAAGATAACGGGGATATCGGATGTGACTGGGTCATTTTTAAGCCTGCGGCAAACTTCATAACCATCCATTTCCGGCATCATGATATCAAGAAGAATGAGATGGGGCTTTGGCGATGCGGCGGCTATTTTTAATGCCTTTTCACCGGATGTCGCCGCTTTGATTTTAAAGTCGTCGTTCAGGATCCCTGAGAGGGTATGGATGTTATCCGGGATGTCATCAACAACCAGAATAATCGGTTTTTCTGTCGTAATTTGATTCATTTTTCGTCCCTAAAAAATTTAATCAGATTGCTATGTTCTATGCTAGTAAAGCGTAGTGGAATTTGGTGGAAATGCATGATTTCTGGAGGGTTAATTGTTGGTTTTGGAATCTAAAAGGAAATAATGGCGAACCTTTCTATGAATAGATATTTTATATGTTAACCTTTATTTAACAAAGAATAACTACATGGATTGTGTAGTAGTGCGATCAAGGTTGAATAGTTCAGGTTTTAGTTCGCTAAGACCGAATGATTCTGAGGTAGTTAGTCGTTCAAGTAACTTTTCAAATCTATCGTGGACTTGTTACAGGGAGAACGTACGATGCCGAATACAGGGCTGACACTCATTCAGAAAGACATGCTATTGCTGTTTGCGAATGCTGATTTGGTGGGTGTGACTAAAGTAGACAAAGTTAAGATTGCAGTGGCCGCTGCAACAGAAGTAGACAGCTTAACAGGTACCATTACCGAGGGCGTCACAGGAAATGGAACCAGCCTCGCGGGTATGATTGAAAACATAACCGAGCAGATCAAAGAGAAATTCCTCGATTACGCTAAGAGCATAACCAGTATCGCGATGGATGACATTAAGGCGCAGATACTGAGTATGATTCCAAGCTTGGTTAAGCGGATTTTTGCAGACTTAGCGCCAGCTATTGATGACATAAAAGAAGCCGCAACTCGGATTTATTCTGCGTTGGGTAAAGCCGTAAACAACCACAAAACCCGTCATTTGAGCTCTATGAGCACAACGCGTGTTGGTGCTGATGTGATTGATAAAATCCGTGGCGAGATTCGAGCGGTTGCTATCCAAGACTCAATGATCGCATTGGCTCACGGTGGCGTGATTGCAATTAATCTTGCGAGCTCAGGTATTGGCGCAACGGTGACCAGTATTGTTAAAGCTGTACTTTCTATCTTCAATTTTTTCCGCGGTTTATACGACAAGTGGGTAATGGAACGTAAGTTTCGCAAGTTTAAGCAAGAGTGTGTGATGCTTAATCAAAAACGAGATGTTATCGGTGCGAACTTCTTCCGTGACTGGTTCAAAATGAAGATGGAAGAGATCCCTGTGATTGCTTCCTACATGGTTTGCATGCCTTGTTACAGTTCACCATATAACTTTTTATCTATCACAGACATTACGCCACCTCCTCCGAACATGAAGACGCGATTAACTCGAAGAATTAAGCGCAAGTTTGGCTTTAAGGTGAACACTGATCCTTCTGTTATCAAGTTGTCCTTCCAGAAGTCGACATTGAGTGCTTACGCTACTTTGCAAGAAGAAGCCAAGGCGTTTATTGCTAATAGTGAAATCGCACTAGAGAGTAATAAACCCGGAGTGAAGCAGGTGTTGAACGCAGCTCGTGGTGAGCCTAACTTTATACCGGGAACGGATGAAAAAGCGTTTACCAAGGCAGTAAGAAAGCAGCAGGTTAAGAATTTCTTCAACGGCACAACGATCAGAGAGAGTGTGAAAGAAAGCCTAGCGCCTAAAGCACTCGCAGCGACGGTTGCTGGTGGATTGGAATCACTTTTAGTGCCCGAATAACTCTTTGTGTCCGAATAACTTCTAGCGCCCTAAAAATTCCTAGTGCACTAAAAACTCAGCCACCAAGGCTCAAAGTAAGACTTAACGTTTTTAAAACGAATGCAAAAAGCGGATGATTGATCATCCGCTTTTTGTTGTCTGTAGATATGTAGAGCTGTAGATATGGTCGGTTTATCTATGCTGTTTTAATAGAATCTGATATCGACTTGGCAGTGCAATATCATCTAATAGTTCTTCTAATATGACGGCGAGGGCGAACCAATCATCCAGCTTGTTCGTCCCTGACTGGTGTCTAGAGAATCGAGGCGTGTAGCTGTCAAAGCGAAGCTTGTCTCTTTTAATTCCTATCTTGGTGACAGAGCCAAAGTCGATAAGTTGAGCTTGTCCTTGTGAGCCACAAATAATGTTGGAAGGTTTGATATCGCCATGAACGAAACCTAACGTGTGGACTTGGTTTATGACCTTTTCTAGCGCGTTAAGCCAGTGATAAATTAAAGGCTGTGTGGTATTTGAGTTAGTTTGCATTTCCAATAGTGTTTGACCATTAATGTAGGAAAGCACTAAGCAATCACTCTGATGGCTAGAAAAGTAATCACAATATTGCGGCCAGGTGCCTTGTTTATTAGAGTCGGTATTGAAATTAGTATTGGTATAAAGAAACTCCGCCTCTTGTTTTAGAAAGTGACGATGCTTTAGCTCTTGAGCGTACTTGATCGTTACCAGCCCCCAACTAGGGTGCTGGGCTCTGTAAACTCGAGAACTTAAACGAGTGAGTTCAGTGTAACCATGATGCAGGAGCACTTTCTGAAGTCGTTCATCGTTCAAAGCTCTTTGGTTAGAAGAGGTAACGTCTTTAGAGAGTTCAGCTCGCCTCGATAGGGAAGGCGAGCTATTTGAAGAAGCGTTGTTAGATCCCACTTGGCAGAGAGAATCCAGAGAAGAAACCTGGGACAAACGGATTCGATTGACCTTGAGTTTTAATGGTCAGCTTCACCTTGCTGTCACCATAAACAAACTCAACTTGAGTGTCTTGTGCAGAGGTAAAATTCACGTTTGGTTCGAACAAGCGGAACCAACTCCACGTGCCTTTCACGGTGTTCTGCCCAATTGTAGAGTCCTGCGCATTGAGTTGAACGTCTAGCTTTTCAATAAACTTCGCGTCACCTTGCCACGATTGTTGGCTCCATAGCGTTGGGCCATGACGATAGGTAAAGATCGGCTTATCTGAAATGATAGAAAACTCCGTGATGTTGGGCGTCATATCAACGGCTTTCAACTGGAAGTTAATCAGGATATTGGATGGATCGGCTAAGAATAGGGCGCTCTTTATATCAGCAGCCTTATCCATCATCGTCCAAACGTCAGGTGTGATCGATAAGCCCGTGCCTGGAAGTAGCCCCGGTAAATAAGGCGCTTCGTCGCTGTCCTTAACGAATCCATTCAAGCGAGTTTGAGAGAACTTGTCGACAATCCCGTTGGTCACGAAGAAGGCTTTAACATCGGCCACGCTGACATCCGATTTGGACTTTCGGTTGAACGGATAGAATGAAGCCAAACGCTGTTGATAAGGCTGATAAATTTCATTCGACCAAGCTGTATTCAGGTAGTCGTGAGCCAGCGACATCACCGTCTCATTGCTCTGGTGTACCACCTTATTAATCAGCTCTTCAGCGACCTCTAAGTGACTGTTGGATAGGCTGGAGAGTGAAGCAATAGGGTTACCAGCTTGCAATGTAACGGACAGTGTATCAAAGGCGACCTTTTGTGGCTCCTTAGTTTCGTAAAACTTGTCTCCCCACTTTTTAGCATTGATAAATGCCGTAAGAAGGTTATCTATTGGCTTTTTACCTTGGTCATTGGCCGATACCTGCTTCTTGTACGCTTGGAAGCTAAGAGATATTTGGCGAGCAGATTCTTTCTTATCAGGATCTTGAATCGGCATGCTTGCAGGATCTTGCTCTTTGTCATCCTTCGCAGGGATTTCAAGCTCCACATAGGTGTATTTAGCGATGGTCGAATACAAACTGACGAGCGGGTTATTGCTTGCTTCCGACAAGCTCGTTAAAGCATTTTTCAGTTGCGTTGGATCGGCTACTTCTTTGACTTCGACATTACGAACTAAATCACGCCAATAGTTGATGTAGTCGTTCTGGTAAGTCTGCTTTAACTCTCGACTGATGCGGTGAAGTTCTAATGCGCTAGGATAGGCTCCTGCCACGCCTTCATAGGACTGCAAAGCGGACTTAAGAGTAGGAGAGTTGACCGATAAATCGAGTTCGTTAAAGCCAGTTGGCGTATAGATATATGGAACCAAGTAGCCAGCGTAGCTTGGCGAAAATTGAAGTACAGAGCTGAAGTTGTCACCTAACTCACCGCGAATATCGACACGTTTGGCATAGGCTGTCGAACTTTGGATGTGTTCGTACAGCAGGGTTTCAATGCCTGTTTGAGTGATGACTTTCTTGGCAAGACTTTCTAAATCATGATTCGACTTTATTGGCGTCAGGTTGCGCGCAAAAATGTCATCAAGCAGCACATCTAATTGAGCAATATTAACGCTATCAGCTTCACCTTGATCTTGCAGAGTACGAACATAGTAGTTCTTAAGCTCTTGGACGTTGGTTCTGTCTTTGCTAAACAGTAAACGATAGTTATTAAGTAAAGAGAGAGTCTGTGACTGATCTTCTAAGTTCACATAGACGAAGAGATCTTTCTCGAGTGTGTTCTCCATAGAAGGAATCAAGACTTGTTGTAGCTCCGTGAAATACGCTTCTTCGACTTCTTCCTTGATACTTGGGTTTGGCATAAACGGCAAGCTATACCAAGGTTCAGGTTGATTATAAAGGTTGTAGATTCGCTGCAGTGAGAACAGATTCGGAATATTGTCCGCCATATTCTCGATGTCATAAGGCGACGCCGAGATGGCTTCCTTATAACGCTCCAACATCACATCGGCTCTGGTCTCGCGTTGATTCTGGAAATCGAAGTCGAACTTAATCACCAGCAATACTGCGGCAAGTAAGCCGATCCAAGAGAGTGTGAACAGCACTTGATTAACGAGTAAGGTGTTCTCTTTGCGTTTGTTTACGCCGACCAGTTCGTGCTCCGATAGGATCACGTGAGTCATTAGGTATTGAGCAAACAACGTCTGGTTTACCGGGATTTGCTCATTCTGCTGATAATGCTCGTGGCCGACAGAATAAGAGACAGCACTCGCCAATAAGTCTGATTGCGCTGAACTTTGACCATCATGAGTGAAGTAAAAGCCTCTGAATTGCAGTGCATCACTAAGCTGCTCTCCACGATACAAGCGATTTAGGAACAGCCAAAGGTTCTGTTTCAACAAGCCGAATTGGAAAGGGGCACTAGCAATAGAGTTTCGGTAATCTTGATTCAATTGACCCGCGAGTGCGTTACTCATGTTCGCTATCAGTTCGCTGATTAAGTGATCATATTCATCATTAAACCAGTTGGCGTCGATACCACCGTGTATCGAGTAAGGAGCGGTAGCACCGAATACTTCATCTCGTTTCGACTCATCAAAAGCGGAGAAAAACTGACAAAAGTCGCTGATGCTGCCCATGTTGGAGATAACGTTATATATCGGTAGGCTGACTCCAAATGCTTGATTAAACGTCTTTATCGTTGATTTCAGTTCGTCAGCTTGCTGTGTAATCTGTTCATTGTTTTCCAATAGTGAGGAAACGTCAGTAGTAAGTAACAAGCCATTGGCTGCTTGTCTTGGTCGCCACGCGGTTAAGGACTGACACAGTGTTTTCAGGTATTCAGGATGTTGGTCTTCCCCCATACTGATAGACACTAAAATTGAATGCTCACTGACCCAAAACAGGATAGGGAATTCGATGTCGTTACCGAAATCATCAAGTTTATAAGCTTCATAACCCATCTGCGTGATGATGCTTTTGTCTTTGTTTGGGTTTTGGCTTAACAGCAAATAGATAGGCTGGTCGTAACGGCTGGTTAAGCGAGTTTTGCGCTTTTGTCCGCTGATCATACGCTTGAAATGGTTTGCTAGTTGCTTTTGTCTTTTCTGAATTAGTTCTTTGTCTAGTGATTCTTCTTGTGATTTTGCGCTGCGCTTAATGAGCACCCAGTAACAAATAAAGCCGATAAGCGTGGATATAATGGCGACAGTCGTCAACGCCCACACCAAATAAGCATTGAGTGGTGTTAGTAGAATGACGCTAGAGGCGACGGTGAAAAAGGCGACAGAGGCTAGGGCAGAAATGCCTACTGTTTTTTTTACATTGCCTGACTTGTTTGATTTGGCATCCGGCATAATCAGTTAGACTCTTCCTTGTTTAAGTCATGCGCAGAAGTGCGAACAATAATGGCGTTTATTTGATCGTTTTCTACGTACCATGCTTTGGTCGTTCTCGCTTCTTCTGAGGTGTTTGCTCTCAATATCACTCGGTAGTATTTTTTGTAAGGCGAGATAATTGGCTCATAAGCGGACGGAGATAGGTTATTAATGAACGCTTGAGCATTTTTCTTACTTGAGAATGTCGCGAGTTGTACCAACCAATTGGCTGTGATTGGTATGAAGTTGGTGGTTTGTGAGGCTTCTACCGCGTCGGCTTTACTCGCGTGACGAGGTGGGCTCTCCAAGTCGTTATCTTGGCTGATGAAGACGATGTCTTTGATTTCACCAGACAAAACGTAACGCTGGCTAAAGTTCGGTAAAAAGGTGAAATCTCGAGCTCGTTGCTCATGAGTCTTGGTATACCAAAATTCCGTTAAGCCAATACTGGTCGCTATCAGGCAAAAGAAAAACAAACTGGTGATGAAGTAACGCTTACGTCTGGTCGGTTTTCTAACTTCAGGTAGCTTTACCTTAGTGCGGCAGTGAACGCCACTCGCGGTACGATATTGGCTGATGGTTTGTTCTAACTGATGAACGAACGCTTTGAGCTGTTCAGCACCGCCTTCACGGTATTGGCCTTTGAAGCCAATATTGATGAATAAATAGATGATCTCCAAAAGATCGATTAGCTTGTGTGGCTGTCTTGCGGCTTTTTCTGCGACAGAGAAGAAGAGCTCGCCACCGTTACGCATACCAAACAGTTCACTCAGCAGGGTTTTGTTTTCCCAGCCTCGTTTCTCTCCCCATTCGGTGTAGATGATGAATTCATCAATCACCACCGCATACAAAAAGCAGAGCTTGTCGATAACGGCTATAGGGTAGGTAAGCTCAGTCGCTTGAGCCTTTATATCGTTAATACCTTGGATAAATTGCTCTCGGAAAACGGTTAAATCTTCCGGTTCAGACAGTGTCGATATTTTGAGTGTCTTAGTCAGCAAATCACTACTGATGTTGATCAGCTGATTTTCTGCCTTATCAAAGTGACGCAGAAACTCTTCTTGGGTGCTGGTGGAGTGCACCGCAACTAATTTAGAAAAAGCCTGGTCAGACTCTGTATTGGCAGAGCCTTTTGACGTTTTATCGATGACCAGTGTTTCTTCGTCTAAATAATCCATAGCCATTATCTCAACGCGTATAGAACGACTTCGAGAGCAGGTATGCGAGCATCGACGTGCAGCGCAATCGCATCACGAGTATCAAGCATATCGAGCCAGTTTCTGTCTTTGGTATCGACCTCAAAATACGCGACGCCTTGCATCGGCTTCAGCTCACTTGGCGCGATAGGCAGTGGCGTTAACGAGATACCAGACAGCGAGCTTCGAACGAGTTCTACAATCTTGTTGTTACTGCTGAGCTTAGCGGAAATAGGGAACAGTTCATTTAGCTCTGTACTGCTGATGTCGGATTTAACACTCAAAACGAAACGGCGGTTATAAACGCTGCTTGGATCTTTGATTAGCGTGCGAAGTAGGCGACGTTTTTCAAATAGTGAGATATCCCACTTGAACTCAATAACCGAATCTTGTTGAACGAGTGTCAGTAAGTTTCTTAGGCTTGAAAATAGCGGGTTAAAGTTGTCGTAGAGCTTGTCATATTTTAATGGCTGACACTCATCAGGAATCGCCGGTGTTAACGCCATGACTTGAGCTTCAAACTGTTTCAATTTTGAATACAGTTCATGCGTCGGGTATTTGGTGTTACTGATGGTTAATTCAAACCACGGTAGCCAAGTGTTGAGCGTTTGAAGCCACAAGAAGTCTTGCATCATAGACTGAGGACTTTTCTGTCCTTGGCCAGCTTCGATACGTTTCAGAAGGTTTTGAGCTCGATTACTGACCAGCGCATGAATTTCTTTGACTCGTTCGCTAAGGAGAGTTGAGGCACCGTAATGTAAGCAAGCTGGAATGAAGGCTCTATCAAGCATCACTTCATCAGAGTCACTGATTTCTAAGATCTTAGCGACGGGAATTAGGGTGAATCCAGAAGTGTCTTCTCCCGCGAATTTTAGGCCGATATTAAGCTGAGCAACATCAACTTCGACACTGGCGTTTTCAGAAGTTGAGGTATCGAATACGTTGATTGAACGGGTGATGTAGCGGCTCTGTTCTTGACCGTCTTCACTGTAGTCATTGTTACCTTGCAAAGAGATTGGCAGAGCAAGATAAACAATGGTTTCAATCGTACCCTGCGGAATGTCGACGACGATTTCTTGCTTGAGATTAAACTGGGTTCCATCAGGGAACACACCAGAACAACTTGGGATAGACAGCTTACCGATCTTTAATAGATCGTGGTTCAGCACTAATTCGGTGATGCCAAAGAAAGGGGCAAAACCAGCCAGTGTTTCGATGTTCTGACGAATGTAGTTTTGCACATAGCGATCTTGCTGCTGAAAGTGCTGAGGCGCAATAAACATCCCTTCTTGCCACACTACTTTTTTGAAAGCGTCCACGTAAAATCCTTTTCTATTATTTTTATATATTGGCTTTTTTATTAAAAGATTTGCCACCAGCTGGAGTCAGGCTGTATCACGGCCAACTCTGCTTTCTTCCCTGTAATTGTTAACTCTAATGTCTGCTCCGGGTCGGAAGGCATCATCAAAACGGTTTTGGTCGTGCCGTTCTGGTAATCCGCGAATTCGACCAGTGCGGCAATGTACTGAGTGTTCTTATTGATATCTAACGTCAGTTTTTGTTCTGAGCTCGGAAGTACAATGGGTAATACCTGTTTTGAAACTAGGTTTGCTGCCAGTAACTGCAAGTCATTGTTGTATAGGTCAATAAACGGAAGTTGCTTAAACAGTTGTTGATCGGTTAATTGGTAAAGCCTAACCACTACAGGATTGGCTTGGTCGTCATTGTATTGGTTGACTGTCGCATCCGCTTTAACGATCAACGAGTATTGAGTGACAACAGGAGCAGGATCCGATGAAGAACATGCTGCGATCAGTAAACAAAGCGATAAGAGTATGAGACGTTTCATTCTCTCTCCTCACTTTGTTTTTGCATGTTCTCCATAAACAGCGCTTTGAACTGACGTCTGAAATCTCCGTTATCTTGGCGGTGTTGGAAGTGCTTTCTGTAGATCTTCCAATACTTTTTATCTTTGTTAGTAAAAATGCCGCTACTTACGTACTCGCTGAACTGGTTCTCAAGTTGCTTTGGTGCAAATTCATTGAGGAACTGATCAACCGTCTGTTCTAACGCGTCGAATAGTGCTTTTTGTTGTAGCTGTGGATTCTGTAAGTACTGTTGGTTTTTCTCGGTTAAGGTAATGAGCTTGTCGATCGACTCTTCTATACGCGTATTGTTATCAACATTAACTGGTAAGTACTCTAGTTCAGCAGAAGAGAGGGCGTTGCTATCGCCATGAGCAATTTCGTCTACTTCAATGTTGGGTATCACTTTGTCGTCGTCTAAATCTTCAAAAGGGTCAGACGAGAAGGGATCGTCACTCAATACGTTCTTTGACGAGAAGTTTGAGGCTTTCTTAACGGTTGAGACTTCTGGAGCGTCATCTAAAAAGTCTGTGTCGCTGTCGTCCAGTTTTAAGTTGAAAGGTTCTATAAAAGTATCATCCTGTGTGGTGTTATTGGTCGCGCTCACTTTTGGGTCACTTAATAGGCTCACTAACAGTGTGTAACCGCCCAGTTTGATGATGTCACCATCGGTAATGACGTACTCTTTCTCTTTCGCCAGTGATTTGTCGTTCAACGAAACGCCGTTGTTACTGATGTCTTTAATCACGTAGCCACGGTCAGTGGGGTAGAGTTGGCAGTGAGTTCGAGAGATCCATTTGGTTTGATCGGGTAGCGCAATATCACATGATGGGGAACGACCTAAGCTTCCGCCACTTTCTGGCAGATACGACACTCTTGAGGAAACAACCTCTTCAGCAGGTACAGAAATCATGTGGACACTGATGGACAATGGCTACTCCTTGCACTTGGATATGGCTGAGTTAAAACTATCTAGGAAACCTGAGTAGGTTTTAAGGAATCGATTCGAAAAATAGACCCCCATATCCTTGGTATCTAAATTCGTCGAATTGAAGTAATCGAGTGGTAAAGAGGCTTTATCCAATTCTCTTTTAAAGACCAACTCATCCTCTAAAACAACATCAATTTCCCTTTGTTTTAAAAGTCTTAGTAATACTTTAGCATCTCGTGGCTGCTTAACGACGTTAAATCCATTACGTTTTAGCCAAAACCATTTGTTTGAGCCAAATTTGGCAGAAAAGTTAAGGTTTAATTTTGACAATTCATCAACCTTCGGCTCCACTCCTGGGCCAAAATACCAGTTCAAAGTTTGCTTCGCGATAGGCGCAGAGAGCGTTGCGTATTCATCTCGCTCTGAGGTTTTGGTTGCCACGAAGAAACCGTGTTGACT
The DNA here is from genome assembly GCF_022397895.1 of Vibrio sp. Isolate33. Lineage (NCBI taxonomy): Bacteria > Pseudomonadati > Pseudomonadota > Gammaproteobacteria > Vibrionales > Vibrionaceae > Vibrio > Vibrio sp. Isolate33. Next base: position 40,904 of record NZ_JAKEUP010000008.1, read on the forward strand.
GCCGCTATGAACACGCAATTGCGCATCAGACCAAGTGGTCATAGTTAGCTGATAAGGTTGTCCCATCATACCTAAGGCGCATTTAACCTTGTCTAAGGCGATACCTTGCATTGAGGCATTTTCATAGGTTTGGTACGGCGGCCAATCTTGCGTAGTCAGCATAAGGCGAGATGGCCCAATTTTGACTTGAGCAGAGGCACTCACCGACCAAAACGTCGAGATGAGTAGGGTGACTAACGATAATCTGATGGTAGAGGCTCTAGTTAACATCATTAGAGTGTCCTATCACTTCAGAGATCTTCAAGATTGACACTGGCGGGTAATAGTCGAGCTTATGTGCGGCCTCGATATTAACAATATAGGAATATTGGCTCAGTGACTCTATCGGAATGTCTGAAGCTTTTTGAGTTCCTTTCAATATGTTCTTCGCTTTGTATCCAGCAAATTGACCAACATTGTAGTAACGGCTGACAATACCAAATAAGGCCTTATGGTTTCTTATTGGGCTTTCGGTGGCCGAGAATGTGGGGATACCCTTCGAATGTAGCCCTGATACGACTTCCCCTCCTTGGGTGATGATGTATGAATCAGGTGGTAAATAAGCCATATCGACACCATCACGTTTCATATTGTCTATCGTGAGGTTAATTAAGTCGCTGTTTGACTTGCTTTTATCAATGTTTAATGGGTACAACATAACACGCTTGTTATAAATTTCCGATAACTCCATCATTTTATTTGCGGTGATAATCGAATTATTTTCGTCAGCGTTATATATAACCCCAAGGCTTGAAATGTTATTGAGCTTTTCTATCGCTTTAAACTGTATTTCATGGGGTACGATATGCGATACACCAGTAAAGTTTCTCTCTTTTGATGATAAATCAGCAATCAACTTTGAACCTACAGGGTCGGTAACAATGCTGAATACAACAGGCGTCGAATTATTCAGTCTAAATTCGCTAGGGTCAGCGTAAGTCCCTAATAAATTCAAGGTGATAGTGGTGCCGAACGAATAAATGAGATCAGCATCTTTATATTCTAAATCCCTAATATGTTGTTTGAGCTGTGCTTTATCTCTATTAGCATCAAGAATCGTAAACCTTACATCAACGTGTTGGGATAAATAATCCATGAAGCCTTGCTCGGCATCGGTTACCCCTCGCCATAATAAAAGAATGACGTGTTTTTCATCGCTTTTAGCGAATGAGAGTGGGGTCATTAAAATAAAGCTAAGAACGAACACTATAAATCTCATGATTGAACTCCTAGCTTTTGTTTATCCGACTTCAGAAATATTGAGAAAAACACAATTAAGCTAAAGGAACTTGCGAGTAGTGATGCACCGAATATAAGAATGGTTTGGTCGTAACCAAAGATGCTCAAACACACCCCGGCTAGCATTGGCCCTGCTATATTACCGATGCGCTCAGTCAGTCTAAAAATACCGATGATTTTTCCTTTCTCGATTCCTTGACCGGAAAGCAAGTCGATAACCAAAGGTATTTGTGGAGAAACACAGATGCCGTGAGCAATACCGATAATTATCACGATCAGCAGTAACCCTAATGTGCCTTGGAAGAAATAGAAATTAAGTAAGGCGAGGGATGAAAGTAGTCCACCAATAAAGATAAAGGCCATTTTGTTTTTGAGTTTGTCGACCAGAATGGCACTCAACGGCGAAATTAATATGATGGCGAGACCGTATGCCATAATCACACGCCCTGAAACAGAGCTGCTTTCGCCAAGGAATTGCAGGTAAACAGGGCAGATGTAGTAGAGGAATCCTGTGAGGACGATCTTCGCTGGTATCGCGCTGAATATCGTGATCAAGGCAAAATACTTATTGCTCAACAGCAGCTTAAAGTCTTTTAACTTAACGGGCTTGCTTGAATTACTGGTGTTCGATTTTTCGAAAAACACATACACGAGTAACACACTGAGTGTTGCCAATAATCCTGCAAGCATAAACGTTTCTGAATAGCCCAGCTTCTCAGCGAGAATCCCACCGATCGCAGCACCACATAACGAACCAGAGAAGAAGGCTGATAAGAAAGTCGCCATGCCTTTGGTGCGGTTAGTGTCGTTAGTCGTATCGGACACATAGCCCTGTGCTGAAATGAATACAATGCCGTAGCCAACAGCGGTAAAAGCACGAGCAACGAGTAAGAGTTCAAGAGACTGAATGAAAGCAGTCGCGACTAAGCCAATACAGGTGATGAGCCCACCTGTCATTAGCGAGTGTCTTCTGCCTACTTTGTCTGACCAGTAACCTGCAAACGGCAGCGAGATAGCCCAACACAGCATAAATAGGGAAATGGGTAAGCTAGTGACAAGGTTTTCAGGAATCCATCCGGTGGTGTTTTCCAGTGAAGAGACAAATCTAGGGAAAAAGGCCAGCGAAGATGCTTCAGAGAACACCAATAAAAACAGCGGTAGCCGAATGAATCGAAAGTCTTGTTTGTCGATATCTTGCGATGGCTGACTTGGGTTGAGCTTAGTGATCGCTTGATTGGTCAGGCTAAGCAGTTTGCCAATTTCATCGCGGGTCGAGATCTTCGCCAAATGATTCACAATGTCTCGATTCACCAACATGAACACTTTCTTTACTTGGTTCCATGGCGAGATAATCATGAAGTTACACATAAACAGAATGATTTCAGCCACCACAAGGCAAGAGGCAACCAACACGGTAATCATATCCATGACGCTCTCTTTGAGCAGATTGATGATCAGGTTATTATCAGTGGTGACGTTCAATTGAATCGTGTGGCTGTTGTTAAGTGAGAACGTTGATTCTCGAATAGAAGGGTGCACAACTTGTTCTTCAGGGTAGCGATAGGAAGAGCCTGACTGTCCTTCAAAGTTAATCGACAGAATTTCGCTATGGTGATCAACGAAGAAAGCAAATTCTTCTTCCAAGCCATGCAGCTTGTTGTCAGGAACTCCTTTATCGAGCAACCCTTTGATCATTTGATTTAATGAGTCGCCAATTAGGTTGGATTTCTGTTCTAGTTTCACTTCGTAGAGTTGGGAGAACTTGTCTAGGGATTGATACGAAACCCCAAGGTTGGCAATGATCGTCAGAAGGATAGCAAGTGAGATGATAAACACTGGGAAGTGTTTGGTTTTGAGCTTTTCAAACTTAGACAGTGAGTTCGGAGATTGCAGTGCTTTGTGAGCTTGAGTAATGGTCGGAAGCAACTCATCCGAATTCGCGGCGGATTCAAATATCGCGGTTGCGCCTTTTACTCGGCCAACAATGCCTTCTAATAGGTACTTCAAGGCAACAAATGCGAACAAGCAAGAGAGCAGTATCCAAATCGCCGAATAGAGAAACTGAAGTTTGAGTAAGAAGGTTTTTTGTTGCTCTAACAGAGTCGTGGAGTAGTAGAGCTTAACTTGGCCTTCTACTAATCCAAAGGAATTGGTGATGTCTAGTGATAGCTGACGGTCACTTTCTTGATTTCCCTCTCCGGTACCAAACAGTCGTTCACCCGACGTTGAGACGACCACCAAAGCGGTAATGCCATCGACGATTTTTAAACGGCGGTCCAACATGCTTTGGATGTTGGATATTGCAGAGAGCGGCAAGCCTAAACTGATCGCTTGATTGATGTCGTTATGTGTTTCTTCCAACACAATCTGATAGATGGAATCGGAGGTTTCAGTCAGCCTTTTTTCGAAATTGAAATAGTTTAGTGTTGCATTTAAGGTGATGGAAAACAGCAAAACCGCCATGATGGCCAGCATCAACTTAACCCGAAGAGACAGGTTAAGTAATGAAGGTTTGGTCAAGGTTTGGCTGGCTTTGCTGTTCATTGGTTAAGACCTACTTAATAGATAAATCGAAGTCGGCACTGTTGTTCGTCGCGCTAACAGTCACTTGAGTAATCGGTTCACTACGGCTGAGTCGACCAATACATTCTTCAGCCAATCTCGGCATCAATGAACGATTAATGATTTGCTCAACGGCACGGCCACCGGTCGTAGGGTCGGTATTACGGTCGACAACAAACTGAATGAAATCCGCATCCCAAGTGAATGAAGCTTGATATTGCTCCGCAAGTTTCTTCTTGATTCGATTTAGAGAGATCTCAGTGATCTTCGCTAGCTCTTCATCATTAAGCGGATAATAAGGAACAATGGTGGTTCGTCCTAAGAATGCAGGCTTAAAGTATTGCTGCAGGTCTGGACGAATGGACTCAAGTAGCTCGTCGTTGTCAATACGGTCTGTAGACTTAGCACACACGTCACAGATAGCTTGATCGGCGGCATTCGACGTCATAATGATGATGGTATTTTTGAAGTCGACGGTTCGGCCTTCACTGTCTTTGATATGGCCTTTATCAAAAATTTGATAAAACAAGTCATGCACGCCAGGGTGTGCTTTCTCCATCTCATCCAATAGAAGCACTGAGTATGGATTGCGTCGGATTGCTTCCGTTAACACACCACCTTCACCAAAGCCGACATAACCCGCAGGTGAGCCGAGTAACATAGAGATCTTATGTTCCTCTTTAAACTCGGTCATGTTGATCACGGTAAGGTCGTTGCTACCTCCGTAAAGTTGCTCCGCAAGTGCCATGGCGGTTTCGGTTTTACCCACACCACTTGGGCCACACATTAAGAACACGCCAATAGGTTTACGATTATCAGTTAAACCTGCTCTAGAGATACGAATCGCTTTTGCGAGCTCATTCTTCGCAACATCTTGACCAATAACTCGAGTATTAAGCTCGTCTTCTAAGGTTAGCAGTTTAGCGATTTCATCACTCATCATGTTACCGACCGGGATGCCAGTCCAATTGGCAATCACTTGTGCGATTGTGTTGTCGTCAACCATGGCATAAACCAAAGGTTCTTCACCTTGCAAGTCTGCTAATTCCGTTCGCAGAGTATCAAGTTGCTTCTGCTTAGTTGCATCGACTGCATCTTGTTCCTGTTCTTCAGTGATCTCTTGTTGAACCGTTTTGATTTGATCTACCAATTCAATCTCTTTTTCCCAACGGGTGTAATACGCAGCTAATGCTTGTTGGTTTTCTTCGATAGATTGTGCCAGTTCCTTGATGACTTCTGCGCTGTTTGAGAATAGGGCATCTTCTTTTTCGAGCGCTGATTTTTCATTTTCTTGGTAACGAATAGTTTGCTCTAGCGTTTCCAGTACCTCTGGTTTAGCACCTTGAGTCAGTGCGATTCGAGCACTGGCGGTATCAAGCAGGCTGATCGCTTTGTCTGGTAGCTGGCGACTTGGTAGGTAACGGATTGATAAATTAACCGCAGCTTCAATTGCTGATTCAGCGATAAAGGCACCATGGTGGGCTTGCAGTGAAGCGGCCACGCCACGCAGCATTTGCATTGCATCCTCGGCGTTTGGTTCTTCAATGGTTACAACTTGGAATCTACGTGTCAGTGCAGGGTCTTTTTCGAAGTACTTCTTATATTCTGCCCATGTTGTTGCGGCAATGGTTTTGAACTCACCACGTGCCAGAGCTGGCTTTAGAAGGTTGGCTGCATCGTTTTGTCCTGCAGCACCACCAGCACCAATAAGTGTATGGGCTTCATCGATGAACACGATGATCGGCACTTCAGAGCTTTTCACTTCGTTGATGACATCTTTCAGGCGGTTTTCAAACTCGCCCTTAACGCTTGCACCCGCTTGCAGTAGCCCTAGATCCAGAGAGTGGATTTGTACGCCTTGTAGTGCGCTTGGTACTTCGTCTGCTGCAATCCTTAGTGCTAATCCTTCAACAACAGCGGTTTTACCTACACCGGGTTCACCGACCATAATAGGGTTGTTTTGGCGCTTACGACACAAGATATCAATCGCTTTTCTGACTTCAGCATTACGGCCTGAAATAGGATCGATGTTTCCGTCGAGTGCTTGTTGCGTCAGGTTAACGGTATATTTGCTTAGCGCATCGTTACCCGCAGGCGTGGTATCAACAGAGCCGTTAGCAGAAGGCGAGGCAGTGTTACGTGCAATCGGAGTCTTCTTGATCAGGCCTTGTAGAGACTCTAGTGATACGCTGCTTAATGCTTCAAGTTGTAGTGTGCTCACACCGAGCACATTCTGTTGCATCAAAGCTTGAATAAGGTGCAAGCTGACTATCTCACCGTGGCCGTAGTTTACGGAAGCGATCATCCAAGCATCTTTGATTAACTCAGTTAAGCTGTGGCTCAATGTTGGCTGACCTTCATTGCCCTTCGGCATCATGGATATTTTCTTTGTCAGCTCATTTACTAGCGCGTCTAATGAAAGCTTTTGAGACTCGCACAATGCCATGATCTTTGGATCTTTCTGGGAGATAAGTTGCAGAATCCAGTGTTCTGTTTCTATCGCTCCAACACCTTGGTTCATCGCCGCGCCCGCAGACGCTTCCAGCGCTTGCTTAAGCTCGGGAGATAGCTTTCCTACTAAGTTAGTGAGAGTTACTTGTGTCATAGTCAATTCCTTGTATCTCTATAATCTATACATTCCGTATTACGAACTACAAAAGCAAAATCTTTACGGTTTCATTGGGGTTACGTTCAGGGGCTAGGTAGTCAATCTCACCCAAACGTGCAGCCATAGAAACGTTGCTTGATAAACGGGGTCTGATTAAATATGAACGCTTAACGTTCAGGTAAATGGCAACGGGCGTGCTGTCTTTTAAGTAATGCTGTGTCAAAGACAACACCGCTTTAGCAAACTGGTCATCTTGTTGAATCTCGAGAAACTCATTTCTGTTTTTTGGGGTAACAAAAATATTCAAATTGTTGAAATGGGCGAGGCAGGTTTTTCCAACTAAAAAACCTTGTCCTAGACGACTGTTGAAGTCGCGGTTAGTACCGATTCGAGTCAATGAGTCTGAAGGTAGAAGGCGTCGTTCAAAGGCTTTACATTCAACCTCAATCGAATAGGGAAAAAAGTCATTTAAGATCTTTTTCAATGTGGTTAGGCTGCGACTTTGTTGGCTCAGAAGAAGCGAGTATTGCAGATACTCTTTATGTTCTTTCCCTAGCGCAGCAAAGTGATTCAATAATGCTGTTTTCTTTGGGTTTTGTTCGCTTTCAACCAGCAACCAACGTCGTGCATTGGTTCGATAGGTAATTTCGAAATGTCTTTGGTTGAACACGTCCAGAAAATCTTGCAGAGAATGATCTTCGTTGTGTATCGCCGCTAATAGCTCTTCGTAAATATAATTCGGTATCACGCCTTTAACGCCAGAAAGCGCTTGTTTCGCTAGTCTGAGCTTGGCTTTATTTCCCTTTAACGAGAAATATTGAATCTCTTGAGGGTTGCCCGTCGGCATTGCCTCAGACTTCAATTGAATCTGTAACGGTGTGGTACTCTGGGACTGAAGTTGTTCCAACAATCTCATCGCCTGTGAGAAGTCATATTTCTCAGGCTGAGTCGCTAAATCTTCGATGAAGTGCTTCATATCATCTCCCTATGACCATCGATTTGGCTATGTATCGTTGATGGCGCTACCGATATTCGCTGCGTTATAGGCACAATTGACTACCGTGAATTTTCGGGTATTTTTTGACGATACCGTCTCGTCCGTAAATACGGATCTTGAGTTGGATGTATCGGTCAAAGCTACAAAACTGCTGGAAGAAACGGCTTAACACATCGGCAAATGCTAGGTAGGGTGATGTGGCATCAAGCGTCAATTCAATCTCAGTACCGGGAGAGAACACGTTTTTGCCCAACACACGAATAGCCGATACTTGGGAGTTAAATGTGATCGAGTGAATCATCTGAATTTCAGCACTTGATACCTGTTCTCGGCTGCACAAACTCAATATGTGTTTGAGGTCAGCCACTGGGCTGCTCGATTGCACCAAAGATGAAAAGTTGGTGTTCAACAAACTAATAAATTCCCAGTGGATGTTTTGGTCAACTTCCTTGGTAATGGGCGCTGAAGGTGGATAAATAGGTGAAAAATTACCAGGTAAGTCGATGCTTTCTAGGCATTCTAACGTACCGCTTACGCCACACGCCTGTTTACCATTCGTGCACAGTAGATTAGTGCCGAGCAGTTTACTAAATTCAGTATTGGGCGTTTCCGATAACGAGATTGCGATGCTCATTTCACCGAAGTGATTATGTTTACTTTGCCAGTAGTCGTATTGTTGATTGTGAGAATATTTCTCTTTAAAAAGCGGGACTAAAGGTATCTCGCCATTGGGCGTAATCTCATAAACATTCTGAATTTCAATGATTTCGATATTGTTGTCACTGTGTGCGTCGGCGTTGACCGGAACAGAAAGGGTTCTGTGATCGTAAGGGATCGGCTCCCCTGTTTGTTCGAACAAGTTAATTGCGGGCATCACATTCAGTTTGAAAACATCTTTGTTGAACAGGCGGATAAACTCAGACGGTAATGAGGACATGAACAAATTGATGACGATTTCAGATTCGTCAAATTGGCTCGCGTATTCGGCAAAGTTCTTAAGTCTGAAGAACTGTCGTTTCTCTTTGAAAAAGAAGAACTCGTTGAGCAGTTGATAGCCCGTAAATTGATTACCGTGTTCAGGCAGAAATTTGAACTCTAGGTCGCTGATTCGATTCTTAAGCTGGTGGCTATCGACAGTGACGTGTCGAGCGCATTCACTGTCTGAAATTGAAATCGATAAAGTATTGTTGAGAAGAAGTTCGACTAACGAATCTGCATTGTTCTCAAAGCCTTTGACGAAGAAGTCGAGATCGTTCAACTCCAAATGGCTGAAATGGACTTCAGGATCGCCAGTACTCAAAGAAATTTGAACAACGGCAGAGCTTTGATTAGCCGATTTCGGTCTGTTAAAGCTAAACGGTGCGCTTAAAGCTTTGATGTTACCTAAGTTAAACGGAGCTATTTTGAGTTCATCAACGGTTCTAAATAGGCATTCGTTTTTGGTGTTGGTGCTCGAAAACAACGAACCTTTTGGTAAGGTACTCGATTCAATCGGACCATCTTCGGCAAGCAACTCAAGATAGGCAACGCTTGGAACGGTTTGAATGTAAGAAGGGTAGAGGACACTTAAAATGCCTTCAATCACCTCAGGTAGTTGCTCTGAGAGCTTCTTTTCTACTTTCGCATTCAAAAGTGCTACGCCATCTAAAAGGCGAGCCATGCTTGGATCTTCAATCTTACCCTGATGAATATTGAGCTTTTCAGCGTGTGTTGGATATTCTTGACCAAACTGCCCCAATGAACGGCGCACAAAAGCCAGTTCTTGCTCGAAGTAACGCATAATAGGTTCAGTCATAGTTATCTTCTTCTAAAGAGGTCGTTAAGTCGCTCAATGCGATTTTTGAATCGAAGATCAGGTCTTGTTCGCCATGGCTGGTTTTTACCTTGGCAATGATGTTGAACGATAGCGAGTTGTCGCCTTCTTTACGCTCTCCGAGTTCGACAGAAATATCATGTAATCGCGGTTCAAAGCTCTTGATCCAGTTTTCTATGCGTAAAGTAAGCTGTGTTTTTTCTAGGGTTGCGCTGAGTAACTGGATATCTTCGATACCAAATTTCAAGTTAGAACGATTTACTTCGATCAATCTGTTATCGATATCTGTCAGTGACGCCTCGGCTTCTAACAGCTTGGTGAGATGGAACTTGATGTCTTCAATCTCAGCATCCTGATAAGGTTTTGAATCGCTAATAAAGGTTGTCCAAAAGCTCATTACGCCACCTCATTCAGGTCGGTAGTTAGAACTACTTCACCACTGAAGTAATCAAACTGGTATTGAGGAACGATGCGTAGAGTGCAAGCAAAGCTGCCAGCTTGAGCGCTAGACTCTGTGACACTCACTTTAGCGAAGCTTAATGGGTATTTAGATAATGTTTCTTCATTGGCAAACGACACGTTGCTTGAGAATTTTTCAATCCAGTGCGTCAAAAACAACTCACACTCTGTAGCATTGTTGAAGCTGCCAATCATCTCTCTGACCTGAACTTTTAAGTAGTGAGCGATTCGGCAAGACATCAGTGTGGTTTGAATCTGAGTAAGTACCTTGTCATTGTCGCTTTGCCCGCACTGCCAAATCGAGTTGTTACCATTGAAGTAGAACTTGTCGGTTAAAGGGCTTTTCGCTAATGGGATAAAACCGCTTTGCGCGTAGAAGTTCGATAGTTGCCCGAACAGACTAATGTCGGTGACTGGCTTTTGCAGGTGGCTATCGAAATAGTGGTTCGCAGGCAGATTGATAACAGCACCTTGAAGCTTGTCGTTCCAGCGAGATTTTAAAAATCCAAACCAGTTAACACGGTGAAACTCTCGCATGATAGTGGTCGCCAGTACCATATTAGCTAAACCCCAAGCGCCTTTACCTTGCTCGTTATAAATGAAGCCAGCTCGTCGGTTTTTGTAGGCATCACGAAGGCGCACTTGAGGAAGTGCCATGCCGATAAAGCGAGAGCTCGGTTTGCTGCGTAAATCCTGCCACGCTTTAAAATCGGGGCCGGAAAGTATTTTATTGATACGTTCAATGTCTGATAGCCAATCAGCGCCACTTTCGCCAAAGAAGGTCGAGACTGGGGAAAAGAGCATAGGGCATAGTGTTGCTTCGCCTAATTTACCTAATAGCTCTACGGTAAATAGATCGTCGTAATCGGCGTCAAAATCGATATCCATCGAGATAGGGTGACTAAACGTGATGCAACCAAACGGGTGACCACCTAAGGTATTGAGTTCGTTATTACCAATCTTGTTATACAAGTCACTGGATTTGGTCGAATAAGCTTGGTTGACGTCACTGGATATCTCCGCCCAATTCATATCGAGTAACTTTACATGAGCTCTTTGATAGCTGACGGGTAGGGATACGAGTTGTTGAAGGCTTAACCAGTTACGCTCTAGCTTTTGAAATTCAGGTTCATGCAAGATTTCATCAAGCTGCAAACTGAGTTCAGTATCGATTGTTGATATAAGTGTTGATATCAATGAAATTAGTGAGGATTTAGAGCTTAAGGAGTGTTTGTCTAACTCAGAAAACAGAGATAAAGCCTCTTTCATAAAGGTATTATCTGTGTCATCTAATTGATTGAATTTGTTTTGCCATTCTGTATTTAACTTCATACAAAATTTTTGGCCGGATTGCTCCGGCCAAATCCCTATTAGCCTGGAATCTTCGCAACCATTCGAACTGAAGTCGTCAGTTCTTCAAGTTGTAACCAAGGTCTTAAATGAGCGACAGCTGAGTATGCGCCTGGCTTACCAGGTTGCTCAACCACCTCGATGCGAGATTCACAAAGCGGGGTTTTCGCACGTTGCTCATTACCAATTGCACCAGCGTTGGTGTATTGGTCGATCCAAAGTTGTAGCTCGCGTTTGATGTCCGGAGCTTCAAGGTTCGAGCCTAATTTGTCTCGACCCATTACTTTCAAGTAGTGGGCGATACGGCTACTCGCCATGATGTAAGGCAGGCGGGCAGAGATTGCAGCGTTCGCCGTTGCATCTGGGTCAGTGAAGGTTTTAGGTTTCTGTGTAGTTTGACCGCCGATGAATACAGCGTAGTTAGAGCTTTTGTAGTGAACCAAAGGAAGGAAGCCAAGGTCAGAAAGCTCTTTTTCACGCTCATCTGTTAGGTTAACTTCTGTTGGACATTGCTGAAGTAGATCGCCAGCTTCAGACTTGTACGTTAGGTTTGGAAGATTCTCGACCTTACCACCGTTATCAAGACCACGGATAGAAGTACACCAGCCAGAAGCGGTATAAGCTTGAGTCATTTTAAGACCCAGATCATACGCTGCATTTGACCAAACTAACTGATCATTGCTTGTCGGCTTAGGGTTGCCATCCATATCAGTGCCTAGCTCTTCATAAGCAAAGACATCCGTGCTTAGGCCTTTGTCACCATAAGGTAGACGAGCCAGAGTACGAGGCAGAGTTAGTGTTACGTAACGTGCGTCATCACTCTCACGGAAAGAGTTCCATGCTGCGTATGCAGGAGAGTCAAAACCAGCGGCTACCGGTTTGCCTTCAGAGAAGGTTTGGAAGTCGTTAAACTCAAACATCTCAGCGTTTGCAGCGGCAATGAATGGTGCGTGACACGCTGCAGCAACTTCACCCATGTAGCGAAGTAGGGCAACATCTTCATCTTTAGCGCTAAACTCGTAGTCACCAATGAATGTACCGTAAGGTTCACCACCAGCAGTACCGAATTCGCCTTGGTAAACGGCATTGAACAGCGGGCTACGGTCAATCGCAGGCGCATCTTCAAATTGGTCTAGCAGTTCTTCTTGCGTGTAATCGACCATTTTGATCTTCAGATCTCGGCCAAGCTCGCTCTCTTTAACCAGTTTTTGCAGACCACGCCAAGAGCCTTCCAGCTTTTGTAGGTCTTTCTGTTGCATGACTTCAGATAGCTGTTGAGACAGTTTCTTATCAATCTCAGAGATTGCATTTTCAATGGTTTTTGTAACGTTCTTATCCCACGTCACCGTGCCAGAAAGTGCTTGCTCTGTAAGTACAGAAAACAGCTCTTTGGTAGTGTCTGCAGGAGTTTGAGTGGTTGCTTCAATCGCACGGTCTAGGAAGCTCAGTGAGCCTTCCGCCGCCTCCGGTTGCGCTTGATTCTCAGTTTCAGTACTCATTACTCAGCTCCTTCTTCTTTAATACCAAGCTCATCAGAAAGAGCATTAATCGTATCTGCACTTTGTAGAACTTCTTTAAGTAGTTTCTCTAGGTCGCGAGAACGATCGGCTTTAGAAAGAAGTACCTTCAGTTGATTACGGGTTTCGACTAGCTTCTTGAGCGGTTCAACTTGTTCGATGATCGCTTCAGGTTCGAAGTCTTTCATTGAGTCAAACTTGAGGCTCGCTTCGAATTGGCTGTCATCGCCTGCAAGTACGTTATCTACTTTTAGGGATAGTTCAGGGCCAACGCGCTTCATTACAGTGTCGAAGTTGTCTTTATCAACGTTATAGAAGGTACGATCTTCCACTTCTTCTTTGTCTTGCTTATGGCCTGAGTAGTCACCAATAACCCCAACAACAAAAGGGAGCTCTTTGGTTTCTACAGCGCCATTAGTCTCAACGTCATAGGTAATACTTACGCGGTTCTTACTTACGCGTTTATGTTGGGAATTTAGTGCCACGGTAACTCTCCTTGTTTAATTACTTAGCAGTTGAAGTAACTTTAGCTGTAGTAGCATCGAAGCCAACCTCAGGGCCTTTCTCGATCTTACCGCCGTCTGCTTCAATGTAGTAAGCCTTCGAAATTTCTGTGTAAGTTAGGCTGAAAGATTCGCTTGGCAGTGAACCATCCGTACCAGACATGTTGTAGCTAGACATACGAGCCATTTTTAGCGTTAAAATCAGGTATGGATCAGCACCAGAACCTTCGCGGTTTGGTTTTGTCATAACGATTTCAACAGTGCGACCTTCAGGGCCCGGCGCATATAAGAATGTGGTTAGATGCGGTGTTGCACCATCACAGCCACGAGTCATGTTGACTTCACCAAGAGCAACCATGCCTTGGTCCGCATTGTTTGCATTACCTACATCGATACCAACACCACGAACAGCGCTCCAAGAAATACTATCAAGAGCAAAGAAACCATCTTTGCCTCCGATTTTTTCTACAGTTGCCGCACCTTTTGGTGTCGTACCATCAATTCTCATAAAAATAGAAGCCATTACTTTCTCCTTGCTTGACGCATTAATGTGCTTTACCACTCAAAATCTTGCAGGCTGCTCGATGATGAGTCGGAAGTAGATTCAGATGTTTGGTTTGTATCTGTCGTGCTATTTGAACTATCGGGAACTGACGTTGCTGTCGCGGGCTCTTCAATAGTCGGTTTCGCTACCGGAGTTGTCTCCGGAGCGGAAGTCATTACAGGAACCGACTTTCCAGACAAGTCCATCTTGTCTAGGTTGTCCATTCCCGTCATTTGATTAATTTGGGCAATCACATTCTGTTCATTGCCAATCATTTCTTGTAGTAGCTCTGGGAAGCTCATGTAGCCCCAACGAATTGAACGCTCAAGTAAGAAGGCGATAGGGCTGTGAGGTTCTGTTTCTTTGAAGTATTCGGCGATTTTTCGAATCTCTTGAAACGCGTGATCGCGATTCACAATGCCGTTAATGCTCGATACATTCTGTACAACCGTTTGAACTTGACTCGAAGTTGGCTGAATACTTGGCGCATGAGATTGCGCTGGGTTTGCTAGGGGCTCTTGCCCTAGATCTTGGTTGGTTGCCGTCGCAGGATTAGCGTTGCTGGCAGCAATATTCGCTTGCTCTGATGCCGCAGGTGTTGAATCGCTTTGCACTGAGCCGTCTGCAGTGTTCTGAATAACATGGAACTCATCATCTAAAGGCCAAGGAGTGAACTTTTCTCCCACTAAGAAATGTATCGCCTTGATAAGATCACGTACATTAGTTTTGATGAAATTAAAACTGATTACGGTTGCACCAACGGTTTGGCATTTTGCCGCTAAGTTTTTTTCTACGACCTCCAATTCGCTGTAAATGCTAGCCAATTGAAAAAGTGTTTCTGAAACGCTTTGGTCAAATGCGCCTAAAGCTGACTCTTTTAATTCTGCAATATTGCCTTTGCGCTCTGCAGTGAGGTAGTCACCAAAAGTGATACCGGCACAAAAATCAATCATTTGAAAAGGAATGTAGACAGAACTTGAGTCAACAGACTCGCCAACCAATTGAAGTAGGGGTTTAGTTCTAAACTCAGTAATTTCTTTTGCTTTCCCTGCATCGTCAGAAGCTTTGAGTTTTGCCCCTGGTGGCATTGGGTTCAACGTGTCCCAAAATTGGTCGATGAAAAGGTTTAACGCTGGGACAGCACTAGCAAGGTTATGAAATGGTTGCGAAGTAAAGAGTTGGCTAGTGATATACCAACCCAATATCTCTAAGTCTTTCGATTGGGAAGTCAGGGTTTCTTCTGAAACTTTTCTTAGCTCAGCCCAATTGTCTGTATTGGCATCTACGATTGCGGGATCAGACGAAGCGTCAGGCGTTTCAACTAACTGTCTAAATGAAGATTGAGCACTGTTATAAACATTTCTCAAACTGCGATAGGCACTTCGATCTAACTTCAAATAAGTGCCTGACGGCGCATCATCTGAGATAGGAACAAGTAAGTGGTCGATTTCTGTCATATACATCCTGTAAAAAATCTATTTGTTATCCTGATCGCACAAAGTGTTATTTTTGATACATATTCCTTATGTTTCGTAAACACTTGTTAACATTTATCAATTCTAGAGCTTTTTCTTGAAAAGTCTCATGCAAAATAGATATTTACTTAAAACTTTGAACTTCATCTAAGAAAGTGGACCGATGTCACGGTTTTTTGAAACCCTATGAAATGTAAGGTATTTAACCTCCAATCATCACGGTTGGCATACCAAGAACAATCGTGCCGCCATGGCTCGTTGTATCACCCATACGCGCTGCGGGTTTACTCATTATGAGTACGGTAGCACTGCCCTTAATGATGCTGTCTGGAGGTCCGACACATACGCACATGTCACCAAGGGTTGCTGCTGGCATATTGCCAATAAGTACCGTTGGAACGCCGGGGCCACTAATCGGGCCGCCAACGTGGGGGATAGGTGGGACTGCAGGTGTCTGCATTGGGCAAACGTGCATGTCAGTTAATCGTGCGGCTAACGTCATTAGTTACTCCTGTCATCTTTAACTTTATGCTTTACTGCCTTTGGCAAGCTCAAGTGCAATGCCAATGGATTTCTTATAATACTCGTTGGTTTTATCCCAGTGAGGCAGTGCCGCGGAGTGGTTGATCGCGCCAGCTACCGCCTTAGAGTATAAGAAAGGGTCGGGCAGAACGTTGGGTAAATCTGGCGCTACAATGCTGCCAGAACCATTCCAGAATACGGCTTGAGCTAGCCAAGACGGGCCGCAATTCAGTTTGAGCTTGTTGGAAAAGAGTTCGCTCTTTCGCCTCTGTTCCTCTGAAGGAGACTTCACCCAAGCCTTGGCCGTTGAAATACACTGCTTTTGCATTGTAGACCACACATCATTTCTTGCATCGAGCGTATGTGCGCCCCACCAAATGGCTTCGCGAACAGGTAACCCGTGAGCAAGAAACTGAACCAAGTCGAAATAGAGTTCGTCTTTCAGCAAAGCTTCTATAGAATCAGCGACGTTGAGTTCTTCATCTATCAGAGCTTGGGCTTCGTCTGAGCTTGAAAACCTGTCGAGCAGTTGCCTGCCCGTTTGATATGGAATCTTTTTATACATCTTTTCGTTCTACCTAAATTTTGTTCGTGGTGGCTCATGAGCTTGATGAGTGAATTTACTTGAACGTATTAATTCACCTTCACGATCGCGCCTTTGAGTTCGCCCATCACACCGCCATCAAACGTACCTTTTAGTCCAGATTTAAACTCGGCACTCAATGAGCCTTCCGCTGAGAGAGTAGTATCTGCTTTGATAGCGACGCTGAGCCCTTTGATACTGTTGGAACTTGTTGCTTCGAGAGCTGTTGTGACACCTGAGATTTTGTTGGCCGATGTTGCTTTGCTTGTCACGTTCATCCCTTCGAGATTGAGAGCGCTACTCGCTTTAATATCAATGTTGCTGGCTTCAATACTGATGGAAGATGAAGACATGGTGATCTTACTGGAACCTACCGTTAGCTCTATTTTGTCGTCGGCTTCTAACGAGATGGATTTGCCTTTCTCACTGATCGCTTTGTCTGAGGTAAGTGTGTAGTTATCTTCTGTGGAAACCGTTACTTGCTTAGTCGTCTTCTGAAGCAGTTCACCTTTGATCGTTTCAGTCAGGTTGTTTTCTACTTCTTTAGTGAAGTCTTTCGTCGCGTGCATATACATAAGCTCATTGTCTTTCTTATCGTCGAAATAGAGCTCATTCGCTAATCCACTTAGCTTAGTGCTGATCCCTGTTTTAGTTGAGTTGGCTTCTTTGTAAGGGGGCGCGTTTTTACTGTTATAGACACTGCCTGTGATAATCGGTTGGTCTGGGTCGCCATCAATAAAGCTAACCAGTACTTCTTGTCCCACTCTCGGAATGAATTGAGCACCATAGCCACTACCTGCCATCATTTGAGCGACTCGCACAAAGCAACTTGTCTTGTCTCCGGATGCTTCGGTATCCCAATGGAACTGAATACGAACTCGACCTTGGTCATCTTGATTGATTTCACCGGCCGTACTACCCGCGACAATTGCGCTTTGTAGACCCTGTATTCTGGCTTTATCTCGCGGTGTCGGATAATTAGGAATTGAGGTATCAAGTAGGGTGAGGCGAGTATCACAGTGGTTCTCGGTGTTGTATCGAATATGAAGCTCAGTGACGAGGTAGTCGCCTAGTTGAGCTTTGTCTAAATGGGAGGCTAATGAAAACCACGTGCCTAATTCGAATGAGTCGTGCTGAGCTTCTGCGTCTACGGTTTGATAGTTTTGCTCGAGTTGCTCAATACGTCGCTTAACTAGATTGCTGGCGAGATCTTCCATCCCACCTGTGATGCCAAGGTTTGGGTAAAAATGTTTGGTTAACTTGGTGTTGTTAGCAATCGTATGACTGGATTTCTTCTCTTTACTGCTCACTAATTTGGTTTGTGAGTAGTCATAACTGGTTAGTTCGATGCTGGCACCATGAAACTGACCTTGAGGCATCCATTTATCGATCAATGGATTACTGCCGGAGGGGACTTCAATCATGTCGAATTTACTGGCATCTGATTTTTGGAAAGGGCTCTGTGCATCTTGAAGCATCATCAGATGGTCTGAATCGCTGTGTTGGAAAAAATAATGCACGCCTTCTTCAGCAAGCAAGCGTGTTACAAAATCAAAGTCGCTTTCATTGTATTGAACGCAATATTCGCGTTTCGATGAAGGCATGGTTCCTGCTTTGAAGGAGCCACTGAAACCAGCTTGAGTTAGTACGTCTGAAACAATGTCTTTGGTCGATTGGCTTTGATAAACACGGAACGAGTGAGTGTGCTTTAATAACCAAAACCAGGGTCTTAGAGTGACGCGGTAACTAGAGTACTGCAGATTGCTGTCCATACCCAGTAATTGAACTTGTGTGACTATACCGTTGAATACTCGCGTCGCGGTCAAATTGTCAGTGTCGTTAACAAAGCGGGTAATAGAGAGTTTTTGACCCAGTTGGTCATCGATAACAAAGTTCTTAGAGATAAGAGTGAGTTCGATTTTAAAAGGCTTCGATAAGTACTCAGAAATAGCAAAATCGCTGACTGCATGCTCGTTGCTTTTAGAATCTTTTGCCACAATCGTGCTGGCAGAAGGGGAGAAATTATCCGTCATAGGCTCGCCTGATAATGCTCGAAGATGTTCAGACATACGATTATGTCGATACTAACGAACTGACTTGATGTTAAAAATTTATATCTAAATTTATAGCATAAAGTAAATAATATAATAAGTCTCATAACAAAGGCGTGAGGTGTTTCCATTTTACGAAAACAAATATCATTAATTTAATTAAGGAAATTGCTCATCAATTTATATTGTTAAATATCATTAAAATATAAGGTTATTGCGACGTAGAAGGGAGATATAGGGATAACTTAAACAATATATAGAATAATGTGTTGCTAGAGGCAGTATGCCGTAGTAATAATAGAAATATTGCTAGCATGTTACATTTCTTCGCTAGTGGTTATTCAAGGACAGAATAATGAAAAACACAAAAATCTCATTACGGGTGACCGTTGGAGGGATGTTTTTGCTTGCGACGGTACTGACGGCGATCGTAGCGGTTTCACTTCAATACTATTTCAGCAAAAAAATGGCGACTGAGCACACTTTGTCGAAACTGACGATGGTATCTCAAGATCTCAGTGACTATATCGGTAACATCGATTCTGATGCGATAAACACTGCACGATTGCTCTCCTCTGTACATCGTTCTATCAGCCACCAAATCTCTCGTGAAGAGTCGCGTGGGATCCTTTCTGAAGCAATAAAAGACAACCCTCTGTTTTACAGCATCTACATTGGTTCATCTAACGAACGCTTCTTCCAAATTATCAATTTAGAGTCTTCTCCTTTTGTTCGAGATAAAATCGGTGCTGATAGCACAGACCGATGGGTTGTAATAGAGATCAGTGATAGGGAAGCAGGCCGTATCCGAACGACAAAATACTATGACCTTGAATTTAATCTTCGGGATTCAAAAACAGAGCCGAGTAATTACTTTCCCACGACAAGGCCTTGGTACGTAACAGCGAATACAGAGACTGTTGAAAAGACGCAGCCTTATCTTTTTCAACATCTTCAAATCACCGGTCAAACCTACTCTTTAGCTTTTGAATCAAAAGCCGTAAGCAACACACAACACGTGATAGGCATTGATATCGTTCTCTCTTCGTTAGCAAGTAAGTTATCCGCCAGTGCATTGGACTTGGATGAAGAAAGCCAGGTTGAGTCCTTTTTGTATTCTAAATCAGGAAACATTATTGCTTCAAACCGCGACGTCGATACGACACACGAGCTTCCACAATCCGATCAAATCAATTGGTCGCCTAAGCAGCAAGCCATAATAGAAGCTACGCCGCCTTTGTTGTTCTCGAATCAAACGGATTGGGGTCCAATGGATTTCTCTGTTTCGGGACAACCTAATGGCTACGCGATTGATCTTCTAAATATGGTCGGGGAGACGAGTGGAATACAGTTTGAATTTGTAAACGGATTTTCTTGGAAAGAGCTGACAGACAAGTTTCATGAAGGAAGCATCGATGGCCTTCATTCCATTCAGAATTATGAGAGTAATGGTGTCAAAGGTTTATATACCGATGCTATTTACGATTTACCGTTCTCGGTAGTGACTCGCAGTGATGTTCAAACTGTATCAAGCTATGGCGAGCTGAGTGGTAAAAAGGTCGCAATTCTGTCTGGATGGTCTATTACACCTCAGTTAATACAGGATTTTCCAAACATTGATCTTGTTGAAGTTCCTAATATTGAGTCTGCGCTTGATGCCGTAGACAACGGTGAATACTTTGCGGTACTGGATGCCAAGCCAGTCCTCGCTTTTTCTCTGGATAAGTTCTTTCATGCAAACTTGAAGGTGAATGACGCGTTGTCTGACCTAAAAGCAAACTATCCAAATCAGTTCCATATTGTGTTGCAGAATAAACATCAGCAGCTCTTGCCGATCATCAACCAAGCGATCGGCGCACTGACTGTCGAACAGAAAGAAGCGCTAGCGCAAAAGTGGTTTCATCATCAGGCGCTAAATACTGGAACCACCATTCCTTACACTGAACTCTACGAGAAAACCGCGACAGCGACGACTGAAGGCGAAATGGTCGAGATGGTGCTCAATGGAGAGACTAAGCACCTTTATCTGAAAAAAATTGAGACGGGTGAGCATTATTCAGAATACTTTGCTGTGGCGATACCTGAAGCGGAAATTTACAGCGCGGTAAACAAGCGTGTGGCGACTTCGATTGGCGTGACTGTGCTGCTTATGAGCCTAACATTGCCTGTGGCTTGGATCTTTGGTGCGCCGATTGTTCGACCTATACGTCAGCTTAAAGCTGAAACAAATAAGATTAAACAACGTGATTACGACAGTGTGAATGTGCTTGATACTCGTATTAAAGAAGTATGGGAGTTGTCTGTCGCCGTTAAAGATATGTCTGCTGAGATTAAGCAACATGAGCAAACTCAAGAGGCGTTTGTTGAGTCGTTTATTAAGCTTATTGCTCAAGCGATCGATGATAAGTCTGCCTATACAGCAGGGCACTGTAATCGTGTTCCGGAACTTGGCTTGATGCTGGCAGAGGCGGCGGAAAAATCACAATCTGACCATTTCAAAGACTTTAAATTTGAGAACGACGATGAGCGTCGTGAATTTAGAATTGCAGCTTGGCTTCATGATTGTGGCAAGATCACGACGCCTGAACACATCGTTGATAAAGGCTCGAAGCTAGAAGCCAACTACAACCGAATTCACGAAGTAAGAACACGATTTGAGGTGCTTTGGCGTGATGCAGAGATCGCAGCTTTGAGAAAACAATTGGAAGGCACACTACCAACGCAACAAATCGCCGACGAACTTGCAGCGACCAAGCAACAGCTACAAGATGACTTTGCGTTCATCGCCACATCAAACGTTGGTGGTGAGTTCATGAGCGGTGATAAAGTCGCACGTATTCGTTCTATCGCTGAAACGACCTGGACACGGAATTTTGATGATCAACTTGGCCTATCACCAATTGAAGCGTTGAATAGGACACCAAGCTCAACCTTACCTGCGACAGAACCACTTCTGAGTGATAAGCCAGAGCACATAGTGAAAAGGGACCGACCGCTAGAGTTTGACCCAAAACACAAGATCAAAATGGACGTTCCTGAGCACTTATACAACTTAGGTGAAGTTTATAACTTGAGTATCGCTCGCGGCACCTTGACCGAAGAAGATCGATTCAAGATAAATGAGCATATGCTTGGCACCATTAAGATGCTGGAGAACTTACCATTCCCTAAAGAGTTAAGTCGTGTACCTCGTTATGCCTCGACCCACCATGAAACGCTCAAAGGTACCGGTTATCCAAGGAAGCTGACTGCTGAAGAACTTTCTATTCCAGAGCGTATTCTGGTGATATCCGATATTTTTGAGGCGTTAACCGCTGCCGATAGACCGTACAAGAAAGCGAAGCCAATCAGTGTCGCCGTCGACATCATGCACAAGATGGCGTTGGACGAACATATCGATATCGAGCTGTTCAGGCTGTTCTTAACCAGCGGGACGCATGTTCGTTATGCAGATGAGTATTTGAAACCAGAACAAATCGACTTTGTGGATATCAATAAATACCTCGAAGTCACTCGTCAGATTGCTTAACCACCGGATGTTTCGTTAAGGCGAATACGGCCCCATCCTAAATTACGTTTAACACAAGGCGCACATGAGTGCGCCTTTTTTGTGCCTATTGTCGTTGAACTTACTGACAAATATAGGTGAAGCGGTGTTTGGCAACTTAACTTAGCTAGTTGTCGACACATTATTTTGATCGGCTTTAAGGTAAGTAAGGGTTTAGTGAGGTGTGAATTTATTAGATTGATTAATTAACAAATACTTAGTTTGATTTTATGCTTGATTTGACCATGTTCAAACTGGTTAAGGAAAATACTACCTTAGTCTAAATTGTCGACAATTGTCTTGATTGTCGACAATTTAATCGTGTATTTTGTATTCATGTTATGGAATTGTTGACAATTGACGTTCAGCAATCAGAAGTGAGCAGCGTGAATATGAATACTGCGATAAAAGATCTCACCTTAAGTACAAATACGAAAACTCGTGTGAGCGATAAAGAAAACACCAAGTCAGAAAACCTGACCGAATACCTCGTTGAGGCGATTGTTAACGGTGAATTACCTCCGGGCAGTAAGATATCGGAGCCCGAGCTGGCTAAACGCTTTGAGGTCAGTCGTGGTCCTTTGCGTGAAGCGATTATGCGTGTCGAAGGGTTAGGGCTTATTGAGCGAATTCCTCATGTTGGCGCTCGAGTGATTACCTTTTCTGCTGACAAGCTACTTGAGCTTTACGCGGTGCGAGAAGCATTAGAAGGTATGGCTGCGCGACTCGCAGCAAGACATATCACACAAGAAGAGCTTATCGGGCTTGAAGCATTATTGTCGACACACTCTCAGCATATCGATGAAGTAGAAGGTTCTTCCTATTTCCACCAACACGGCGATTTCGATTTCCACTATCGAATCATTAAAGCCAGCCGCAACAGCAAACTCATTTCTCTGTTGTGTGATGAGCTTTATCACTTATTACGCATGTATCGCTACCAATCGCCTAGAGCGCAGTCTCGACCAAAAGAGGCGCTTGATGAACACAAATATATCCTACAAGCAATCCGCAATCGTGATGAAGAGCTAGCAGAAATGCTGATGCGACGACATATCTCCGGTAGTCGACTGCTTATCGAACAACAAATTCAATCCAAAGATATGGATTAACAGGCTTACAAATAAACAATTAACAGGGAGCGTCATTATGAAGTTATCAGCGGGAGCAAAGTTCCGACAAGCTGTGCAAGACAACGATCCACTGCAGATCGTCGGCACGGTGAATCCGTACTGCGCGATGATGGCAAAAAACTTGGGTCATCAAGCTATCTATTTGTCTGGTGGAGGTATCGCCAATGCGTCTTACGGTCTACCTGATCTGGGTATCACTACATTGAACGATGTGCTGGTGGATGTGGAACGCATTACCAACGCGTGTGATTTACCTTTGCTGGTGGATATCGATACAGGATTTGGCGGCGCATTTAATATTGCACGAACCATTCGAGCAATGGAAAAAGCGGGCGCTGCTGCCATTCATATGGAAGACCAAGTGGCTCAGAAGCGATGTGGTCATCGACCAAACAAAGCGATTGTTAGTCAGCAGGAAATGGTCGATCGAGTCAAAGCGGCAACCGATGCAAGAACTGATGAGAGTTTTGTGATTATGGCTCGTACCGACGCACTGGCCGTAGAAGGCATAGACAGTGCGATTGAACGCGCGATTGCGTGTGTTGAAGCCGGTGCGGACATGATTTTCCCAGAGGCGATGAATCAACTCGATCAGTACGTGAAGTTCTCGGCGGCGCTGAAATCAGCAACCGGTAAGCATGTGCCAATCTTGGCTAATATCACCGAATTTGGACAAACCCCACTCTACAACTGCAAAGAGCTGGCGCAATCTAATGTCGACATGGTGCTTTATCCACTCAGTGCATTCCGCGCAATGAACAAAGCGGCAGAGAATGTTTACAAACACTTGTTAGTTGAAGGTAATCAAGAAGCGCTGTTGGATTCAATGCAAACTCGTAAAGAGCTTTATGAACACCTGAATTACCACGACTACGAGAACAAGCTTGATCAATTGTTTTCGAGTGAAGAATAAAACCAGTTTCAAATATTAAAACATTAACTTAATCCAATAACGTGAATGGTTAGTCAGCCACATCGGGTCCGTGAAATCGAGTGAGATAGTCGTGGTCATCGAATACAAATAGTCAGCACCAAAGAGTGCAGGGCGGCTAACCCAGAGAAGGAGTTCATCATGTCTGTATCTTTGAGTGATAAAGCAACTGTCGATAATGCTTCAACAGTAAACCAACAAGAGAGTGCCAAATCGTCTAGCGCACCAGCGATTGGCGGTGCTGGTCTGCGAGGACAAAGTGCTGGGTCTACTGCGCTGTGTACGGTAGGGAAATCAGGAACGGGTTTAACTTACCGTGGTTATGACATAACTGACCTTGCGAATCATGCTCAATTTGAAGAAGTGGCTCACCTGCTATTGAGAGGCCATTTACCAAGCGAAAAAGAACTAGATGATTACAAAACATTGTTGGTTGGCTTACGTGGCTTGCCTGAGCCGTTGAAAACAGCATTAGAGCTTATTCCTGCTGAAGCTCACCCTATGGATGTGATGAGAACGGGCTGCTCAATGTTGGGTAACTTAGAGCAAGAATCTGACTTCTCTGAACAACTATCGGCAACAGAACGTATGCTTGCGCTTTTCCCTGCCATTATCTGCTATTGGTACCGCTTCAGTCACGATGGTGTGCGAATTGATACACAAGACCAAAGCGAAGCATGTCTGGGTGGCTACTTCTTGAAGATGCTAACGGACAAAGCTCCGAGTGAACTGCATAAGAAGGTAATGCATTGTTCGCTAACGCTTTACGCAGAGCATGAGTTCAATGCCTCTACCTTTGCGGCTCGTGTTTGCGCATCAACACTGTCGGATATCCATTCGTGTGTGACAGCAGCAATTGGCACACTAAGAGGCCCTCTACATGGCGGCGCGAATGAAGCGGCAATGGAAATGATCCAAGACTGGAAAACCGCCGATGAAGCTGAAGCGAACATCATGAAGATGCTTGCTAATAAAGATAAAATCATGGGATTTGGTCATGCTATTTATCGTGAGAGCGACCCACGCAACGCCCTAATTAAACGCTGGTCAAAAGAGTTGGCTCAAGAAGTTGACGATGAGCAGCTTTACGCGGTATCTGAACGTGTTGAAGCGGTAATGAAGCGTGAGAAAGGCCTGTTCTGTAATGCGGACTTCTTCCATGCTTCTGCCTATCACTTCATGGATATCCCTACCAAACTGTTCACGCCTATCTTTGTGATGAGTCGCCTTACCGGTTGGACAGCGCATGTGTTCGAGCAAAGAGAAAACAATCGCATCATTCGACCAAGTGCAGACTACACCGGGCCAGAGCATCAAGACTGGCTACCTATTCATTTACGTTAATCCTTCTGTCTCAAGGCGACTCATATATCGAGTTGTCCTTGAGAGCCAATGAATAGAATTTTAGATAATGGTGGATGTATGTCTGATGTGAAAATTGAGAAAAACTCGAGCCTTGATCAAAATATAGGCGTAGAAAATAGCCAATACAGAAAGGCTCTATCGGGAACGGGCTTAGAATATTTCGATGCTCGTGAAGCGGTAGACGCGATATCCCCGGGCAGCTATAAAACCTTGCCTTATACGTCGAGAGTATTGGCGGAGCAATTGGTAAGGCGCTGTGATCCTGCTGCTCTAGAAGATAGCTTAAAACAGATCATTGAGCGTAAGAGCGACTTAGATTTTCCTTGGTATCCCGCGCGTGTCGTGTGCCATGACATTCTAGGTCAAACCGCTTTGGTTGATTTGGCGGGTTTACGAGATGCGATTGCTGATCAAGGCGGAGACCCTTCTAAGGTTAATCCAGTGGTCGAAACCCAACTGATTGTTGATCACTCTTTAGCTGTGGAGCATGCAGGGTTTGATAGCCAAGCGTTTGATAAAAACCGTGCGATTGAAGAGCGCCGAAACGAAGATCGTTTTCATTTTATTGAATGGTGTAAAACGGCGTTTCAAAACGTTAGTGTGATTCCTGCAGGGAACGGGATTATGCACCAGATTAACTTGGAGAAAATGTCTCCGGTCATTCAATCTAAACAAGGTATTGCGTTCCCAGATACCTGTGTTGGTACCGACAGTCACACCCCTCACGTTGATGCGTTGGGCGTTATTGCCATTGGTGTCGGTGGTTTGGAAGCCGAGACGGTAATGCTAGGTCGTCCGTCGATGATGCGTTTGCCAGATATCGTGGGCGTTAAACTAACCGGTCAGCGACAGGAAGGGATAACCGCAACGGATATTGTGCTCGCGATTACAGAGTTCCTTCGCAGTGAAAGGGTTGTTTCAAGCTACTTAGAATTCTTCGGTGAAGGCGCACGTGCACTGACTATTGGTGATCGTGCGACTATCTCAAACATGACACCAGAATATGGTGCGACGGCGGGTATGTTCTATATTGATGAGCAGACCATTCAATACCTCAAGCTGACAGGTCGAGCTCCTGAGCAGGTTGAGTTAGTCGAACTTTACGCTAAGCAAACAGGACTATGGGCGGATGATCTCGATTCGGCTCACTATGAGCGTGTACTCGAGTTTGATTTATCAAAAGTTGAGCGAAACCTTGCAGGGCCTTCTAATCCTCATCGCCGCTTGCCAACCAGTGAACTTGCCGAGCAAGGCATCAGCCAAGCTTCTTGGAAAGCTCAACACGCGGAACAATATAGCGAAGAACAAATGCCAGATGGCGCGGTAATTATCGCTGCCATTACCTCATGTACCAATACCAGTAACCCAAGAAACGTGGTAGCAGCGGGACTAGTGGCGAAAAAAGCCAATCAACTTGGTTTGGTTCGCAAGCCATGGGTGAAAACGTCATTTGCTCCGGGTTCTAAGGTAGCCAAACTTTATCTTGAATCAGCAGGTTTGCTTCCTGAACTTGAACAGTTGGGTTTCGGCATTGTTGGCTATGCATGTACGACTTGTAACGGTATGAGCGGGGCATTGGATCCTCAAATTCAGCAAGAGATCATTGACCGCGACCTCTATTCCACAGCGGTGTTATCGGGCAACCGAAACTTTGATGGTCGAATCCATCCCTATGCAAAACAAGCCTTTCTAGCCTCACCGCCATTGGTGGTTGCTTATGCCTTAGCGGGTACGATTCGCTTTGATATTGAGAAAGACAGCTTAGGTACAGACAACAACGGTAAGCGAATCTACCTAAGTGACTTATGGCCAAGCGATGCAGAAATCGATGCGGTGGTTGGCGAGCATGTTAAACCACAACAGTTCCAACAAATTTACGTGAAAATGTTCCAGCCAGATGAAGAGCAGCTAAGCAGTGAGCCGCTGTACGATTGGCGACCTAAGAGTACTTATATTCGTAGACCACCTTATTGGGAAGGTGCGTTGGCGGGTGAGCGAAGCCTTTCTGGTATGAGACCTTTAGCGATCTTAGGTGACAACATAACCACCGATCATCTCTCACCATCAAATGCGATTCTAGCCTCAAGTGCGGCAGGTGAATACCTCACCAAAATGGATGTACCAGAAGAGGACTTTAACTCTTACGCGACTCACCGAGGGGATCACTTAACGGCACAAAGAGCTACCTTCGCCAATCCTAAACTGTTCAATGAAATGGTCAAGGAATCAGGAAGCGTGGTACAGGGTTCATTGGCACGAGTTGAGCCAGAGGGACAAGTAACTCGCATGTGGGAAGCGATAGAAACCTACATGAACCGTAAACAGCCTTTGATTGTTGTTGCAGGCGCAGACTATGGACAAGGTTCATCACGCGACTGGGCGGCTAAAGGAGTGCGTTTAGCGGGTGTTGAAGTGATTGTTGCTGAAGGCTTTGAGCGAATCCACCGAACCAACTTAGTGGGGATGGGCGTTTTGCCTTTGCAATTCAAAGAGGGGACGGATCGAAATACTTTAGAACTGGACGGTACCGAGCTTTACGATGTGTATGGTGACATCCAGGCGGGAGCGGATTTAGCGTTAGTCATTACTCGTAAAGATGGTCAAAAGCTTGATGTGCCAGTGACCTGTAGATTGGATACGGCAGACGAAGTGAATGTGTATAGCGCTGGTGGCGTATTACAACGCTTCGCCAAAGACTTTCTCGCGCAATAGGAGCTTGTGATGAACATTAAACAGATAAAAGTCCCAGCAACTTATATGCGTGGAGGAACCAGTAAAGGTGTTTTCTTCTGCTTGAATGACTTACCAGAAGTGGCGCAAGTTGCGGGAAAAGCGAGAGATGAGTTCCTTCTTCGTGTGATTGGCAGCCCAGATCCTTATGGTAAGCAAACCGATGGCATGGGCGGTGCGACATCCAGCACCAGCAAAACCGTCATCGTGTCGAAGAGTGGTAAAGTTGGTCACGATGTTGATTATCTCTTTGGCCAGGTAGCCATTGATAAGCCATTTGTCGATTGGAGCGGTAACTGCGGCAACTTGTCTGCGGCAATTGGTCCGTTCGCCATTCACAGTGGTTTGGTCGATTCAAGTCGTATTCCGGAAAACGGAGTCGTCGAAGTGCGAGTATGGCAAGTGAACATAGAGAAAACCATTATTGTTCATGTGCCTATCGTGGATGGTGAAGTCCAAGAGTTGGGAGATTTTGAGCTCGACGGTGTTACTTTCCCTGCAGCTGAAATCCAAGTTGATTTTCTGGACCCGGCAGACGCGAGTGGATCGATGTTTCCGACGGGAAATGTGGTCGATTTCTTAGATGTCCCGGAGTTAGGTTGCCTCAAAGCGACTTACATCAATGCTGGGATACCGACCATTTTTGTTGATGCTGAATCGGTTGGATATCAAGGCACTGAGCTTCAATCAGATATCAATAGTGATCCAAACGCCTTGGCATTGTTTGAGTCTATCCGAGCGCATGGCGCAGTTGCGATGGGGCTTATTGATTCGCTAGAACAAGCGGAATCACGCCAGCACACCCCAAAGGTCGCCTTTGTGGGCAAGCCTCAAGCGTATCAAGCTTCAAGTGGCAAGGCAGTTGCTGTCGCTGATACCAATCTGTTGGTCCGTGCTTTGTCTATGGGGCAGCTGCATCACGCCATGATGGGCACAGCTGCGGTTGCGATTGCTTCAGCGGCGAGTGTGCCGGGTACGCTAGTGAATTTAGCGGCGGGGGGAGGCTCTCGTGACTTTGTGACCTTTGGTCATCCATCAGGAACCTTGAAGGTTGGTGCTAAAGCGCATCAGGCCGAGAATGGATGGAAAATTGAGAGGGCGATTATGAGTCGTAGTGCCCGAGTGATCATGGAAGGTGCCATTCGTGTGCCTTTTCCCAAATAAAGCGATTGTCGTGAACGGTTAAATGTTCCGAAAGCAACGCTGAGAAAAGAGTGCAACCAAGCGCTACTGCTAAAGGCTAGCCGCTTGAAAATGGATAAATCATGGAGGAGGCACTATGTCTGCTACAAATCGAATGACTAGAAAAACGGATTACATCACCGAGTATCAATGGGCGAGGGAAGATCCAAATTCGTTCTGGGAAACACAATCACAAGCCATTGATTGGTATGAGTCTCCAAAAACGACATTACAAACGGACGATAACGGTATTGAACGCTGGTTCCCTGATGGGGTGATGAATACTTGTTGGTTGGCTTTGGATTATCATTGTGAACATGGCCGTGGTGATAAGGTCGCACTGATTTACGATTCGCCAGTCACGGGTATCAAGTCGTCTTACACCTACAATGAGCTTCGCGAGCAAGTGGAGAAGACCGCTGGTATGTTGGCAGAACAGGGCGTCACCAAAGGCGATCGTGTAGTCATCTACATGCCCATGATTCCTGAAGCAGCTATGGCAATGTTAGCCTGTGCTCGGTTAGGAGCGGTGCACTCTGTGGTGTTCGGCGGGTTTGCCCCGCACGAGCTTGCAGTTCGAATTGAAGATGCTGAACCTAAAGTACTGATCACCGCCTCATGCGGCATCGAAATCAACAAGGTTCTACCGTATAAACCAATGGTTGACCGCGCAATCATGGATAGCCGTTGGAAGCCAGAGAAGGTCGTGGTCTTCCAGAGAGAGCAATGCCTTGCAGAGTTAAACAACGAGCGTGACTTGCATTGGCAACAAGCTGTTGCTGGCGCTGAGCCTCATGAGTGTGTACCTGTTTTGGCAACCGACCCGTTATATATTTTGTATACCTCAGGTACGACAGGCAAACCTAAAGGCGTAGTCCGTGATAATGGCGGCCATGCGGTCGCGATGAAATACTCGATGAGTACCATCTACGATATGCCACAAGACGGTGTATTTTGGGCGGCTTCCGATGTGGGGTGGGTAGTTGGGCATTCCTATATTGTCTATGCACCACTGATTCATGGCTGCACTACGATTCTGTTTGAAGGTAAGCCAGTGCGGACACCTGATCCGGGCGCATTCTGGCGCGTGTGTGAAGAATATAAAGTCGATGTTCTATTCTCGGCGCCAACTGCATTCAGAGCGATAAAGAAGGAAGACCCAGAAGGTGAGTTGCTGACCAAGTATGACTTGTCATCACTCAAGTCGATCTTCATGGCCGGCGAGCGTTTAGACCCGCCAACATTGGATTGGGTTGAATCTCATACGAGCAAACCAGTTATCGACCATTGGTGGCAGACCGAGACGGGTTGGGCTATCTCAGCTAACCCGACAGGACTTGAGTCTCTACCTGTGAAAGCAGGCTCTTCAACCAAACCTGTACCGGGTTATCAAGTGGAGATCCTCAATGAGTTGGGCGAGCCTGCACTCGCTAACCAACAAGGTTTCGTGGCACTCAAACGACCACTTCCACCTGGCTGTTTGCCGACGGTATGGCGCAACCATGATAGGTTTGAATCGGGTTATTTAAGCCAATTTCCAGGTTATTACGTCTCGGGCGATGGTGGTTATCTCGATGAAGATGGTTACCTATTTATCATGGGACGCATTGATGACGTGATAAATGTCGCAGGGCATCGTTTGTCTACTGGTGAAATGGAAGAGATCGTTGGTGGCCACCCTGCCATCGCAGAATGTGCCGTGGTCGGTATTCACGATGATCTAAAAGGTCAGCTTCCTCTTGGGTTCGTTGTTCTGAAAGATGGTGTGAAAGTTGATGGCGAAGATCTTCAAGCTGAGCTAGTGGGTAAGGTTCGAAATGAGATCGGTGCTGTCGCATGTTTTAAGCAAGCCTTGGTAGTCGAGAGGTTGCCTAAGACGCGTTCCGGCAAAATCTTACGCAGAACTATCCGACAGATAGCCGAAGGTGAGCAATACGTGGTGCCTTCAACTATTGATGACCCAACAAGCTTAACGGAAATTGCAGAAAAGCTCGGCAAATAAAGGCTAGGTTGAATCTGAGTTGTGGCTTGGTTCTTTAAATAACACTTAGTTTGATGAAGTATAACTAGGCGTGATGCTTTATCTAAACTCTGCTTTATTCATCTCCCAATGCATCGCATTTACTATGACCTCATTATGAAATACAAATAATGAGGTCTTTTTATGCGAGCTTACTTCTTTTTGATTACTTTACTTGTTAGTGGTGCTGCGAGCGCCGGTATTTCAAAGGATGAAGCGAGTAGAGCGCTGCTGGAGCCTTTAAGCCACCCTAAGATATTTAAATGTGTCTCCAAGACGGGTGTCGACTTGTATCAAGCCGTGTTTGATATTGGTGTTGGCTACGAGGCAGATCCCATAAACTCCAAGATGATTGTGAATTCAAGAAAAGGACGCTACGAATATCAAATTTTAGGCGCAGTGAAATCACAAAGAGCAGGTGAAACCGTTGTGCTGACTCGTCATGTCGGTGACGGTGTTCAAGTTGCGGCCATGATTGATGAGGAAAATGGTAAGATACTTGGGATAGGCGATAAACATCATTATCGAGATTGTGGTGTACGCCCGCCTGCTAGCGTAGCGACTATGCAGAATTTTTGGTCGCGCGGCTAAAAGCTACATCGGAATCTGAACTGTTATAAATAAGAATTATCGAGGCGACCTGAATGGTCGCTTTTTTGTTTTTGATGTATCAAATCTTATCCAAGGTATATGTAAGATTTCAACTATGTGTTGGTTGAATGATACATAGCTGAACATTATGTATCGTCTAAACTTGGCTTTATTTATCTCGATAACGCTTCAATTTAAGATGGCTTCATTCCAAACGAAGAACTAAGCGAGACTCCTATGAAATTCACAAAACCTTTCCTTTTAGCGACACTGATTGTGACTCTTTCTGGTTGTGCATCACCGGCAATGGATAACGAAAATGAAAACGCAGCACGTAACCGTGGCGCTGTTGGTGGTGCTTTATTAGGAGCGACAGCTGGCGCTTTGACTGGAGACGCGAGTTTAGCCGTGAAGGGCGCAGCGTTAGGTGGTGTGACCGGTGGTGTTGCGGGTTCTATGAAAGATACCGACGACGCGCGAAATGCTCAACGAACTCAAGTGACAGCAGACGGCCTAGCACAAGACAATCGTACTGACGCTGAAAAGCGAGTTGCAGAAGTCGAAGCAGAAATTAAGCTTATTGAACTGGAGCAGCAGCTTGCTGACCTCAAAGAAGAGAAAGATGACAACGGTGCATAACGTCAGCTCTCTGATTCACGCTTAATCAATTCAATCTAAATCAAAAATGGTCACTTTATGTGGCCATTTCTGTATTTAAAACACTCAGTTCAAACAACGAATTAATTCAATAGCTTGTATAGATACTCACTGCAAGTAAACTAGACTCTGTTTAGATATTAATTGGGTTTAAGAAGCGTACTTGTCATGAACGTCACTTTAAGGGCTGCAAAGCATAACGATCTCGAACAACTTAACGAGTTAATGTTCGATCTTCACCACCACCATCACATTGCCTGTCCTGAGCATTTTAAAACAGCAGAAGAGATAGAGCAGGAGAAGAGTATTGCAAGATACTTAGATGACCCTGAATGCTTGGTGTATGTAGCGTTAAGAGGTGAACTGATTGTTGGTTTCATTTCGGGACATTTTTGCGAGCTGATTTCTACTGTGAGCAAACCGGTTCAAATGGGCAGTGTCGATGAGCTTTTTGTTTTGCCAGAATACCGAAAAGCAGAAGTCGCCCAGATGCTGTTTAATCGTGTAGAGTCTACTTTTGAAGACTACGGAGTGACTCAGGTTTTTGTTGAGGTTTGGGATTTTAATTCACCTGCCAAGGACTTCTATCAAAAAATGGGGTTCACACCTCACATTCAATGGATGAGGAAGGCTTTGAATAAAACATAGACAGCGATTTTATGTGGGTTTGATTACAATAGGGTCTGTTGACCTTCCGCGCTGATTTTTGCAGCACTTTGTGGGGAATTCATACAAGGCAGAGGCTTTGACATATAGCTAGCCTAGATGAAAACCGATAATGTATTAGAAATGAACCACAAATGCTGCCCGAAGGGTTCGGCTAAAACCGTTTTATTCTTTGTTGAAGACTATTTGCTTAGAATGACTAGGCTACATACTCTTCGCCGCGCCTAAAACGATTTTATCTCGAACAAAATTTCACCACAAAAGATCAGCAGACCCTAGGCTCGAGCATTAGCAGTCTTTATTTTTTTCTATTATTTTTAGGTAAATTCGTTGGTTATTCGATATTTATTAGTTCTTATTATTTCTCTTTTGAGTACTACTTCCGCTTGGGCGAGCAACACCTTGCCTGATCATATTGCGGGCGCCTTATGTGTAGTGCGTGCTGATAACCAAATTGTGTTGGTTGATGAACTGATCACGGGTCAATTATCTTTGCCGGGTGGCACGGTTGTTTCTGGTGAGCCGCCAGCGATTGCAGCGCAACGTGAAACTTGGGAAGAGGCCGGTTTGTCCGTCACCGTTGGTGATGTGTTGGGTTACACCGATAGCGCCGTTGTGTTTGACTGTGTCTCTGATTCTGAAGTGATCAGCTATCAAGCTCGAAATGAGCTAGGTGGTTTTGAACTTCCTATCTGGTTTGCTCCTCACTATGGAGTAGAGGTCAGCAGAGCGATGTTACTTCCTCCTACTGAGTTGGAAGCAAACCAATACCGCTACCCAGAACAGTGGTCTGAGATTAACGAACTGTTTCTTTCCGCGACGGATCAGCCAGTGACTTATGTGACTGAGCTGGTGGGCGCTGCGCCGAAAGTTCATCAAGTTGAATTGAGCTGGATTGTTTCACTTCAAAACACGTTCGATAATTTACCGAGTGTGTTTTCTTATACGGTACTTCTGACTGACTTACTCGCAAAGCCTTGGGTTTTCATCATTATCCTGCCGTTGATTGCTTGGCATTTTGGCCGTAATTTTGCGTTGAAGTTTGGTTTTACGTTGATATCAGTAACGCTGCTTACGCTAATTGCTCACCAAGGCTTTGGCTTTCCACGTCCGCACGCTTATCTTCCAACACTGAAATTAGTGATGAGTAGTGGCTATAGTTTTCCAAGCCAACTAGCGGCTTTATGGGTTAGTTTAACTTTGTTGGTGCTTTGGAAGCTTAAACGCCTGTTTGAGCAAAAATCCTTGTTGATTGTGCTAGCCGGTCTGCTTTGGATAATGTTGTTTAAGTCTTACTCAGGCAGTGCTTTCTTTAGCGATGTCTTGATGGGAGGCATATTAGGTGCGTTAACAACGTGGCATATCGTGAGGTTAGACACCAAGCCTGATGTTGATATCAGTGTGTTATTGAGTTCTAAAGGCGTTTGGTGGGGGCTGTGCCTACTATCAATTGTTCTAACCGTTATCTGGCCACTGCCAACCTTCTCATTCTGGGTGGCTATTTTGATGACGATTGCTTGTTTGGTGACGTTAACGGATTCAAAGCCTTTGGCCGGTCAGTTCTCATTTAAGGTCGTAGTTGGGGTTATTGCGATGTTACTTGCCGGTAACCTGTTGATCAGTTGGGCAGGGAGCTTCGTCTCTTTTAGTGGCATCGCTTCATTTATTGTCGAAACGTTACGTTTTCCAATATTGATTCTATTTGGTGTTGTCGCATTCCGTCTGCCTTGGGCTAGGAAATAGTTAAACCACTCGTGTTAAATAAAAGAAGGCTGTGCACTGCACAGCCTTCTTTGTTTCAACGATACGATTCGAATGCTTACGAGTTGAAGATAAACTTTTCAATCGCAACAGCAACACCGTGGTCGTCATTGCTTGCTGTAATGTAGTCAGCTAGCTTCTTGGTTTCTTCCATTGCGTTATCCATTGCAATACCAAGGCCCGCGTATTCGAGCATATGGTGGTCGTTTTCAGCGTCTCCCATACAGATCACTTCTTCGGCTTTAATACCTAAGTGCTTAGCAATCGCTTCAATACCGACACCCTTGTTTGAATTTGGGTTTAAGAACTCTAAGAAGAAGGGTGCACTTTGCACGATGGTAAACTGAGTCTTAAGTTCTTGTGGCAACTTGCTGATGATTTCGGTCAACTTGCTTGGCTCAGCAACAATCATGGTTTTGATGATTTCGTGATCGTCTTCTAGTTGAGAAAAGTCGAACTCGGTAATTTCTAAACCATTAATGCGTGCTTCAATGCCAGTGTATTCGTTGTTCTCTGGCGTAATTAAACCATGAACCTTGCTGAATGCATGAACGTAACCACCTAGCTGTGTAGCAAGTGCTGCGATTTCTTTCGCGGCTTTACCATTGCTGATCTCGCTGTGAATGATCTCTTTTGTCGACACATTCTGAACCATAGAGCCGTTGTAGAAGAGCACAAAGTCATCTTCGCCGTTGATTGATAGCTCATCTAGCTTACTCTGCATGCCTTCTAAAGGGCGACCAGAAGCCAGAACCACTTTCACACCTGCAGCACGAGCTTTAGCAATCGCATCTTTGTTCTCTTGAGAAATCACTTTTTCACTGTTAAGCAGTGTGCCATCCATATCAAGAGCAATCAGTTTGTACATGTTGTTCCTTACTAAAAAATTAAAAGCTAACGAAATCTAATGGGCGAAAGGATAAGGGAACTTGAAACTTCAGGCTAGGGCTTTGATCAACTGATTTATCAGTACTCATTTGTTTGACCAAAAGAGGTAAGTGCTTTAAGGTCTGCGGTTGATTAATTTCATCAAATGATTGAGCTGAGGGAAAGTTGTACAAGATTAATGAAATGTTTGAAACCATCCAAGGCGAGGGCGTGTTTACTGGCGTTCCTGCTATTTTTGTTCGTCTGCAAATTTGCCCTGTTGGCTGTTCTTGGTGCGACACCAAACAGACTTGGGAAGCATTACCAGAAGATGAAACTAGCCTTGGCGATATCATGGTTAAGACAGAGGATTCACCCACTTGGTCAGCCATTGATGCCCAAGGAATCGTCAATGAATACATCAAGCAAGGTTACACGGCTAAGCACATTGTAATTACTGGTGGTGAGCCGTGCATTTATGATCTTGTCCCTCTTACTGAAGCGTTTGAGCAACACGGTTGTCGTTGTCAGATTGAGACTAGCGGTACATCAGAAGTTAAAGCAACAAGCAATACGTGGGTTACGGTGTCACCAAAAGTAGCAATGAAAGCGAAACTGGAAATCTTAGACAGTGCCTTACGACGCGCTAACGAGATTAAACATCCAGTAGGAACCGGAAAAGACATCGAACAGCTAGATGGTTTACTAGAGCGAGCGGCTGTTTCGAGCGACACTGTGATCGCATTGCAACCGATTAGCCAAAAAGATCGCGCGACACAGCTTTGTATTGATACCTGCATTGAGCGCAATTGGCGTTTATCAATCCAAACTCACAAGTATTTGAGCATCGCGTAGTAGGTTAGATCGCATAGTCGGTTAGATTGTAGATAGCTCGTCAGTTTTAGGTAGGAATGAAAATGAAAAAAGCAGTTGTAGTATTCAGTGGTGGTCAAGACTCAACAACATGTCTTGTTCAAGCATTAAAAGAGTATGACGAGGTTCATGCAATTACATTTGATTATGGTCAGCGCCACCGACTAGAGATTGAAGTGGCTGAGTCATTGTCAAAAGAGCTTGGTGTGAAAGCACATAAAGTGATGGATGTGACTCTGTTGAATGAGCTAGCGATCAGCTCTCTAACGCGTGACGATATTCCAGTATCACACGAGCTACAAGAGAACGGATTACCGAACTCATTCGTTCCTGGTCGTAATATTCTTTTCTTAACGCTGGCAGGTATCTACGCGTACCAGATCGGCGCTGAAACTGTAATTACTGGTGTGTGTGAGACTGACTTCTCTGGCTACCCAGATTGCCGCAATGATTTCGTAAAAGCGATGAACTCTGCGTTAGTGCAAGGCATGGACAAGCAGCTTGATATCAAAACACCACTGATGTGGCTGAACAAGGCTGAGACATGGGCGTTGGCCGACCAATACTCAGCACTTGAGCTTGTTCACAACAAAACCCTGACTTGCTACAACGGCATTATCGGTGATGGTTGTGGCGATTGCCCTGCGTGTGAATTACGTAAAGTAGGCCTTAATGATTACCTCGGTGACCGTGAAAGCATCATGGCTGAGTTGGTTCGCAAACAGGCTGAGAATAAATAACATCAGGTAAGTCTATTGGGTCGTTATAGGCATCGATGATGCAGTTTCGGCCATTACTCTTCGCTTGATAAAGTGCTTGGTCAAGAACTGAGTACAAGTCATCAAAGTCACTTAATGCGTTTGAGGTTGCTAGGTAAGCAAAGCTCGCGGTCACATTAAGTGGCTTTTTGCTTTCTGATAAGAAGACAGTGCTTGATATAGCGTAGTGCAACTCCTCAACGCGCTCCCGTACTTCAGAAGGCTTTGTATCGGTCAGCATGATGACAAACTCTTCGCCGCCTAAACGGCCAAACAATTCACCGTTCATTAAGTGTTTTCTTATTTGCTGACTAACATGAACCAGCGCTTTGTCGCCAGTAGGGTGGCCATGTTGGTCATTTATCTTTTTAAACTTATCTAAGTCCAGCAAAACAAGAACGTGTTGCTTGTCCTTTTCTGGACAACGTTTTATTCGCTTAATTCTTCGTATTATTTCGGTGCGGCCATATGCTTTGGTCATTGCGTCAATGGCTGCTTTAGCTCGAACGGTTCTGTTTACCAATACCGTAAAGCTTGCAGCACACAGCAATAGAATCACAATGATGTTGTACATCCACCTTTGATGTTCCATCTTTTCAATTTGAAGGCGGTCGAGCTTCGTCTGATGTGTTAGAAAAGAGTTTTCCAACTCTTGCTCATATTGAGCGTGAGTTAGGTCTAATGCTTCGAAGGCTAATCGATTATCAATGTCTCGTGCTTCCATCTGTATGGACGAGTAGCGTTGGTAGAAGTAAAACGCTTGCTGGTAATCGGCCAGTGATTGATGAATATCAGAAAGCTGAAGAAGGGCCCCTGCGATGTATTTATGTCTAGCAACTTGCTCAGCTAACTCTAACGCTTGTTGTGCATAATTGAGCGCTTCTTCCATTAGTTTTTGCTCTTCGAACATATCGCTGATTGCCAAGTAAGCGTTGATTCGAATGACATCGTTGTTGAGCTCGCTGGAAGCTGAAAGAGAGTCGACTAAATAGCTTCTCGCTAGATCATAGTCATTGGTTTGTGTGTAAGCCTTACCCAAACCAAGATTGGTTAGAGCGATGCCGTAGCTATGAGATGATGCACTCAGTAACACTTTAGCTTGCTTAAAATGGGTAATCGCTAAATCATTTTTCCTTTGATTTAGGTAAAGGTCAGCTAAGCTATGATGCACTTGAGCTTTCATTAAGTCAGAAGCATCAGCCCTGAGTACCAGCGCTTCTTCTAAGTACTGCGCCGATTTATCGTATTGCTTGAGTTCTTTGAGTAAATTGCCCACATCATTGTATATTCCTGAAATATCATGCCCTTGTGGGAATACATTGATCAATGCGAGGTAGGTGCTTAGCGCTGCTTGATAGTCACTACGGAAATGGTGATTGTTGGCGATGACTCGATAAGTTCCAAATTTAGGCAAGACTGGATCTGCGATGTCATGTAGATCGGATTGAAGAGCGGAGCAGTAGTAGTTCGCTTGATGATATTTCGCTTGCTCGTTAAGGGAGCGGCATAGTTGGTATTTCAGTAGCGCTCTTCCCGTTAAATCGC
Organism: Vibrio sp. Isolate33; assembly: GCF_022397895.1. Taxonomy (NCBI): domain Bacteria; kingdom Pseudomonadati; phylum Pseudomonadota; class Gammaproteobacteria; order Vibrionales; family Vibrionaceae; genus Vibrio; species Vibrio sp. Isolate33. The sequence continues at coordinate 79,792 of NZ_JAKEUP010000008.1, forward strand.
TGCGTGATTGCATCTTCGCCAGCAAAGTCAAAAAGCCTTGTTGTGCCTCTTCATATTGACCTTTGCCGTCTTTCATCAGAGCAGAAATAAACGCTTCTTCAATTGCTTGATATTCGCTGTCATTCGAAGCTATGCCATAGAATGGTTGATCGCGATGGCTCATGTATTGATACAAAAGAGACGATAGGTAAAGCTTATCTCCGTAAACCGTTGAGCTCGTATAACGTGTCTGCAGCATGTTTAACGCACGTTCAGGAGAGTGGTTCAAAGTCGAGAGGTAAAGCGCATTCCAATCAGCGTTGGGAGTGGTGTTAGCGTCTAAATTGGAAGAATAATTGGATGACTTGTGGTCACGATCTGAAGTCGATACTTGGCTATAAGAATTAAAACTAATGAAAAGAAGAAAGGTAACGAAAGCAGAGTGAATCACAAGAAAGTATCAGTTAGATAAAGAGCGATATTCTATGATTAATTTGATATTGCTTCAATTTTTGGGTGATGTATGTAGGAGGTTGTGCGAGGAGGTTCTCGAATTTAACGAGTATTATCAGAGGTATATCGGCCGTACGTATTCGCACGGCCGATATTGGAAATTAGATGTATAATTTCGCTAGGTCAGAAGGCTCAAGCTCTTTGCCTTCTAGTGTCGCATTCCAGTTAATACCAACAAGAACGCCGTCTTCAGCAAGAGTCAGTAACCAATCTTCTACAAAGATATCTAGTGGAATTTCTAGTACTTCAAAGTCAGCCCACTCTTCAACGTTGTGAGTTTGAGCGTCTTCTTTTGAAGACCAGAAAGGCATCACTTCGCTGTTTTCGAATTCACTTGAGTCACATGCTAGCCAACCTTCTTCATTGCGAAGGCCCCATACCAGTTTGGTTTCTTGTGTTTCAGAAACGAAAAGTTCTAGATTTGCTTGAGTATCAGCTGTTAGTTTGCTCATGGATTAATTCTCTATGTTGATAACGAGGCAAGATTAACATTATAGACGGCTTAGGTATATGCTATTCAAGGAATTATCACCATACTGAAACGTTAACTTAAGAGAACGTTTCAGTATGGTAAAAGTAGTACTGAAGCTACTTTTTAATTTTAGTGAAGATATGCCACTCTTCTTTGATGTTACCTTTGAATCCAGCCACAGAAGCCACCACTTTTCGGTGAAGTGCATGGTTGATTTCGGTGTCATCACTACTGAACTCAACATCACCATGGCCAACGATGTTGACTCTCGAAGGCTGAATGCCGTTACTGATCAGTGCGCGCCTTACATTCGATGCTCGTTGTTTAGATAGCTTCAAGTTGTGTGCGGCATTACCCACCTTGCTGGCATAACCTTGTAACTCGATGGTCGTACTTTCATAGCGCTTCAAAAATGCAGCCATCTGGCGTATCTGGGTAAGGAAAGCCGGGTTAATTTCCGTAGAGTTATTGGCGAAGAGTATGTGGAGCTCTTTCTTCTCTGATGATTCGAAATATGAACCACAACCGTCGTTATCTATCTCGGCACCAATTTGCGTATCTGGGCATAAATCACGTGCATTGATTACGCCATCGTTGTCATCATCTTGCAGGTCGTAAATTTGAGTGACGGGCGGGAGAGCGCGATATTCAAATTCGTCTTCATTGTTTTCAGCTAAAGCATGGGCAGATACAACCATGAAGCAAAGCGATAATACTGTGTTTGTAAGCTTCATTAATATTCCACCTTCTCATTCCATTCTTCAGGGATTTCAACTCGCAAACCAATCAATAGGTTACCAGTTGCGTTCATTACGCGATATTTTGCGTATTGCTCGTCATACTTAGCATCCAAATAGCCTTTACGAGCTTCAAACAGCTCATTCTCAGTGTTAAGTAAATCGAGAAGGGTTCGCTTACCGATTCGGTATTGTTTCTCATACGAGATAACTGTATCTGATGCCGAGTCTACGTGGTCAGATAGGAACTCTTTCTGTTGAACGGTCAAATCCAGTGCACTCCATGAAAGGCGTAGGCTCTCTTCTACATTGCGGTAAGTGCTCTCGCGAAGGTCTTTGGCTTTGTTGAGTTGGTAAGCGGCACTTTCAGCACGGTCTTGATCAGATCCGCCATTATAAAGGTTGTACCTTAAACGAACCATGGCTGAGAATTCATCACTGCTGCCTTCCGTGCCGCCAGCATCATCACGCCAGGTTTGCGCTGCTTCAAAAGAAACAGTCGGGTAGTTGGTACTCTTCGACTGTTTGTATTGAAACTTCGCAGAGTCCACATCTGCTTGTGCAATTTTAATCACGGGGTGTTGGTTAAAGGCTTTGGCAAGTGCTCCATCGACCGTGTATGGAATAGCTCCGGCATCAGCGCGAGGGAAGGTTAGTCCTAGCGGAGATTGCCCAACAAGTCTCTTGAATTGAGTGTGGGTATCAAACAGGTTGTTTTGAGCTGCGAGTAGGTTGCCGTGTGCTTTTGCAATACGAGCCTCAACTTGAGACATATCTGCTGTTGAACCAATGCCTGATTCAACGCGTTTACGGATATCGCTGTATATCTCTTTGTGTGTCGCTAGGTTGTTCTCAGAAAGCGAAAGCACTTCGTATGCTTTGACTGCATCGAGGTAAACTTTAGTCACTTCTAATGCGATATCTTGCGCATTAGACAGTAATTGATAGCGCACAGATTCTGCATCGGCTGCGGTACGATCTATATCATTTGACGTATTAGCACCATCCCAAATGAGTTGAGTGAGCGTGATTGTTGCTTCTTTCCTAGTCAGATCGGTAGTGTCTTGGTTGGTTGCAAGATCAGTATGTTCATAACCAATCCCACCATCTAAGTCTATACTTGGTCGATAAGCACCACCAGAAGCGTCGTTAAGATAACGCTTGCTGATATATTCGTTATAAGCACTTTTGATTTCAGGATTGCTTTCTAAAGTAAACGCAACGGCTTGCTCTAGGGTTTGTGCTGCTGTTGGCAAACTTAGCGCTATAGCTAACCCTAATGTTGTCGTTTGAATGTAGTTCAATTTCCATTTCTCCAAATTGGACAGCACCTAAACCTACGCTTTTTGATGTGCGAGATACGAAATTCAGATGGACCGCCAAAAAAATAACGTTCGCTAGAAAAGCGTCCGTAAATGGTTGTAAAATTGTTAACCGATCGTCGTGCGTTTTATGTTGTTTTTGAGCACTTAAATCATTCATTAATGTTCGTATTATTTTCTGCATGCACAATAACTTATATCGATGTTTTAAGCACCTAATTTGTTACTTAGTGTGATGACAGTCATTAAGCTAAACTAGAGGTTGTTAAATTATGTATCTATAACTATGAATTATGTGACTTTAGATGTTATATTCTAACTAATATTATAAAAATGATGTCACTATTTTGACGTTAATGACAAGAGATGGGTTTTAGGGGTTTATATGGACATGACGACATTGAATTTGGGCGGAGCTTTAGCACTTGGCCAGCGCATTGTTATCTCGGTAGATGGTACGATTAAAATCTTAGAAGAAGGTGCACCGCTCCAGGCGGGTGATGTCGTTCTTGAATCCTCAAATGAACCCAATAATCCTCAGGTATCAGTGAAACGCTTTTCACCAGAAGAAGGTGGGGAAGTTGAACTTGACCAAGATATCGCAAATATTTTTGCTGCCTTAGAAGAAGGCGAAGACCCAACAGAACTCGGTGAAGAGTTCGCGACCGCTGCTGGTCAGAATGGTTCTAGCTTGAGTACCAGCGGAACCATTGAACGTGATGGCGAAGAAACTATTCCAGGTACCGAATTTGTAACCACAGGTTTTGAAGCGCTAGGTATGTCTCGCACTCAAAGCCTCAGTCTCCTCGATGCCTTCCGTTCGTTTGAACAACCTAATAATGAACCTACTTTTGCTGATAATAATAATTCACCAGTAGGTGACACTGTCTCTTTTACAACAAATGAAGACACGCCAATAAACGGAACCCTTTCAGCCTCAGACGAAGACGGTGACTCTCTATCTTTCACCAAAGCGACAGACCCATCAAATGGCTCTGTCGTCGTCGACGAGAGTGGTAACTGGACTTACACACCAAACGAAAATTACAACGGCGATGACAGTTTTACTGTTGTTGTTTCCGACGGCCAAGGCGGCACCGATACAATCACAGTTAATATTGGTGTAGCTCCTGTCAATGATGCTCCTGTTGGCAATGACGTTTCAGTAACCACCGACGAAGACACACCAATAAGCGGAACGCTAAACGCAACAGATACGGATGGTGACTCGCTAATATTCACAAAAGGCATAGATCCGTCAAACGGCTCTGTAGTCGTCGATGAAAATGGTAACTGGACTTACACGCCAGACGAAAACTACAACGGCTCTGATAGTTTTACAGTCGTTATCAGTGATGGTGAAGGTGGTACGGATATTATTGCTGTTGATGTTGGGGTTACGCCTGTCCCATATGTGAGAATCACAGAAACCGTGAGCGTTAGTGAAGGCTCCAATGCTGAGTTCACCGTGAGCCTAGATAAGGCGGCGGACACGGCAGTGACGGTGAACCTGACGAGCTCAACGGCAGGCGCTAATACAGCGGAATCGGACGACATCGGTAACATGGTAGTGACGTTGGCAGATGGTGTGACGGTCGTGACACCGAACGATGACGGCAGCTACACAATCCCAGCGGGTCAGACCGAGCTGAAAGTGAGCGTGGCGACGACAGGCGATGACGTGTATGAAGGCGACGAGACGTTCAGCGTGAGCGTTGAGGGCGACTCTGGCGCGACAGGCAAAGGCACAGGCACGGCGACCATCACCGATGGTGGTGAGAACGGTGGCAACGACGATCGTCCAACCGTGTCGATTATCAACAGCACCAAAGTGGTCGAAGGCGACGCACTGGCGTTCGACGTGACCCTAAGCAATACGGCCGACACGGCACAAACGTACGCGTTCAGCCTGACGGACGGCACGACCGATAGCAGTGACTACGGCGATGTGACGTTCAGCGACGGCGTGTACACAACGACGGCACCATCACGGTCCCAGCGAATACGGCGAGCTTCACGGTGACGGTAGCGGGAGCGGAAGATACGGTTCTGGAAAGCGATGAAACGTTCACGCTGACCGTGGGTGATCAGACCGCGACGGGCACCATCGAAAACGATGATGCGAAACCGACGATCAATGACATCGCGGATGTGAGCGAGGAAGAAGGCGACGCACTGGCGTTCGACGTGACCCTAAGCAATACGGCCGACACGGCACAAACGTACGCGTTCAGCCTGACGGACGGCACGACCGATAGCAGTGACTACGGCGATGTGACGTTCAGCGACGGCGTGTACCTGAACAACGACGGCACCATCACGGTCCCAGCGAATACGGCGAGCTTCACGGTGACGGTAGCGGGAGCGGAAGATACGGTTCTGGAAAGCGATGAAACGTTCACGCTGACCGTGGGTGATCAGACCGCGACGGGCACCATCGAAAACGATGATCACAACGACGGCACCATCACGGTCCCAGCGAATACGGCGAGCTTCACGGTGACGGTAGCGGGAGCGGAAGATACGGTTCTGGAAAGCGATGAAACGTTCACGCTGACCGTGGGTGATCAGACCGCGACGGGCACCATCGAAAACGATGATAATCCACCAACAGCCGAAGATTTTACTGTAGGTTTAGACAACAATGAAGAGGCATTCTTTACATTTGATGGTGGCCAATCGGGAAGCCAAGATAATGTTAGCGACGTTGAAGATGACGCTTCTGGCACACCTGTTGATGTGAAGATTCTTGAGGAGCCACTATTCGGGGACCTTTACGATGTAAGTGGCGGTGGCAAAGTACTAATTAATGCTGGAGATATCATCAGCAGTGATGCTCAAATCGAGTATGAGCAGGATCAGAATGCTATCGATAATTTAGACTTCGTTGCAAGTACTTTCCAAAATCAAGTTGGTAATGGTATGAATAGCGTTAGCTACTTGCGGAGTAGTGTGGTTATTAGTGCTGGTTTATACGATGGTTCGGCACCGACGGAAGATAACATTGACAATACGCCGTCGTACCTTGTCTACGATAGCAATAACCAAGAAGACGGTTTCGGTGTATCGAAGAGCGCAACAGCGACCAGTGGCGAACTTGATGTAATTAGTAGTGGTTCACAAGAGTACATCTCAATTGATTACTCTGCGACGGGTGCTTCTATTACTGAAGCTAATATCGATTTTGGTAGTGTTTACGGTAATTACAATGCCAATAACAACGCCGGTGGTCGAATTGAAGTTATCGCTCTTGATGAAGCAGGTAATGTTGTCGGGACGTTCTTCTTCGATAGCGATGAATCAGGTGAGAACGGACTGTCCATCGATAACAATGGTAATGTCACCGTTAATGTTCAAGTCGACGGTGGGTTCTCAGAGCTTAGAGTATTTACGACTCAAGACGGCTCTGACGATCCGAATAAAAATTCAAACATTACGCTGAAAGGTGTTGACGTAGTCAGTGCTGAATTATCAGAAGAAATTGACTATCAGTCGGTGGATTCTAGTGGTTTAGTTAGTGACGAAGTTGCTCAACTTACTGTTACATCAAATACGACTAGCGCTAATCCAGTTGCTCAAGATGACACGGTGTCTGTATTTGATGGCTTATCTGGTTACTATTACAGTTCTAATGACACTGTTAATGGCAACATCGACTCGGTTCAAGATGCATTGGATGTTATTGCCAGCAAAGATGCTGACCTTACATTTGAAGCAAAAGATATCAACTATACGTTAAACGGAAATAACGACGGCTTAAGTTCTCAAACTCAATTTGAAGACTTCCTAAATAATGACTCTACCTCTGTTGTGGGTACAGTAGGCGATCACACTGATGGTGTTGTTCAAATGAGTGGCTCGGTTTACCTAGAAGCTGGCGATTACGCCTTCAAAGTCACAGCTGACGATGGTTACACGATATTAGTTGATGGCGTAGCAGTTGCTACGGTTGATCAAAACCAATCCTCTACGACTACTTTGCATAGTTCATTTGCCGTTGACAGCGATGGTTACCATTCAATTGAAATCGTTTATTGGGACCAAGGTGGAGCTGCTAATCTAGATATCAACCTGGGTACAGTGGATGGCAATGGTAATTACAACAACGGGGAACATGACTTAAACGATTTCCCATTGATTGGTGATGTGTTGTCTGTTCAAGAAGGACAGTCGTTAACCGTAAATTCATCGTTACTTCTAGCTAACGATTATGACCCGAATACAGGCGACACCTTTACCCTTGTCTCTGATGGGTTTAGCTCTAGTGAAGGGGCGGTTGTGTATGATGCCAATACGGGAGAGATATCGTTCACACCAAATTCTGGTGTTACGGGCACTGCTTCCTTTAGCTACACGATCATTGATAACGATGGTTTGACTGATACAGCAACTGTAACGACAACAGTAACTCCTGTTAGCAATGGATTAACCGTTAGCGCAGATTTAGCAACGGCAAGTGGTGATATTGCAGACTCTATTGTTTCAAGCATCGAATCTAGCTTGGCGAACAAGGCAGTAGACCCAACTGCTGATGGCGACGACAACCATCTTCAGACTACAAGTGGTGCTTGGCTAGATGCCCTTGGTGGCAATGATACTGTTGTATACAGCAGTGGCGATCATATGCAGGTACTTGGTCGAGAAGGCGATGACATTATTGTCGGAAATGATGGTACATCTACGGTCTTAACTGAAAACCTACAAGGCGGTGACGGTAGTGACATTTTGGTTGGCGGTATAGATGCATCAACAAGTATTAACCTGTTGGGTGATGATACTGGAGAATCTGGCGATGATGTTCTTATTTCACGTAGCCCAACAACGAGTACAGCATACTATGGCGGTTCAGGTAATGATGTGGCATACCTAGCTGGCGAAAGTACTAACTACACCTTTAGTACAGTTGAGGCTCCAGATTTCCGCTTAACTCATACTGGAACAGGTAACGCCAATCATGATTTCTATAGTATCGAAGCGTTGTACTTCTCAGATGGTAAGTTTGAAGTTCAAAACGGTAACCTAGTCAAAGTGGCAGAAGTTTACGAGCTAAATATCGATGTCGACCTAAACGACAATGATGGTAGTGAAGAAGTGAGCTCTCTGGTGGTTAGTGATGTTCCATCAGATGTGACACTCGTTGTTGGTACTAAACAAGCTGATGGAACTTGGTCTATTGACCCGAACGAACTTGATGATGAAGGTAAGCTTACAGTGATCGTCGAAGCACCTGTAAATACGACACCAGTACTAACTGTTACAGCAGGCGCTCAAGAGGTTGATAGCCAAGGCCAACCATTAGATTCTGAGATTTTCGCCGATACTCAAACTGGCACGATCGTTACGCCAAGTCTTGATATGAATGCAGCAAACACGATCATTGGCTTTGACGGTGATGATGTGCTGTTAGGTGATAGTGGTGGCGTACAAGATAATTCAGTCGCACCAACTAACTACAATATTGCTTTGGTGGTTGATACATCTGGAAGTATGAAAGATGCATTGAACAGTAATAGCAACCAATCCAAGTTAGACGTGGTGAAAGCATCACTTATTGCTATGTTGGCGGATATTGCATCTCATCCGGGTATTATAAATCTGGCGTTGATTGGTTTTGAGGCTAGTGCGAGCATACAAATAGACTTGCAAAACTTGGATGAATCAGACTTGGATCAGACGGTAAATTCCGCGATAAATGCTTTAAGTGCGGATGGTGCAACCAACTATGAAGCAGCATTCGATTCTGCTAAAGATTGGTTTGAAGATGATGATCAACCATCGAGCTATGAAAACTTAACCTTCTTCTTAACCGATGGTAAACCAACAGTCTCAAACAACTCTAGTAGTGGTGGCTCTACCACAGAGTTTGATGAGTTTGCTGACTCGATTTCTGCTTTTGACGAATTGGCTGACGTTTCAAAAGTAAGAACCATCGGTATTGGTGATGGAATTGACTCTGAAATACTTGAGCATTTTGCCAATGAGAATGGTTCTACATACACCTATTCTTCAACCACAACGCAACTAGCAAACTTTAGTTCAAGTACAGGTGAAACCTGGAGCTTAAGTAACTTTACGGTTTCTGGCGGCACTGCGGAGCTGACGAATTCAAGGGTCTTACTGACAGATTCTGGTGACACTTCCAGTTCGGCATCCATGACAAGCCCTGAATTTGTTGTAGCTGACGGTGAAGTTTCGGTACTGACATTTGAAGCGTCACAAGGTGATGACTTTGGTGGTGGTGATGTATTCAGTTGGAGCGTCCAGAAATATGATGTGCAAACTCAATCATGGATAAGTGTTTCATCGGGAAGTAACACCGGGTCGATAGAAACAGAGCTTTTACATGAAGGTAAATACCAGCTTGTACTTTCTGTCTACGAAGATCAAAGTGGTCTTATTGCAGATGTTTATTTGGACAATTTTGCCATTGAGACGGTATCTAGTACAACAGGTAACGTCGAGATCGTTCAGTCCAGTCAAGGTCTAGATGCAGCACTTGAGGAAGGTAGTAACGAAATCACGCTATTGCCTGTGGGGAATGATGATCTGAGCGGTGATGCTGGAGACGACATCTTGTTTGCTGATGTTATCAATACTGATAACTTACCATGGGATGAGAAGGGCTTAACTCGCCCAGATTCATTGCCGGATGGCTCTGGCATGGAGGCATTAACGACGTTCTTGCAGATGTCAAACGGTACAGAACCGACAGACATGGAAGTGTATGAGTACATCAAGAGTAACCATGAACTGTTTAACGCTGATAGCGATACCCGTGGTGGAGATGATACCGTTGTCGGTGGTCTAGGTGAAGATATCCTCTATGGCCAAGGTGGTGAAGATACGCTTATCGGTGGTCTTGGTGATGATATTTTAACGGGTGGTGACGGTGACGATCTATTCAAGTGGGTTGATCAACCGTTCCAAGATGATGTCGATACGATAACCGACTTTGCTCTAGGGGAAGACCATCTTGATATCTCTGAGTTGTTACCAAACGAAAGTTCAATGTTTGATCTTCTTGAACATATTACAATTGAAAAGGTAGATAACGGCAGTGGTGATAAAGACCTTGTCATTACCATCTCAGAAAACACAGATAATACAGGTCAAACTCAAAAGATTGTTCTTGATAATGTAGGCGATCAGTTCGACTCAGTTAATAGTGCAGTAGATGGTTCTATTACGAATAGTGATTTGACCAATTTGGTGAGTCAGTTGTTCGTTAACTTACCGGATCAACTTTAATAAAAAAGGGCCGAAAGGCCCTTTTTTATTATCTAGTGATTTAAAGCTTTATCTTCTACAGGACCTTACAAGCAAAGCCTTTTAGGTAGAAACCTTCTGGGTAGGCTGTGTCTGTTAGGTGGTCGGCTGCTTGTTCGAAGCGTTCTACGAATTTAACAGTGCGGCCTGCGTCTAGAGCTGCATCGGCGATGATTTTTTGGAACAAATCTGTGCCCATTAAGCCAGAGCAAGAGTAGGTGAGTAGCGTTCCGCCTGGTTTCAGGATTTGCATTGCAAGCATGTTAACGTCTTTATAGCCGTTTGCGCCTGAAGTTAGGTTGTTCTTGCTTGAAACAAACTTTGGTGGGTCCATGATCACTACGTCAAACTTAGTACCTTGGTCGCGGTATTCACGAAGCAGCTTGAAGACGTCGGCATTAAGGAACACCGCGCGCTTTTTAGAGATATCAAACTCATTCAGTTCAGCGTTCAACTTCGCAGTATCAAGAGCAAGTTGAGATACATCAGCGTTAATCACACGCTTAGCATCGCCTTTCAGGGCGTATAGGCCAAAACCACCTGTGTATGAGAAGCAGTTAAGAACATCTTTGTTTTTAACGTACTTCATCGACTCTTTACGGCTATCACGTTGGTCCATGTAGAAGCCCGTTTTGTGGCCTTCCATAATGTTCACACTGATTTTAACGCCATTCTCTTCAATCACGATTGATTTAGGTGGCTCTTCACCATGAAGTACACCGACAACTTGTTCTAGGCCTTCTTTCTTACGAACCGCTACGTCTGAACGCTCATAAATATTACAGTTCGGGAAGCACTCGATTAGGGCTTCAATCAATACGCTTTTGTTATATTCAGCGCCTGCACTTAGCAGTTGGCAAACTAGAAAGTCTTGATACTTATCGATAGTGATGCCAGGCAAGCCGTCAGACTCTGCGGCTGTTAGACGGTAACCCGTTAGACCGTCACGTTCGATAATGTCTTCACGTAAAGACTGTGCATCTTCAATTCGTTTTACGAAGAACGCCTTGTTGATTTCTTCTTTTTCAAATGTCCAAACACGAGCTCGAATTTGAGAAGCTGGAGAGTAAGCTGCTTTTGCAAGCCACTGACCATTTTGAGCATATACGTCTACAGTTTCACCTTGTTGTGGCTCGCCTTCGACCTTATCGATACCGCGTGAAAATACCCAAGGGTGTTTGCGGCGTAGTGATTTATCTCGGCCTTTAGCTAGATGAATTGAAGGAGTCATAATTTACTCTGTTTGTTGAATTTGAAGGAGGGGTATTGTCGGGGAAGTACAGGTGAAAAGCAAATAAGAAAGGGCTGCAGAAGCAGCCCTAGTAACGATATTTCAAGGATTAAGCGTTGAGACCTGTTAATAAGCCTTCCATTGTGTCGCTTTGCTTACGAAGCTGATCAACGTTGGCATTACTCTTACTGATCATTTCACAGATGCTGTCTGATTGATGACGAATCTCTTCGACACTCTGTGCAATGTTGTCAGCTACAACACCTTGCTCTTCAGCTGCGGTAGCTATCTGAGTGCTACTGTCCGAAATCGATTGATTCTTTTCAGCAAGAGAGCCGATTTCAACGTTCACTTCAGACATTAATGTTTGTCCTTCGTTTGCGTTGTTAACCGTCACTTCCATCAGTTTTGTTAGCGATTGGCTGTTACGTTGTAATGATTCAATCATGCTTTGGATTTCAACCGTTGCTTGCTGTGTTCTTCCTGCAAGAGCACGAACCTCATCTGCAACGACAGCAAAACCTCGTCCTTGTTCACCAGCACGAGCTGCTTCAATAGCGGCGTTGAGAGCAAGAAGGTTAGTCTGTTCTGAAATACCATTGATGGTTGTGACTACTTCATCGATCTGTGCAGCGTTCGCATCAAGCTCTTCTACCGCCTGAGAGGCTGATTGAATCTCTTGAGATAGGCTAGAGATAGATTGCAGAGTATTCGAAACCTTCACTTGGCCACTTTGAGCAACACCGCGAGCATCCATCGTTTGAGAGCTAGAATCGTGTGCAAGGGTGGCCACTTCACGAATCGTTGCTGCCATTTGTTCGGTAGCACTTGCTAGGCTATTCAGGTGTTCTTGTTGATTACCTGAAATGTCTGAGCTTTGCTGTGTTGATTGGTTCAAGTCCGAACTGATTTGCTGCATAAGTGCCACAGATTCTTGTATAGAAAGAACCATGTTTTGTTCACGCTCGGCTACCTTATCGATAGTGATGGCAATTTCACTGAATTCATCACGAACCAAGAAGTAGTTCATACGACAAGTTAAGTCACCATTCGCAAGTGTGTTTAGCGCTTTGTTCATCGAGAACATGGCACCGCCAATGAAGGTCATGATGTAGTAAACACCCAATGCGATCAGCGTTAGTGTTACCGCGATGATAGATACTTGAGTTGTAGAGAGTGCAGACCAAAGGTTTTGATCGTGGTTTGCTACTAAACTAAATGCGCCATTCATGACTGAAACAGAACCTGCACCATAGCCTAAAGAGATGCTATCAGAATTACTAACGAGTTGAGCAACTTGCTCTTTCGTGAGTTGACCCGCCTCAATAAGCCCTTTCATCAAGAGCATTTCTTCTTGATAAAGGTGAGCCAGTAATGAATCCGCTGCACTATCTAAAACGAGCGTTAATATAACCAGAGCGAGAAGAGGTAATAAGAAGAGTAGATAGAACTTTTCTTGGATTTTTAGGTGAATGAGATATTTGTCAATCCAACGAAATGGGATTTCTTTCATAATCGTTATACTCGAAGTAAGTCCACCAATAAGCGGTGAATGAATAGAAGTTTAACTATATCATTCATATAATTTATGAGGCAACGTTATGGAAAGTTCCCAATTTATTTTTGTCGTGTCAGGCGTAGTTCAGTGTGTTGGTTTTCGTTATCACACCAGCAGACAAGCGCAAGCTTTGAGTATTTCCGGTTATGCTAAGAACCTAAATGATGGCCGAGTTGAAGTATTAGCGGTTGGAGAGGCTGGGCAAATTGAGAAGCTATACGAATGGCTAAAAATCGGCCCTAAGAGTGCGGTAGTTGATGGTGTAGTAAAACATCAAGTTGGAGAGAAAGAACGACAAAAGGTGCGTGTCGGGGAATTTAAAATACTGTAGCTCGTCACTACAGTATTTATATTCGGGAATGTTCTAAAGCAGGTTAGTCTTTACAAGCACTTCGCTGGTTTAGGTAGGCCTGCGAGTTTGGTCGCTTGCTTAGCGGGGCCTTTCTTGAATAACTTGAATAGATACTTACTGTTGCCTTTTTCTGGGCCGTGAGCCTTTTCCATCGCTTTAACTAGCATGCGAACTGCTGGAGAGGTGTTGAACTCTTCGTAAAAGCTCCTTACAAAATGTACGACTTCTAAGTGCGCATCCGTAAGTTCAATAGCTTCATCTTGAGCAAGAATTTCAATCATACCTTCTTCCCATTGTGTGTAGTCCAACAGGTAGCCTTGAGCATCGGTTTCGATTTGCTTGCCGTTATATTCGAACATGTTTAATCCAGAATCCAGTTAACTATCCAGATAGGGTAATGACCAAGTTTACTTTTCTCAACAGATTTATAGCGATCTCAAGAAATATTTTAGCTATCAAAAGAATTCTGGTGCGGATAGATATAAAAAAGCCCAAGAGCGAGGCTCTTGGGCTAGATATTCTTCAGTTATGGGAGTGATTAGTCGTCGCTACCCATGATGCCTAGAATGCTTAGTAGGCTGATGAAGATGTTGTAGATTGATACGTACAAGCTGATCGTTGCTGAGATGTAGTTAGTTTCACCGCCACGAATGATGTTTTGCGTTGTAAGCAAGATAACACCAGTCGAGAATAGGATGAACATACCGCTCATTGCCAATGATAGTAGAGGCATTTGTAGGAAGATGTTTGCAACCATACCTACAAGCAGTACAACGAAACCAGCTAGTAGCATGCCGTTAAGGAATGACAGGTCACGCTTAGTAGTAAGAGCGTAAGCTGAAGCACCCATAAATGCTAATGCGGTACCGCCAAGTGCAGTTAGGATGACATCACCCATACCTGCGCCAACATACATATTAAGGATTGGACCGATGGTGTAGCCTAAGAAACCAGTAAATAGGAATGTGAAGACTAGACCCATGCTGTTGTCACGGTTCTTTTCAGTAAGGAAAAGTAGGCCGTAGAAGCCAACTAGCATGATGATAAGACCAGGGCGAGGAAGGTTCATCGCCATAGATACGCCTGCTACAACAGCAGACCAAAGTAGTGTCATAGACAGTAGAGCATAGGTATTACGCAACACTTTATTGGTTTGCAGAGCACTTTCTTGAGATGCTGTGCGTGAAAACATAGGGCTGTTCATAATCTTCCTCGTAAGGTGACTTCAATAGTTATTAGTACATTTATGGGGGTGAAAGTTCGAAAAATCAAGTCTTTCATTCCTCTTGTATACGTAAAATAATAATCAAAATAGTCGGTTAAGTGTTTCTGAAGGTGTAACAAAGTATTTCTTTAGGCTGTAATCGAGTATAGCTAAGATACGATGGTCAACTTTAGGTCGATCTATTCAGTTGCTTAAAACTTTAAAAACTAACTATAACTTTGAAAAATAAAGAGGCGACCTAAGCCGCCTCTATCGTTTATGCATCATAACACATTAATGGTGTAAGATTTGGCTTAAGAAGTTCTGCGTTCTGTCCGACTGTGGGTTTTCAAAGAAGTCGACAGGGTTGTTCTCTTCGATGATTTCGCCAGCGTCCATGAAGATAACGCGATCCGCGACCTCTTTAGCAAAGCCCATTTCGTGCGTCACACACAACATGGTCATGCCTTCTTCTGCAAGCTCTACCATTACATCTAACACCTCACGAACCATTTCTGGATCGAGTGCCGATGTTGGCTCATCAAACAGCATTACTTGAGGGTTCATACACAAAGAGCGGGCGATAGCTACACGTTGTTGCTGACCACCTGAAAGCTGACCTGGGAATTTATCCGCTTGCTCAGGGATTTTTACACGCTCTAGGTATTTCATCGCAATCGCTTCAGCTTCTTCCTTCGGCATCTTTTTGACCCAGATAGGCGCCAGAGTACAGTTTTCTAATACCGTAAGATGTGGGAACAGGTTGAAGTGCTGGAAACACATACCTACATCTCTACGCACGGCTTCGATGTTCTTTAGGTCTTCTGTCAGTTCATTTCCTGAAACGAAGATATGACCTTTTTGGTGCTCTTCCAGTCGGTTGATACAGCGAATCATCGTAGATTTTCCTGAGCCAGAAGGGCCACAGATAACGATTTTCTCGCCTTTCTTAACTTCTAGGTTGATGTTCTTAAGCACGTGGAACTCACCGTACCACTTGTTCATGTCTTTAAGTTCAATCATCAACTCTTGCGATTCTGGGTTTAGTTGTTGCGTCATAATACGTCCTTGATCTTATTAACTATCGTTTGTGACCGGTGTGAAGTCTGTTTTCTAGCCATATCGAGTACCTCGACATGCCAAAACAGAACACCCAGAACACTAACGCGACAAATACATAACTTTCTGTTGCGAAGCCTAACCACTCAGGGTCGGTATTCGCTGCTTGGCCAATACCCAACACATCAAACATACCGATGATAAGTACCAGACTGGTGTCTTTAAATAGGCCAATGAATGTGTTCACAATTGATGGAATAGTGATTTTCAACGCTTGAGGAAGAATAATCAGTCCCATCTTTTTCCAATAGGTTAGACCAAGTGCATCTGCTGCTTCGTATTGGCCTTTAGGAATCGCTTGTAGACCACCACGAATAACCTCTGCCATATAAGCTGCACTAAACAACACCACACCAACAAGAGCACGGATAAGCTTATCGGTTTCAGAACCTGCGGCTAAGAATAGAGGCAGCATTACCGACGCCATGAACAGCACGGTAATAAGAGGAACACCACGCCAGATTTCGATGTACACAGTACAGATACTGCGAATGATCGGCATCTCTGAACGACGCCCAAGGGCTAGTGCAACACCGATAGGAAGCGAAACCACAATACCAACTAACGCGATGATCAATGTTACCAGTAGGCCGCCCCATTTATGGGTATCAACAACTTCTAGTCCAAATACACCACCGTATAACAAGCCAGCGATTAGAAATGGGTAGATGTTTACGAAGAACAACCAAATCCACGTGCGCTTAGGTGTTTTTTCATAAGCCAATAAAGCCACAAAAATAGCTAACGTTGCGTAGAAAAGGCGAGGGCGCCACAGTTCAGCCTCAGGATAGAAGCCATACATGAACTGATCCCAACGAACACTGATGAATACCCAGCATGCGCCGTCACTCGTACATGCATCGCGAGTCGTACCAACCCAGTCTGCATTTAAGAATGCCCAGTCAAAGGTTGCCCAAAGTAATGAGAATGCGATGTAACCTAAAACCAGTGTCACTACGCTGTTAATAGGGCCGTTAAAGAGATTTTTCCTTAACCAGCCAACCATACCAACCGTGTTAGCGGGAGGCGGAAGATCAGGTTGAAATTGATGTGTGCTCATATTATCTCTCCACCAATGCGACTTTACGGTTATAGATATTCATTAACGCGGAGGTCAATAAGCTCAGAGTTAGGTAGACGCCCATGGTCATTGCAATTATTTCAATCGCTTGACCCGTCTGGTTAAGCGTTGTACCTGCGAATACAGAAACTAGGTCAGGGTAACCAATCGCCATTGCTAGCGAAGAGTTCTTGGTTAAGTTTAAATATTGACTAGTAAGCGGTGGAATAATGATACGTAAAGCTTGCGGGATGATAACCAGCTTAAGTGTACGAGAACGTGGTAGTCCCAAAGACATTGCAGCCTCTGTTTGACCATGGTTCACAGCATTAATACCCGAACGAACGATCTCTGCAATGAAAGATGCCGTATAGATACTGAGAGCTAACACAAGGGCTGCAAGCTCAGGAATGATGCTTATACCACCTTTAAAGTTAAAGCCTTTTAATGCAGGGTATTCAGCTGAAATAGGCATACCCATCACAAAGTAAACAACCAGAGGTAAACCAACGATTAAACTCGCTGCGATGCGAAACATCGGTGTTTGTTGCCCGGTCAGTTTCTGTTTGTTGTTAGCCCAAATATTGATTATCACAGTAGCGATAATACCGATGACCAGTGCAGCAATAACGAAGTTGCTTCCTTGCTCTAAAACAGGCGCCGGGAAATATAAGCCACGAACATTCAAGAAGATGGCTTCACCCAAGCTCAGACTTTGGCGAGCTGATGGTAGAGCTTGAAGAACGGCGAAATACCAAAAGAAAATTTGAAGTAATAGAGGGATATTTCGGAAGATTTCAATGTAAACCGCTGCACATCGGCTAACTAACCAGTTAGAAGATAAACGAGCGATACCCATACTGAAGCCAAGAACGGTGGCTAAAATAATACCTAGCACTGAAACTAGGGCGGTGTTTAACAAGCCGACAACGAACGTTCGACCATAAGAGAAGGTTTCGTCGTATTCGACGAGCGTTAATCCGATACCAAAACCGGCTTCTTGACTTAGAAAATCAAAACCAGTAGCAATGCCTCGGGCATCAAGGTTGGTAAGGGCATTATTTACGATGGTGTAGAAGAAAGTGCCGAGTGCTCCGATGGCAATGATCTGAAAAACAACAGATCGGAAAGTCGGATTGTATAATAGGTTGGCACTTTTTGCTTCAGGTTTTTCCTGGGAAGGAGTAAGAGTGTTGTTAGGTTTCATACTGCAATAACCTCAAATCCATTTAACAGTTAGGGCGGAAAAACCGCCCTAAATCGTGTTACTCAAATATTCATTTTCTGTTTGTTGCTACCACACAAGATGTGCGTGATAGCAACGGTTACGAACAAGTAATCACGTAGGTGCTATTAACGGATTGGTGGAGCGTACATAAAGCCGCCCGCATTCCATAATGCATTTACGCCGCGAGAGATTTGAAGTGGAGAACCTGTACCAACAGTACGTTCAAAACTCTCACCGTAGTTACCAACTTGCTTAATTACTTGGTAACCCCAGTCGTCACGAATGCCAAGGCCTTTACCTTTAGGACCGTCTACACCAAGAATACGTTTGATGTTTGGATCTTTTGACTTAAGCATTTCGTCTGCATTTTTAGAAGAGATGCCGTATTCTTCCGCGTTAATCATCGCAGAAAGTGTCCACTTAGCAACGTTAAACCATTTGTCATCATCTTGACGAACAACAGGACCTAGAGGCTCTTTAGAGATGATTTCAGGAAGTACTTGTGCAGATTTCGGATCAGCTAGGTTTAGGCGAAGTGCGTATAGACCAGATTGGTCTGTTGTTAGCACGTCACAACGACCTGCGTCGAAACCTTTAGAAGTTTGTGCTGCTGTATCAAATACCACTGGCTTGTAAGACATGCCGTTGTTACGGAAGTAATCGGCTAGGTTAAGCTCAGTCGTTGTACCTGATTGAACACATACAGAAGCGCCATCAAGTTCTAGAGCACTTGTAAGACCTAGATCTTTCTTAACCATGAAGCCTTGACCATCGTAGTAGTTAACGCCTACGAAGTTCAGACCCAGAGCGGTGTCACGATGTAATGTCCATGTTGTGTTACGAGATAGTACGTCGATTTCGCCAGATTGAAGCGCAGTAAAACGCTCTTTTGCTGTTAGAGGTACATACTTAACTTTGGTCTTGTCACCGAGTACAGCCGCTGCAAGAGCTTGACAATACTCAACATCAATTCCTTCCCATTCACCTTTTGAGTTAGGGTTAGAGAACCCTGGAAGACCTGTACTTACACCACAAGTTAAGAAGCCTTGAGATGTGACTTTGTCCAGAGTGCTTTCTGCCGCTGATGCCGATGTTGCCATCATCGCAGTTGATGCAGCTACTACTGAAGCAAGAAGTGTTAGTTTATTTGTCATTTGTATCCTTCCTTGTTAACCAGGTGACACCTGATACTCGTGCTCGTTTGAGTTTTTCTATATGTGTTGCGTTTTCTATGACCTTGTTGCCCAAATCAAACGAGTTGCATTTTGCAAATGAAACTGTGTGCGATTTAAACAACTGTTTATAAGGTTAGGAAAGGATCCGTAGTTTCACAAATGTATAATTTAAAAAGAATTTTGAATGAAATCACAAATCCGAACACATTTAGAATGACCAAATGTTAACTGAATGTAAATAGTGCAAGGGTTCACACTGTTGGTGCAACAAGATTTAGATTTTTATATTGATAATCGACTAGATAAATATTCTGAATGAATCTCACACTGATGAAACATTCGCCTTAAAAAAGATTGAAATTTGGTCAATAAATATTTTTATTACACTTGGATAGTTATGAATATGCTCCAAATTTGGTAGCATGGCTGAATAGTTATTGAAGTCGTCTCAAGGAAGAACATGCGTTATTTCCCAATGTTTTTGGATGTAGAGAATAAGCCAATTCTGGTGGTTGGTGGGGGCGAGGTTGCTTGCCGTAAAGTCGACAGCTTGTTACGAGCTGGAGCGAATGTGACTTTGGTTTCTCCCAAGGTAGCGCCTTACTTAAAGCAGCTTGTTGATGAGAACAAACTTCACTGGGTTCAGAACTTTTATTCGTCGCAGATCATATCGAAAGATTACTTGCAGGTTTGGGCTACAACAGACAACCCAAGCCTGAATCACCAAGTGTATAATGATGCGAAAAAACTGGGTATTTTAGTCAATGTAGTTGATGATTTACCTTACTGCGATTTCATCACGCCTTCGATGATAAATCGCGGAAGAATTCAAATTGCGATCTCTAGCGGTGGTGCTTCACCTGTTTTAGTGCGAAATATTAGAGAAAAACTCGAAACAGTACTGCCACAAAATATAGGTTTGATTGCAGACTTCGGTGCATCAAAACGCAATTCAATCAAAGAGTCATTCCCAACAGTCGACGAGCGTCGTAAGTTCTGGGAGCGCTTCTTGTCATCTAGCTTTATTGAGCAGATAACAGACAGAGAGCAGTTAGAGTCTTACTATCAACAAGCGCTAACGCAAGGCATTGATAGTGAAGGGCAGGTAACTTGGATTGAGTTCGAGCAAGATATAGAGCTGTTACCAATGAAAGCTTTACGTTTAATGCAGGAAGCGGAACTGGTTCTTGCTCCGAGTGATTGCCCGTTTGAGTTTATAGACTTATGTCGCCGAGATGCGGAAAGGGAAAGTTATGCGAATAGTGGAGAACTGTCTACTAAGCTCGAGCAAGCAAGAGCAGAGAGCTTACGTGTCTGTGTGTTTATTCCACCAGCGAGTGTTGAGTTCAGTTTACTGGTAGGCAAAGACCTGAAGTTGTCTTCAGCCAAGGTGTTGAGCTAAAAGACAGAGATGCTAGTTGTCTTCAAGCTGACGCCTAATACGCTAGTCACAACGGCCAGATAAATAAAAAGCCACTTCCGATAAAGAAGTGGCTTTTTGCTATGTTAAATGCCGCATTAAACTGATTAGTGAGCAGCGAACAAGAGCCGCTACACGTAGCCAGATTAATTAGTCGCGGAAGTTATCAAACTGGAAAGGTTGACCAAGTTCACCGTTACGAACCAGTGCCATAACCGCTTGTAGGTCATCACGCTTCTTACCTGTAACACGAACTTTTTCGCCTTGGATAGCCGCTTGAACCTTAACTTTGTTGTCTTTGATTAGCTTAACGATTTTCTTAGCAACATCGGTTTCGATGCCTTGCTTGAAGATAACCGTTTGGTGCCAAGTGCGACCTGTTTGGTCTGCAGCCTTCGCTTCCATCGCGTTAGGATCAACATTACGCTTTGTTAGGTTGCTACGAAGGATATCGCGCATTTGCTTCAGTTGGAAATCGTCTTGAGCAGTCAGTTTTACCGACTCATCTTTGTAGTCGAAGCTTGCATCAACGCCGCGGAAATCGAAACGAGTCGATAGTTCACGGTTAGCATTGTCTACAGCGTTGCGTAGCTCTACTGATTCTACTTCAGAGATAATGTCAAATGATGGCATTGTGTTATGTCCTTAAGCTAAGTTTCTATCTTTAATTGCAGTTGCAAGCATGTCTAGCATAGTTGCAGTATCTTCCCAGCTTAGGCATGGGTCAGTAATAGACTTGCCGTATTCTAGGTTGTTGATGTCAGTCATTGGCTGGTTGCCTTCTTTAATGAAGCTTTCTGCCATGATGCCTGCAATTTGATTCTTGTTAGATTTGATCTGGTCACAAATGTCTTGTGCAACTTCTAACTGCTTACGGTGCTGTTTCTGACAGTTAGCGTGGCTAAAGTCTACAACCAAACGTTGAGGCAGATCGAATTCAGCAAGTTGCTTACATGCGATATCTACCGATTCAGCGTCGAAGTTAGGCCCCTTATCACCACCACGTAGAATAACGTGACCGTATGGGTTACCAGAAGTACGGTAAACCGTCATGCGACCGTTCTTGTCTGGAGAGTAGAAGTAGTGTGAAGCATGCGCAGCACGAATAGCATCGATAGCGATCTTGATGTTGCCATTAGTCGCGTTTTTGAAGCCAACTGGGCAAGAAAGAGCAGAAGCCATTTCACGGTGAATCTGAGATTCTGTTGTACGAGCGCCAATTGCGCCCCAAGTGATAAGGTCTGCAATGTACTGACCTGTGATCATATCAAGGAATTCAGTCGCTGTTGCTAGACCAAGCTTATTGATGTCTAGCAGAAGCTTACGCGCTTTGTTCAAGCCCGTTTCAAGTGCGTATGAACCATCAAGGTTTGGATCGGTAATCAGACCTTTCCAACCTACAACCGTACGAGGTTTCTCGAAGTAGGTTCTCATTACCACGAACAATTCGTCTTTGTATTGCTCTTGAATCTGGCTTAAGCGCTCAGCGTAATCAAGTGCCGCTTCTGTGTCATGAACAGAACAAGGGCCAACGATAACTAATAGGCGGTTATCACGACCAGTTAGGATATCTTCGATTTGGCGGCGAGAATTTGCAATACGCTCAGCAACGTCGTCAGTAATAGGGTGTGCATTGCCTAATTCGGCAGGAGTTGGCATAGGACCCAGTGCTTGGGTTCTCAACTCATCAGTTTTTAATGGCATGTGATAGCTTTTTTATTCTATTGCGAAGTGGTTAAGATAACGGAATTGAACAGAGGAATAAACTCTCTTGAGTCAAAGTTATCTCAGTTATTGCTAATATTCTTATTTTTATCAGCAGGCCAGCGTCAAATAAGGGATTTTCACTTGTATTAACAGGCAGCTATCGGTATTTTCGTTTGAACACAACATAAAAATGCTGGAGCAGCAATGACTCAAGAAAATCAAAGCACTTTGCACCCAGAACTTGTCTTAGGTGATGTGCTGCCTTCTTATAACGATAATAATAATTCTACCCACTTGTACGTATCTCTGTCTGAATTGGTTATGGATCGTGTTTTCTACCATCCATCGATTGAAGACCATTTAGATACACTTTCTGATATTGAGAAAACCTCTTTAGATGCCATCCTTGGTGGCAAGAGTGTCGAAGAACATTTTGTTTCAACACTGGTTGTAGCGATTCAAGCTGCAGTCCTACCGAATCATGCCTCAGTGCGCATCGCGTTGAGCAGTGCTGATAGTTACAGCTTCCGCTCGCTGTTAGGCGGTAATTGCGAAGTTGAGGAAGTGAACCCGGCACTAGGCGTTCGTGGTGTAGCTCGCTATGCGACACCAGAATACAGCAAGGCCTTCGCTTTAGAATGTCAGGTGATTAAGGCATTACGTGAGCAAGGCATCAACGTTGAAGTCGTTGTACCTTACGTTCGTGCGTTGAGCGATGCTGCGAAGATCATCGACTTGCTAGCGGAGCAAGGTTTACCACGTGGTCTTAACGGTCTGAAAGTGCTGTTCTCGTGTGATGTTCCGTCTGCTGTGCTACTGAGCGAACGTCTACTGCATTACTTTGATGGTGTCGTTGTGAATGTCGACAGCCTAGCGTCTTTCACTCTTGGCGTAGACAAACAAAATGAAGCGCAGCAACATGCTTTCGACCCGCAAAACGAAGCGGTAATTACTTTACTTGATATGATTGTTAAAGCGACCCTGCATGCGAAGAAGCCAGTATTGTTAGTAACGCAAGGTTTAGTCGATTATCCACGTCTACAAGGTTACATTGCTGACCTTGAAGGTGTTGAAACGGTCGTGACTGCGTAAATCGATTAGCTTGCTTGGTAAGCTGACTTAAAGCGCTAATGCTTTGAGAATGAAAGAGATATCATTGTGCGATGATATCTCTTTTTTGTAACATTTTTTTGACATTCTTATCGCTAGTCGATTAACTGGTCTGATGACTAACTTGGCTAGGTAATTCGAATGTTGACCCCTCTACAAAAAGCAAATTTCTACTTAAGCATGTTTGGCTTTTTCAAAGTCCCACTTATCTGGTTGTGTCGACCAAAACTGCTCGCGTTGGACAACCAACATGTTGAAGTGAAAATCCCGCTTAAAAGGCGTACCAAGAATCACCTTAATAGTATGTACTTTGGCGTTTTGGCTGTGGGTGCAGATGTTGCGGGTGGCTTTCTTGCGATGAGTAAGTCGCAGCAGCAAGGTGAAAAGATTTCGTTGGCTTTTAAAGAGGTGACGGGTAACTTTTTGAAGCGCCCTGAAGGTGATGTGCATTTCACTTGTAACGACGGTGAGCTGATCAACACTATGTTGGCAGAAACCATGTCGACCGGAGAACGAGTCAATCAACCTGTCACCATTATCGCAACATGCCCATCTTTACATGGTGATGAGCCGATGGCCGAGTTCACGCTAACGCTTTCAATTAAGAAAGTGTCATCTAGAAAATAGCCATCAAATAATAGATTTGGCTTAGATGTCATGGGTAACGTTGAAGAGATAAAACAACGGTATGTGAATGGTTTCCACATACCGTTATAGATAACTTTATAACGGCTCTATGACTCTTGGGTGATTTGCTCAATATCAACGATTTTGGAACGGTTCATGACGATCTTCCAACGGTAGTAGGTTGGTTCGTTATCATGGTTGTTCTCTTTAATGATCAGGTTGAGAAGATGACGCTTTTCTACTGACTCGCGACTAACTTGCCCTTCATTCAAACGGTAGATTTTGTTTGAGCCTTTATCCATCAATCGTGTTAGCGCTCTTAGGCTGATCGATAACGTTTCACGAGTTTCCTCGTAGCCACTCATAAAGGTCGATGTCGACATCTCAGTATGAGAGCGGTAATGCAAGATTTGCTCTTCACGTTGTACCACACGCTTCTTACGAATTGATTGAATACGATCTGCAAGCTTCGAAAAGTTTGCGTAGTCCAACCATTCAAGTTTATGACCAACAGACTTATTGGTTGTTGGGTCATAGTAACGGCGCTTCCATTTTGGCTTGCCTTTACGCAGCCAGCGCCAAAGGATGTCTCTCAAGTCATCTTTGAAGATCTCACGCAACGCGTAGATGAAAGACATCGCCACGATGAAAGAGGCGGTAATCTCACCAAGAAAGTCACGAGCCAAGATCACAGTAGTGGTCACGACGACCATTACCAAACCAGTCGCAATGCCTTTCACGGCACGCTTAACGTTCTTACCCATCGATGTGGTCTTTTCTTTAAGAACGATAGGATGTTCAATCAAACGACGCAGCAAACGCATCTTGTTACTTAGACGGGTAACGTCCTCTCGAACTCTTGCTGAGTTGTAGCGGTTCAGTTTACGGTGCGCCGTCTCTTTATCACAAAGCGTTAAGAGTCGTTCTTTAATCGTTGAATACTCACTGCCACGCGGCATGTGCGAAACCAGCGATAAGAACTTTTGCTCGGTGTACCAAGATAGGTAGTTATCGATATTAGCGTAGTAGCGCTTGAGGTTTTCTTCGTAAGGGATGCTTCGGCGTAGCTTCTTCAAGATATCTAAAGCCAATTCAATGACTTCATCTACTTCATCAGCCGTTACGTCGTCACTATCGTTCTTGTTCAAGCTGCTGACAGCTTTGTCCAATGCGATGACATATTGATACGCGAACAAACTCAAACTGACACGGTACTGTGTAATGGACAGTCGACCACGTTTAGCTAAACGGCTGTGCACCAAAGGCAGCAGTGTTTTATCACTGTAATAAGCACGTTTTTGAGTGATCGAGCTGTAGAAAAATGCGCTTTCAGAAAGGACTTCAGGAGTCAGTCCAAGTTCACCGGGAATGAATAGATAAACGTCCATGTCGAGCTTTTTTGTTTTAGCCATGGCATGGTTAATTTTAAGTGTTATCGCATCTTGTTTATCAACGGTGATCAACGATGGCTCCTAGAATGTAAAAATATGAATGAAACTAGCGAAAGCATATCAGAGATCACGTATAATCTCCGCCAAATTTAAAGTAGAGACAATCTTGATGATTAATATTGGTCAAATAAACAACTTAGAAGTAGTAAAACAAGCAGACTTCGGTGTATTCCTTGACGCTAGCGACTATGGAACCGTGTTGCTGCCGAAACGATTTACTCCTGAAGGTGTTGAAATTGGTCAAAAGTTAGATGTTTTCTTATACATTGATTCTGATAACCAGATCGCTGCAACGACTGAAAAACCGATTGCTCAAGTAGGGCAGTTTGGTTTGATGACTGTTGAAGGTGTAAACAGCACAGGTGCATTCATGAGTTGGGGCGTGAAAGGCAAAGACCTACTGGTTCCTTTCAGCGAGCAACGTGGCCGTTTAAACGAAGGTCAGTCAATCTTAGTATATGTATATATTGATAAAGCATCTAGCCGCATTGTAGGTACAACAAAGTTCAACAAGTGGTTAGACAACACACCTGCGACTTATAAGCAAAACGAGCAAGTGGATCTTATCATCGCTGAACGTAGCCAGTTGGGTTACAAGGCAATCGTGAATGGCGAGCACTGGGGCATGATTTTCCCATCTGACATCATCGGTAAGCTGTTCATCGGTAAAACTCTGAAAGGCTACATTAAAAATGTTCGTGAAGAAGACGGTAAAATTGACCTGTCTCTTCAGAAGATTGGCGTAGCTAAGATGGATGATCTAAGCACTAAGATTCTAGACTTGCTTGAAAAGAAAGGTGGCTTCTTGCCATTGAATGACAAGTCTTCACCGGATGCGATTTTCTCTGCATTCAGAACCAGCAAAGGTACGTTCAAAAAGACCATTGGTGGTTTGTACAAGTCTGGCAAAATTTCGATCGACAAAGAAGGGATTCGCTTAACTAAATAAGCGAGTCTTTCGGTCAAAAAGAAGCCCAAACCTTCCTGTTTGGGCTTAGGGGAAAGGGCTCCGAAGAGCCTACGCTAATCGTTTTAATTGTTTATCTAATAGACTGAAGTCTAGTTTAATTTTTCTGATATGCGATTTTTGATAACACAAATAGTGACTTGAATTGATGTTTTTGTAATTAAGTGTTGATTCAACACCCTTTTTATTTTCGTTGACTGAGTTAGTCTCCCCAAAAACAGATTGAATAGAAAAAGTCCAAACAACCTGCGTTGTTTGGGCTTTTTGTTTATTCGTCTACACAGCTCTGTTCAGGGATAGAGCATGAGATAAAAGCTAGAACAGGTTCTTATCGCGCACTAGCTCACGTGGTAAACCGTTCTTAACTCGGTTGCCAACCCATTTACCAAGGCCAATGATCGCACCGTTGTATTTAACCAGTACTTCGCCTTTACCTGATAGACCTTCAGGGCGAACGTCTCGTCCCATGAACCATTCGCGAGCATCTTCGATAGTCAGTTCTACAATGTTGGCTTCGTTGCCTGTCGCGAGCGTAGTCGCTACTTGGTGTTGCCAGCGGTAACCTTTTTTATGGGTTTCTGCGATCTTGATGCCCATGCGAGAGAAACGGAACTCACCAATCATCGGTTCTAATGCTTCAGGGAATAGCCATACATCTTTGTCACGTATCCATACCTGAGTATCACTTGGTAATTCGATATCTAGCGCACTTGAAAGCTGTTCAGCCACTTCTTGTTGTGCTTTCTTCGATGCTTTCTCGAATGGAAACTTACCTAAGCGCTTTTTCACTTCTGGCGGGGTAACCGATGCTAGCTTGCGAATACGTGCAACGAAGAAGCCTTCAGAGTCATAAACCTGAGGGAAGATGTGTAGAAAGCCTTCTTCTGTCGTTGTCGCTTTAGCGTCTTCAAACAATGATTCTAAAGATTCGAATTCAACCGCCTCACCAAAGGTTTCTTTTAAGTGATGACAGACTTGTTGGTTTTCTTCCGTGCTTAACGTACACGTTGAGTAAACCAGAACACCATTAGGCTTAAGGGCGTGAAATGCACTTTCGATGAGGTCTTTTTGGGTGTCTGCGATGTCGACTACAGACTGATAAGTCCAGTTCTTCATTGCATCGGCGTCTTTACGAATTGTACCTTCGCCAGAGCAGGGTGCGTCTAACAATACAGCATCGAATTGTTCTGGTAGCCATCCACCAAAGACACGGCCGTCAAAGTTACTCAGTGCAGCATTACGTACACCACATCGTTCGATGTTGGCGTGAAGTACTTTTACTCGGCTCGCTGCGTATTCATTTGCAACCAGCACGCCACGGTTATTCATGAGTGCTGCAATCTGTGTGGTTTTAGAACCCGGAGCCGCAGCCGTATCTAGCACTGCTTGGTAGTTTTCTTCGCCTTGGAAGAGTGCCGAAGGTGGCATCATTGAACTGGCTTCTTGGATGTAGAATAGGCCAGACATGTGCTCTGCTGTGTTTCCTAGAGGTGCTTCACTTTCGTCCGCTGTAATCCAAAACCCTGTTTCACACCAAGGCACAGGCTCCAGCTCCCAGCCTTTATCTTTTGCACGCACGAGGAAGTTTTCAACACTGATCTTCAGTGTGTTCACTCGAATACTTTTACGAAGTGGCTTTTGACAAGAAGCGACAAACGAAGCCATGTCTAGATGGCTCGGCATGATGCCTTCAATGTGAGTTAGGAATTCTTCTGGGATATATACGTTAGCGTGCAAAAGGGTATCTCGATTTATAGCATTAATGCGCGCAGTTTAAAGCAAAATGAGATTGTCCTAAACCAAATTTGCTTGAAACAATAAAAATGCAGCTCAGTGGCTGCATTTTACAAGTGAATCCTTGGTTATCTGCTAAGAAAGCAGAAGCCAATGCTAGTTGTTTTAAGTATCTAAGTACTTAACTGCTCTAAGGGCGAGGGATTGCGGTTCTCCACGATTTCCACTCGTCTTCGGCTTTCGGATATAAGTAGAAAGACTGGTCTTCTTTTGCCAACGGTTGCAGTTCATTGGTTGGTGGCGTTGAGAAGGTAATGCCGCCTCGAATTAGGCTATCGACAGTACCTGCTTTAATGTTCGCGCCAGACAAGCCGATAGACACATCCACACCAGACACATTCCAGAACACGCTGTTTGAGCGAATCAGGTAAGCGAACTCTGGCTTTATCTGAATCGTTGAGATAATACGGTCTGCAAATTCTCCTAGCTGTACATCAATCACAGAGCCAATCTCTAACTCTCGGAACAGGATAGGTGTGCCTTCAGACACTGAACCACGACTTTCACTTTGTAGGGTGAATATCTTGCCTTCAGGTTGTACTGGGCCGCTGCTCAACTTGAATGCCGTGGTTTTATTTCCGTTCCCCGGTTCAACTTTAATGTGCTTAGAAATTAGCGATGAAACATTCTTAATCCCGTTCAAACCAATTTCTGGTTCGGCTACCCAGAAGTGGCTATCCGCGACGGCAATTTTCTCAACATATTCCGGCAGAATACGAGCTGTAATTTCAATGCCGCCCTTGTTAAAGATAGGAATAACCAAAGTGACTTCACCCACTGCCACACCTTGATATTTTATCGGCATGCCTTTGCTGACTTCTTGATCGCCAGAAGAGGTGATAGTGATCGCACGACCGAATTTACGAGCTGATTTCGAATCGTTATAAAGCTTCCATACATCGCCAAGTTTGTTGTCGATACCCGGCAGTGAATCAAACGCAATACCACCTTGAATCAGTGTTTTAACAGGCGCCGCTTTGATGCTGATTCCTGATAGCGACGCATCAACTTCAACACCTGAACGGTTCCAGAAAACTGTGTGCTTATTGATTAAGTGTGTGTAGCGGTTTTCAATCGTGACTTTAATTCTTACGCCACCATCAGCTAGTTGGAAATCTGAAATGCTACCCACTTGAAGGTTGCGGTAGAGTAGTGGACTGCCTTTAGAGATCGAAGGTAATTCACTTGCAAACAACGACAGCGTTTTAGAACCCGATTGGTTGAATTTCGCTATCTCTGCCAGTGATTTACTTTGGAACAGTTGGTAGTTGCCCCTTGCTTGATCTTTACCTTCACTTACAAAGCTAATCGAGCCTGTTAGAAGCTGTTTAGCAGGTGGAACGGTTACACTCAAACCTGACTCGGTTAATTCAGCGGTCGCGCTGCCAGTAACGAAGAATCGGTTGTTGCTTTTGATAAGGTGCGCGTATTCGTTATCGATCAACGCATCCATGAAGACTTCGTGTTTCTCGCTGCCCGTACCGACGCCATCAACCAAACCCACTTTGATGATTGAGCCGACCGCAATGCCTTTGTAAAGCAGTTGGGTACCAACATCCAAGCCGAATGAATTGTTTGAAGTTAGGCGAATCGCGACTGATTTCTCTTGTTCTTGGCTGTATTCGGTTTGACGAATCGCAGTAAAGCGACGTGCTTTTTCACCTTCACCAGGTACTAAAGTTAAGAAGTTACCTGTTACCAAGTTGGCGATGTTCTTCATACCCGTCAGTGATAGTTCGGCTTCTTCAAGAACGAACTTACTGCCACTGTTTAAGAAGTCACTGAATGCAGGTTGGATTGCCGCTGAAGCAACCACGTGCTCACGACCTTCGCTTAACGATAAATCGGTAATTTGACCGATTTCGATACCGCGGTACATGATTGGAGCACCCGTCGCGCTGATCTTATTGTCATCGGGCACGGCGATCTTAATTGAAATACCACGACCCGCTGTTTTCAGATCAGGGTAGAGCTTGAACTTGGTATTCATTTCTACTGGCTGACCATCTCCTGGCGAATCCACGGCGATAGAACCACCTAAGAGGGCACTAAGACTTTCTAAGCGAACATCAACCCCCGAGAATCCGATACTTGCGCCTAAACCACTCACATTCCAAAAACGGCTTTGGTCAGTGATGATATGGCTGTATTCGTCTTTAATCGCCGCCTGAATCGTCACTGACTTACCATTTTCGTTGAGCTGGTAGTTGTAGACTTCCCCAATTGGAATTTTGCGATAAACGATTTGCGAGCCAACTGATACGCCACCTAAGTCTTTGGTCGTCAGTGAGATATTCAGACCTTCAGAAGCGAGTAAGTCAGAAGGGGATGATTCCAAGGCTTGGAAAACCGTTTCTGGCTCTTGTTTCGTTTCACTTGGATGAATAGCAATGTAATTACCTGAAACCAGCGCATCTAAACCAGAGATGCCTGATAAGCTTGCTGTCGGTTTAACCAACCAAAAGCGTGTACCTTTTGAAAGTAGCTTTTTCGCTTCAGGGTAGATATCAGCATCAACGTAAATATTGGACAGGTCTTTGGACAGTGTAATGTCACGAACCATACCTACCTCTAAGCCTTGGTAGCGAATGGTGGTGCGTCCTGCGATTAACCCTGCCGCATCCGAGAAGTAAATCTGCACACGTTGCCCGGCATCGTGAACCGACTTCATTACCAACCAACCGGCGAGAGCGACGGTAAGTATTGGCAGAATCCACAAAGGTGAGATGCCTTTGTTTTTCCTTACTTCTGGTGAATATGACGTTTGTGATTGGTTATTGTTGTTCATTCACTGACTCATCTTTAGAGGTATAGTTATCCCAAATTAGCCTAGGATCTAAGCTTTCCGCGGCCAGCATTGTTAGAACAACAACAACGCCGAAAGCGACTGCACCATAACCTGGTGTGAAGTTTAAAATTTGTCCACGGTCGACCAATGTCATCATGATCGAAATAACGAACAGATCCATCACAGACCATTTTCCTACCCATTTCACGATGAAATAGACGGTCATTCGTTGTCTGTGGTAGAGCGCTCGCTTCATCTGAATACAAATCAAGATGTAAGCAAGCCCAAGGATTTTGGCTACTGGGACGACAATACTCGCCACGAAGATTATTATCGCAATACCATACATATCGCTGTTAATCAGCGACGCAACGCCGGAGATAATCGTATCTTCGAGTCTTTGCCCGTTAGTAATAAGAATCGAAATAGGAATAACGTTGGCTGGCACAATGGCTACTGACGCGGCAAACAACAATGCCCATGTCTTTTGAATCGAGTAAGGCTTGCGGTGATAGAGGTCGTGATGACAGCGAACGCAACTATCGCCTTCCGGTTGAGATAGGTGACAGTTATGGCAATGAACGTTCTTGGTTTCGGCAAACACGTAATCAGATTCTTTAGCCCATGCTTCCCAGTAACGCCTTACACTAATACGGCTAACTAATAGCACGCTAAATAGCTGAAGTAGAATCAGTCCAATCAAACCGGGGCCAACAAAGATGTCTGAATAGTCTTGTAGCTTAAAGCACGAGATGGCGACGCTCACTAAGAACACATCCAACATCATCCAGTGCTTTAGGGTTTGGATAATGGCTAACGAATAGCGAAATGGAGTAAAGAGTCCGAAGCGAAGTGATAGGTGGCTGATAAGTACAGAACTGCAAACCAGCAAGGGTGCGATGGAACTACAGAATAAGATTAACAAACCAAGTAGCGGGAAGCCTTCACCCATTAAGGTAAAAACACCAGATGGCAGAGTTGCAGGTATCATCACCCCAATTAGGCGGATGCTAATGAAATCGAAAAAGTGAGAAGGGATAAATAGCAACAAACAAGTGACGGCGATTGCTAGGTTCCCAGACAGGCTAGGTGTGCCACCTCTATAAAGCTGAGTGCCGCATCTTGGGCAATAAGCGGATTTCCCTAAAGGAATGTCCATTTTATCGACGGGAAGTTCGCAGCCCTGACAAAGGCGCACTGAGCTGCTAACGCATTGATGCTTAGTTGATAAAGGGTTAGTAACGGATGGGGAGGTCACGCGACCTCCCAAGTTGAAACGTTAGTTAGGCTCGATGCCCGACTTAAAGACTCAGAACCACAAACATCAGGCGTGCGATTGCACACTGCCGTAGAGTGTTTGATAAAGTCCTTGTTGTTCAACCAATTCACCATGTGTTCCCGTCTGTGTGACTTGCCCATCTTCTAAAACATAGATTAGATCGGCTTGTTTCACCGCTGATAATCGATGAGCCACTATCAAAGTTGTGCGATCTTTCAAAAACTCGCTTAGAGCTTTGTGCAGAGCCGACTCTGTGGCTGTATCCAGTGCGGAGGTCGCTTCATCAAGAATAACAAACTTAGGATTGCTCAGCACCATGCGGGCTATTGCTAAACGTTGTCGTTGACCACCAGACAGTCGAACCCCGTTCCTACCAATTTGTGTATCCAAGCCATTACTCAGCTGCTTAATAACATCTTGCATTTGAGAGACTTCAAGCGCACGCCATAGCGACATTTCATCGTATTCAGCGCCAAGGGTCAGATTATGCCTCAATGTGTCGTTAAAGAGTATAGGTTGTTGTAAAACAACGGCAATTTCATTGCGAATAATATCAAAACTGATGTCGTCAGTCTTTTCTCCGTTATAGCGTATACAACCTGAGTCGGCTTGATAAACCCCAATCAGCAATTGGATTAATGTCGACTTACCGCCACCACTCGCACCCACCAAAGCGACCTTTTTCCCAGCAGGGATGTGCAGTGATAGGCTATTTAAAACAGTGTTTTCTAATGTGTAAGAGAATGTAACGTTTTCTATGTCTACTGTCACTTCTTGGTTTTCATTGAAAGGGTTCACCTTACTCACCGGACGATGCTCTTCTTCTAACTTCAGAAGATCATTGATTCGTTGTAGTGCCGCTTTCGCGCTATACCAAGAGAATTGAATCCCTAGCAGCTCTTGAACCGGGCCCAACATAAACCACAAGTAACCGAACACCGCGAAGATTTGACCGATGGTTAAGTCACTAAATAGCACCATTAACATCGCGACAGCGCGGAAAAGTTCAAAGCCCAACAGAAAGAGCAGAAACGACACGCGCCCGGCAGCTTCCGATTGCCATGCGTATTTATCGGCATCGATTCTTACTTGGTTCGCTTGAACCTTCAATTCATCTAGGAAGATTCGTTCTTTATTGGCAGCACGTAGCTGATAAATGCCATCTAAGGTTTCAACCAAGCGATTCTGAAAGCGTTCGAAAGATTGGTTCTCGTATTTTTTAAGGTGTTTAACCTTGCTGCCTAGTTTACGAGAGAAATAAATAACAACAGGATTGACCAGTAGAATGAACAATCCTAAACGCCACTCTAACCATAACAACACGATCGCAGTGCCGAACACTGTTAAAAAGCTGATGAGAAACTTAGAAAGCGTTGAGCCAATGAACTTATCGATTGTCTCTATGTCTGTTATTAGGTGAGCATTAATGCCGCCGCTGCCTTTGGTCTCGTATTGTCTAATACTAATGCGACCAAGCTTATCTATCATCTTGCTACGCATTTGGTAGGTGATTGTTTTGGAGACGAGTGTAAATTGACGCCCTTGTAGAATGTTCAACGCTTGGCTAACGGTACGCATGATAATGACTAACAGCAAAGTCAGTGCAATATAGCCAGTGGGTGTCTGCAACGATGTTGGAAGTAGGTGGTTCATCATATCTAAGCCAGAAGCCGGCTTATCAAGTAATACTTCATCAACCATTAATGGCATGAGCAACGGGATAGGGACACTGATGAGAGTTGCAAGTATGGCAATAATGTTAGCAAACAGTAATTTGGACTTGTGTTTTTTTACTTGAGTTATTAACCAAGAACGGCTAATAGTGTCTTCTGAATTGTTCATTGTAATGAGAATAAGTCCTATTTAGTTTGATGGCCGCATTCTACTGCGTTCTCTTGATAATGGAAGTCTCAATTTAATTGGAAGTTAATATGAAAATAGAACATTACCAACGCTTAACCAAACAAGCCGTTGCATTAATTGAATCAGAAACCGATCTAACTGCTAATCTTGCTAATATCAGTTCTTTATTATTCATGGAATTGGATGATTTGAATTGGGCGGGTTTCTATTTAATGAAGCAGGATCAAGCTAAGGAAAAAGACGAACTTGTACTGGGTCCTTTCCAAGGTCAACCTGCTTGTGTGCGAATTCCGGTAGGGCGTGGAGTGTGTGGAACTGCGGTTGCGACGAATACAGTTCAACGCATTCATGATGTTCATGAGTTCGAAGGTCACATCGCTTGTGACGCTGCAAGTAACTCAGAAATCGTAATTCCGTTCTCTATTGGTGGAAAAATAGCGGGTGTTCTTGATATCGATAGCCCAAATGTTGGCCGATTTTCTCAAATTGACGAGGACGGATTGACATTTTTCATGGCAGAAGTGGAAAAGCTGCTTAATTCGCACGCGAACAAGGCATAAATTATTCTCTTACTGTGGTTTTTCCCAAGCATCTCTCTATAATACGTAAAAATATTTTCTTAATGCTCGCGGAAAACCGCAAAAACCAGGAACCCACATGGAAAACACTGAAAAGTTAAAAAACAGCAAAGAAGTTATCGCATATATTGCTGAATGTTTCCCTAAATGCTTTACTCTAGAAGGTGAAGCGAAGCCACTTAAAATTGGTATTTTTCAAGATCTTGCTGAACGTCTAAATGAAGACGAAAAAGTAAGTAAGACTCAGCTTCGTGCAGCGTTAAGACAGTACACATCATCATGGCGTTACCTGCACGGCGTAAAAGCTGGCGCAGAACGTGTTGACCTAGACGGCAACGCGTGTGGCACACTAGAAGAAGAGCACGTTGAACACGCTAAAGCTACACTTGCTGAAAGCAAAGCGAAAGTTCAGGCTCGTCGTAAAGAACAAGCACAAAAAGCTCGTGAAGAAGGCAAAGCGAAACCTAAGGCGAAGAAAGCTCAACAGCCTCGTCGTCAAGCGCCTAAAGCACCAAAAGTAGAAAAGCCTGTAGAAACACGCGCTTTGAACGCTGACGAATTCATCGCTGGCAAAGAAGTAAATGTGAACATGGGTAAAGGAAACATGGCTGCGACCATTGTTGAAATCAATAAGGAAGATGTGCGTGTTCAGTTAGCAAACGGCCTACAAATGGTTGTTAAAGCGGAGCACTTGCGCGCTTAAAGGAGATACTCCTACGCATGAAATGCCGTTCAAAATTGACACTGATTGCTGCTAGCTTTTGGCTAGCAGCTTCAGCTCAGGCTCTCGAAGCCAAATTAGATCAGGACGATTTACCTCTACTCGCTCCTGAGGTCCAACACGAAACTGCTAGTAAACGTGTTACTTCTCGATTTACTCGTTCTCACTATAAACACTTCAATCTCAACGATGATTTTTCTCAAGCTATCTTTAATCGTTACTTAGAGATGCTGGATTATAATCGTAATATCTTCACTCAAGCTGATATTGACTCTTTCTCTACTTCATCTAAACAAATTGATGATCAGCTGAAATCGGGCAATAACCAGATTGCATTCGATGTTTATAATCTGTCTATGCAGAAGCGTTTCGAACGTTTTCAATATGCATTGTCTTTGCTAGATACTGAGATTAAGTTTGATACCGATGAAAGTATTGAGCTCAATCGCAGTGAAGCAGAGTGGCCAAAAGATATCGCTGAAGTGAATGAGCTTTGGAGAAAACGCGTTAAATATGATGCGTTGAATCTAAAACTTACTGGCAAAGAGTGGCCAGAGATTCAAGAAGTTTTGGAAAAGCGTTACAACAATGCGATGAAGCGTATTACGCAGTCGCACAATGAAGATGCTTTCCAGATCTACATGAACGCATTCGCGCGTGAAGTTGATCCGCACACCAGTTACCTTTCTCCAAGAAATGCAGAACAATTCCAATCTGAGATGAATTTATCTCTAGAAGGTATTGGCGCTGTACTTCAAATGACTGACGACTACACCGTTATTCGTTCTTTAGTTGCTGGTGGCCCAGCGTCAAACAGCAAACAATTGAGTGATGGCGACCGCATTGTTGGTGTTGGTCAAGATGGCGAAGAGATTGTTGATGTTATCGGCTGGCGTTTAGACGATGTAGTACAACTTATTAAAGGCCCGAAAGGGACCAAAGTTAAGCTACAGATCTTGCCAGACGGTAAAGATGCAAAAAGTCACGTTGTCACAATTGTTCGCGATAAGATTCGTTTAGAAGACCGCGCTGTTAAATCAGAAGTGATCGAGAAAGACGGCAAGAAGATTGGTGTATTAGAAGTACCAAGTTTCTACGTTGGCCTTTCTAAAGATACCGATAAACTGATCACTGAGCTTAAAGAGCAAGGTGTTGAAGGTATTATTGTTGACCTTCGAAACAACGGTGGTGGTGCACTGACTGAAGCAACCGAACTCTCTGGTTTGTTTATCAAAGAGGGACCTGTTGTTCAGGTTCGTGATAGCTACGGTCGTGTCAAAGTGAACAGCGATACTGATGGTCAAATCAGTTACCAAGGTCCGTTAACGGTATTGGTGAATCGCTACAGTGCTTCAGCATCTGAAATCTTTGCAGCAGCGATGCAAGATTACGGTCGTGCAATCATCTTGGGTGAAAACTCTTTCGGTAAAGGTACGGTGCAACAGCATCGCTCTTTGAATCATATTTATGATTTGTTCGATAAAGAGTTGGGCTACGTTCAATACACAATCCAGAAATTCTACCGAATCAATGGTGGTAGTACGCAAAACAAGGGCGTAGTGCCTGATATTGCTTACCCAACGCCGATTGATCCTGCAGATACTGGTGAAAGTGTTGAAGACAACGCTCTTCCTTGGGACAGTATCGACAAAGCGAAATACTCAGTGTTACAGCGTAACGATGAGCAAATCGCAGCGTTGACGGCTAAACACCAAGCTCGTATCGCAACAGACATGGAGTTTGGCTTTATCGCGCAAGATATTGAAAAATATAAGGCAGATAAAGACGACAACGACCTTTCTCTTAATGAAAAGGTTCGTCAACAAGAGAGTGATGATGCGGATGTGCTTCGTTTAGAGCGTATCAACCAACGTCAAAAAGCTGCTAAGTTAGAGGCATTTAAAACGTTGGATGATATTCCAAAAGACTACGAAGCCCCGGATGCTTATCTTGATGAATCAGTTGCTATCATGCTGGATATGATCAAGAAATAAACAAAATACCTGTTAAAGGTGATTGTTTAAAGACGTACTATTTTAAAAGCGAGCTTAGGCTCGCTTTTTTTGTACCTGCGTTCTTGCCATAAATGATGTGATGTTAACGGCATGCTTCCTCGGTTTTCCACTTGTCCTAGAACCATTGTTATCGGTTTTTCGAGTGTGAAGTGCACCGTAGAAATAACTAAACTTAAGTATTATTTTTCGAGTGATAATGACATTTAAGTTACTTCGCACTTAAAATTTAGTGACTTAGATCATATTTTTTCGCTTTATATTCATTACGTGCCTAAGCTTAAAGAAAACGAGGGGACGCTTATGAAATGGATTCTACTATTTTTATCTTGTTTAAGTTTTGTGGCTTTTGGGAGCGAGGTCGCTTCGAGTAGCCAACAATCAAAAAGTGATAGTAATCTATCCCATTTTGACCTTCCTTTACTGCTCGGCGATTGGTATTTGATGAACCCTGATCCTGAGCAAGGTACTGAAAACTTTAGAGCAATCAAGCTCACTCTTGATTCAAACTACTCATTCACTATCGATATCCAAAAGAAAGACTACAGTGTTGATCATTGGGAAGGTTTGTATAACGCCAATGAAGACACGATTATTTTGGGTTTGAATACCTCAGAACCTCAGGTTTACGCGTACAGCAGTAATCACAACATGCTGAATCTTAACGGTGTTATGTTCACCAAGGCCTTGCCAAATGCATTGGCGGGAATCTGGTCAAGTGCCGAATTGTCCGGAAGTGATTTACGTGCAAGTAACATTCAAAAAATGGATTTGGTTCTTCAACCAGACTTTATATTCATGTTCCGAGTATCCGATGAAGAAGGTGGTGAAGTTATTCGTCGCGGGGTGTATTACACCGAAGGTGACCAACTAGTGTTACTTTATGAGAATGGTGAACACGGTACTCGTTATACACTGAACAGCGATGTGTTAAC
Organism: Vibrio sp. Isolate33; assembly: GCF_022397895.1. Taxonomy (NCBI): domain Bacteria; kingdom Pseudomonadati; phylum Pseudomonadota; class Gammaproteobacteria; order Vibrionales; family Vibrionaceae; genus Vibrio; species Vibrio sp. Isolate33. The sequence continues at coordinate 118,260 of NZ_JAKEUP010000008.1, forward strand.
GCTGCAAGGTGAAGAGGGAGACATGTTTGCGGTACTCAATCGCATCCGATAATCGTGAGTTTTAGCAGTAAAGTCGTACTCGTTGATAATATTGTGCACAGTTCATTTCTTAGGCGTTCCTGTCTGATTTGATTGATAAAATAGTAAAACATGGAGGCATTTTCTTACAATGCCTCCTTTTTTTAATATTCCCCTTGTTTTATTGGCGCTCAACCTTTAGATATATACAGTTAAAAATAATTACGTATAACGATCAAAAGGAACCCGTCATGGCACATACACCTCAAGCCAAGTATCGTAAAGATTATCAATCACCATCTCACACGATTTCTGAAATCGATCTTACTTTCGATTTGTACGACTCAGCATCCATTGTTACGGCTGTTTCTAGTGTTAAGCAGGAGAAAGACAGCACGACATTAGTACTTGATGGTGAAGGCTTGAAGTTGGTTTCTGTTTTGGTTGAAGGCAACGAATGGACTCAGTACGAGCAGTCTGAAACTCAGCTTACGCTGAATGACCTTCCAAAAGAATTTACTCTAACCATCGTTACTGAAGTTAACCCTGAAGGGAATAGCGCACTTGAAGGCTTGTACAAGTCGGGTGGCGCATTCTGTACTCAGTGTGAAGCCGAAGGTTTCCGTCGCATTACTTACTACATGGATCGCCCAGATGTGTTGGCGAAATTCACCACAACGGTAATCGCAGACAAAGCAGAGAACCCATTCTTATTAAGTAATGGTAACCGTGTAGATGAAGGTGAAGCTGAAAGTGGTCGTCATTGGGTTAAGTGGCAAGACCCACACCCAAAACCAGCGTACTTGTTTGCTTTAGTTGCGGGTGACTTCGATGTACTCCGTGATGCGTACACCACACAATCGGGTCGCAAAGTTGACCTAGAAATCTTTGTTGATAAAGGCAATCTAGACCGAGCGAACCACGCGATGGTTTCTTTGATTAACTCAATGAAGTGGGATGAAGAGCGTTTCAATCTTGAATACGACTTAGACATCTACATGATCGTAGCCGTTGATTTCTTCAACATGGGTGCGATGGAAAACAAAGGCTTGAACGTATTTAACTCTAAGTTCGTTCTAGCAAACGACCAAACTGCAACGGATACAGATTACCTAGGTATTGAAGCAGTAATCGGTCATGAATACTTCCACAACTGGACCGGTAACCGAGTGACTTGTCGCGATTGGTTCCAGTTGAGTTTGAAAGAAGGTTTAACGGTATTCCGTGACCAAGAGTTCTCGTCTGATCTTGGTTCTCGCGCGGTAAACCGTATCAACAATGTACGTATCATTCGCGGTCCACAATTCGCTGAAGATGCAAGCCCAATGTCTCACCCGATTCGCCCAGAAAAAGTGATAGAAATGAATAACTTCTACACTTTGACAGTGTACGAAAAGGGCAGTGAAGTGATCCGTATGATCCACACGTTGTTGGGTGAAGATGGTTTCCAAAAAGGCATGAAACTGTACTTCGAACGTCACGATGGTACGGCCGCAACATGTGAAGATTTCGTAGCAGCAATGGAAGACGCATCGGGTGTTGATCTGTCTCAGTTCCGTTTATGGTACAGCCAGTCTGGTACGCCGACGCTGTCTGTTGAAAGTCGCTACGATGCAGATAAGAAACAGTACACGTTAACAACTCGCCAAGTAACAGCGCCAACGCATGAGCAAACTGAGAAACAGGCTCTGCATATCCCTCTAGATGTCGAACTGTACACAGCATCAGGTGATGTGGTTGAGTTACAATGTAACGGAAAGCCAGTTCATAACGTATTAAATGTTAAAGAAGCGGAACAAACTTTCGTGTTTGAAAACGTTTCTGAGCAACCAATCCCATCACTGCTTCGTGAATTCTCTGCGCCAGTGAAATTAGAGTACAACTATTCAGATGAAGAACTTATCTTCTTGATGGTGAATGCACGCAATGAGTTCTCTCGTTGGGATGCTGGTCAAATGCTATTGGCTAAGTACATCCGCAACAATGTTGAAAAAGTTCAACAAGGCGAAGCGTTTGTACTTTCTGATTCTGTGGTTGATACATTCCGTGGCGTACTACTGAGTGATTCGCTAGAACCTGCCTTTATCGCAGAGATGCTTTCATTGCCAAGTCATAACGAAGTATCGGGTTGGTACGAGCGTGTTGATATTGATGCTGTCGCATCTGTGCTTAACTCAATGAAGGTAACACTGGCAACAGAACTTGAAGACGAACTGGCTGCGGTTTATCACAGTAATGCATTAGCGGAATACACAATCGATCACGATTCGATTGGTAAGCGCACTTTGCGTAAAGTTTGCCTAAGTTACTTAGCACATACAGAGCAGGGCAACGATTTGGTTGTTGCCATGTACCAGCAAGCAAACAACATGACAGACACAATGGCAGCGATGGGTGCGGCAAACAGCGCACAACTGGCATGTCGTGAAACTCTGATGGGAGACTACAGTGACAAGTGGAAACACGACGGTCTTGTTATGGATAAGTGGTTTGCTCTGCAAGGTACGAACCCAAGTTCAAATGCGCTTGAAGTGATCAAAGAATCTATGTCACATCAAGCGTTTAGTTTGAAGAACCCGAACCGTACACGTAACTTAGTAGGTTCGTTCTTAAACATGAACCCGGTACAGTTCCATGACAAGTCAGGTCAGGGGTATGCGTTTGCAGGTGAGATCTTACGTGAGCTAAACAGCAGTAACCCGCAAGTTGCTTCTCGTCTGATTGATCCACTTCTTAAATTCCGTAAGTACGATGATGAGCGACAAGCTCTTATCAAGCAGGAACTTGAGACATTGAAGAACATGGATAACTTAGCAAAAGACTTATTTGAGAAAGTAACGAAAGCACTAGAAGCTTAAGTTATGCCTTCTCAAGGTTAACGGTTTACTTATAAGCTGTTTACTTATAAAGGAAAGTCATCAGTGGTAGAGGATATCTGCCACTGATTTTTTGTTTCTGGTTCATCAAATTTTCGATAAGCTAGAGCAGTTTCAAGCTCAGTTTTACCGTCAGACATCGTTAAGTGCCAAAAAATACCGGCACTGTATATTTATACAGGTATCGTATGAATCACTATATTTTCCAACTTAACATCTCATATCAGCAGTTTTTGGCCAGTTATTCTGGTGCGGCAAGTAAAGTTCAAGTGATAACAACAACTGGATTACGTTTACAGTTACCTGCAACTCGGTTCAGACCATTTCTTACACAAATAGGGGTTAGAGGGCAGTTTAGACTGACAACTGACCAAAAAAATAAGTTTATTAAGTTGGAAGCTCTGTAAACCTTGGCGTGCCTAGTGAGTTAAAAGGAATCTTAATCACATAATCAAACATTTCACCTCTTACCACCTCCAAAACAATTAACTATTTCTCAATAATGCTTTTACAATAAATGAATGCATTACCTTTGCTTAACTCGTTAGTAGAAAAGCGCTCAACGGCACGATTCAAACACCAGATTAAGTGATCCCCCTAATAATAAAATATAATTCTAATTGTGGAGTGTGACTATGACCGCACGTGAAACTGTGGTTCCAGTTTTACTTGAAAAAGTTTACAAGCTGATTCAAGACAAACTTGACCTTGCTCATCGACCTCTCGTAACTCAACTTGCTCAACACTTGTTTAGTAACGTTTCTCACGACGACCTAACTCAGAGAAACGAATCCGATTTATACGGTGCTGTAGTTAGCTTATGGCATCACATCAATGAAAAGAAAGCCGACGAAATTTCTGTTCGTGTTTTTAACCCGACAGTAAGTCGCCAAGGCTGGCAGTCTACTCACACTATTGTTGAGATAGTGGTACCAGATAGCCCATTCCTCGTTGATTCTGTAAAAATGGCATTAACTCGCCTCGACCTCTCTTCTCACCTTATGCTTCACAACCCAACTCAAATTTCTCGTTCTGACTCAGGAAGTGTTGTCGGTGTGAGTAACGATGAAGGTGTGTTCCAGTCGCTTTTCCATATTGAGGTTGACCGTCTTAGCAGCAAAGCAGAGATGGCAGCACTTAAAACAGAACTGCTGGATATCTTTACTGATACTGGCCTTGTTGTTAACGACTGGCTAAAAATGGTTGAAAGGCTGAAAGAAGTCACCAACCAAGTTGAAAAGCAAAAAGAGACAATTCCGGTAGATGCTCAACGCTTCGATGAAACGCTGGCTTTCCTTCGTTGGTTAGGCGAGCACAACTTTACGTTTATGGGTTACAAGGAATACGACCTTGTTTCTGTAAATGGTGACACTGAACTGCAACCGACTAAGGAGCAAGGCCTTGGTTTGTTCGCAAACTCAGATCGCGTCCGCAACGTTAAGTTGTCTGAGTTTTCTGACTCAGCACGTTTAGAAGCTAAAAAACCGTATGTACTTATCGTAACGAAGGGCAACACGGCTTCACGCATTCACCGCCCAGCTTACAATGACTACATCGGTATTAAGAAATTCGATAAGAACGGTAAGGTAATTGGTGAGCATCGCTTCACTGGTCTTTACACTTCTGCCGTTTATAACCAAACAGTTGAAACGATTCCTCTCGTTCGTGAGAAAGTAGAGCGTATCCTAAATGCGAGTGGTTACCGTGAGGGGTCATACTCTTACAAAGCTCTGCACAATATTCTTGAAAACTACCCACGTGATGAACTGCTTCAAGCTCGAGAAGAAGAGTTACTTGAAGTGGGTACTGGCGTAGTTCAAATGCAAGATCGTGATCTTCTGCGTCTGTTTGTTCGCAAAGACCCGTTTGGCCGTTTCTTCAGCTGTATGGTTTACGTAACAAAAGATCGTTACAACACTGAACTTCGCCGTCAAACACAACGCATCTTGAAGCAGTACTTTGGTTGTGAAGAAGAAGTCGAATTCACAACTTACTTCTCTGAAAGCCCACTGGCGAGAACGCACTATATTGTTCGTGTTGATAACAACAACATGGATGTGGACGTGAAAACAATTGAGCAAAATTTAATGGAAGTATCGTCTACGTGGGATGACCGCCTGTCTGAATCAATCATTGCAAACTTCGGTGAGAGCAAAGGCCTTCCATTGTCGAAAGAGTACATGCGTGCATTCCCGCGTTCGTACAAAGAAGACATGATGCCAGGTTCTGCGGTAGCGGACATCGAGCGTTTGGAAGCACTGAGCGAAGACAACAAACTGGGTATGCTTTTCTACCGCCCTCAAGAAGAAGCTGCAGATTCTAAAGCAGTTCGTTTGAAGTTGTTCTACCACAGCGATGAGCCAATTCACCTTTCTGATGTGATGCCAATGCTTGAAAACTTTGGCCTGCGCGTTATCGGTGAATCTCCTTATGAAGTGCGTAAAACCAATGGTGTGACATATTGGATCCTTGATTTCTCTATGCTGCACAAGAGCGACAAGACCATTGATCTTCGTGAAGCTCGTGATCTTTTCCAACAAGCCTTTGCAGCAATTTGGGCGGGTGAGTTAGACAGCGATGGTTTCAACCGTTTGGTGTTGGGCGCTGGTCTTTCAGGCCGTGAAATCTCAATCTTACGTGCTTATGCTCGTTACATGCGTCAAGTGGGTTTCCCATTCAGTCAACAATACATTGAAGACACATTGTCTCATTACCCAGATTTAGCAAAAGGGTTAGTGAGCTTATTCGGTAAGCGTTTTGACCCGAAACTGAAGGGCAGCGCGAAAGGCCAACAAGATCTTATTAAGAAGATCACTGAACAATTGGATCATGTAGAAAGCTTGGATGATGATCGTATCATTCGTCGCTACATGGAAATGATCACTGCAACGCTTCGTACTAACTACTACCAAGTAGACGAGAACAAGCAGTCTAAACCTTGGTTGGCTCTGAAAATGAGACCAAGCGAAATTCCAGATATCCCGGCGCCGGTTCCTGCGTTTGAGATTTTCGTATATGCACCAGACATTGAGGGTGTGCATCTACGTGGCGGTAAAGTAGCACGTGGTGGTTTACGTTGGTCAGACCGTCAAGAGGATTTCCGTACTGAGATTCTAGGCCTAGTTAAAGCACAACAAGTTAAGAATACCGTGATTGTTCCGGTTGGTGCTAAAGGTGGTTTCGTTTGTAAGCGTCAACACATGATGTCTGGCCGTGACGAGATTTTTGCGGAAGGTCAACGTTGTTACAAGCGCTTCATCCGTGCACTACTAGATGTATCAGACAACATCATCGAAGGTGAGGTTATCCCACCTAAGAGTGTTGTTCGTCACGATGAAGATGATCCGTACTTGGTTGTTGCAGCCGATAAAGGTACCGCGACATTCTCAGATCTAGCGAACTCTGTATCTGATGAATACAACTTCTGGCTAGGTGATGCGTTTGCATCAGGTGGCTCTAACGGTTACGACCACAAAGCAATGGGTATCACCGCAAAAGGTGGCTGGGAATCGGTTAAGCGTCACTTCCGTGAAATGGGCATCAACTGTCAAACGACAGATTTCACTGCGATCGGTGTAGGTGATATGGCGGGTGACGTGTTTGGTAACGGTATGCTGCTATCTAAGCACATTCGTATGCAAGCGGCGTTTAACCACATGCACATCTTCATTGACCCGAATCCAGATTCAGCATCAAGCTGGGTAGAGCGTGATCGTCTGTTTAATCTGCCTCGCTCAAGCTGGGAAGATTACAATAAAGACCTGATTTCTCAAGGTGGTGGCATCTTCTCTCGTCGAGCGAAGTCTATTTCTCTAACGCCTGAAATTCAGAAAATGTTGGGTACCAAGAAAGCATCAATGGCGCCGAATGATTTGATCAAAGCGATCTTGTCTATGCAGGTTGATCTACTTTGGAATGGTGGTATCGGTACTTACGTTAAGTCTTCAAGCGAGACTCATACTGATGTGGGTGACCGTGCAAATGACGTTCTACGTATCGATGGCCGTGACCTGAAAGCTAAGGTAGTTGGTGAAGGCGGTAACTTGGGTATGACTCAACTGGGTCGTATCGAATACGCTCTTACTGGCGGTCGAGTTAATACGGACTTCGTTGATAACGTTGGTGGTGTTGACTGTTCCGATAACGAAGTAAACATTAAGATCTTCTTGAATGGTTTGGTGTCGAACGGTGATCTTACTGTTAAGCAACGTAACCAAGTGCTTGAGTCAATGGAAGACGAAGTGGGCGAAATCGTACTCGATGATGCTTACTGCCAAGCTGAGTCAATCTCTGTTACTGAGCATCAAGGTGTAGGCTTAGTGAAAGAGCAAATCCGCTTCATCCACACAATGGAGAAAGCAGGGTATTTGGATCGTGGTTTGGAATACATCCCCGATGACGAAACGCTTCTTGAGCGTGAGAAGCAAGGCCAAGCGCTAACAAGACCAGAACTATCAGTATTGATCGCTTACGGAAAGATGGTACTGAAAGAAGATCTTGTGAGTGATGATATTGCGAATGATGAGTTCCATGCTCAACAGTTGATGCAATACTTCCCAACTGAGTTACGCCGTAACTACTCTCAACACATGGATAACCATCCACTGCGTGCTGAGATCATTGCGACCGCACTTGCAAACCAAATGGTTAACGAGATGGGTTGTAACTTCGTGACTCGTTTGCAAGAAGAGACGGGCGCAAACATTGTTGATATTGCGAATGCTTACGCGGCATCTCGTGAGATCTACGGCTTGGGCAAAGTGCTTAAGAGCATTCGTGAACTGGACAATATCTCAAGTTCTGAAGCTCAATATGAGTTGCTTTACCACGTGCGTCGCACGCTGCGTCGTCTAGCGCGTTGGTTGCTAAGAAACCGTACTGGTAAACAATCAGTGAACGCATTGATTGAACTGTACCAAGGTGATGTGGTTACTATTACTGAGAAACTGGATGAAAACCTAGTAGCTTCAGAAGTAGAAGAGCATCAAGCAATGGCTCAGGTATGGATTGACCAGGGTGTAACCGCAGAACTGGCGAACTCAGTGGCTCGTTTGTCTAGCTTGTACTCAGCACTGGATATATCCACAGTTGCTCGTGAAACGGGTAAAACAGTACAACAAGCGTCTAAGCTTTACTTCAACCTTGGCGACCGTTTGTCTCTGCACTGGTTCTTGAAGCAAATCAATGGCCAAGCGGTAGACAACAACTGGCAAGCGCTGGCTCGTGCAGCATTCAGAGAAGATCTGGATTGGCAGCAACGTCAGCTAACAGGCCAAGTACTTAACTGCGGTTGTGGTTCAGACTTAGATGTTATTAAAGCATTGGACGACTGGATGGAAAGCAATTCAGTTTCTCTACATCGTTGGGAAAGCATCTTGAACGAATTCAAAGTGGGTTCTGTTCATGAGTTTGCTAAGTTCTCAGTGGCGTTACGTGAGTTGATGTTACTGAATCTAAACTGTATGTCGAAAGACTAATAGTTAGATAGAAACGAAAAACTATAAGGGCAGGCCATTAGGTCTGCCTTTTTCGTTTGGTTAAACAGTTCTCGATAAATTAACTATTCGTACAAGTATCACAGTATCAGTGAGCTGATGGCAGAACAGGTATAAGGAACATTCCTAAAAGATAATCTGGGCTTGAAACGGTAACGTTTGCTTAATAATGAACCTCATTCGTTAGCAAACTCGATTATCTTACCCTTACAGTCAGTAATAGATTGAATAGTTGGGTAAATAAGTAAATAATATCGCCCCGTTTACACGGGGCTTTTTTCTATCGGAGGCACAATGCTTTACCGTCTAGCCAGAACTGGCTTTTTCCAACTTGATGCCGAAAAGGCACATGATCTTGCAATTCAAAATTTCAAACGCTTCACAGGTACACCTATTGATCTTTTGTATCGCCAACAATTACCTCACCGACCTGTAGAGTGCATGGGTCTTACTTTTAAAAACCCAGTTGGCCTTGCGGCTGGCTTAGATAAAAACGGCGAATGTATCGATGCATTTGGCGCAATGGGTTTTGGTTTCGTAGAAGTAGGGACTGTTACTCCGCGTCCGCAAGCGGGTAACGACAAACCTCGTTTGTTCCGTCTTGTTGAAGCAGAAGGCATCATCAACCGCATGGGCTTTAATAACCTAGGCGTAGATAACCTTGTTGAGAATGTTAAGAAGTCGAACTTCGACGGCATCTTAGGCATCAACATCGGTAAGAACAAAGACACACCAATTGAAAAGGGCGCTGAAGATTACTTGATCTGTATGGAGAAGGTATATCAATACGCTGGTTACATTGCTGTGAACATATCTTCACCAAACACTCCAGGACTTCGTTCTCTTCAATACGGCGAAGCACTAGACGATCTATTGTCTGAACTGAAAACGAAACAATCTGAACTAGAAGAGAAGCATGGTAAATATGTTCCTCTTGCTCTTAAGATTGCACCGGATCTAAGTGACGACGAAATCAGCCAAATTTGTGAATCATTGATCAAAAATAAGATCGATGGTGTGATCGCAACAAACACAACATTGGATCGTTCAATCGTTGAAGGCATGAAGCATTGCGACGAAGCGGGTGGTCTAAGTGGACGTCCAGTTCAATCTCGCAGTACTGAAGTTGTTCGTAAACTTTATCAAGAGCTTGGTGACCAACTGCCGATCATCGGGGTAGGTGGTGTTGATTCGTATGTTGCTGCAAAAGAGAAAATGATGGCAGGCGCTAAGCTTGTACAAGTTTACTCTGGTTTCATTTACAAAGGTCCAGGCCTTGTAGGCGACATCGTTAAAAATCTTTAAACGGCAAGACGCTTTTATTTCTGAAAAGCGACAATCTGGCATCGTCTTAATAAAAGAGACACTGTAACTCACTGAGTTGTAGAGAAAAGCGACAAGAAAGAGGAATTCATTTCCTCTTTTTTTTTGCCTATTGCTCAGTAAAATTACTGTAATTGAAGGTAATTTTGCGTTTTACCTAATGGAATGGTTCAACAGTGTGAGACGAAATGATGCTTAAACCTAGCGATACATGGAGTTGGTATTACGATGAGCAGCAATGTTCATTAATGCTAAACCTCGGAGAGGATATGATTTTCAAAACGAATCTGGTCCGCAATAAGCTGGTGGACTGCGCGTTTAGAGATAATGAATTCACCGTTGATGACGCATCTTCATACCAAACCTTCAAAGAACAAATTTCTGGCTTAGAACTGTCTGAGCCTCGCCAAGCTGAACTGGCACTTTATTGTGTGGCAGCAAAGCGCTTCCATAAGCCTGTACAGCCTAAGAGTTGGTTCTTCGACTCACAAGGCACTGGTCATGAATATCCTCAAGAAGGGGATATTGTACAAATGAATAACGAGCATAGCTTAGGGTATTTCATTGTATTAGAAGTGGGAGAGTGTGCGAGCCTATGTGCATTTGTCGACCTAGAAGAGTTCCTATTAACGCCTTCAAAAGGGCTTCGATTTGGAGACTCAATTAAGGTGATGCACGATAGAATGATAGACGCGAACGCTATCCTTCATCAGACACACATAGCGATGGTGGGTTAACCTCCAATCTAGTACATCATTTCTACCACGCATCGCAGCACACAAACGTATAAATCTTCCTCAGAATCGGCTTAATAGCCGATTTTTTTGTGCCTAAAAAACCTCACCCTGATAAATACATCACTGCTTAACCATTTAAATAGTGAACTTACGACTATTTTTTCACCTTAATTTCTGCCCATTTTCATCGCCAGAAGAGTAAATTTACCATCTTTATTCCCTGTTTTTGGTCTTTTGTAGCTAAGTTTCACCCATAAGTTACCTTTGGTATATACCAATTTTAGGGTGAATATAAATTCACATTGCTACTTTGGTTAATAAGTGGTCAGAAATGAAGTTGGTTTGATAGGTCTTATGTTCTAAGGGGATGTGGGTAAGCGATCGCTTCAAGACTGTGCATTTGCTAGCCAGTTAGTCGAAAGATTCAATGAAAAGACGCGTTTAGTGTGATGCTCTAGTTACAAATTCAGGTATAATCGAGCTCATTTTTATCAATAAAAGAACACTATGAATCAATATCTAGCGGTTACCTCAAACGGCCTTGAGAATTTATTAGTTGAAGAACTAACCCAACTAGGGATTACAAACGCAAAACCTGTTCAAGCAGGTGTTAAATTCAAAGCGACCAATGAGCAAATTTATCGTTGTTGTTTGTGGAGCCGTTTGGCTTCTCGATTTGTACGTGTCCTTTCTGAATTCACTTGTATGGACGACATGGATTTGTACCTTTCAACCACTGCGGTTAACTGGGTAAATCAATTCCATAGCTCTAAGCGTTTTGTTGTTGACTTCAATGGTACGAACAACGAAATCCGCAACAGCCAATACGGTGCGATGAAAGTAAAAGATGCCGTTGTTGATTGTTTCGAGAAGAAGTCCTTGCCTCGTCCTTCTATCAGCAAAGAGAACCCAGATGTTCGTATTCACGTTCGTCTACACCGTGATAAAGCGATTCTTGGTGTTGATATGGTGGGCAGCGGTCTCCACCAACGTGGTTACCGCCCAGAATCAGGTCGTGCTCCGTTGCGTGAAACACTAGCTGCTGCAATCCTTCTTCGTAGTGGTTGGGATGCAACGAAACCTTTCTTAGATCCTATGTGTGGTTCAGGTACGTTAGTGATTGAAGCTGCAATGATGGCTGCAAACCTAGCACCGGGTGTTAAACGTCAGAAGTGGTGTTTTGAATCACTAGAAGATTTCGAACCTGAGCTTTGGGCTGAAGTTAAAGCAGAAGCGAATGTTCAAGGCCGTCGTGGCGTTAAGAAAGTAGAATGTAAGTTCTATGGCTACGACAACGATGAACGCATGATCAAAACAGCGCGCGACAATGCTCGTCGTGCCGGTGTTGAAGATCTGATTGAATTCGAAGTAGGTGATGCAGCAAAACTTAAACGCCCTACAGAATTTACTGATGGCGTGATTGTTTCTAACCCACCTTATGGTGAGCGTCTAGGAACTGAGCCTGGTCTAATTGCACTTTACACCGCATTCGGTGCGCAACTTAAAGCTGAATTTGGTGGTTGCAACGCATCTATCTTCTCTAGCTCAGACGAGCTACTAAGCTGCTTACGCATGCGTGCAGACAAACAGTTCAAATTGAACAATGGTGCGTTACCGTGTCACCAAAAGAACTACTCAATTTCAGATCGTCCGATATCAGAGCGCCCAACAGGCGAGCAAGAACAATTGATTGCACCTGATTTCGCGAACCGTCTTAAAAAGAACATCGGTAAAATTGGCAAGTGGGCTAAGAAAGAGCAATTAGATTGTTATCGTATCTACGATGCTGACTTACCAGAATACAATGTAGCGATTGATGTATACCCAGGTCACCTTGTGATTCAAGAATACGCAGCGCCGAAAGATGTACCGGAAGAGAAGGCTAAACGTCGTCTGACCGATATTATTCGTGCTTCTATTCAAGTAACGGGCGTTGAAGCAAACAACGTTGTGCTTAAAGTTCGTCAGAAGCAGAAAGGTCGCTCTCAATACCAGAAATTGGCTCAGGACTCATCGAACCTAGAAGTGAACGAATACGGCGTTAAGCTGATTGTTAACCTTCACGATTACCTAGATACCGGCTTGTTCCTAGATCATAAGATCACTCGTCGTCGTATCGGTGAGATGGCCGCAGGTAAAGATTTCCTAAACTTGTTTGCTTACACAGGTAGTGCCTCTGTTCATGCTGCTGTGGGTGGCGCGCGTTCTACGACAACAGTAGATATGTCTAATACCTATCTAGAGTGGGCTAAAGAGAACATGGAGCTTAATGGCCGTGTTGGTCGTCAACATCAGTTTGTTCAAGCTGACTGCCTACAATGGTTGGTTAAAGAGCAGGGCTCTTACGATCTGATCTTTATTGATCCACCTACGTTCTCAAACTCTAAGCGTATGGATCAATCTTTCGATGTTCAACGTGATCACATTCAGTTGATGGAAAACCTTAAGCGTCTTCTTCGTGAAGAAGGCACGATTGTGTTCTCTAACAACAAGCGTCACTTCAAAATGGACTTGGAAGCTCTCGATGAGTTAGGTCTTAAGGCTCAGAACATCTCAGCTAAGACACTTCCTTTGGACTTCTCTCGCAATAAGCACATTCATAACTGCTGGTTGATTACACATAAGTAGTTAAGAGATTGTATAAGGATATATAGTGCTGACTCTCTACAGTACAGAAGGGTGCCATCTATGTGAGATGGCATTCCAACTCACGGAACAGTTAAACATTAGCCATCACGTCAACGTTGTCGACATTGCATTTGATGATGAGCTCTTTTCCCGTTACGGGGTCACTATTCCGGTGCTCAAATTTGAAAGCTCTGACCTTTCTCAAAGCTCAGAGCTTAACTGGCCATTTGGCTTGTTAGAACTTAATGATTGGTTAAAGAAGAATGGCATTACTTACAATTCATAATGGGCAATTAGCGTTTGGCGATCACCCATTATTAGATCGTGCGGACTTCGCGCTGCAAGAAAACGAACGTGTGTGTTTAGTAGGGCGCAATGGCGCTGGTAAGTCGACATTGATGAAAATCCTATCTGGAAACATCATCATGGACGACGGCAAGATGCAAATCACGCAAGATGTGGTTGTGTCTCGTCTGGAACAAGATCCACCGCGTAATGAGCAAGGTACAGTTTATGACTACGTTGCTGGTGGCCTTGCTGAAATCGGTGAACAGCTGAAGATCTATCATGATCTTCTGGATCTCATCGCGACAGACCCAAGTGAAAAAAATCTAAATCGTCTTACTCGCGTTCAAGAACAGCTGGATCATGCCAATGCATGGCGTTTTGAAGATCGTGTAAGCAATGTATTGGCGGCGCTTAAGCTGACTGCAGAAACCAAACTGACGGATTTGTCTGGTGGTTGGCAACGTAAAGCAGCACTTGCTCGTGCGCTTGTGTGTGACCCTGACGTGCTTCTACTTGACGAACCGACTAACCACCTGGATGTTGCGACCATTGAATGGTTAGAGGGCTTCCTGAAAGACTTCCGCGGTTCAATCATCTTTATCTCGCATGACCGTGCGTTCATTAAATCGATGGCAACACGCATTGTTGATCTTGATCGCGGTAAATTGAGCTCATTCCCGGGTGATTACGAAAACTACCTTGTTGAGAAAGAAGAAGCGCTTCGTGTTGAAGAAATGCAAAACGCTGAATTCGATAAGAAGCTCGCTCAAGAGGAAGTATGGATTCGTCAAGGCATCAAAGCTCGCCGTACTCGTAACGAAGGCCGTGTACGTGCGCTTAAGAAGCTACGAGAAGAACGTTTGAACCGTCGTGAAGTGCAGGGCAAAGCTGTTATCCAAATCGATGATGGTCAGCGTTCTGGCAAGATTGTATTCGAAGCAGAAAATATTAACTTTGGTTTTGAAGGTAAAGAGATTGTTAAAGACTTCAGCTTCAACATCATGCGTGGCGATCGTATCGCTCTGATTGGTCCTAACGGTTGTGGTAAGAGTACTGTGCTTAAACTGCTTCTTGACCAGCTTAAGCCTGATTCAGGTCGTCTGCATTGTGGTACTAAGCTTGAAGTCGCTTACTTCGACCAATACCGTGAAATCCTAGACCCTGAGAAGTCTGTAATTGATAACCTAGCGGACGGTAAGCAAGAAGTGACAGTAGGCGGCCGTGAGCGTCATGCACTAAGCTACTTACAAGACTTCTTGTTCTCGCCTAAACGTGCTCGTACTCCTGTTAAAGCACTATCTGGTGGTGAGAAAAACCGTCTGTTATTGGCGCGTATTTTCCTTAAGTCGAACAACTTGTTGATTCTCGATGAGCCAACCAACGATCTAGATATCGAAACTTTGGAACTTTTAGAAGATTTGCTTGCCAACTATCAGGGTACGCTTCTTTTAGTGAGCCACGATCGTCAGTTTGTTGATAACACAGTGATGACAAGTTGGATCTTCGAAGGTAATGGCGTTATTGAAGAATTTGTTGGTGGTTACCATGATGCTCAGCAGCAAAGAAAGCAGGCATTAGAGTACCGACAGGTTGAAAAGCCATCAAAGCCTGAGAAAGTAGTTGAGGAAACTCCCAAAACTGCGCCAGTTAAGGCTAAACCTAAGAAGTTATCGTATAAGCTACAACGAGAACTAGAAGCGCTACCAATGCGTTTAGAAGAATTGGAAACTCAAATTGAAACTCTTCAGGAAGAAGTCAACGATCCAAGCTTCTTTTCAAAATCTGTAGAGCAGACACAACCAGTATTAGATAAGCTATCTGCAGCAGAGCAGGAGCTTGAAGTTGCTTTTGAGCGCTGGGAAGAGCTCGAGGCACTACAACAGGAAAGTTAAGAATTAATAATGACTTGTACTAAATTTAAATTAACAACAGTTGCAGCATTAGTTTTTGCTGCAACTAACGCCAACGCTGCGCTTTACAAGGTAGTTGAAGTAAAGCCATCCTTTGCCGATGACGCTAAAGTATCTGAAATTTTTGGTGTAGCTATTCAGCCAGCGACCGTTTCTGGAACAGAGAGTTGTTTTACTACCGATAGTGTCGGTGGGGTTGCGTGTGACGACTTTAAATTGGCTGGCGAGACTCGTAATGCTGTTGACGGTATCGGCTATCGAGAGGAAGTCCCTTTCGCTATGGATGCTCCGTTCCAATACATTCAAGAACGTGACGACTTTGAAAACTACTGTTACCGAGAACTTAGATACTCAACTTGCGAAAGCTGGGCGGACAATCGCTGGGCAACTTGGAGTAAAGAAAGCGATCTTAGTTATGTGAATGCGAAAGCGTTTGTTGGTGAAGGTGGTGGCTCTATCAGTTCGTTTAACGTATCAATTACTGCTCTTGATGATTCAGGTGCGCCTTTAGGTATTGAATCAAATGGTAATGACATTCGCTATAATGCATTAACAACTGTGCCTCTTGTAGCATCGTCAGAGTCTCGTGCTTGGGGCGCTTTAACTGTTGATAATGCCGGCACAGATATTGTTTATAACTTCGGTAGTATTTCTGTTAAAGGTCCGGCAACCGAAACTTCAAACACGACATTTAGTTCAAAGGCTGCGATCTGGAAAGATGGCGAAGTTCACGAATTTAACTGGACTCGTGGTGGCAATGCTCAAGAAGGTGATTACTTTGCGCAGGGGAGCATGCGTGACCTTGCAGTAAATGATGGAAAGCTGTACGGCGTTGGCTTTGATACAGTTAACGGGAATGGCGAGCTACAAGACATGAACGCCAGTGTCTTTGTGAGTGACTCATTAGATATTTCAGGAGCGACTTGGACAACGAAAATTATTAGCGGTGCTGAAGTTAATTCAGGTTCGTCGAATGATGATGCTAGATACAGTAACTCTGTAGCAACTGACATCAACGATAACTTGTTTGCTGTAGGCTATTCTAAACGTAATGGTTATGTGCCAGAGAGCGGCAGTGCAGGCAACAAGATTTTTGTTGTGACTGATGCATCTGCAGCAACTCCAACTGCAACGTACTTGTCTGGTGGTATCTTCTTCGGCGGTTCGAGTGGTGAAGCTAAAGCTGTCAACAATTTCAATGAGTTTGTAGGTCAAATAGATGCAGAAACGACTCGTGAGGTTGATGGTAGTGAACGTAGACATCGTGGTTTTATCTATCCTTACAATGTTTCAACATCGACTGATGAACGTCGTGTAGACATCTTTAACGGCCAAGCTTGGTGGTTAGATGATCTAACCAATGACGGCAACGTTTCTGGAGACAACAACAAGTTCCGAATTATTGATGCTTCTGACATCAATGATGCGGGCGTTATTTCTGCTACTGCTATCAAGTGTACAGTAGGCGGAACAACTAAAGCGTATGATACAACGGCACATAACTCTTACTGTGGTGGTGCTGCATCTAACGCAGTAGAAGAGGTTGTTGCAGTTAAGCTAATCCCAATTGCTGGTGCTACTAAAGCTGATATTCAGACGCGTAGCACTGATACAGAGAAAGTTGATCGCCAAGGCGGTAGTCTAAGTTGGTTAACTTTGACTGTACTTGGTCTATTAGGGTTCCGCAGAAAATTTAAATAATTTTATCTCTTGAGCCCGAGTTCACAATTCTGAACTCGGGCTTTTTTTCACCTTGAGAAAAGTAAAAAATTGTTCGATTCTTAAAGTTGGAGTCACAAAAACTCCGCAAAGTTGTAATCATTGTATGTTAGTAAATGGAACACCCGTATGAGGACTGCACTATGAAGAGACAAAAGCGTGATCGACTAGAACGAGCACAATCTCAAGGTTACAAAGCTGGTTTAAATGGTAGGTCGCAAGAAGCTTGCCCATATAGCCAAATGGATTCTCGGTCTTATTGGTTAGGTGGTTGGCGAGACGCCAAAGATGATAGAAATGCAGGTCTCTATAAATAGATAGGGCGCAACGAATTCAAGGTCAGGGCTCCATTGTTGATTGCAACAATTGGAGCCTTGTTAGTTTCTGAGAGACAAGAAGGGATTGGACTCGAAATGGTGCGTGAGACGGTCTAGTCGCTCTTGGTGAGCTCTCTTGGTAGGCGTAGCTGGTGGACTGATATTAATCCTATTACTAAAGTAGCAATACATCTTAGCGCACTATAACTAAATGTATTGAGGTGAAAATAAAGCAGCCATGGGCTGCTTTATTAAAAATCTAATATTTAATTAGAATGCTGACGTATCTTGGAAAAGGCCAACTTTCAAATCTTTAGCAACATAGATCTCTTTGCCATCAACCAGCACGCGACCATCTGCAAGGCCCATTACTAGGCGACGGTTAACAACACGCTTCATGTGGATCTCGTAAGTTACTTTTTTCGCAGTAGGTAGGATTTGACCTGTGAATTTCACTTCGCCAACACCTAGAGCACGACCTTTACCTTCGCCGCCAACCCAACCAAGGTAGAAGCCAACAAGCTGCCACATTGCATCAAGGCCTAGACAACCAGGCATTACAGGGTCACCAGGGAAGTGACAGTCGAAGAACCAAAGGTCAGGAGTAATATCCAGCTCAGCAAGAACTAAACCTTTACCGTAGTCACCTTCAGTTTCAGACATTTTAGTGATGCGGTCCATCATCAACATGTTCGGTGCTGGTAGTTGAGGGCCTTGTGGCCATAGTTCGCCTTGGCTTGATGCTAGAAGCTCTTCGCGAGTGTAAGAATCACGTTTGTTTTGCATTATCAATTACTCCGATTTTTGATAGGTGCATATTAGTGAACAGGTGTACGCTAAACAAGTCCGATCAGTACTAGACAAACCAGTTTTTAATGCGTCCAACAATTCCAATAGGGTGCTCATGTCTTTCAAAGTTTTCAATACGTTCCGCGATTTTACTCAGAACGCTTTCTTGTTCGTCGTCTCTAAATGGCTTGTTCATAATGAGAGGAATGGCTTCATCTACATTAGACACAGACCAAATATGGAATTCTTCATTCTTGATGCTTTCAATCAGGTCAGGTTTTAGCGCAAGATGTTTCAGGTTCGATCTTGGAAGGATCACGCCTTGTTCGCCTGTTAAGCCTTGGTGCTTACATACATGATAGAAGCCTTCGATCTTCTCGTTTAATCCGCCAACAGCTTGTACACGACCAAATTGGTCCACTGCGCCTGTTACTGCAATCTGTTGATTGATTGGGTATTCAGACAAAGCGCTCACCAAAGAACACAGCTCCGCAAGAGAAGCACTATCGCCATCGACTTCGCAATATGATTGTTCAAACACCACTGAAGCTGCATACGGCAGGGGATCTTCAAGGTTCAGTGCACTACTTACGAATGCCTGCATGATCATCATGCCTTTTGCGTGAAGGTTACCACCAAGTTCGGCTTTTCGTTCCACATCGGCAATATCACCATCACCAAAGTGAATAACACATGAAATTCGTGCTGGCTCACCATACGATATCGGGTGCCCCGGAACATCGATAACAGTCAGACCGTTGACTTGCCCAACTTGTTCACCTTCAGTTTCGATAATGACTTGGCCATCTCTAATATCATCAAGTGCGCGTTCTGGAAGGTACGACTCACGGTTGTATTTGTGCTGCTGGGCTTGTTGAATATGGTGGATGTCAATCTCACCATTGTCAGCCTCAATCAAAGCCTCGTTGAGTAGCGCATTGTGCCAAATTGGACACAGTGGGATATAGCTTTGATCTTCAGTTTCTCTTGCGCCAGCAGTGAGAATTCCAGTCAGCGCTTTCTGCGTAATATTTGGAAGATCATAACGCTGTTGAAGCCACTTAAGGTATCCAAGGTATTGAATTAAAGTCTCTTCTGAAATTTTAACGTCTTGTTCTATCTCACTGAATAGACAAAAACCCGTTTGAATATCGCTGTCTAGATAATCAAGGTCACCTAATTGCGCTCGGTCTCCAACTACAATCAGCTTAATGTTGTAGGTAAGAGGTAAAGTCGGAGATTGATTAAGGTGCTCAGGGTTGCTGTTGATTGGCTCTACGGCTTCACCAAGAAGCGCAGATTTTAGCAATAACCAGCTTCCTGGGTTTGCCAAGATCAAGTTTGCTGAAACGATCAGGTAACCATTGTTTGCTCTTGCCAATAAGCCAGGTTTTGTCGCAATAACTTTGCCGTCTTTTGATTGAACTTGGTCAAACAGAGAAGCAGCATTTAAAGACTCAGTTTTTATAACCGGTAGAGTATGGTCATCTAAAGCCGTAACTAAAGATTCAACAATCATTTGACGATAGATCGAGTTGTCCGGAGCGTTTACGAGTAAAACACGCGAAAGGTTAGATAAGCGGACAAAGCGTGTTAGCGCGTCATTGAATCTATGTTGAATGTCTGAAAACGGGAAAGGCGAGATGTCAGGGAATTGCTCTAATTGAGCGCTATATTCGTCGTACTGAGGCGTAACATGTCGCCAATCTACTTGAGTCATTTAAGTTTCTGATTATGATAATGAGGTAGGGAGTATATAGAAAAACCGATCTCGCTTGTAGCTCTATGTTGTAGTTACTAATCACTAAGCTAATATAAGTATGATCTTGGTCTATTCTTTGAAGACTATAATTGTTAAATAGCCCTTTATGGGTTACGCTGTCACTAGGATTAACTCTCGAGATTAGACATGAAATATCAGCAACTTGAAAACTTGGAATGTGGTTGGAAATGGAACTATCTGGTCAAAAAATGGAAAGAAGGTGAATCGATCACCTGCCATATTGATTCAAGTGAAGCTGATGTTGCTATACAAGCCTTATTGAAGCTCGAACACCAGCCGACAGGCGTTCTTGATTGGATATCTAATAACATGTCTCCAGAGCTCGATAACAAGCTTAAGCAGGCTATCAGAGCCAAGCGTAAGCGTCACTTCAATGCTGAACAAGTTCACACTAAGAAGAAATCGATCGACCTTGATTATCGTGTATGGGAAAAACTTTCCCAAAGAGCGAACGAGTTGGGTTGTACGCTATCTGATGCCATCGAATATTTAGTAAGCGAAGCATCTCGCAGTGAACAAGCTAGCAAGACAGTGACTAGTCTCAAAGAAGACCTGAGTAAACTCCTTTCTGACGATAAATAATCATAAACTGTAATGGTGACATTATGATGTACGTAATCTTAATTGGTGCAGCGTTGGTTTTTTGGTTAGTCGCAATTGATAGACCAGTACTAAAAATCCAATTCAACGACGGGGCGATCGAGCAAGTTAAAGGTCATCTACCACCGAGCTTTAAACATAACCTTCAAGAGATTGGTCATAACAATGCTTTTAAAGGTGAGTTAAAAGTGTATGCGAAGCGCTCAGGTTACAACCTTAAATTTACTAAAGACGTACCAAAAAGCGTCCAACAGCGTATTCGCAATGTGTTCCCGCATAATGGCTTTAAATCTAAAGGTTCAAAGAAGGCGTAATTGTCGATCAATATGTCTTACGTAGTAAACTGTCATACAAAGCTCATTCCCAGCCTACCTTAAACTCCAGCATACTGTTCTTAACTTTTACTAAGAGAGAACAGTATGAGATATCTCGTATTCTTGTTGTATTTTTTATCCTCAGCCGCCGCATTGTCCGACGATTCATTAATCAATCCTGTTGCAAAGAAGATCAAAGACACCGTCATCAAAGGGCTAAATAAAAGTCACGTTGATATGAATGGCTATTGTGACCTTATGATTGAGATGAAGCACTCTAAGGGTTATACAAGAATCAAAAACGTGAGGACATCGGGAGATAGCAAAGTCTGCAAACAGGCAAAGAAGCACTTACCAAAGAAAAAAAAGTTCAAATACAGCTTTCCAGAGAAATACATTCGAATTCAAGTTATGGGTTAGCTAAAAATGATGCACTATAACTAAATATCCTTAATTTTCTTGAAACAATTTCGTGAACCAATCTCTAATTTCTATTAATATTAGTTTTATTATCAAGGCAGGATATGCCGACAAAAGAACGCTTAGGGCAAAGGAAAGTCACGGTTGTTGTTAGCAAATAAAAGTTATTCCCCTGAAGTCATAGAAATCTCTAGGAAAGTTTCGATCAACGTCGAGGCTCGTTTTACAAAGTGGTTAATATCACCCCAATATAAGCTTGAGCAGTCTACGGTTGATACACTGCTAAGTTTAGAAAATAGATATTGTGATAGTGTTATTTTCGATGAAGCCGACCGTATTTCTCATAATCAACGTATTTTATTACGTTGCGAACAAGACCGAGTGAATGCACGTCGCGAGAAGGTGGCAGCTAAACAACAGACATTGCGATATGTGATTGACGATGTCAGCGATGCGGCATCTGCACTAATGTTAGAAAAGTTGCAAGGAACCTTAATCAGTTCATTGTTTTCAGAATTACCAGACTACAATCAGTTCGCTACTGTAGCTTATTCACCATCTTTAAACTTTTCTAAACTCCATGAAATATCGGCGAAAAGTAGGCCGTTGAGCTCAAGTTTAATCGAATTTGTTTCTAACCGTGAGTTCACTGAAAAGTACGGTAAAAAATCTAAAGTTATTCTCGATCCTAAAGTGGCAGCACGCCAAATTGGCATTGAGAATTGTCGCTTATTATTCCCTCTGTTAATGAGCCAGCAATTGATTAAGTGGAACGATGGCAACATCAAACACATCACGCCAAAGGTGTGGCAACACTTAGTCGTTACCTCCAATGCAACACGAATTCGTCTTCAAGAAACATCGGTTAAAGAACCCAATGTAGGGATTCTACTTGGTGTTTTGAGAGTTCTACCTTTATTTTTGATTTGTAACCATTTTTCATCGACTTTTGAAGATGCATTGGTGAAAACCATGATCGGGTACCGAGATGCAAGTGACAAGCATGATGAATATTATGCTTGTACTGAAATTCTTCCCAACACTCAGTTTCTTGAGTCCATGGTAGAGCAGCTAGAACTTAAACTACTTAAGAAGCTCGTTGAATTCATAGATTGGAGCCCAAGTAATCAATTTATTAAGAGGGCACTTCTTGAGGAAGTGAATGACATTCCTGTACTTGAGAGAACAATCTATGGTGCGGCTTTGGCCCAGGGAAGAAAGTTCTCTATTTTCGAAGCTTTAGATAACAGCGAGTTATTTAACGTCAAGCACCGGCCTTACTGGTTTTCTACCGTTCAAATGTCTTTGGCAACGATCGAAAAAATGCAAGATCGAGTGCTGGGCAAATTGACGAATACTATGTAGTTAAAGAGAGCCGCATTGAAAGTGTGGCTCTCTTTTGTTGCACTGTCACTTTTTAATGCTCTGATTTAGATAGATAAAGTCTAACTGACGACTTCGAACGTACATGAATCTCGCTTGGCTACAGCCTGTTTCACGGGGATTCCAAGGCTTTGACATGTCATCAGGACCTTTAGCTTTCTGTCTGCAGGGGCGTGCTCTGAAAGGATAACCGCGCTTAAACACTCTTTATTTAGATACAACTTATTTCCGATGATCTCTTCATCGGATAACACCCAACGAAACTCCTTTTCATAACACCAGTTTGAATGTTTAACTTTAAAGATGTCTGTTCCCAGCTTTGAAGTTCTTGACTCACTTAATGATGCTAAGCTGAATATGTTTGGGTTATCTTCATATTGGACTTCAAAACAGTTGAGGTTCAGCTCCCCGTCATAGTTATTGAGGTCATACTCGATACACATACCTTTGAAGTTGTCGCCATATTGAGACCAAAGTATTGGATGGTTGTTCGATTGAGAGAAGCACATAACCTTGAAATTATTCTGAAGTCTTGTGTCGCGCAGGACGTTGAATTCAAATGGGTTATTAAAGGTTTTAGCGTAATCAAACCATAACGAGCACTCAGATATAGACTGTATGTTTCTATCGTGGAGCGATCTGAACTTATAAAGTTTAGGCAACATATCAAACACCTAGTTTACAAAATTGCCTGATGTTAACACTTTAACCCACAATAGAAGCCTGAATGCATAGCATTTGATTGCTCAATCACTTAATTTATTCATATAACTGCTTGATAGATCAAAATTTAAACACTAAATGGTGGTCTGTTTAAGTCTTTGTTTTACTGTGTGGAACTAGGCAATAAATCTCTCGGATTTTTCGAATAAGATACAACGTAACTTTATTCGTGGTGAAAGTCACTCTATAAAGTTGAAGTCGAGTGGGGAAAGTGAACGTTTAAAAGCCGAACTCAAAAGAACGGCTTAATTTGAAATAAAGCTTACGATTGAATCTAGATTAGAAATGGTACCTTGCACCGATGTAAGCCGTTTGAGATGAAACATCGACGGAGTCTATTTCAACACGCGCATTTCGGTAACCAAGATGAATATCGATATGGTCTGTAATGATCGCACCAAGCTCACCGCCAACCTGATAAGCCGCTTCAGATTCCGAACCTGACATTCCGAACGCTTTTGCTTTCATATCCATAGAACCAACGCCAGCTAATAGAGACACATACAGATCTAATACGTCACCTTTAACAATAAACTTAGGCTTAATATTTACAAAGAAAGCTTGTCCTTCAACATCCATTACATCGCTATAGTTAACTTTTCCGATTTTGCGGTACTCGGCCTCCAATCCTAGTTTAACAACATCGTGGGTATTGAATTCGTAGCCGCCAACTAAGTTATAGCTGAAGTCTGATAAATCAGATGAATCTTCAATTGCGCTACCACGGTATTCTAATTCCGTTTCATTATAAAAGCCGACGTCAACACCTGCATAAAAATGACCATTTACCCTAGAAGAGTTCTCGTTGTCACTTGCAAACGCGTGTGAGCTGACACCAAAAGCGGTGAACAAGGATAGGGCGATCATACTGATTTTCATATTAATCCTTTTAGATAATGAGTTTTTTATTCCAGAAGATGTTAACAAACAAAAGAGACACTAGTTAATGTGAAATCTGTCTAAATATCTGATTTTAAAGACTTACTAGTAATAGATATGTCAGCATCTCAGTTGTAAGACAAGTTATGGTCGTCTAGGAAGTGACGAGTAGGATTCGTGTTGCGTTGTAACTTTTTGTCAACTGAGACAGCTGCTTAAGTCGAGTGCCGTTACTTAATTAAGCTTGTTATTAATAACAAGGCTAAGCAAAACTAGGAAGCTGTGGAAGCTACTGATCACAAATGATGTTGGTTGATAGAACTTGGTAGTTAACACAGTCTTCATAGAAGCTTGCTAAGGAATACGTTGGGTTTTCTCGAGTACTTATTAGCTCTGTGAGAAGAAGTAGCCAGCTTTCTTAGTTCGTTGGTAATAAGGGTTCAGTAGGCAATTTTTGATCTGAGTAATTAGTTTTAGAAATAGAGTTTCTTTTTTTGTTGTTGGCGTTCAACGTATCGATCGAGGTTCAGGATTAGTTTGAATCGGCTTTGGTAGTTGGACACTGCAGAATGATTGTCGTGAGAAAATTTAACTGGATGATGGACAGCTCAAAACAGAACTCAGCGTGTGGCGTTAGGAATAAGTGCGGTCGTGTGTGTGAAATCTGGAACAAAACTGCCAAAATGTACACAAGATTCGCATACAACACCGCAGTTATAGGCATAAACAGAAGCTATTGTAAGTTAGAGGATTCAGAATAGAAGTTCTCGTTGGTAAAGTTTGTGTTCAGAATGAAATAAACGTTAGCCAGATATATAGTTATTAGCTTGAAGGACTCATAAAGAATATCGGTGAACTTAAGAAGCTGAGTTACGAGATGCAACGGTTTTAACGCGAAACGATGATAACAATGCCCTTAGAATTGATTATATACCACTGCGTATTATGTCACGTTAAGTTAAATAAACTCTTATTATTCATAGTGTTATCATTAATTGGCTCATGTCGTTTTAATTGCTTTCAGAGGTTGGAGGGCGTTAGGTGACTAAAAACCAACTTTTTAGAGAATTCTATTGCCGTTTATCTCTAGAGGAGACTGCGGAACTATGTTTTAAAAATGTGACGACAGTCAAACGTTGGGATAAAGGAAATCCTATTCCGAATGAATGTAAGAGATTGATGAGGCTTTGTTCTTATAGAGAAGTTGGCATTTCTGATGACTGGGTAGGGTTCTATGTCGAAAATGGAAAGTTTGTTTTGCCAACGGGACAAAGATTGACTGCAAGCCAAATACTGTTAGGGGCTGCTCTATTAGAGATAGGGTCTAACGAAGATCAGAAAACAGCCAGTTCACTAATAAGGCTTGCTCGTTGCATTGCCAAAACACTTAACAAACCCACCACATAAACGCTATCGCCGTTCGGTGTTCATCAAGCTCCAAATTAAGGCTATGAGCCAACCAGTACCAAAGAAAAGACTACCAACTATGTTAAGTGTTGATATTGCAGTTTTATGTGGGTGGTCTTTTCGTCTTGCGATGGTTGTCGGTAGTAGAAAAATGTAAATGATGATGCTGAATGCAATCACATAGAATATAAGTTCCACGATGCTGCCTTATAGTGTCTAGGGAGGGGCGAGTTACGATATGTTTCTCATGAGGTAAAACTTAATGTGAGGTCAATTTTCTTCTAGAGATTTAATCGCCATTTTAATCTCGGAAATTGGTACGTGTTCACCAGCGTTGACCTTTCTTAATCTTTCTATATGAACTGGCGAAACTTCATGACTAATTGAGACTAAGTGAGTATAGGTTTCAATCATCCTATCAAAATCTTTTTGTGTCAGTTTAAAAGCAGCCTTGTTTCCACAAGAGCAGCAAGACCAATAGCCAGATTTTTCTTTAGCAGATTGTGAGTTTTGAGATGCCCAGGCTAGTAATACAAATAGCCCACTTATGACAAAAATCACTAAGCCAGTCGAACCAAACAAACAGCTAAAGAAAAAAAGTATAATCAAAGAAACGAAGTACATTACGTGATTTACAGAACCCAGTATAAATTGCTGCTCTGTTACACAATCACAACTACTGCATATCTTTTGACGTATTTTCATTACTGTAAGCCTTGGAGTATCAAACTGAAAAAGAGCTCCGTAATTTTACGTAAATAACATATGCCGTACTAATCGAAATAAATCGCTTTAAAACTCGCAAATACCGCAGTGTCATGGTTAGTGACTGAACTATCATTAGTGCGCATTATGTCTGATTATGTTTAATGCTGCATATCTTATAAATGTAGTGCAACCTCTTGTATTTAGAGGTTTTATCATTGAAGTATCGCGAAATGAGTAAGAATTACATTTTTCGAGAGTTAGAGTGCCAAATGACGAAGGAAGAGGTTGCTGAACTGTGTTTTAAAACTGTGAGGACTGTCACGGGTTGGGATGAAGGAAAACCGATACCTCCTGAGTGTAAAAGACTTATGCGTATGGCAAAAGGTCGAGAACTCAGCGTTAGTGATGATTGGGACCAGTTCAAAATGTTATACGACAGTATGGAGCTGCCGACAGGTCAAGTGGTTAGGCCGCAGCAAATTTTGGCAGGAATAGCGCTTTTGGGGATTCAATCAGAGTTAGAGATTAAGACTTCAACACACTTGCTTAGCCTTGCTAGAGCGATAGCTAATATCAAGAAATAGGATTAGAAAAGTATAGTTGTATCAAGGCGAATTCAAAGGCTAGGCTATCTCGCAAACTAGGTGGCTTTTTCATGATATGGTTAACTCGACTGGCGCAAAGATAGACCTTGTTTAGTGGATTAGCTAGCCCTCCTTTTAGGTCATATCAAGGAGAAAGAAGCCGGACTCATTGAGTTCGGCTTTTTAAAAACCATATAAAGACTAATATGTTACGACTTTTTATTGTATACAAAATTGCGGATTAGATGTTTAATACAACCCTTGTAACGGTTTAAATAGGAAATACTTGATGACTGCGGTAATCCCAAGCGTTTGTAAGTTCGATAATGAAAAGTACCAATGTAATGGTTGCGACAAAACCTTCACGTTAGATCAAGTGCATAAGAAATGGCGTTGTCCGGAATGTCAGAAAGTGATTGATATCTATGCAGTTAATGGCAAGACAAAAGTTGTTATCAACAGAATCGAGCCAACTGCTCTTAAGGCTAAAGCTTACATTTACCTGACAAAGTACGTACATTTAGGGCCTTATGAAGTTAAGAGCGTAGAAACGTTACAAAATGGTAAAGTAAAAGCGATGATTATTGGCAATGGACCAGTAGAGTTTACACATGTTCAGTATGTAAATCGTCATGAAGGTGGTTGGAGTTAGTAGAATTTTCATTATAAAAAACCGGACATTGCATCCGGTTTTTTATAAGCAGTGAATAAAGAAAGAAACCAGCTCAAACACTGTGAGTTATTTGAGAAATTCTCGTTAACCTCACACTTTCTTCATGCCAATGTCATAGGTGTAGTTCTGTTCGCTAATGTTTTCGTAATATCGCATAGGTAGGACTCGGGATCATCATCGCTAGTATCAGCTCATGAGTTATTTTGTAGTCATTAAGTTAGTTTGCTCATTTTTTTTTTAAGATACTGAACGACTACACCTGAATAGGGGTCTAGTCTACCTTCCTGGTTTACTGTATTGTACCTCGTCAACAAAGACCTTATCTCTACTTGAGTACGCGTTCCTCTTCGGCGACTTAGTTCTTCTCTAATCCCCTCTAAGGCTGCTTTTCTATTTCTTACAAGCCACTTTTGATTCAAATTAAGTACAGATTCTATTTGTGTTAGGAAGTCAGCGTCACTGGATACGATTTTTCCTGTGCTTTTGTATTCAACAAGGTTTTCAATATGCAGCGTGCTTGAGGGTGAATATTTTAGCGTCTGCGAACCCTTTTTTGTATCGCAGGTTTGCTGCTTGCCAGGTTGGCCTTCATTTCCAAAACAACAACCTAGAAGGTTTTTGTAGTCAAGTTGTAAACTAGCGTGAGAAGCTTGACAGTTAAAGTGTTCTATCTTCATTGAGTCTTCAGAAATAGCACTCATGCAGTACGCACATATGAACCCTTGCTCCGCTAGCAATGCGCTTCTAATTTTCTTTTTAACTGTATCGAAACCTGGTCCATCATAAATCGCATCCGGGGAAGATCTATAACGCCTTAGTTCAATTGGTTCATTTGCCTTGTTAATCTTCTTCATCTTCACACCACTCATAGGCTGCTTTTAACCTGACCCTCATTTTAATAATTTCTGGGGTACTACCTTTGGTTTGAATTTCAAGCTCATCTATTAGCTTATGTGCGTGCGCTAAAGACGTAGTAGTTTCTTCATCAATTAAATTAGAGATCTCTTCGAGTTTTTCGAAAACGAATTGTGACTGAGAAAGTTGCTCTCTATCCTGTGGGGTCATTAACATGTCTAAAACATCACTACTATCCAGCCCGAATGTTTGCTTAGGCCTAACTAGAGCGACGCTTTCATTTGATTCCTCAAGTATAAATACATGTTTAGGGTCAACTTCGCTTAAAACCAAAGGGGAGTGGGTTGTCAAAAAAAACTGACAGTTAGGAAAATTTTCGACAAGTTTATTTGCAAGCTCTCTTTGCCACTTGGGATGTAGATGTAAGTCAAATTCATCGATTAATACGATCCCATTACCGTGCAGAGGGTTTTCTCGTGAGGGATTTAGAATAATCAGCCTTCGAGCTATATCTAAAACTAAAGCCAACAACGTTTTTTCGCCTTGAGATAGTTTCATCACGCTAATCGAACTGTTGTGTTTGCGTATAACAAGGTCGAGGTACGGCTCTACTTGTACACGAATATCCGAATATCCTTCCATGAAATTCGAGATTACCTTATTAACGAGCTCTCTTACTTTTAAAAGTTCACTTGTTGATGCTGAAGAAGCATCAGTGTGGTCAGTTTCTTCATCACTTTTTTGTGAAGCCAACTGAGCGAAATCCTCTATGGATAGAGAGTCTTTTCCTAAGTGTATCATCTCAGATAATTTAGCTAACAAATCATCGTTAATTTCTAACGTCCCTTTAGCCACAACGTTGTCTGAGTTGGCTTTGCGCTTGCTCAGAATATCGTCAATATTTTTATACCATTTAAAAAAACTACTGAAATCTGTTTTTCCAGTTAATGATTTATGGTAAGCATCAAATTTATCCGTGTTCGTAGAGGAGTATATGTCGGTACTCTTAATATCCTTAGGGTTTACATCATAAGAACGCATAACGTTGTAATATGACAAGAGAGGTAGATTAAAACTTTTATCATATTCGTTGGCTATCTTATAAAAAGAACCAACTTTTTTGATATCAGAATATTTACTTCTAGTTTTGACTCTACCATCTTTACTTTTAGATAATTCGATGTCGGCGGAAAGTTGACTATTAAACTTAATGTTTGTAGTTACAGTACTATAGATTGAACTATTAAATATGTTAATGTCCTCTAGTTCAATAAAGTCTCCAGAGCCTCCATTTTTGTTAATGCTAATACTTAACCAACTTAAAGATAGGTCGATTGCATCTAAAATAGTGGTTTTGCCAGCACCGTTATTACCGATAAAAACATTCAGATTATCGTCAAAATTTCTAAGTTTTAAGCTATCAAAAAGACGGAAGTTCTCTATGTTTAGTTCAGTTACTTTTAGGTTCTGATTTTTGAATATGTCAAAAGCTTTATGCAAGTAAGCTTCAGATTGAGCCTCATCTTTGTCTACAAACTTTCCCTCCTTGAAGTAATCGGAAAGCTGTAAAGCAGAATAAAAGTTACCTTGCTTGGCCTTTGCTTTTAGAGAACGGATCGTCTTTTTAAAACTGATTTCTCTATTCATCGCCTTTATCCCTAATTAGTTTAGATAGAACATCAAAGCCATATTTTTTAGATAGCCTGTCTACAAAATGGGGCTCTATGTTCTGAGCAAATGATAGAAGACCTTGTACGTAATGGATATCATCCGTATCTAACTGTTTAACCGTATACTTATGTACAAGCGCCGAAATTAACCTTTTGCGTTCTCTTCCTATAGAAAGTTCACTAGCGTTATTAATTGTCACGCCAGTGATATGCCTATTGTGTGCTTTTGAAGCAAAAATAGTCTTAAGTTCGTTAATGAGGATTTTATGACTGTAATCTTTTGTTAAAGTATCTTTGACTAGCTGAGGTATGTTGAAGAGAACATCCTTCTTATTTGTTGAAAATGTTAAGTCATCAGCGTAGCGAGTATAAGTAATCTGCCTTTTTAGGCAGTGCAATTTCATTTTGGCGTCAAAAATAGACATAACAAAATTTGAAATTAGTGGTGAGCTCGGAGCACCGACACTTAATACCAGCTTCTCATCGTGAGATTTCGTTTTATTCCAGAACAAAAGACGAGTGAGAAGCGACATCTCAGCATTGGAAAATCGAATTCCTCGCCTTATCAAAATATCTTCAAATAGTTCTGGGTCAATACTGTTAAAAAAGTCGTTAAAGTCCATTTTTAATAAGTACTGATGATTCTTATGCATTTGGGCATTATCTTTGATACTGAAACCTGTTCTATATGCGAAAGCTGCAGGGTGCACAGTAAGTGCTGGTTTAAGGATATCAGTCAAAGCTCGTTGATAGTCTTTTAGCAGTTTAGAAGGGTGTGCAATTACTCGTCTGCCTGAAGTTCGCTTAGGTATTGTGTATACCTTGTACTTGTTGGGAGCATTGTTAGCGAATGACTTTATAGAAGACCTGGAACGTCCCAGCTTGATTTGTAGTTTTGAATATAGTTGTTGTCTCATAGTATCCAAGCTAGATATCCAAATAAAACTGCCAGCATAAGCAAAGCTATAGTGCTGGCAGGAATCCCTTTACTAGAGGAAGCGGTTTAAAATTTACTTCCGGACGAGGAACGAGTCGGGCCAGAAAATTTTCAACCGCAACCAAAATTGTTCCCCAATAAATTTGAGTCTGGCGTATCGCCCGACTAGACCAATAAAACTAGTCCAATTAACGCTAAAGGGTCGCTTGAGTATAGCGTTTCATTTCTTTTTATTCAATAAGATATCATGTAATCAATAAGGTACTAACCACAAGCTTTCTTGAGTCCTTGAATCTGAAATTATGTTTAGGCAAATGTGACAATGAAGATCATCGCTCCTTTGTTTGAGTTTTGAAAGTTATTATAGGCAATTCACAGACCGTGTGATGTTGTGTCGAATTTACCCCCGTGATACAACACGGGGGTTGCGTTCCTCGCTTCGCCGTCACTCCGCGCTCAGTCTCGCTTGTCGTTCCTTACTCGTTCGGAAACGTCCTCAGCAAAGCTATAGCCAAAGTAGATATGTATGAGGGGATACGAACCAACAAAAGCAAAGATCGCTTGGCAGGTAGAAGGGATTCGTGTGGCTTGGCACTATCAAGCCACAAGTTGATTTGGTGAACGTGGTGGGATGGTCTCTTACTCGCTACGCGAGCGCGTTCTGTATTGTTCGCGCGCTCACAATGAAAGCCTTAGATATTAGAACAGTTGGACGTTCGCTCGACTTATTTCAGCATCTACCGTTGAGGTTGTATGTGGTTTGCACGTAATCAGCTTAGACAGCTGGCCGCGCTTCAACCTCAATAGGCACGCATCAATCACTTCATAGTTTACGTCATACGTTTTTAAGAATCGTTCATTCAAAGAGTACACGCCATCTTCGGCTAGAATCTCTAGGCTCAAATCAATGCGCGAAGCGCCATTCTTATGAGCAAAGTTAATTCCGGTAACGAACGCTTTTTTAATACCGTCAAAAGGTAAGATGCTAGCTATAGGAACAACCTCAGAAATACCATTGAGATTCCTTTGATGATTACCCCCAGAAGAACGTACACCACTAGCACTTTGAACACTCGACTCAGACGAGCTCGAATCTTCCCCAAGTAAGGCACTTTCAAGTTGTACCGTTTGCGCTTCCTCCATTTCCTCATTAGAACTAATAATGCGATTGGATACCTCATAAGCTACATACCCCATACAGAAAATTGCTAAAAGAAAAATGCCAATGGCCTTTGGGCTACGAAAGACAGTGTTCATCGCTCCGGCTTGTTTGGCAATGCCGGTTCCCGTGGACTTGTAGAGTAGAAACGAATCCAGAGGGATTTTTTTGTTGGTGATGTTGATGTCTTTCGTTTTTGGTATGACTGGCGTCGACACTGATTTGTCATGCTTCCAAATTAGAGGATCGCGTTTACGCCAAAAGAATTGGTCGCGGCCTTTGTGGAAGAAGTTCTGCTCGCCACATGCTTTGATTCCTGAATCGATTTGTTTCCAATCCGGAGACAACAACTCGATATCCCAGTTATATTTTCGGTGGCGCATGAAACCTTCGTTGAACGTGTGTGGATAGATGATCCTTCCTTGTTCATCATATTCAGCGATTCCGCGGTCATCGATTTCCGACTCTTGTAATGCATCCATGTCAGCAGGTGTATAGCGAGAATAGAAAAAGCTGAGATAGGATTCCGGCAGTAGGCCATCGTTGCCGCCATCTTTAGAGATAAAATCTTCGACAGGTTTATAGCTCACTTTTCGCATGTCAAAGCCGATGTTCTTAGAAAAGATGTCCTGGCACTCATCAATCACAATCAAGGCACCAATGGGACACCAACAGAAAAAGTGCGTCCATAAATTAACGCCTGCATTGTCTCGTGATGACACTCGAATCAGCTTAGAAGTGGAGGGGAACTTGATATCAAAACGTTCTTCAATCACCTTTAAGGGCTGCATGCCCTCCATGTTGGTGACAACCACTTTGCCTGCTTTCAAGGCTTGATAAATTGAGAAGTAAGCCGTGTATGCTGACTTGTAAGAGCCATTTGCTCCGGTTCGAATTGTAATGGCCATTAGCGTGTCATCCTCATTACAAAAGCCGTAGTAAAGAAATTGGCGAGGATAGAAAGACCTTGAGGGATACCAAACTTAAACGCATAGAACCGAATCTCATCAGGCATAGCATTAAAGGTGGCCGCTAAGATGTCATTAAAGCCAAGCTCTTCTAGCAGTATCTTGGCCGAGTTATAGGAGAGCTTGATAAACTCCAATTCAGCTTTGAGTTTTAACTTCAGTACGAATAGCTGAATGTAGCTGAACAAGTCCATTGTCATTTGAGGGATAGACTGAAAGAAGTCATAGATGAATTGGAACTGCAAAGAGATCCAATTGAAAAATGCGTAGATAGTTTCCATTATTCACCTCCTAACATGCGAATACCCATCAATACGAACATAAACAAAATGACCGCTTTGATGATTTCCGCGTTATCAAGTAATGCAGAAAGAACGCCCGTCTTGAAACTGTGTGATTGGCCGTCGATGTTAAGGTCAAGAACGTGCTCTTGGTATTGACCGTCGTTGAACGATTCGGTATCAAACGACAAGATATTCTTGAATAAGTCCATTTGAGTGGACAATTCGGTTCTCAGTGAATCAATATCATCGGTAACTTGTTTGGTTGCTTTTTCACTGATGAGAAAGCCCGAGCCATTAAAATCAGAAGTAGGGACGTTGAACGTATTACCTGAAAGCAGGCCGTTCTTTAAGTCATTAATGTTAGCTCCAATAGCGTTGATAGTGTCACCATAATCCCCACCGCCATCGATACCATCAATCTGAGAAGACAAAGCGCTGAGTTGAGTGTCGAGAGAGTCGAGTTTTCCATCGACAGCAGTAACTTGCTCAGACAGGCCAGATACATTAGTTGTCATCTCTTTTTGAGATTTTTCCATACGTTTGAGTATTTTCTGATTGGCATGAGCTTTAGCAGCATTGCGTAATTGTTGTTGATTGGTCGCACTCAAAATGGCTTCTGAATTGTCTAAGTTGCTTATTCTTTCGAATATTCGATTAGAAAGGGTGAGGTTTTCAGAGGTGTTGTTCTTAACCTGCCAAACGTTGTAAGCATTATCGTTCATCATAGTTTCTAAGTTGGTGAACTTAGGACTCAAGTCAGTAACGAACTCGTCAAGGTTACGTTTCATTTTAGAAGTTTCGTTTCGAAGCACCGTGCCTAATCCGGTGATTTCAGCGTGGTTTTTAACGACTAGCTGGTTGTTGAACATGATATCTTGTCGAATCGCAACAATGCCATTGACGATAGTCTTATTCAGCCCTCCATTATAATAATTTAACGCTTCATTAAACTGATTACGATTGATGCCTGTTCGTACCAATTTATCGATGACTCCAATAAGGTCATTTTGGTTTCCGGCTAGTTCTCTTACTGAATTCGACCACGCTCTAGTGTTCATACAATCCAAACCACCAACACAGTTGTAGTTCTTGATTTCTTTCAGTTCAATCAGCTTGTCATAGTCGGATTGAATTCGATCGGGGATACCATCTTCATCTGTGTCAGCAACCACGTTGTCATTGGTATCAGGATTCGCATCGGAGTGGTTTGGTATACCGTCGCCGTCCCAATCTTCCTCGCTGTCTAAGATACCATTCATGTTAGCGTCACCCTCCCAAGGGAAAGGTTTCGCAGAGTCACCAGAAAAGCTATCACCGCGAGAGCACTTTTGACCAGTGAACGTGAATGAGTTGCTCCACATACGTTTGGTCGGGTCAACACTCACTGAGATTGAGCCTGAGTTAAGCACACACGCTGAACCATATTGGCCAATACACGCAGAGGTTGGGCTTTCGCCCCATATGTAAGCATCATAGGTATAGGTTCGAGATTGGGACTTCAAAACCTCACACACGGAAGTACAAACACCGGATTTATCGACTTCACCTAAAGGGCAGTCAATCGCGTGTGCGTAACCGCTTAGAGTCATGAACATTATCAAGAGTGCGTTTCGTATTATTCTCATAATCAAACCCTAGATATAAAAAAGCCTCCAAATCAG
Organism: Vibrio sp. Isolate33; assembly: GCF_022397895.1. NCBI lineage: Bacteria > Pseudomonadati > Pseudomonadota > Gammaproteobacteria > Vibrionales > Vibrionaceae > Vibrio > Vibrio sp. Isolate33. The sequence goes on from NZ_JAKEUP010000008.1 coordinate 153,368, forward strand.
GAGGCATTGATACCCGTATATACGCCATATACGAATGACATAGCCATAACCACTCCTAACAGAATGGTTACGACTTGAGAGGCTAATTCACCCATTAGCCACGCATTGCACCCATGATTGCGCGAAGACCAAAGCCAAGAGCGCCAAGGCCTATAAGACCAACGACTACAAGACCGTAGTTAGATTGACCAGAGCTCACCGCACCGTTGATAGCCGTTGTTACTGCTGAATCATCCGCGAAAGAAGACGTAGATACTACTAGAGCTGAAGTTAAAGCCAATAGACGTGTTTTCATAAAATGTTCCTTTAAGAGTGTGTTACTTAGAGTTGTGTCTTAGCCTTTGCCAAGACTTTTTAAAATTCGTCCGAGCACATGACCCGAAACGAAAGAAAATAAAATCCAACCGGATACCGTTGAATACAATTGAGCGTTGATATCTAACGATTGAGTAGATGAAATGTAAGCCGCATATTCATCTTTACTAAGCATTACGAACTGACAATCTAAGGCTGTTGATACCTTGAGATAACCGTCTTGAGTTGCCGCAATGCAGTTCATGGGTTACGCCTTACGCATGAATGAATCGAAGTGTTTTTTAACTTCGTCATCGACAGGAACGAGCTTGTTTACCAAGATATCGAGTGGATCATTTGGATTAGCACCAAAGCTCAGTTCGTATTCGCGGTTAGCAACGAAAGCACGTGTTTGGATGAGCTGACGAGCGTAGGCCACATCAATTTTCAGTGCTTGTTTGTTGTATGGGATGTCAGTTGAGAAGCCGATGCCCGTTTGTTGAAACTTCTCGTTATCGACTTCTTCTACGGCACGAAGGACAGACAGCTCCGCGAACTCCATATTAGATTTAGGGAAACGCTTGATAGAGATACCAGTTATTGTAGGCATATTCTTGACTCCAAAATTTCGATTTTCTGTTTAGTGTATTCGTCAGGAATGCCTAACGAGGTTTCAAAGTTGGCGCGTCTATGGTGTGTAGGAATGAGCATTCCGAATGCTTCACCCAAGTCACCCTCAGTCATTGCAACAACTTCAGAAAGTGCTTTACCACATTGACGACGAACCCAAGCAATACGAGCGAAGAACTCAAGACCTGCTTTCTTTTTGTTAAGCTCAATCTTCATTGGTTCGGCAGGGTCGATACTGGCCGAGAAGTCACACAGACCAGCAAAGGCCGAAGCAGGCGAGGCGAGTAGTGCCAAATCGCACTTCTTCAATTCCACTTCATTGCGGTACCAAATCACTTCAGGGTCAGCGATGTTTTGCTCAAACTTCTTGTTGTACACACGCCAGTAGATTGCAGAGGTACGAGAGCCAACAAGAACGGCTTCCTCTGATAATTCACCGGATTGTGAAACGCGCTTATGAGGAACCATTGTCGGACCACGACCACGAGAAGCAGTGCGAAATGCTCCCTCATAAAAACATTTCTCAGCATACTTACAGTCAAAGATTCCGGTGTAGTCATCCACACAGAGATCTAAACGGGCTAGGCGAGTGATACCCAAAAGTGACAGCCACCAATGCACCTTTTTGTGTGTGGTGAAGTCGAACAACTTAGCGCAACCCGTACCATTGATTTGCACATAGACCGTGTCATTGTTACCACCAACACCGACCAAGCCACATTCAACCGTTCCCGTAGAATCGTAAATCACCATCGAATCCTCATAGCCATGTAAGCCGCGGCCACGCATAGGAGAGATACGAAAGTTAAAGACTTTAGACATGAACTCATCAAACCTATCGGCCAAAACTTTACGGCATTTGTTACGGTGTAACTCTATTGATTTCTCTATAGCTTCTGGTGAGTTAAGGCGACCGTTAACGCTTTGCTTTTTAAACTCAGGAAACTGCATGTTGATAAAGTCTTGTTCATTCGAGTTATCCAAATGTCTAAGCGAACCGTACGAAAACGAAAAGGCTAGGTGATCCACTTGAACCGGACGAATCTCATCATGAAACTTATGTGGTTTTTTAGATGGCACTGAACACGCCCTTAACCAAAAGCTCTTGGTAGTTGTCGTCAGTGATTTCAATAATCTGAAATGACACCATGCCGTAATGAACCTCCATGAACTGGAAGAAATCACGCTGAGTCTTAAAGAAGTTATGACCCCAAGGAAAATAGGCGTTGATGCCGTGATTAGCTTCGTTGTCGAAGTAGATAGAATCCATGATTAACTTCTCAATGATTGAGCAAGTTTGTTTGCGAATGAATTAACGGCAAGCTTCATAGCTACATCACATTCTTTGCATAGTGTTTGAGACGTGAAATTGTTCATACACGCAGTGCAAAGTGAATTTGTAGGAATCTTTAAACCGTAGAACGAGCAGAACTGTTCAAGCTCTTGGTTGTTATCAAACGTGAAAGTGAAAGAGTCACTAGAGTTATAAAGTGGATTCTTGTAACTGACAGTGTGAAATAGTTCTTCACCAATTGTGCGTTGGCCAAACTCAAGTTCGCTAACAAGGAAGTCAAAACAGATTTCTAGTGGCGAGTTATGAAGAGACACGGACGCGTGTGTAAAATCTGGGTAGCTAGAGAAGCTAACGTGTTCAGATTTCAAAACAGAGCCGTATTGAATAGATTCAATTTGGAACATAGAAGCCACCAGAAGTAGTAAGTACGATGATTTCCGTACAGTAAATACGATAAATCTCGTAGTGGCAATACGATAAAATTCGTGTTTATGAGCTAGAATCGAGCTAGAGGAAACAAACGAGGTTTTCAAAATGTACACAAAGAAACTCATAGATGCTTATAAAGAGCACATGAACTATGTCCAATATAAGCAAGTCGCATCTGATTTAGGCATTAGCACTCAAATGCTAACGGATATTCGAAAAGACCGAGCATTTTTAAAAGAGAATCAAGTACTTATGCTTGCTGACATTGTTGGTGAGGATAAAGAAAAGGCATTAGTTGGTCTTGCGTTAGATAAAGCAAAAACGTATGAAGCACAGACACTGTGGAACAGCATTGCAAAAAAGTATAACGGGCTTGGTTTAAGAAGCATTTCAATGGCTTGCGCAGGATTAGCGTTGATGGCAGCCACCCCAAATAAAGCACTAGCCAACTGCGTATTATGTATATTATGTTAAATTGGGTTTGGTGTTTATTAGGCAGGTATCTTTATATGATGCCCTGCCTCTTGTTTCTGCTCTGAATTAGCGTTCTATTTAACAGTAAAGCTATTTACCATAAAATACCTAATAAACATATTTCCTAATCTTCGATTAAGAATACGTTTATTAGATCTCAAGCATTAGTCGATCAATAGCTTCTGTGATCTCTTTGGTTCTTACTGGTTTGGTAACGAAATCATTCATACCAACATCTAAACATGAAAATCTGTCTTCTACTGATGTGTGTGCTGTTAGAGCGACGATTGGTGTTTGGATGTTTGCTTCTCTCATGTATTTGGTTGTGGTCAATCCATCCATGACAGGCATCGACACGTCCATTAGGATAATGTCTATTGAATCGTTGCCTCTTTCAATAAAGCCAATTGCTTCTTCACCATTACTTGCGATGAAAACTTCATGGCCTTGTCTTGTTAGGATTAACTTAATCACCATTTGATTGGTTGGATTGTCTTCCACAACTAAAACTGAGTATCGGCTTCTTAGATCTCTCGCACAGTCACCTTGTACATTGTCAGCAAGATTGTTCGTTACTCTGGTAAGCACTGGTAACTGTACTTCAAATCTAGAGCCTTTTCCTGGCTCACTTTCTACAGATATACGTCCACGCATTAGTTCAACAAGTCGTTTGGTGATAGCCAAGCCTAAGCCAGTGCCACCAAATCTGCGTGTGATTGTGCTATCAGCTTGAACAAATGGACTGAACAATGAAGCCAGCTGCTGCGAGCTGATGCCAATCCCGGTGTCTTCTACCGTTATATAGAACGAACTTTGCTGGTATTTGATAGACACATGCACATGTCCTTGTTCAGTGAACTTAATCGCGTTGCCAATCAGATTAAATAAGATCTGCGCCAAACGGCTTGGGTCGAGATAATGAAGTTCACCTTCAGGGATGTCGCTGGTTATGGTTAGCGCTAATCCTTTATCGTCTGCTGTCTTCTTTTGTTCAGACAAGACAAACGTTACAGTGTCTCTTACGTTGCTCCATTGAGGCGACAACGAGAAACATCCAGACTCGATTTTTGAAAAGTCCAATACGTCGCTGATGATCGCTAACAACAACTCAGACGATGCGCTCATATTAAGCAGTATAGACTGTTGTTCGTCGTTCAATGATGTGGATTTCAGCGTATCAATTAAGCCGATAATCGCGTTCAACGGAGTTCTTAATTCATGGCTCATCATGGCTAGGAATTCAGATTTGGCCTTGTTGGCTCTTTCTGCATCTTTCCTTGCTGTGACTAGTTCGGCGGTACGTTCTCGAACTGTGGCTTCAAGCTTTTCTTTGTTTTCAATATCGAAAACTGCACGTTCAATCAGAGGTCTAAAACGGTTAAGCGTCGCTTTGGTTTCAATGCTGAAGTGTTTGGTGTTGGAGTGTATAAAGATGATCACGGACTGTGTGAGTCCACTATCAATTCCGGTAATCAGAACTGAGTTAATCTGGTCGAGAACTATGGGATGCAAAGAGTTGAATTCACCCAGTGATTTGGGTTCAAAAAGGATAGCGCATTCTCCATTGATGACTCGAGATAGCTTACCGCAATCTGTCCAGTTCATCTGTTCGAAGACTTTGTTATTGGTTAACAGGGTCTTGAAACTACCTTCGTTCCCTACCCTTGATACCACGATAAAGTCATCAAACTTAATGTACTTTTTGAGCACAAACTCAAGGCTAGAAAAGATCTCGGAGATGTTACTCGCCTTACTGATTGCAGAGATGGTTGATAGGATTACCCTATTCTCTTCAGCCAGCTTTCGCTCACGGGCTTTCAGTTTTTGTAGCTCAATACGTGCTTCTTGCAGCGCTTCTTGACCTTCCGATCCCATTACTTCTTTAACCTATAAAACGTTGCTGACGACACCATTAAGTTTCCGTGCGCGTTCTCACCACCAGAGAGCCTGCCTTGTTCACCAAAAGTGAATGGGCATATGTATGGAAGCCCATTAAGTGCTTGATTTATTTGGTCACAAACCTCATCCATGTCTTGCTTTAGGTTGAGCATTGGGCCCGCGCAAAAGATGTTGATTGCACCGAGTTTCTCTTCGAGATCCATATCGTTGTAATAAGATGAATGAATGATATTAGCGGCACGGCTTATCAACTGTTGTTTGGAGCCTTGCATTAAATAGATAGTGTCGCCTTCACTGATGTCGGTGAAGAGCTCGATCCCATTACACTCTGTTTCTCTAATAGAGTGAGACAGCTTGAAATATGGGTAGTCATAAGACGAGCCGACCTTTCTTCCCAATGGATAAACAGACGATTTTTCAAAGATATAGCCATCATCGCTGCCACCTAAATGGAAGTTTGTCCATTCGTTATAAACGGTGACTGCTGGCCTATGGTCTATTTCTAATAATATTCTGTTTCGTACTTTGGTCACGGTGCCTGAGTAACGCGTAGGGGTGTGACCAGCACTGAATGAGGAATAAATAGACTGGGATGCAAATACGACGGTTAAAGACACACCATTGATAGAGAGTGACTCCTCGGTAAAGATGCTCCAATTTCCAGAAACCTGATTGTCCGCAGCACTGCCTCCGATAATGGGTACCTCTGTACCGAACTTGTTATCGATGGCAGCCATCACCTTCTCTTCGTTCCCAGGTGTGGAATGTAACAAGATAAGATCGGGGATTTCACCTTCACGGTTGGCGTTTTTAAGTGCTCTATCTATCGCGCTAAAGGTGCTTTGTTCTATAGACTCGCCAAAGTGTTCGATACCCGTCCCATAGGCGTTGATGCCTGAGTCATAAATGATGAGGACGCCAATTACTGGGCCTGAATGGAACCCAGTTTCGGTCATAATACCGTGACAAGTGGTACAGCCATGGATAGGAGTGTTTGGGAGAGCATCTACGAAATATCTCTGCACAGCGAGCGTGGAGTACTCTTCTGTGCAGTAACAAATAAGACAGGCAATATTGTCAGGGTTTTCGACCCCACTGAGCAACTCATCTACCGCGATTTTATCGTCTAGCGAATAAGAGACTTTTGATAGAAATTTCATAGATTTCTGGAAACTTTATTAATGTTGCCTTTATAACACTTTAATGCATTGTGTTTCATTGATTTGGTACATATTTCTATCAAAAGCGCTGAGGTGTGTCCAAGTTTTCGCTCGATTACTCTTTAGAGAGGTTTACAGAAAACGTGCTTATCTGTTGTGGAAATGTAACTGTTATTGAGGAGCTATTATCATCGGTTTGTAACAGCCAATTTGAAGGCCCTTTCTCTTCCAAAATTCCGCTTTCATTGTAGCTAATGATAAATTTGCCAGTTTTAGATGTTTCGATCGAATAGCCCAGGTTATCGTCTGAAATTAAAACATTATGATTATCAATGCCAAATTCACAAGGTTTTGAAACTATACAGTTTACTGTTTCGTTATTATCGTATGTTACTGTTCTCCAAGTAAATGCAGCTATTAAAATAACCAACATGACGATAATTTGAACAAGCCTGCCTTTTGTTAGCTTTTGTGCCGCCATTATAATCTTTACTCCTTGTTACAAAGTTCAAAGTTTTTAAATAAAAATCCAATTCCAGACCAAGCGTAAGGTTACTACTCTGTCATTGATTTGTTAATTCAAGTATAGTGTCGCGTTGAAAATGCCACTTTTTTTTAAAATCAGCAAGTGGAAATAAAGCCCTGAATAGGCTGCATTTCCTTTTCTAATTTGGGTGGCATTACGACGTGAGTCGTGTTGGAAGTAAAGTGTAGTAAATAAGAAATTGGAAGCATGCAAATGAGCCAAGAAAAGCAGCTTGAACAAAACTACAACTATACGGTCGTCCGTCAATTTACCCTCGTTACAATTTTGTGGGGTATTGTCGGTATGGGCGTTGGTGTTTTGATTGCCGCTCAATTAGTTTGGCCACAGCTAAACTTTGATACGCCGTGGTTGACGTACAGTCGTTTACGTCCCCTGCATACTAATGCGGTTATTTTTGCGTTCGGTACAAGTGCGCTGTTTGCAACATCATATTATGTTGTGCAACGTACCTGTCAGACGCGTCTCTTTGGTGGCCCTCTCGTAGCCTTTACCTTTTGGGGTTGGCAAGCGATTATCCTGTCCGCTGCAATTACTTTACCGTTAGGTTTGACCTCTGGTAAAGAATACGCAGAACTAGAATGGCCAATCGATATTGCTATTACTCTTGTGTGGGTAGCTTATGCGGTCGTGTTCTTCGGAACTATGATTAAGCGTAAAACATCGCACATTTATGTAGCAAACTGGTTCTTCGGAGCCTTCATCATCACGGTTGCCGTGTTGCACATCGTTAACAGCCTAGCTGTTCCTGTATCTGCGTTTAAATCGTACTCGATTTACTCAGGTGCAATTGATGCAATGGTGCAATGGTGGTACGGACACAATGCGGTAGGCTTCCTATTGACAGCTGGTTTCCTAGGTATGATGTACTACTTCGTTCCTAAACAAGCTGGTCGCCCTGTTTATTCTTACCGTTTGTCGATCGTTCACTTCTGGGCTCTTGTGTCTCTGTATATCTGGGCTGGTCCTCACCACCTACACTACACTGCACTTCCTGACTGGACTCAGTCTCTTGGTATGGTTATGTCTTTGGTTCTGTTTGCTCCTTCTTGGGGTGGCATGATCAACGGTATTATGACCCTATCTGGCGCGTGGCATAAGCTTCGCTACGACCCAATCCTACGTTTCCTAATCGTTTCTCTATCATTCTACGGCATGTCGACTTTCGAAGGCCCAATGATGGCAATCAAAACGGTTAACGCACTATCTCACTACACGGACTGGACTATCGGTCACGTTCACTCTGGTGCGTTAGGTTGGGTAGCAATGGTTTCTATCGGTTCGGTTTACCACTTAGTTCCTAAACTATTTGGTCAAGAGCGTATGTACTCTGTATCTCTAATCAATGTTCACTTCTGGTTAGCAACGATTGGTACGGTTTTCTACATTGTTGCAATGTGGATCTCTGGTGTGATGCAAGGTCTGATGTGGCGTGCAGTTAACTCTGACGGTACATTAACTTACAGCTTCGTTGAATCTGTAGAAGCGTCTTACCCGTTCTACTTTGTACGTTTCCTAGGTGGTTTCATCTTCCTATCTGGTATGTTCTTAATGGCATACAACACGTACAAAACTGTTTCTGCACCTAAAGATAGCCTTAAAGCTATCGCTCAACCGGCTTAAGGAGATTTAGAATGAGCTCAAATTCAAATAATCGCCATGAGTTGGTAGAGAAGAACGTTGGCCTACTAGCGATCTTGATCGTTATTGCTATCAGTTTTGGTGCTTTAGTAGAAATCACCCCTCTTATCTTCCAAAAGCAGACAACTGAACCTGTAGAAAACCTACGCGTTTACTCTGCTTTAGAAATGGAAGGTCGTGATATCTACATTCGTGAAGGTTGTAACGTATGTCACAGCCAAATGATTCGTCCTTTCCGCTCTGAGACTGAACGTTACGGCCACTACTCTGTAGCTGGTGAAAGCGTTTGGGAACACCCATTCCTATGGGGCTCTAAGCGTACTGGTCCTGATCTAGCACGTGTTGGTGATCGTTACTCTGATGAGTGGCACCGTGTTCACCTTATCGACCCTCGTGAACTTGTTCCTGAATCAAACATGCCTGGTTTCCCATGGCTTGCTGAGAATGTACTTGATGGCAAATTGACTCAACAGAAGCTTGAACTCTTCCGTAATCAATTTGGTGTTCCTTACACAGACGAACAAATTGCTAACGCTAAACAAGATGTTGAAGGAAAAACAGAGATGGATGCAATCATCGCTTACCTTCAATCGCTTGGCCACGCAATGAAATAAGGAATAATTATGGACATTATTACATTTCAAAGTGTTTGGACTGTGACTGTTTTTGCTTGCTTCATCGGCATCGTTTGGTGGGCATACGGCAAAAACCGTAAATCACGTTTCGACGAAGACGCGAACCTAGTGTTTGCTGACGACGAGCCAGCAACAAGTTCTAAAAATGAAGGAGTGACAAAGTAATGAGTACATTCTGGAGTATCTGGGTTAGTGCGATTACGATTGGTACCCTAATTGGTTGTGCTGTCTTACTTCGTTGGTGTTTTAAAGACAAAACAGGCGTTGAAGAAGGTCATGATATGGGCCATGAATACGATGGTATTCGTGAGCTTAACAACCCACTACCAAAATGGTGGACATACCTTTTCATCAGTACGATTGTTTTTGCAGCGGTTTACCTTGCTCTATACCCAGGCCTTGGCAACTTTAAAGGTCTACTAGGTTGGACAAGTTCAAACCAAGAAGTTCGTAGCATTGAAGAGTCTCGCTCTGCAATTGCTGCTGCGCAAGCAAACAAGCAGTTAGATGCGTACGCGAAAGAGCTTGATGATGCAGACACCTACTTCGGTGAAGCATTCAGAAAGCTTGCTCACGACGAAAACGGTTTACGTTCAATCCCTGACATTGCATCAGATGCTGACGCAATCAAAGTGGGTCAACGTTTATTCTTGCAAAACTGTTCTCAGTGTCACGGCTCTGATGCACGTGGTCAGAAAGGTTTCCCTAACCTAACTGACGACGCATGGCTATATGGCGGCGAACCTGAGGCTATCGTAACAACAGTTATGCACGGTCGTGTTGGTCAAATGCCAGGTTGGAAAGACGCGCTTGGCGAAGAAGGCGTAAAAGAAGTAGTTAGCTACACTCTTAGCCTTTCTGGTCGTAGCGTAAACGCACGTGAAGCAGAAGCTGGTAAAGCTCGCTTTGTAGTGTGTGCTGCGTGTCACGGTACTGATGGTAAGGGTAACCCTGCTGTTGGCGCTCCTGACCTGACTGACCGCGATTGGTTGTTTGGCGATTCACGCGCAGATGTAACTGAAACAGTTATGTACGGACGTTCTGGCGTAATGCCTGCTTGGAAAGACATTCTAGGCGAAGACAAAGTACAACTGGTTTCATCTTACGTGTGGAGCTTAAGCAACTCGGATAATAAGTAACATTTCAATAACAGCCTCTTTCTAAGAGGCTGTCTTTCCTTTATTTTATAACCCCTTCTTTTTATTCTTTTTTGAGATATTTTTTATGGTAAAGCCTTGGTATAAACAGTTTTGGCCGTGGTTCTTAATCGCGTTGCCAGCAACAGTAGTTATTTGGACGATCATGACGGTTATTGTGTTTACACAGAACTCTGTAGACCTAGTGACTGAGGATTACTATAAAAAAGGAAAAGGCATTAATGTCGATATTTCGAAAGTAAACATCGCTAAAGAACTAGGCCTGTCAGCTTTAGTTAACGAGAAAGGTAACTCGGTTATCATTACTCTAGATAAAGGTAAACTTGAACACTTCCCTGCGATTAGCGCGATGTTCGTTCACAGAACGCTGCCTGACCGTGATTTCACTCAACTGCTTACTGCAGATGCGCGAGGCAACTACACCTTGACTCTAGACCACGAAATGCAAGGTCCATGGTTTATCGAGCTGTCTCCGCACGATTCAGAATGGTTAGTGCAAGGTCGTATGAACTTCCCTATTGAAACTCCTACTCAACTAACGAACTAAAGCTTATGTGTGAATCCTGTTATCACTGCGGTGAAGATGTACCAGCGGAAACGGATTTTAAAGTAGAGATCTTAGGATCGACTCGTAAGATGTGTTGTCCGGGTTGCGAAACCGTAGCCCAGACAATCGTTGATAGCGGTTTGGTTTCTTACTACCAATATCGCACCGCTCCTGCTGAAAAAGCTGATCTAGTGCCAGAGCAACTGCTGGCACTCAGTCATTACGACAACGAAGATGTTCAATTAGAATTCGTTCGTAACTCCGAAAATATCTCTGAAGTGACATTGTCACTAGAAGGTGTCTCTTGTGCCGCCTGTGCATGGCTTATTGAGAAGCAAGTCTCTTCTAAACAAGGTGTTGGTAGCATTCGTGTGAATACCACCACTAACCGTGCCCTACTTAGCTGGGATAACACGCAAGTTAAACTGAGCGAGTTGTTATCTGCAATCCATACCTTAGGCTACAAAGCGGCGCCTTTCGAGGCAGACCAACAAGAAGCGGCCTACCACCGCTCAATGAAGAACTACTTGTATCGCCTTGGTGTGGCTGGCCTAGCTACCATGCAGGTGATGATGCTGGCAGTAGCGCTATACCTTGAAGTGTTTGGTAATCTTGAGCCTGAGTTTAAAAACTACTTCCGTTGGGTCAGCTTGATCTTCGCAACACCGGTTCTACTCTATTCTGCGTTGCCTTTCTATATCAATGCATGGCGAAGCATCAAAGGCCGAACGTTAGGTATGGATGTGCCTGTGTCGATTGCTCTTTTGTTTGCCTACGTGGCGAGCTTGGTTGCAACCGTGACAGAAAAAGGCGAAGTGTTCTTTGAATCGATTTCGATGTTCACCTTCTTCCTATTGCTTGGTCGTTTTCTTGAAATGCGCGCACGTCGTAAAGCGGCTGCAGCAAGTGGTAACCTGCTTAAGCTCGTTCCTGCAATGGCGACAACGTTAGACGGCGAACAAGTTCCAGTGAAAACCTTAAAAGTAGGCGATCAGATCCGCGTACTTCCAGGTGAGCATATTCCTGCGGATGGCAAAGTGCTGTCTGGCCGAATCCACATCGATGAATCTATGCTGACTGGCGAATCTATCCATGTGGTGAAAAACGAAGGCGATACCGTCTTTGCTGGCACATTGAATGGTGACGAATCATTTGAACTGGAAGTGATGACGTCTAAAGCAGATTCAGTGATTTCCAACATCGTACGCCTACAAGATGAAGCGCAATTGTCAAAACCTCGCATCGCAGAAATTGCGGATGTGGTTGCTCGATACTTTGTCGCTGTGATTCTGGTTATCTCGTTCGGTACTTGGTTTTATTGGCATCAAACACGCCCTGAAGACGCGTTTTGGATCATGCTTTCGGTACTTGTTGCGACTTGTCCGTGTGCTCTATCCCTTGCCACACCGACTGCGATTACTTGTTCAACCTCTCGTATGGGTAACTTTGGTATTTTGCTACGTAAAGGCCATGTATTTGAGACCTTGTGTAAAGTGAACCACTTAATCATCGATAAGACGGGTACATTGACTGAGGGTGATATTCGTATTAGCCAAGTAGACACCTTCTCAGACGTTGATAAAGATACATGCTTACAAGTTGCAGCAAGCCTGGAACAACACGCGAACCACCCTATTGCTAAAGCATTCAAGAGCTATGTTTCTGATGATATCGAAGTAGAATCGGTTAACAACGTGATTGGCTCGGGCATTACTGGTGAGTGGAATGGTCAAGAAGTAGCAATCGGTAGTAGTGAGTTCATTCTTGGTGAATCTCAGCCTTCCGAAAGCAACGGTATCTACCTGTCATTGGCTGGTCGCCATATCGCGACATTTACTTATGAAGATCCGATTCGTAAAGAAAGTATCGAGTTCATTAAGCAATTCAAAGAAGCAGGTATCAAAACCACCTTGCTGACCGGTGACTCGTTGATTAACGCAAAGCCTGTTGCTGAAGAGATTGGTATTACCGATATCGTTGCGAACGCCAAACCAGAAGACAAGCTGGCTTACCTCAACTCTAGAGACGCAAGTGACATCACAATGATGGTGGGTGATGGTATTAACGATGCTCCTATTCTCGCGGGTGCTCACCTTTCTGTCGCTATGGGCGGCGGTACAGACGTGGCCAAAGCTTCTGCAGACATGGTCTTGTTGGGTGATAAACTCGATAGATTATTGAAGTCGCGTACTTTGGCACTAAAAACGCGTAAGATAATCCGCGAAAACCTAGCGTGGTCATTGGGATATAACCTACTTATCCTTCCATTGGCTGTCGCCGGTTTGGTTGCTCCTTACATTGCCGTTGTTGGCATGTCTGCTAGCTCTATTATTGTTGTGTCTAACTCGTTAAGGCTTTTAAAAGAGCAAGGTAAATAATGGAAAGTTTATACATACTCATTCCAATCGCGATCGTACTTGTATGTATCGCTGTCGGTATCTTTCTATGGGCCGTTAAGAGTGAACAGTTTGAAGACCTTGAGCGCCAAGGTCATAACATTCTGTTTGATGAAGACGAAAAGGCTCACAATCATTCGGACAATAAGCCTGTTAAGAATGAAAAAGCTAATACAGAAAGCCAACCTAACTTAGATAAAAAGAATAATGACGCCTGATTGGATCGGAGCTTTTGTTGTTGGATTGATCGGCGCGGGACACTGCATGGGAATGTGTGGTGGTATCGCGTCGCTTCTTTCGATCGGTAATGCCAAACCTTCCCCTGTTATCCCTCTCCTTTATAACCTTGGACGCTTATTAAGTTATGCCGTGATTGGTGGCGTGATAGGTGGAGCAATCTCTTCGATTAGCCAGCTCAGCGATTTTAATGCTTTGCTCGGCTGGCTACGTCTATTCGCTGCTGTCTTTATGATCATCTTAGGCTTATACATTGGCAAATGGTGGTTCGGCTTGTTGTTCTTTGAAAAAGTCGGCCAGAAGCTTTGGCGTTATATATCTCCAATCGGTAAGTCTTTTCTTCCGCTCAAACACCCAAGCCACGCCCTGCCTTTTGGTTTTATCTGGGGTTGGCTTCCATGTGGCCTTGTTTACTCAATGCTAACGTGGGCTGCGGTATCGGGAAGCTGGTACAATGGAGCGGGCATCATGCTTGCCTTCGGTTTAGGGACGCTTCCAGCGATGCTGACGGTTGGTATGGGCGCTAATTTCCTCAAAAAACTGCAACAAGCTGACTTATTTCGCCAACTAGGCGCAATTTTAATCCTCATTTACGGTTTCTATACCGGTTATATGGCATTGCAGCTCATTATTTATACCGTATAGCCATTCTTTAAATCCGGTTTTTTTACTACCCAACTGGATAAAGGAATGCTAAAATATTGACGTATATCAAATAGTGAAAGATTGTTATGATTTCTGAAAAGCCTGTGACGAAACGTGTTCAGTCTGGCGGCTGTGCAATCCATTGCCAGGATTGTAGTATTAGCCAGCTCTGTATTCCGTTTACTTTGAATGAATCTGAACTCGATCAACTTGATCAGATCATTGAGAGAAAAAAGCCTATTCAAAAAGGCCAAGAGTTATTTAAAGCCGGTGACGAGCTTAAATCTCTATATGCTATTCGCTCTGGAACGATCAAGAGCTACACGATTACCGAGCAAGGTGATGAGCAGATTACTGCATTCCACCTAGCGGGCGATCTTGTTGGCTTCGATGCGATTACTGGTGACCTACACCCTAGTTTCGCACAAGCACTAGAAACTTCTATGGTATGTGAAATCCCATATGAGATTCTCGATGACCTATCAGGAAAAATGCCTAAATTGCGTCAGCAAATTATGCGCCTGATGAGTAACGAGATTAAAGGTGACCAAGAAATGATTCTGCTTCTTTCTAAGAAGAACGCGGAAGAGCGTCTTGCTGCATTCCTTTACAACCTTTCTACTCGCTTCTCTCAACGTGGCTTCAGCCCACGCGAGTTCCGCCTAACGATGACTCGTGGCGATATTGGTAACTACCTTGGTTTGACTGTTGAAACAATCAGCCGTCTTTTAGGTCGTTTCCAAAAAGCAGACATCTTGAGCGTTAAAGGCAAATATATCACTATCGAAGATCACGATGCGTTGATGGAACTTGCTGGCGTTTCAAAAGAATAGTCTAGATATCAATGATGTAGTTCAATAATGAGCTACATCATGTTTCTCTCTTAAAACCTCTTTTATTTCTCTTAATCTCCCCATAACTACGCTACATTATTTATATGTTCGGTCTGAAAAGTAGGCTTAGTTATGAGTATCTATAACAAAATTTTAGTTGTCGCAGACATTAATCACGATGAGCAACCTGCTCTAGTTCGTGCTATCCAACTTGCTAAGAAAAGCACCTCAACAAGCCACATCACTTTCTTTTTGTCGATATACGACTTCTCGTATGAAATGACATCTATGCTCTCTGTCGATGAGAGAGACGCAATGCGTAAAGGCGTGATTCACCAGCGTGAAATCTGGATGAATAAAGTCGCAGAACCTTACCTTGATGATTCCATCGAATTTAACGTTCAAGTGGTTTGGCATAATCGCCCCTACGAAGCGATCATTGCTGAGGTCTACAGTGGTGGACACGACATCTTGATTAAAGGGACGCGTAAGCACGACACCTTAGAATCAGTTATTTTCACACCAACTGATTGGCACCTATTGAGAAAGTGCCCTAGCCCTGTGCTACTGGTTAAAAATGATTTCTGGCCTGATAACGCGAAGATCTTTGCTTCAGTTCACGTAGGCTCAGAGACAGAAGCTCACCTAGAACTTAACGATACGATGGTTGATAGATTACTTGAAATCACAGGTCGTTTGGATGCAGAACCACTCTTGGTTAACGCTTATCCTGTGACACCGGCGAATATCACTATCGAACTGCCTGAGTTTGATCCTACGTCTTACACTGACGCCGTTCGTGGCCATCACTTAACCGCGATGAAGGCACTACGCCAGAAACACGGTATGTGTGAAGAGCAAACTGTTGTTGAGCAAGGCTTACCAGAAGATGTGATTCCACGCGTAGCGTCTGAAAATAACGCCGCTATGGTCATTTTAGGTACAACGGGCCGTACTGGCTTGTCTGCCGTGTTTATTGGTAATACCGCAGAGCATGTGATCGATAAGATTAACTGTGACGTGTTGGCTCTTAAGCCGTCTGGTTACGTTAGCCCACTCGACCCTAACCTTTCGAAAGGCTAAGTCGTTTAAGCACAGAACTTCACGACAAGTTCAACTCATAAAAAAACGCCTCAAGCATTGCTTGAGGCGTTTTTTTTTGTCTATCACTACTTATACAGAATAACTTCAGCGAGAATCATCTCGTTATACGTTCGTCACGTCTATGAACATTGACTCATCGATGTTAGAAGATGAAATCTCAGCTTCTTGGAATTCGTATTCTTCACGTTCGCCACTACGGTCTAGCGGAAGGTTTACGAAATCAAACAGCTCGCGGTCAGCCAGTTGGCTTGGGCTAACGTTTTGAATTGATTTGAAGATCTTCTCAACACGACCTGGTGTTTTCTTGTCCCAATCAATCAGCATCGCTTTGATGTTCTGACGTTGTAGGTTCTCTTGTGAACCACATAGGTTACAAGGAATGATTGGGAACTCTTTGTGTTCTGCGTATTTGATTAGGTCCGTTTCACGACAGTAAGTCAGTGGACGAATAACAACGTTACGACCATCATCAGAGCGAAGCTTTGGTGGCATTGCCTTTAGACGTGCACCGTGGAACATGTTCAGGAACATAGTTTCAACGATGTCATCAAGGTGATGACCAAGTGCGATCTTAGTTGCACCAATCTTCTCAGCGAACGAGTACAAAGTACCACGACGCAGACGAGAACATAGGCCACACGTTGTTTTGCCTTCTGGCACTTTCTCTTTAACGACTGAGTATGTGTCCTTGTCTACGATGTAGTAAGGAATGTTCAGCGTTTCAAAGTATTCAGGAAGAATGTGCTCAGGGAACCCAGGTTGTTTTTGATCTAGGTTTACCGCTACAACATCAAACTTGATAGGTGCTGCTTCACGTAAACGTAGCAAAATGTCTAGCATCGCAAATGAATCTTTACCGCCACTAATACATGCCATTACTACGTCATTCTCTTCGATCATGTTGTAGTCGATGATGGCATTTCCAACATTTCTTCTCAGACGTTTCTGAAGTTTGTTGAATTCAAGTGTTTCTTTTCTATTATCGTTTTGGTTCATTGCGACTCTCACACCGTCGTATTACCGACTGTAGATTGCTAGTGGGACTGTTTTAGGGCGTGGATTATACGGATTTTTATTTCAGGTTGAAATAGTAACTGCAGGATAAACAAAGCGAGTAATAGAAAGATTCGGTTTTATCTTGCGATAAGGGCTGTGATTTTTCGTTGAGCTCTAAGATTTTGAGAAAAACAGGCATTCACAAATACGAATCGCATTGTTAGTAGAAAAAGAAAAGCAGCCTATTCCTATAAGGTTCGGCTGCTTTTCATTGAGCTGTTTAAGCTCTAGTTAGGCTTGTTAGGCAAACTCTATTGCGCAGGAATGTAAGGTAATACGCGAATAGTAGGTTCTGGCAACGTGATGCTGTCACTTCCATTCAGTTCTTCTAGGGTGAATTTCGCACGCCCTTGTGTGATTGGGATTTGCTTACCGTTAGACAGCGCGATGTTGCCTTCAAGCTTGTTATTAAATTCCAAGGTTAACCCTTCAACATCCGGCGTGAACCAACTGGAGAACATGCCGCTGACGTCTTCTAACATCGCTTGCATCTGCGGCAACAGGTTTTCCAGTTGTGAGACCTCGACCTTTCCAGCTAAAGGCTCTTGAGTCATTACAACCAAAGAGTACGCACACTCTTGCTCTTGAGTTTGAACAAAGATAAGCGGGTTTGCTGAACGAAGGTTTTGATCTACAGGTAAAAGTAGCTCATGCGTTGGAGATACTTTTAGCTCTTCGTAATGTTCTTCTTTTTCCATCCATGCTTTGCTGATGTGACAAATGGTTTGAGCTTGTTGATCCACAAAGAAGACTGCAACTTTGACGTCATCGTGCCCTTCTTTGGTGTTGTTTTTGAGCTGTGTGTAGAGCTTAGAATACGTGAACATGTACTCTTGCGCTGCAGCGGGTAAAGAGACCCCAAGGCTTAGAGAGGCTAATAAAGCGAGTGCTGTCTTTTTCATTATTATAATCTTGTCGAAGTTGAGCGTTTATAAATAGAAAGAGCAGCCATGAGCTGCTCTTTATGTAATGTCGATTGGTTTAGCCTACTATGAAAGGCAACCAACTGATATCAAATCGAGTTACTTTTTCCAGTATACCTCGTTGTGACGGATCATAGCTTGTAAATCAGTCACATAGTCTGAACCTCGCTCAGAATATTTTAGCAACCCATTGGTAAGCTCTGTAGCTGTGCTCATCGTAAGCAAATCATCGCCTTGTGCCGCAAGTTTGGCGCGGATCGCTCTTAAATCGGCATATGCACGATTTCGGTTCAGGTTCATGAAGTAACGGTGTACAGACTCCTGGCTCGAAGAGAATGTTGCCACTTCATGAGAGCTACCTTCGTTACGTTGTAGCGGAACAAGGCCACAACCTTTGGTGTAACACCAGTGCCCGAAATAGTTGTTCGCTTGAGTTGCAAAGCGCGATGTACCCCAAGCCGACTCGTTTGCCGCCTGAGTTAACACAAGCGCTTCAGGTAGCACGTTTACACGGTTCAGCATCTCTGTAAGCCAAGCTTGATCTAATCCTGACGAAGGTACAGGCAAGCTGTACAACTTCCCTAACCTTTTTGCGTATGACACATCTTCCGAGTCAATGTTCGAAATGCCAGCGTCAGAAACCTTAGTCAAAAACGCGCGCTCTTTAGTGATGCGTTTGTTTTCGATATTGATACTTGGGCGTAAATAAGAAAAGAAGGTGTCTTTCTTCTCGTTTACATCTTCAATGGCAGCAAAGTTCGGTGTATTTGAAGCCACGGTTAAGTTGCCGAACTGCTGTTCAGAATCTTGGCTTGTCTTACTTGCACGACGTCGCTCTTCTTCTTGTTGGTAAAGAAGTGGCCCAACTAATGAGATCGAGCCAACAAGGGCAAGTGCCGTCACTTTTAGTGCAAGAGATTTGCTTGAGCTTGCTTGAACGTTATTACGCATCGAATACCTGCGGGTTTTTATTGTTATCGTCGTTATTATCGTCATCACTCTTCGGGTGTTCAGAAGCAATCACCTTAAGTTTGATGCCAAACATTTCGCGGTAAAGAATCCCTTTCACATGGAAGAAGAAAGGCAAAACGAAGATCAGGCCAATGCCGTACATCATTGCAGCGACGATGAACATCAACATAACGAGCAAGTAGATAGATGCAACGGTGAAGATTTTCTTATTCACAGCACGTAATGAAAGCAGCAGCGATTGCATTGGTGGCACTTTCTTATCACAAATCAGCAGAATTGAATGGCTGAACGCAAGCGAGAAGTAAATCGACAAGAACGGCAGAATCATACCCGCGATGCCTTGCAGCATTAGGCTAAACAGAGTCACCAGAATAACAGGAACCGTGAACTGCAAACCTTTACCAATATGACGCACTTTAGTTTGTAGGCCAGCTGCGTGGCTCATCGCCATCAAACAGATGCCAGCATAGATAGGCGCGCTGATCACTTCATAGCTGAAGTTGGCAATAAAAATGGATTCAACGATTTGTGGCGTAAACGCCTCTGGATCGATAACCGCATCTAAGATAACCGCAGGATCACCCAGTTGCAGTTTTAGTGCGATATAAAAGATAGCCAGTTGCACGAACATCAGAGCAACAATCGCAGGGGAGAACGAAAGAAAGTGACTTATCGTATGTTTCCAAGCTTCTTGGAATACAGCCGTTGCTTTGAGCTCATAATCGCCGGAAAGTGCACGGTTGATACTACCGCCCAAATTAAAATCTTTTTCGATGTCGTTGTTCATATTGATACCTAGGTGCGCTAATTAAACTAAGCGACCTAACTTATTGATAAAAAATTACCTTCATTATACTCATATGTCGGATACAAACTAAAATATGAATCTGTAACAAGGCTTGCTTTTGCGTCTTAATGGTTAATAATTAGACACTTGTCGGGGCGTAAACCCAGTAAATAACAGTATGGTAAAGGATGTTTACTTTTACCTGCGAAATTTTTTATCTTCGAAAGGTAAAAAATGCTTTGAATTCACGTTTTTGGTGATTATGATGCGCGCCTTAAAGGTGTATAGCAACAGGTCTCAAATAGAACCAAGGTGGAGAAAAACAGACGTTGAACGCTAAAAAATCAGTAGGAAAGCCAGTAGTACAGCTAACTGGCATTAGTAAAAGTTTCGATGGTAAGGAAGTCATCGGCAATCTTGATTTAAACGTAAATCATGGTGAGTTTCTCACGATTTTAGGCCCATCAGGTTGTGGTAAAACAACCGTACTAAGAATGATTGCGGGTTTTGAAACAGCAGATAGTGGTCAAATACTATTAGCTGAACAGAACGTAACCCAAGTTCCTGCTGAACAAAGGCATGTAAACACTGTATTCCAAAGCTATGCCCTATTCCCGCATATGACCGTTTTCGACAATGTGGCATTTGGCTTACGCATGCAGAAAGTACCAAGTAGCGAGATTGAACCTCGTGTAATGGATGCTTTAAAAATGGTGCGCCTAGAACAAATGGCACAACGAAAACCACACCAGCTATCTGGTGGCCAACAGCAACGTATCGCAATCGCTCGTGCTGTCGTTAATAAGCCAAAAGTTCTTCTATTGGATGAATCTCTATCTGCTCTGGATTACAAATTACGTAAACAGATGCAAATCGAGCTAAAACAATTACAACGCCAACTTGGCATCACGTTCATTTTTGTAACGCACGACCAAGAAGAAGCGCTGTCTATGTCTGACCGTATTATTGTTATGCGTGATGGCGTGATTGAACAAGATGGTACGCCAAGAGAGATCTACGAAGAGCCTAAGAACCTGTTTGTAGCCCGCTTCATTGGTGAAATTAACGTATTCGAAGCGACAGCGAAATCTCGTTTAGATGAAAAACGCATTGTTGCGACAATCGAAGGTGAAGAGTCAGTTATCTATCACGATAAAGACGTAACACCGGGTCAAAAACTGCAAGTACTGCTTCGCCCTGAAGATCTTCGTATCGAAGAAATCAAAGAGTCTGAGCAACGCGGTATTGTTGGCCACATTGTCGAGCGAACCTATAAAGGCATGACATTGGATTCAGTCGTAGAACTTGAATATGGTATGCGTGTGATGGTTAGCGAATTCTTCAACGAAGATGACCCTGATGTTGATCACTCACTGGGCCAAAAAGTTGCAGTAACTTGGGTTGAGAGCTGGGAAGTGGTATTAGAAGATGAGCAAGAAGTTTAATTTACAAAACGCGATAGTTGCTTTAATCACAGGTTGGTTAGTGCTGTTCGTGATGATTCCAAACATCATGATCATCGGTACTAGCTTTTTAACTCGTGACGAAGCGAACTTGATCGAGATGACCTTCACTCTCGATAACTACGTGCGTTTGGCTGACCCGCTGTATTTTAAAGTGCTGATGCACTCTTTCTATATGGCGATTGTCGCAACCCTACTTTGTTTAATCATTGGTTACCCGTTCGCTTACATCGTGGCAAAAATGCCGGCGAAATGGCGCCCAATCATGTTGTTCCTAGTGATTGTGCCATTTTGGACGAACTCTTTGATCCGTACTTACGGACTAAAAGTGGTGCTAGGTACTCAAGGTGTGTTGAACAAGGGCTTGTTAGCATTAGACATTATCGATAAGCCGCTACGTATCATGTACTCAGAAACAGCAGTGATGATCGGTTTGGTGTATATCCTACTTCCGTTCATGATTCTGCCGTTGTATTCAGCGATTGAAAAACTGGATGATACGTATTTAGAAGCCGCTAAAGATTTAGGTGCGAACAAACTGCAAACGCTATTGAAAGTGGTACTACCTTTGACAATGCCAGGCATTATCGGCGGTTGTTTATTGGTACTTCTTCCTGCGTTGGGCATGTTCTACATCTCTGACTTATTGGGCGGCGCTAAGAACCTATTGATTGGTAACGTGATTAAGAGCCAAGTGCTCAACGCTCGAGACTGGCCGTTTGGCGCAGCAACGAGTATCGCATTGACCATGGCAATGGCTGTGATGCTATATGCCTACTACCGAGCAGGTAAGTTATTGAACAAGAAAGTGGAGCTAGACTAATGGGTCGCACAGTTAAGTTCAGCTTTATGGCGCTGGTATACGCTTTTCTATACCTACCTATTATCGTATTGATTGCGAACTCATTTAATGCCAACAAGTTTGGTATGAAATGGGGTGGCTTCACCACTAAGTGGTATGACGCGTTGATTAACAACGACAGCCTAATGCAGGCTGCGTGGCACTCGATTAACGTAGCGGTGTTCTCAGCAACAGCCGCAACGATTGTCGGCAGCCTAACCGCAGTAGCCCTATTCCGTTACCAGTTCAAAGGTAAAGGCGTAGTCAATGGCATGTTGTTCATCGTAATGATGTCTCCAGATATCGTAATGGCGATTTCGCTTCTTGCGCTATTCTTGGTAATGGGTGTGCAACTTGGGTTCTTTACCCTGCTTGCAGCGCACATTACGTTCTGTCTACCGTTTGTTGTTGTAACGGTCTACAGTCGCTTGAATGGCTTTGATGTGAAAATGCTAGAAGCAGCAAAAGACTTAGGCGCAAGCGAGTGGACGATTCTAAAACAGATCATCCTTCCCCTTGCTAAGCCAGCGGTAGCTGCGGGTTGGTTATTGAGCTTCACTCTGTCTTTGGACGATGTGATCATCAGTTCTTTCGTAACGGGCCCAACGTATGAAATCTTGCCACTGAAGATTTACTCAATGGTTAAAGTGGGTATCTCTCCTGAGGTAAACGCCCTAGCAACAGTGATGTTAGTGGTGTCGTTAGTACTGGTGATTATTTCTCAGTTACTAGCGAGAGAGAAGATCAAGTAAGTCTCCTACTCTATTCAGAGATGAACTTGATAAGAAGTTAACAAACTTCATGTTCTACAAAGTGTTAATCATAAACAGAATGGTAAATTGCCATTCTGTTTTTCTATCTACTGCCTTCGGGCAACGTTTAGTTTGGAGCTAACGTCAATGAAAAAATGGGCTACTCTATTAGCTGGTAGTGCATGTGCGCTTTCAATGTTATCTGCACCATCTTTTGCAAAAGATAACAAAGAATTGGTATTCATGAACTGGGGACCTTACATCAACAGTGAGATTCTAGAACAGTTCACTGATGAAACTGGTATCAAGGTTATTTACTCGACTTACGAGTCGAACGAAACCTTGTACGCAAAGCTAAAAACACACAACAAAGGCTACGACCTAGTTGTGCCGTCGACTTACTTCGTATCTAAGATGCGTGATGAAGGTATGCTTCAAAAGATCGACAAAACTAAGCTGAACAACTTCAAGAATCTAGATACTAACTACCTAGATAAGCCGTACGACCCGAATAACGACTACTCTATCCCACACGTAGTTGCTATTACTGGTTTGGCTGTTAACACAGACATGTACGACCCAGAAGATTTCCAAAGCTGGGCTGACCTATGGAAGCCTGAACTTGAAGGTCAACTGATGATGATGGACGACACTCGTGAAGTGTTCCACATCGCACTGCGTAAACTAGGTTACTCAGGCAACACAACCAACGAGAAAGAAATCGATGAAGCTTACGCTGAACTGCAAAAGCTAATGCCGAACGTTCTTGTGTTCAACTCAGACAACCCAGGCGCGCCTTACATGTCTGGTGAAGTTGGTCTTGGTATGCTTTGGAATGGTTCTGCTGCTGCAGCGCAAAACGAAGGCTTACCAATTAAACTGATTTTCCCTAAAGAAGGCGGCATCGGTTGGGTTGATAACTTTGCAATCAGTTCTGGCGCGGTAAACGTAGAAGCGGCTCATAAGATGATCGACTTCCTACTTCGCCCTGAAATCGCTGAGCAAATCTCTCGTGACACAGGCTACCTAACGGCAGTTAAAGCGTCTAACGAGAAGTTTAAAGACAGCCCTGCTCTGTTCCCATCTCAAGAAGATCTTGATCGTGTTGAATGGCAAGCTGCGGTTGGCGACAAGACAGTGAAGTACGAAGATTACTTCATGAAGCTTAAAGCCGGTCAGTAAGCGAGTTCGTTATCTAGTTGCTCTGGTCACCAGATGCTAATAAGTCATTGGTTTACTTAACAAGGCTATCTAGATAATCAACAAGTTAAAAATAAGAATATCAATGAATAGGCAGCTTAGGCTGCCTATTTTGTTATATCGCTGCTATAATATAGCGCGATTTTTAGAAATCCTTTTACTTTGGGTTCACTACCCAGCTCCAAATCAAACAAATGAACGGAACAGTAATGAAAAAAACACTGTATACCGGCGCATTGTGTGCTGCTACTTTACTTTCTACACCCTCTTTCGCAGCTGACCAAGAACTGTATTTTTACAACTGGTCTGAATATATCCCGAATGAAGTACTAGAAGACTTCACAGAAGAGACTGGCATTAAAGTCTACTACTCAACTTATGAGTCTAACGAAAGCATGTACGCTAAGTTAAAAACTCAAGGTACGGGTTATGACTTAGTGGTTCCTTCTACTTACTTCGTTTCTAAGATGCGTAAAGAAGGCATGCTTCAAGAACTTGATAAAACTAAGCTAAGCCACTTTGCTGATTTGGATCCAAATTACTTAGATAAGCCATTTGACCCAAGCAACAATTACTCGATCCCTTACATCTGGGGCGCAACGGGTATTGGTATCAACTCAGATATGCTAGACAAGTCTTCAGTTAAAAACTGGGGCGATCTGTGGGATACACAGTGGGAAGGTCAATTGATGATGATGGATGACTCTCGTGAGGTTTTCCACATTGCACTGTCTAAACTGGGTTACTCTCCAAACACAACAAACCCAGAAGAAATCAAAGAAGCGTACGAAGAACTTCGTAAGCTAATGCCAAACGTGTTGGTATTTAACTCAGATTTCCCAGCGAACCCTTACCTAGCGGGTGAAGTGTCTCTTGGTATGCTTTGGAATGGCTCTGCTTACATGGCACGCCAAGAAGGCGCAACGATTGACATTATCTGGCCAGAAAAAGGCGCTATCTTCTGGATGGACAGCCTAGCAATTCCTTCAGGTGCTAAGAACATCGAAGCGGCTCATAAGATGATCGACTTCCTTCTTCGTCCAGAGAACGCAGCTAAGATCGCTCTAGAGATCGGTTACCCGACTCCAGTTAAAACGGCTTACCCTCTTCTTCCAAAAGAATTTGCTGAAGATAAGAACGTTTTCCCACCACAATCAGTGATGGATAACGGCGTTTGGCAAGATGAAGTTGGTGAAGCGAGCGTTATTTATGACGAGTACTTCCAAAAACTTAAAGTAAACAACTAGATTGTTACTGACAGGTTAATAAAGCGGCGTAAGCCGCTTTATTTTTATCTATACTTTATATACGATGGCATTAAACGATATGGAGTGCGTTATAATATGCCAGCGAACCCTATACTATTGGTTGTGACTCTAATGCTGCTTGCGTCATTATTGATGCTTGGTC
The DNA here is from genome assembly GCF_022397895.1 of Vibrio sp. Isolate33. Lineage (NCBI taxonomy): Bacteria > Pseudomonadati > Pseudomonadota > Gammaproteobacteria > Vibrionales > Vibrionaceae > Vibrio > Vibrio sp. Isolate33. The sequence goes on from NZ_JAKEUP010000008.1 coordinate 178,691, forward strand.
TGAGTTCATTCATCCACATAGACTCTAATTACGACCTGTTTTTCGAAACGAACACGCTCGTGATCACCATGTATATCTACTACGTTGCTCGTCACGCTATTCGCCCTCATAAAATCCTTCGCTGCGGCGCGCTGCTGCTTATTTTTAATCTATTCTATGATGTGACGACAGAGCTCAAACACCTCGATGAATGGGCAGACAGAAATGAATTGCTCGACACTTTCCTCGAAGATGGCTTATTGCAGATCGCTTTTCTACTTATCGCCTACGGTATTACCGAACTTACGACTCAACTGAAGGATCAAAGTAAGCAAGACGAGCTAACAGGTTTGTACAATCGTAAGAAGTTTGATGCCATCAAACTAAAAGAGTTCGAGCTTATCTATTTCGACTTAGACGGCTTAAAAACGGTGAATGACCGCAAAGGTCATAAAGTCGGTGATCTCATGATTGTTCGATTCTCTCAAGCGTTAAGCCAATCGGTATTGGAAGATGAAATGGTGTTTCGTGTCGGTGGTGACGAGTTTGTTGCGACGGCACAACTGGGGCGTGGTGGTGAGTTCGTCAGCCAAGTCAGCAACCTACTCCATGGTGAAAATATCTCTTTCTCTTACGGCATAGAAGTGACTTGTCATGAAAACTTTCAACAGGCGCTGGATAAGTCAGATAAGGCGATGTATGAAATGAAAAAAGCGCAGCGTTCTATTACAACAGGTTCTTAAGTCTCTCAAAGAGTTCTTAAGTCTCCTAAATAAAAAATGTTTCACGAACAAAAAAAGCAAACACCTATCTAACTTGCTGATTAGCGATTAGATACGTATCTGCTTTTTGTTGCTGTTGCTTTTTAGAGGCGTATATCTTCAATTAAGCCGTTAACGAGCTTGTCTCAGTACACAGAAGATCTCTCAGTACAAAGAAGCTCACCGACTAGCTTGGGTACTTCGATACTCGCTTTACCGTAACGTTTCTCTTCAAACTCGCTCTCTACTGCACTTGGCTCAAGGTTGATTTCGATCGTATGTGCGCCATGCATTTTCGCATCATGCACAAACCCAGCAGCTGGATACACCACGCCTGATGTACCGATTGAGATAAACAGATCGGCTTCTTCTAGTGCGGAATAAATGTCGCCCATTCTCAATGGCATTTCGCCAAACCAAACAATATGAGGGCGCATTTGCGCGGGAATCTGACAACAGTGACAAAGCTCGCCTGTCTCGATGTTATCTTTATGATCGATAACTTGATTTGATTCGCTACAGCGCGCTTTAAGCAGTTCACCGTGCATGTGGATGATATTGCTGCTACCGCCTCTCTCATGCAGGTTGTCGATGTTTTGAGTAATGATGGTAACTTTGCCATCAAGCTTGTCTTCAAGCTCTCCTAGCGCCTTGTGGGCTGAATTTGGCTGGATGCTTTCATTTTGCAGACCGTGACGACGTTTGTTGTAAAACGCTTGTACTAAGTCAGGATCTTTTGCAAAGCCTTCAGGCGTCGCGACATCTTCGATTTTATGGTTTTCCCATAATCCGTCTTGTGCTCGGAATGTTTGAATCCCCGACTCTGCAGAGATGCCAGCGCCAGTAAGAATTACGATATTTCGATATGGGAAATGCATATAACGTCCTTTTAGATATGTCACTTTGTTACAGCTTAGCACTGTTCAAATTCCAACAATAGTTTTAGGGATTAGACCATAGTCTTAGGCAACTGAATTCATTGGCTATTTGTGACATAACTCGCTTGATAGTTGTGACCTTTCCTACGCAAACTCTCTGTTTTAACATTCATAGAAACAAAAATGTATGGTCCGCCCCGTTATTGCAACTACAATTAAGTAATAACGGAGTTGGTTTGCGCTAATGTATTCGGAGTCCTTGTTGGGAGCACTAGCTTCCCAGCTCCACGATGATATCCGCGCCAGATTA
>NZ_JAKEUP010000009.1:0-178625 GCF_022397895.1 Vibrio sp. Isolate33
GCCCATTAACGCACCCGAAGGATTGTTAGTGTCGTTTCCGCTCGACTTGCATGTGTTAGGCCTGCCGCCAGCGTTCAATCTGAGCCATGATCAAACTCTTCAATTTAAGATTTTGTGACTCAACGAATACTGACTTCAAAACTAATATTCATTCGAAAATGAACATGTAATTCTAAAGCTATTACCATTCCAACAGAATGATAATGAATTGACTGTGCCAAATAACCGAAGTTATTTGTATTGGTCACTCAGTTCATTGAAATCAATGTTGTTACCGAAGTAACTGCTATTACCTAAGTAATAACGTTTTGATATTCATCAACGAGTGCCCACACAGATTGATAGGTTTAAATTGTTAAAGAGCTTTTCCTTTTTGAGCTTCGCTCAAATCGGACGGCCATTTTAGCGATTTAAGTTNAGTGCCCACACAGATTGATAGGTTTAAATTGTTAAAGAGCTTTTCCTTTTTGAGCTTCGCTCAAATCGGACGGCCATTTTAGCGATTTAAGTTTTAGTGTCAACCACTATTTTCAAAACTTTTTTCAAGCGCTTAGCTTGGCTAATTTGGCTTGCTGATTCGTTCCTGCTTTTGAAACCTAAGCTTCGAAGCCATCCCGTGTCAGCGAGGTGGCATTATAGAGATTTCGATCACACTGGCAAGCCCTTTTTTAAGTTTTTCTTACTTTTTTGATTGTTCGAGCGTTTTTTGTTCAAAACACGCCATTTTCACTAGTATTCCCCTTAATTAAGGGCTTAAGGTGCCTATATAAAGGAGGATTTATGAGTTCAATACGCAGCTATAAAGGTATATCACCTCAGATCGGGCAAGGTGTCTATATAGATACAAGTTCGGTACTGGTTGGTGATATCAAAATCGGGGATGACTCCAGTGTATGGCCTTTGGTTGCAGTTCGAGGGGATGTGAACCACATACATATAGGCGATAGAACCAATATCCAAGACGGCAGTGTTTTGCATGTTACCCACAAGAATGCTGAAAACCCTGAGGGTTATCCTCTATTAATAGGTAATGATGTCACTATCGGTCATAAAGTCATGCTGCATGGCTGCACTATTAAGGATCGCGTACTCGTCGGTATGGGAGCTATTGTGCTGGATGGTGTGGTTATCGAACAAGAAGTGATGATTGGTGCGGGAAGCTTGGTTCCACCTAACAAGGTACTTGAGAGCGGTTACCTATATGTAGGAAGCCCAGTTAAGCAAGCACGCCCATTAAACGATAAAGAACGTGCTTTCTTGCAGAAGTCGGCTGACAACTATGTTCAGAATAAAAATGACTATCTAGATTCTGTGCTTCCTATCTAAAGCGCTTTGATCTGAATTCTATTAGAGGAGTCATACTCCTCTTCTTCTATTAGCTCTTCCGCTAATTCTTCAATATCAAAACGAAGCTCAGAAAATACAGCCAACGCTTGTTTGCCTTCTTCTATATCTTTACCAGCCAATCGAGACAACTCTTCAATAGACACAACACATTCGATCAGTGCACCAGACTGCTGTGCTGGAAAAACGATAGACTGACTCTCTTCATCCCAATCTTGGATATCAGGAAATAAGATTGATTGATTCATTTTTACAATTACCTTGTTACATCTCTAGATTTCTTCGTAATTCTCTTAAGATCTGTTTGGTTCCCGGACGAAGACCACGCCATAGCATGAAGCTCTCTGCAGCCTGACCCACCAGCATACCTAAACCATCATAAGCAGCATGAACACCATAATCTAACGCCCACTGATTAAATACTGTCGTTCCAGATCCGTAGACCATGTCATAGACGGCGCTATTTGTATTAAAAATGACATCGGAAACTTCAGGGAGCTGACCACTTAGACCTGATGACGTGGAGTTAATGATGACATCAAAGCCTTCATTCACATCATTTAGTCCCATTCCTTTGATATTGCCATGTGAAGAAAACATCTCAGCTAAAAGTTCGGCTTTTGAACTGGTTCGGTTAGCAATCACCAATTGTTGTGGTTTTTGATCAAGAAGGGGCTGAATTACACCTCTTGCTGCGCCACCAGCACCTAGCAAAAGAACTCGAGCACCCTCTAATACCACTTGATGCTGAAGCAAATCTTGAACGAGACCCTCACCATCAGTGTTATCACCGATGATCTCTCCGTCATCTAACTTCTTCAATGTATTAACTGCACCAGCTAATTGAGCCCTTTCCGTTAGGCGATTAGCAAACTGATAAGCGTCTTCTTTAAATGGCGCAGTGACGTTACACCCTCTACCACCTTCGCTAAAAAAAGCTTTAGCCGCGGTAATGAATTGGCCATATTCTGGCTGCAATGCTGTATAGGTAAGTTGTTGATTGGTTTGGCGAGCAAATAATGTGTGAATGAATGGCGATTTGCTTTGCCCAATAGGGTTACCGAAAACGGCATAACGATCTACTTGCTGTGTCATATCCTTACCTAACAGAAATAATAAAAAGGGTCATCTATATAGATGACCCTATCACTATCCCTATAAGGAAGGAAGAACTACCAAACTCGCGGTTTTAGGTAGTCACTATAAAGCAGAGCTTCTGGTGACCCGGCTTCTGGTTCGTAACGGTATTCCCAACGAGCCAATGGCGGCATAGACATCAAGATAGACTCTGTGCGACCACCGCTTTGTAGACCAAATAGGGTGCCACGGTCATACACTAGGTTAAATTCAACATAGCGGCCACGACGGTATAGTTGGAAGTCACGCTCGCGTTCGCCATAAGGTATCTCTTTGCGACGCTCGACAATAGGTAAGTACGCCTCAGCAAAACCTTCACCGACCGACTTCATGTAAGCAAAGCTCTTATCGAAACCCCACTCATTTAAGTCATCAAAGAACAGACCACCAACACCGCGCGTCTCATCACGGTGAGGCAAGTAGAAGTATTTATCACACCACTCTTTGTGCTCTTGATACACGTTATCACCAAATGGTGCGCACAGATCTTTAGCGGTTTGATGCCAAGACTGGCAATCTTCATCTACTGGATAGAATGGCGTTAAATCAAAACCACCACCGAACCACCAGATAGGGGCTTCCCCTTCCTTTTCGGCAATAAAGAATCGTACGTTGGCGTGTGAGGTTGGGATATAAGGGTTTTTAGGGTGGATAACTAACGACACACCCATAGCTTCAAACTTACGTCCGGCTAATTCAGGGCGGTGAGCGGTTGCTGAAGCCGGCATTGCCTTACCTGCAACATGAGAAAAGTTAACACCACCTTGCTCAAAGACCGCACCGTTGGTCATCACACGAGTACGACCACCACCACCGAGGCGTTCGCCAGGTTCGCGCTCCCATGCGTCTTCTTCAAACAACGCTTTACCATCAGCTTGCTCAAGCTGTTGGCAAATCGAATCTTGTAGGCTCAGTAAAAACTGCTTTACTGCTTCTTTATCAATTGCTGACATTTTACTTTCCTTTGCAGGGTTTAACCCTGTCTTAATATTTTCGACGTTTTTGCATCTCTAATTTCGCTAGGCTTCTCGCGACCACCCGTTTGACCTTCTAGAATCGCGACTAAGTGTTGACCTAATTGCTGTTGAACTTCTTCAGTCGTCATACAAGGCGGCTCACCCGTTAGGTTAGCACTGGTAGAGGTTAACGGCTTACCGAACTCATTACACATTCTTTGAACCAAAGGGTGATCAGTCACGCGTACCGCGATCGAATCAAATTGACCGCTGACCCAGTCTGTTACTTTGCTGCTGGTCGGCATAATCCAAGTAACTGGACCCGGCCATGTCGCTTTAACCGTTGCTAATTGGTCATCGGTTAGTTGGCTCTCATCTATATAAGGAAGCAACTGCTCGTAATTTGCCGCAATTAAGATCAAGCCTTTTTCAACCGGGCGCTGCTTTAACTCGAGTAATTTCTTGATGGCTTGTGGATTATCTGGATCACAACCGACCCCAAAAACGCCTTCGGTCGGGTAAGCAATGACTTCACCTTGTTGTAATGCCTGCAATGTATGTTGAAAGTTATCCACGGGTGCCTCATTAATTCAGTTATCTAACTCACTAAGTGTACAAATTATCACTCACTGTGACTAAAGCTATTTGTTTATAAAATGTATCAATTAACAACTTAGACCGACGCAAACGTTTTCCTTGGGCAATTTTACCCGTATAATGCGCGCAAAATATCTAATCACTAATTAAATCGTACCTGAAGGAGTTTGAGATGACTGTCGGTATTATCATGGGTTCTAAATCTGACTGGCCAACAATGAAGCTAGCTGCAGAAATGTTGGATCAGTTTGGCGTGGCGTACGAAACAAAAGTGGTTTCTGCTCACCGCACACCTCAGTTGCTAGCAGACTACGCAACCAGTGCGAAAGAGCGCGGTATTAAAGTGATTATTGCTGGCGCAGGAGGTGCTGCACACCTACCTGGCATGGCAGCTGCTTTCACAAGCGTACCTGTTCTTGGTGTTCCAGTTCAATCTAAAGCATTGAAAGGCATGGACTCTCTACTTTCTATCGTGCAAATGCCAAAAGGCATCGCGGTAGGTACTCTAGCTATCGGTGAAGCGGGTGCAGCGAACGCTGGTATCCTAGCGGCACAAATCATTGGTACACACAATGAAGATGTGATGGCAAAAGTAGAAGCGTTCCGCTCTGAGCAAACAGAAACGGTACTTGCTAATCCAAACCCTGCAGAGGACTAATTCCCATGCATGTTCTTGTGTTAGGCGCGGGCCAGCTTGCTCGCATGATGTCCCTAGCTGGGGCACCGCTGAATATTAAAATTTCTGCTTTTGATGTTGGCAGCAAAAATATTGTTCATCCATTAACGCAAGCGATTCTAGGCAACGGCTTAGAAAATGCGATTGAGCGCGCGGACGTCATTACTGCTGAGTTCGAACACATCCCTCACGATGTACTTGAGGTATGTGAACGCAGCGGTAAGTTCTTACCGACCACAGAAGCAATCAAAGCAGGCGGTGACCGTCGCCTTGAAAAAGCGCTGCTAGACGAAGCGAACGTGAAAAACGCTAAGTACTATGTGATTAACTCTCGCGAAGACTTTGACGCTGCGATCGCTCACGTTGGCCTACCAATGGTACTGAAGAGCACACTTGGCGGCTACGATGGTAAGGGCCAGTGGCGTTTAAAGACATTAGATAACGCTGAAGCAACTTGGGCAGAAATGGCCGAGTGCATCGCTGCGACAGACAATCAAGCCATTGTGGCTGAAGAGTTTGTTCCGTTTGACCGAGAAGTATCATTGGTTGGTGCTCGCGGTACCAATGGCGAGATTCAAGTGTACCCACTGGCTGAGAATGTTCACACCGACGGCGTGTTAAGCTTATCGACAGCGATTGATGACATGGAACTGCAAGAGCAAGCGAAAACCATGTTCACAGCAATTGCAGAGCGCTTAGATTACGTTGGCGTACTAGCACTTGAGTTCTTTGATGTTCAAGGTTCACTGCTGGTTAACGAGATTGCACCACGTGTTCATAACTCTGGCCACTGGACGCAACAAGGCGCTGAAACTTGTCAGTTTGAGAACCATCTGCGTGCTGTATGTGGCATGCCACTAGGCAGCACTAAGCTGATTCGTCCAACCGCAATGATCAACATTCTTGGTGAAGATACTCTACCTGAGGCTATTCTGGCTCAAGGCGGCTGTCATGTTCATTGGTATGGTAAAGAGAAGCGTGCAGGTCGTAAGATGGGCCACATTAACGTGAGCGCAGATTACAATGCAGAACTGCAAAGAGCGTTGTGCTCACTGTCTGATATTCTTGATAAGCAAGCCTACCCGGCTGTGCATGAGTTTGCTGAACAGATGAAGTAAACCTACATTGGTTTATGGATATAAAAAGTTCATTGGATATAGAAACGGCGCTCATTGAGCGCCGTTTTTTATTTCTGGTCATTCACTTACTGTGATTAACATGACTACTGAGACTGAATGTGATGACACTTACGATCAGCGCATTGCTTCTTTGTGCCGCTAGCTGTTTTCTTCTCAAGTAACAACGGAAATTGGCACTCTTCACAGCGGCCAAGAACAGGAGGCTGATTAACGGCAAACTTACACTTAGGGTAGTTATCACACGCATAGAAGGTTTTACCATAGCGAGATTTACGCTCAACCAAGTGGCCTCTACCACACTCAGGACATGCAACCAGCGGCTGCTCTTCAGGTTGTTCTTTTGGTTGGTCCAAAGATTCGATGTGATTACACTCTGGATAGTTGCTACAGCCAATGAACATCCCAAAGCGACCTTGTCTTAGTACCAATTCATTTTGGCATTTAGGACACGGTACACCCAGCTCTTTCACCACATGGCCATCGTTTTGATGCAAAGGCTTGATGTAATCACAGCTCGGATACTGCTTACAGCCTAAAAATGGGCCGTGCTTACCATGGCGAAGCTGAAGCTCTCCACCGCACTGTGGACATGGTTCATGCTCTAACGCATGTTCATGTGCTGAAAAAAGCTGATTATCAATCTTACTACTCATGACAAGCCTGTATTAATGCAAGATACCTTGCTCTTTGGTGTACAACAGCTCTTCCATTTGCGTGTAAGCACTTTCATTACCCGGTACATTGAATAGCACCATTAAGATAATCCATTTCAGATCATCCAACTCAAATTCGTTGGTTTCAAGCCCCATCACACGATCAATCACCATTTCACGAATCTCTGTCGTGAGCACGTTGATCTGCTCTAGGAACAATAAGAAACCTCGACACTCCATATTAATACGCGATACCTCTCGACTGGTGTAAACACGCATCGAGGTATTGGAACACATAGTAATCGCCGCTTGGTTATCGGTATCTTGCAGTGCCGCAAGATCTTCTAACCAATGGAGGGCCTTATAAATATCGTCTTGGTGAAACCCTGCTCGAAGAAGCTCATCTTCCAGCTCATCTTGATCCACCTGCAATTCAGAATCGCTATGGATGTAGGTTTCAAACAAGTACATCAGTATGTCCATCATCATAGCTTAGCCTCTCCCCTTTCGAATATAGCCACCGGAAACTGCAACAACATGCCCTGAGAGCTCAAGCTCTAAAAGCTGCATCATGACTTCATGCACAGGTATATGGGTTCTCTGTGCCAAAATATCAACGGGTGTCGCCTCTAATCCTACGTTAGCTAACAGCTGTGGAAATGGCAATTGTTCATTTTCACCCTTATTCTGCGTAGGTTCGAATAAGCTCGGCTGTTGATCTATAGACCAGTTTAACAGACTCTTTATTTCAATCAGAACATCTTGAGCATTTTGCACTAAACATGCTCCAGCTTTGATGAGACTGTTACCTCCGCGACTGGTTGGGTTATGAATTGAACCGGGCAGCGCAAACACCTCTCGACCTTGCTCCATCGCATAGCGAGCCGTAATCAAAGAACCACTCTTCTCAGCCGCTTCAACCACCAAGGTTCCTAACGACAAGCCACTTATAATACGGTTACGACGGGGGAAATGTTCAGGTCTTGGTTTAGCACTCGGTCGAAACTCTGAAATCAGCGCTCCATTCTCACAGATCCTCTCAGCTAGATTTCGGTGCCGTGCAGGATAAATGGAATCCAAGCCAGAACCCAACACTGCAAAAGTTTCCCCTCCTTTATCTAGAGCACCATCATGAGCATAGCCATCAATACCGAGCGCTAAGCCACTGGTGACAATCAAGCCGTTTTGGACAAACTCTTTGGCGAAGGACTTCGCGGTTTGCAGCCCTTCGAGACTAGCATTACGACTGCCGACCATCGCGATTTGCGGTTCAATTAGCTTTTCGACGTATCCTTTAACGAAAAGAACACTGGGCACAGAGGCAATCTCATTGAGCAGTTTGGGATAATGTGGGCAATTAGGGGTAATGATGTGATGGTTAGGTTGTTTTGCTTGCCATGCTAAGCAAGCCTCCACTTCTCTTGGGGCTTGCTCTTTTAGATAAGAAATTTGCTTGGCTGACAAACCGATCGCTTGCAGCTGCTGACTTGAGTAGCCAACAATGTTCGAAGGGGAATCGATACTCAGCAAGCGAGAAAGCCGTTTGCCACCCAATTGCGGAACAAAACTTAGAGTTAGCCAAGCACTCAGTTGTTGCTCATTCACTCGGTGCCCTTAACCTCTTCCGTCAAAGCAAGATCCAAAGGTGATACCGCCAGAATGTCATTACTAACAGGCTTAGAGCTTTGAGTGATCAACGCGAGGCTAAAATACTCATAGGGACGAATGACCATCAAGCTACCCAGCGAGGTACTTGGCAATTGCACCTTATCGCTCGCCGCAGACTCTTTATAGCTGTATTCACCTTGTTTACTAAACACCACAGCACCGCTTTCACTGAGGGTAAACATAGAACCTTGGCGAAGGTTGTCCTGTGAACCCTTGTTGATCACCACTACCTGATTCTTCGCGCTGTACTGGCTACCATCTAATGAACCCAAGATATTAGCAAACTGACCCGCCGCACTAGGTGCAGGATAAAACGTGGTAGAGAGCTTCACCTGATCAACACCAAGTTCTGGTAGCACAAGGTCGTTTAGCAATACCTCTTGCAATTGCGTATCTATCTGCAAGCTGCTGAACTCAGCATCCACCTCTTTTAAACGCGCAGTGGCAACCAAACGCAACGAGGTCATACTCGCTTGAGGTTGTTGTCGTTGATAAGTTTCAACGGCGCGGTAGATACCCCACTTTTGATGCTGCTGGTTACCTGAGATAAATAACCGGTCTGCACCCGATAAGAACCTCTTTCCATCACTGGTCCCTAATACTCGTTGCGCCAAATCGATATCTTGCTGCTCAACCAAACGATCAGACTGTAAATAAGGTAGAACCAGCCCCTCGTTGACGGTAGGTACTGCTTTCTTCTCAGAGACACGAATCTTAGGGCTAAGCTTGATAACTGGCTTGAGGCTCAATACAGGCTCGCCATTAATCCAAACCAAAGACAGTTTATCTCCGGGATAAATAAGATGAGGGTTTTCTATCTCTGGATTCACCTGCCATAACCTTGGCCACAGCCATGGGCTATCGAGATACATCGCAGAGATATCCCACAAAGTATCGCCCTTAACCACGACATACGCCTCGGGTGCGCCCTTTTTAATGGTTAAAGGTTGCTCACTATTTTCAGCCGTAGCGGCGAACGAAATCGAGGCACAAATAAGAGATAAAGCAGGGAATAAATGACGCATGACCTAGGTTCCTTGGTCTGAATATATGACATCTGATTGGAGAATTACCTTCAGGATGCTGTCATTTGACCTCTAAAATGTCTAGAATTGAGCCAACAAGGTTTAAGCTGTTTCGGCACAGTTCAATATTTCGAGTGTATATGTCTGTATTACAAGTATTAACATTACCAGATGATCGTCTACGTACCGTGGCGAAACCGGTAAAAGAAGTTACCCCAGAGATTCAAAAGTTCGTTGATGACATGATTGAAACCATGTACGACGAAGAAGGTATCGGCCTTGCGGCAACGCAAGTAGATTTCCACCAACGCATCGTTGTTATCGATATTTCAGAGACGCGTGATGAGCCTATGGTTCTGATCAACCCTGAAATCACTGAAAAACGCGGCGAAGATGGTATCGAAGAAGGCTGCCTATCTGTACCAGGCGCTCGAGCTCTAGTACCTCGCGCTGCAGAAGTAACGGTTAAAGCATTAGACCGTGACGGCAACGAATTCACATTCGACGCTGATGACCTTCTGGCTATCTGTGTTCAGCACGAACTTGACCACCTAGAAGGCAAGTTGTTTGTTGATTACCTATCGCCACTAAAGCGTAAACGTATCCAAGATAAGCTAGCGAAAATTAAACGTTTCAACGAGAAACAGGGTTAATCACAGCTGCTATTACTAAATTAGAAGGAAGCCTACCTTGAGTCAGTCTTTAAGAATTGTCTTCGCAGGTACTCCGGATTTCGCCGCCCGTCACTTGGCGGCGTTGTTGTCTTCGGAGCATGAAGTTATTGCTGTTTACACACAGCCAGATCGTCCAGCAGGCCGCGGTAAAAAACTGACTGCGAGCCCAGTAAAAAACATCGCACTTGAAAACAATATTCCGGTTTACCAACCAGAAAACTTCAAGTCAGATGAAGCTAAGCAAGAGCTAGCGGATTTGAATGCTGACATCATGGTTGTTGTAGCTTACGGCTTATTGCTTCCACAAGTGGTTTTAGATACACCTCGCTTAGGTTGTATCAATGTGCATGGTTCTATCTTGCCGCGCTGGCGTGGTGCTGCTCCTATCCAACGCTCTATTTGGGCAGGTGATAAAGAGACAGGCGTAACGATCATGCAGATGGATATCGGTTTAGATACGGGTGACATGCTAAGTATCGCAACGCTACCAATTGAAGCGACAGATACCAGTGCGTCAATGTACGAAAAGCTAGCTGGCCTTGGCCCTGATGCGCTTGTTGAGTGTTTGTCTGACATCGCTTCTGGTAAAGCGGTGGCTGAAAAACAAGACGACGAACTTGCTAACTACGCGAAGAAGCTAAGTAAAGAAGAAGCGCGTATCAACTGGAGTGATGACGCGGCTCATATTGAGCGCTGCGTTCGTGCCTTCAACCCATGGCCAATGAGCCACTTTGAAGCTGCGGAAAACAGCATCAAAGTATGGCAAAGCCGTGTGGCAGAGCAAACCACTGATAAGCCTGCAGGTACCATTCTGCAAGCGGATAAAACGGGTATCTATGTGGCGACAGGACAAGGTGTACTTGTTCTTGAACAGCTGCAAGTACCAGGTAAAAAAGCCATGTCAGTTCAGGATATCTTGAACTCTCGTGCAAGCTGGTTTGAAGTTGGAACTCAACTTTCTTAACCGCTTTTAAAGCTGCCATAAGCGCAGCTTAGAAAACCTTTACGAGGGCAGAGATGCCCTCATGTATTCAAATAAATATTCGGTACCCCTCATGAATGTTCGCGCTGCTGCTGCAAATGTCCTATTCCAAGTTGTCGATAAAGGCCACTCTCTTTCACACGCTCTCCCTGCGGCTCAAAAAACGATCCGCCCACGAGACCATGCTCTACTGCAAGAGATTTGCTACGGCGCACTTCGTTACCTGCCTCGTCTAGAGTCAATCGCTAACGAGCTGATGGAAAACCCGCTTAAAGGTAAAAAGCGTGTATTCCACCACCTGATTTTGGTGGGCATTTACCAACTGAGCTTCATGCGTATTCCTTCGCATGCTGCCGTTGCGGAAACCGTTGAGGGGACCAAAACACTGCGAGGTCCAAGCCTAAGTGGTTTGATCAACGCAGTATTACGTAGCTACCTACGTGACCAAGAAGAGCTGGATGAGAAAGCCGTTAGCCACAATGCAGGCAAATACGGCCACCCGAGCTGGATTCTAAAAATGCTTCAAGAGAGCTACCCAGATCAATGGGAGCAACTGGTTGAAGCAAACAACAGCAAGGCACCAATGTGGTTGCGCGTAAACCGCCAACACCACACTCGTGACGAGTATGTTGAACTGCTTAAAAACGAAAACATTGAATACACACTGCACCCAGAAGCTGCAGATGCCATAAAATTGGCCGCTCCTTGTGATGTGACTTTACTACCTGGCTTTGACAGAGGCTGGGTATCAGTACAAGACGCAGCTGCTCAGCTTTCGGTAGATTACCTAACACCAAAAGATGGTGAGCTAATCCTAGACTGTTGTGCAGCCCCAGGCGGTAAAACCGCACACATTCTTGAGCACACTAACGACACTGAAGTGGTTGCCATTGACTGTGATATTAAACGCCTAGACCGTGTTTACGATAACCTTGAACGCCTACAACTGCGTGCCGACGTAATTTGTGGTGATGCTCGCTACCCTGAAGAGTGGTGGATGGGCGATAAGTTCGACCGTATCCTACTTGATGCGCCTTGTTCAGCGACGGGTGTAATCCGCCGTCACCCTGACATCAAGTGGCTACGTCGTGCATCTGATATTGATGCACTCGCTGAGCTACAAAGTGAGATCATGGACGCAATGTGGCGTCAGCTGAAAGAAGGCGGCACCATGGTTTATGCGACATGCTCTATCACACCGCAAGAGAACGTTCTGCAGGTGAAAGCTTTCCTAGAGCGCACCGAGAACGCAACGCTGGTTGGGTCTGATATCGAAAATCCGGGTCGTCAAATACTGCCTGGTGAAGAAGATATGGATGGCTTCTACTACGCAGTTCTAGTAAAACAGGCATAACAACTAACAGCGGCTAAGAATTTATTTCTTAGCCGCTGTTTCTTTCTAGTGCATTATCGAAGCAAAATGCGCGCACTAGAATTACAACGGCAAAAATAAGAGAAAGGCTATGAAGATCATTATCCTAGGTGCTGGACAAGTAGGCGGTACCCTTGCTGAAAACCTAGTAGGTGAAAACAATGACATCACGATCGTCGACCGTAATGCCGACCGACTGCGTGAACTTCAAGACAAATACGACCTTAGGGTTGTAAACGGCTATGCCAGCCACCCGAACACACTACGTGAAGCGGGTGCACAAGATGCCGACATGTTGGTTGCCGTGACCAACATGGATGAAACCAACATGGCCGCATGTCAGGTTGCCTTCTCTCTTTTCAACACGCCAAACCGAATTGCCCGTATTCGTTCTCCAGAATATCTGGAGGAGAAAGAAGCGCTGTTCAAATCTGGTGCCATCCCTGTCGATCACCTGATTGCACCGGAAGAACTGGTCACCAGCTACATCGAACGTTTGATCCAATATCCAGGTGCACTACAAGTAGTGAGCTTTGCAGAACAGAAAGTGAGCCTGGTGGCAGTAAAAGCCTACTACGGTGGTCCACTGGTTGGTAATGCACTGTCTGCTTTGCGTGAGCACATGCCACACATAGATACTCGTGTTGCGGCTATCTTCCGTCAAGGTCGTCCTATTCGCCCACAAGGCACCACCATCATTGAAGCCGATGATGAAGTGTTCTTTGTAGCGGCAAGTAACCACATCCGCTCAGTGATGAGTGAGCTGCAACGTCTAGAGAAACCTTACCGCCGCATCATGATTGTTGGTGGTGGTAACATTGGTGCAAGCTTGGCGAAACGCCTTGAGCAGAGCTACAGCATCAAGCTTATCGAGCGCAGCTACACTCGTGCAGAGAAGCTGTCTGAAGAGTTAGAAAACACCATCGTATTCTGTGGTGACGCAGCAGACCAAGAGCTGCTAACCGAAGAAAACATCGATCAAGTTGATGTGTTCATTGCGCTAACCAATGAAGATGAAACCAACATCATGTCTGCGATGCTGGCTAAGCGCATGGGCGCCAAGAAGGTAATGGTACTGATTCAGCGTGGTGCTTACGTCGACCTTGTGCAGGGTGGTGTGATTGATATTGCTATCTCTCCACAACAAGCGACCATTTCTGCGCTGCTTACTCACGTTCGTCGTGCTGATATTGTAAACGTATCTTCACTACGTCGCGGCGCTGCAGAGGCTATCGAAGCGATTGCTCACGGTGACGAAACCACATCGAAAGTCGTTGGCCGAGCAATTGGCGACATCAAACTGCCACCGGGTACGACAATTGGTGCGATTGTTCGCGGAGAAGAGGTACTAATCGCGCACGATAGAACCGTGATCGAACAGGATGACCACGTAGTGATGTTCCTAGTGGACAAGAAATACGTACCTGATGTTGAGTCTCTATTCCAACCGAGCCCGTTCTTCTTATAGCCTTGTTCTCGTAAGCTTCTTCTCACAACCTTCTAATGTGAGAACGAAGCTCCGACACAAAGCGATGGTCTATTAAGCTATGGTCAACTTTCGTCCGATATTATTAGTGATAGGGTTAGTGTTATCAAAACTGGCCCTTTTCATGTACATCCCCACATTGGTGGCCTTCTTTACTGGCACCGGTGGCTTCCTCGAGTTTGGTCAATCGGTAGTGATCACGCACATCGTCGCGTTCATCTGCTTGAGTTTAGGCCGTTCAGCTAAGTTCCGACTTGGGGTGCGGGACATGTTCCTGATCACCTCTCTGGTATGGACGATTGCCAGTGCCTTCGCCGCGCTGCCATTTGTGTTCATCAACCATATCAGCTTCACTGACGCCTACTTTGAAACCATGTCCGGTATTACTACGACAGGTTCCACGGTACTGAGTGGCTTAGATAGCATGGCGCCAAGCATTCTATTGTGGCGATCTATATTGCAGTGGCTTGGTGGCATAGGTTTCATCGTAATGGCGGTAGCGGTGCTGCCAATGCTCAACGTTGGTGGTATGCGCCTCTTCCAAACCGAATCATCCGACTGGTCAGATAAAAGCAGCCCGAGAGCAAAAACCGTCGCCAAGAACATCGTAGCGGTTTATCTGGTATTAACTGGCTTGTGTTTGGTGAGCTATCTGTTTGCAGGCATGAGTGTGTTTGATGCCATCAACCACTCATTCACCACGCTATCTACGGGCGGTTACTCAACCTCAGACGGCTCAATGAACCACTTCTCGAACAGCGCTCACTGGGTGGGCACCGTGTTCATGTTCTTAGGCGGACTACCATTCCTACTCTTTGTCAGCGCGCTGCGCGGTAGAAAGCTCTCTATCCTCTACAAAGATGCCCAAGTGAGAGGCTTCGCTTACCTATTCTTAGTCACCAGTGCTGTTATATCCACATGGTTGGTGGTCAGGGATGGCTACACAGTATTAGATGCCATGCGTGTCTCGATGTTCAACATCGTTTCGGTTGTAACAACCACAGGTTTTGGCTTGGAAGACTTCACAGCGTGGGGCGCACTGCCAACCACCTTGTTTGCCTTCCTGATGATGGCGGGTGCCTGTTCCGGTTCAACCTCGGGTGGCATCAAGATCTTCCGCTTCCAGATAGCGATGACTATGCTTCACAAACAGATGATGAAGCTAATTCACCCATCAGGCGTGTTTGTTCAACGCTATAACCAACGCCCTGTCAGCGACGACATCGTGCGTTCGTTGGTGGCATTTGGTTTGATGTTCTTTATTACGATCATCTTAATCGCTGGTGGGTTAAGTGCGATGGGGTTAGACCCAATCACCAGTATCTCTGGCGCTATCACTGCGGTTGCTAACGTTGGTCCGGGGATGGGCAGCGTAATTGGCCCGACGGGTAACTTTGCTCCCCTGCCAGACGCAGCTAAGTGGTTATTAAGCCTTGGTATGTTGATGGGAAGGCTTGAGATATTAACGTTAATCGTTCTATTCTTCCCAGCCTTCTGGCGACGCTAATTGCACGAATATTTAAGGAAACACAGATGAAATCATACCTACTTATCGCAAGCGCACTGCTGAGCAGTTCAGCCTTCGCCGACCAAATGGTAACTCTTCAAGATGGAAAACAGATACTGCTAAAAGATGACTTTACTTGGCAGTACGTGGCACCGAAGCAAACGGAAGAAGTAGCGACAACATCAGAGATCGCCGTACCTGTCGTAGCAGCTCCTGTTGTGGCAGTTCCAGTTGCGACCAACGTGCGCGGTACGACAATTGTCGTTGATAGCAAAAAGCCAAGCTTGCAACTATCTCAATCCGGGGTAGATGTAGTGCTAGGCGCGAGTCACTATGAAGATGGTGAGCTGATTATCCCAACCGCGATTACCAACCAAAGCACACAAGCCGTGATCTTAGTATCGGTAAAACTCGACGTGTATTCAGCGAGCGGTGAATTACTAGAAGAGAAAACGGTAGCCGTTTGGAAATCGATAAAACGAATGGCAGATACCTACCTTCGACCAAAAACAGATGCCGAAGGTACTTCTATCAAGCTAGCTGTTGAACAGCACCCTGAATACCAAATCAAAGCTGAAATCGTTGAATTGCTGACTCGTTAAACCGGAGTCACGTACAGATAGATAGCGAAGAAATGGCAAGCGCAGCCCGCCAACACAAACAAGTGCCAGATGGCATGATTGTAAGGGATGCGTTTTGCCACATAGAAAATCACACCCAACGAGTAAATCACACCACCGAGTGCCAATAGTACTAAACCACCCATCTCGATATTCATTGCCAGTTGATACACCACAATCAATGACAACCAACCCATCGCCAAGTAAGTCACCAATGACAAACGCTTAAATCGGTAGACGAAAGCAATCTTCATAATGATGCCCACCAACGCGATCCCCCAAATCACCGCCATCAAGCCCATCGCTAATGGTGTTCTTAAACTCACCAATAAAAATGGCGTGTAGCTGCCTGCGATCAGCAAGTAGATCGCACAGTGATCGAGAGTTTTCAGTAGGCGCTTGGTCTTTTCTGTGGTGATCGAGTGATAAAGCGTGGAAGCGAGAAAGAGTAGGATAATACTGCTGCCATATACCGCCATGCTCGCAATAGTCAGCATGTCGGCTTGATGGTCAAACGCACGAATCAGTAGCAGGATTAGACCAACCACGCCAAGCACAACACCCAAGCCATGGGTTATCGCATTGGCGCGTTCTTCTATGTCACTGTATTCGCTCGCTGATGATGCAGACATGATTATCCTACTAGAGTAAATGTTCGATTTGCCTAGTATTACACATTAAGCTTACACGTGTAAGCTTAAATTTTTATGACATCTCTTGTAACATTAATAACGCCTAAACAGTGTTATGAAGCTAAGATCTCTAAAGCCAAACAACCAAAGAGCTAACTAAGATGCGTTGTCTAGATACTCAAGCACCATCTTGCCTGCATCTTGTGGTGACGTATCCAATGGCACACTCAATTGACGCTGCAGCTGACCAATGCCTAACAAGCTCGCCAACATACCTTTCGCACCATCGCGATTACGGTCTATCTCAAACCACAACTTAAGCTCGGTTTCATCACGATGAGCCACAACTTCCAGTTCACGCCAGCGACCATGATATGGACCTGTGGTAGGGACAAACTCAAACTCTTGAACAAATGGCAATTCAAAGCCTTCTACCGCTTCGCACTCAACTTGGCGAATGCGTAGACCTTGAGCTTCAAGTTCATTAAAAATGCCATCGAGAAGTGCATCTGGGCGAACCGTTAAAATATCCTTATCCGATGGGTCAATCGCCATCGCAATATCTAATCCGGTTTCAAGCCATACTTTTGAATCGCCGATCGTCACTGGGGTATTCAACGGAACATCAAATTCACACTCAAAATCACGGGTTTCACCCGGCTGAATAACAAAGGCATACGGCAGGCTCCATTTGGCCAACGAGTATGTCTGGTGCATTCGACGTTTTTGACCGCCCTCTTGTCTCTGCGAGTTCATGGTGACTTCTTTGACATAACGACAGCACAGATTGAGATCGATGTTGTCGATCTCCTGTGGTTGAGCGCCACCATACACGTGCACAATAATGCTCGCCTTTTGCCCTGGATAAAGCACTTCCTGTTGCAATACAGAATCCACCTTGGCAGACCCAATACCAAAACTTGCTAACGTTTTCTTTAAGAACGACATATGCACCTCCTTTAAAGCATCATCTTAAGCCTGAAAGAGGTTCAAACTCAAATATACTGCTCACACTATTTTAGCTCTAATATCGTCTATTTATCACTCAGGCGTCGATCGATAAGTTAGATAGTGATAATCTAAGCCTTGATATGCATGCATATCATTATCCTGATTTATTATTCGGATTGGCGAAAGCCAGACGAGCGACTCTTCAAGAAATTGAGGCGGACCTCATGGTAAATCAGGCCATTAGATTGGCAATGGATATGCCTGACCGTTAGGTAAATGAATGCGCCCAACAGCTGTCAGGTTCTCGCACACCAACCGTAGTGCGATGCGTCGTCGTAGTGGCTTTGTTGCTGCTCCAACGGCAAAGAAATTGGCTCCAACAATGACTTTAGTTGAGAAGACTGCTTTATTAGCACCGACTACAACAAAAGTAATTAAAGCCGCTTAACAAAAAGCGCAGTTTTTACTGCGCTTTTTTCTTGCCTCTTTCCCTGCTCCAAATGCGTTTACACATTGGTATTCCCCACCCGATTTGATACCTTAGCCACAAATCATTATAAAATTTGTGGAGAATAAAGTATGAAGTGTCACCGCATAGAAGAACTGCTTGAACTGATGGAGCCTGAGTGGCAGAAAGATCAAGAACTTAACTTGTTAGAGTTCATCATCAAGCTATCAAAAGAAGCCGGCTACGAAGGTAAACTTGAAGAACTGACTGACGATGTTCTTATCTATCATCTAAAAATGCGCAACAGCGAGAAAGATGAAATGATCCCGGGTCTTAAAAAAGACCAAGAAGATGATTTCAAAACTGCAATTCTAAAAGCGCGCGGCATCCTATAATTACCTCAATGATCAACAGCGTAATTGCCGTATAGATAAAATGCTCAATTTTAAAAAGCGACCACTCGGTCGCTTTTTTGTTTCTGTTCGCTATTTTTTCGTCACAACTGTTATGACTTTTGTTGTTAAAGGTTGATAGCGTTAAAGAAATGAGAACAAGATTGTCGCTATAATCGCCACCCATAAGAATCTTCTAAAATAATAAGAGTAAGTGCGATATCAATTGACGCATCAAGCTCAATTTCTACAGGTTCTCTAAACCACACTTTAAAGTAATGTCGTCTTGCTCGATTTAACCGAGCAAACCAGCCACAAAAAGGATAGTCCATGAGTCAGGATAAAATCGATATCAAAGATGTGACTCCTAAAACCTTTAACCCGAAAACACATAAAGGTAATGGAGATCGATTTAACCCAAGTAACCGAATCTACGTTCGAGAAAGCAAAGGTAAATTCCAACAATTACGCCGCTACGGTGGTTGGTTCTTACTTTTACTTTTTGCACTTATTCCGTGGATTCCATTTGGTGAGCGACAAGCGATCTTGCTCGATATCGGCAGCCAACAGTTCAACTTCTTTGGCACCACACTCTACCCGCAAGATCTGACCCTGCTCGCGATCCTCTTCATGATTGCAGCGTTCGGCCTGTTTTTTATCACCACCTTTTTAGGCCGTGTGTGGTGTGGTTACCTTTGTCCTCAAACCGTGTGGACCTTCATGTACATCTGGTTTGAAGAAAAACTCGAAGGTGCAGCTAACAAACGAAGAAAACAAGATTCCGGTAAATTGACCACCAATCTAATGGTCAGAAAAACCCTCAAACACATTGCGTGGTGGGCGATTGCTATTGCGACCGGCTTAACCTTTGTTGGCTACTTCATCCCAATCAAAGAGTTAGTGGTTGGCTTCTTTACCTTTAACTCGTCATTCTGGCCTGTATTTTGGGTTCTGTTCTTTGCGGGCTGTACTTATGCCAACGCAGGTTGGATGCGCTCGATTGTGTGTCTGCACATGTGTCCTTACGCTCGCTTCCAATCTGCGATGTTTGATAAAGACACCTTCATCGTTGGTTATGACACTGAGCGTGGTGAGAGCCGCGGTCCTCGCTCTCGTAAGGCCGATCCAAAAGAGCTTGGCTTAGGCGACTGTATTGACTGTAACCTGTGTGTTCAAGTGTGTCCGACGGGGATTGATATCCGTGACGGCCTGCAATATGAATGTATCAATTGTGGTGCGTGTATTGATGCTTGTGACAACACAATGGAGCGTATGGGTTATGACAAAGGCCTGATCAACTACACCACTGAACACAGGCTTGAAGGGCATTCAACCAAGGTAATGCGTCCGAAGTTGTTAGGCTATGGGGCGATATTGGTTCTTATGCTGGGCTTGTTCTTCGTACAAATCGCGAGTGTTGATCCTGCGGGTCTGAGCGTACTTCGTGACAGAAACCAGCTGTTCAGAGTCAATAACCAAGGGTTGGTTGAAAACACCTACACCTTGAAAGTGATCAACAAGACTCAACAAGAGCAAGAGTACAAGCTCGATGTTAGCGGACTGCCCGATTCTATCTGGTACGGCAAACAGACGATTACTGTCGATCCAGGCGAGGTTTTGAACCTACCTATCAGTTTAGGCGCCGACCCAGAAAAACTGAGCTCACCAGTTTCGACAATTCAGTTTATACTCTCGGATAATGAAGAGTTTACGATGGAAGTAGAAAGCCGCTTTATCAAGAAACTCTGATACTAACCCCCCAACGGTTGGTATAACCCAATAAATGGAAAAAGGCTCAGTAATGAGCCTTTTTTATTATATGACGATGCAAGCCTTTAACTTTGATAACCTGACCCCCGACTTCATGTGGTACGCACTGGAAAGCATTGGGATTCGTGCTGAATCCGGGCTTCTCGCTCTCAACAGTTACGAAAACCGGGTCTATCAATTCACCGATGAAGACCGTAAACGCTACGTCGTTAAGTTTTATCGCCCACAGCGCTGGAACAAAGAGCAGATTCAAGAAGAACACGACTTCGCGCTTGAGTTGATCGAACAGGAAATGCCAGTCGCTCCACCAATGCGCGTCAACGGTGAAACCCTGCATGAATATCAAGGTTACCTATTTGCGTTGTTCGAAAGCGTTGGCGGTCGACAATATGAAGTGGATAACCTAGACCAACTAGAAGGTGTCGGACGCTTCCTAGGCCGAATTCACAAAGCGAGTGCAGGAAGAACCTTCCAACATCGCCCAACCATCAGCCTAGATGAGTATCTGTATCAACCACGTAAGATATTAGAAAACTCTCAGTTTATCCCTACTCACCTAGAGAACGCGTTCTTCAATGACGTCGACCTTCTGATTAAAGAGTTAGAGAGCCAATGGCCTAGCAACATTGAGAACATCCGCCTGCATGGCGATTGCCACCCAGGCAATATTCTGTGGCGCGACGGGCCGATGTTCGTTGATCTTGATGACGCACGTAATGGCCCTGCGATACAAGATCTATGGATGCTGCTCAACGGTGAACGCCAAGATAAGCTGATGCAACTCGATATTCTGCTGGAGAGTTATCAAGAGTTTTGCGATTTTAATACCTCGCAACTGAAACTAATCGAACCACTACGCGGTCTACGTATGGTGCATTACATGGCATGGTTAGCGAAGCGATGGCACGATCCGGCGTTTCCTTTGGCCTTCCCGTGGTTTAATGATCCGAAATATTGGGAGCAACAAGTACTTGCTTGTAAAGAGCAAATTGCTACCCTGCAAGAGCCACCACTTTCGTTAATGCCTCAGTGGTAACCGCAATCGCAACATACAACTAGATAAAAATTCAAACATAATGGAGATTGGATAAATGAAAAAGCTATTCGCATTTTTCTCATTGATCATGTTGAGCCTTTCAGCTCACGCTGCGAAATTTAACGAAGGTGAGCACTACAAAGTTCTCGATCTAGAAGCATCAAAGAAGCCAGTAGTGACAGAGTTCTTCTCTTTCTACTGCCCTCACTGTAATAGCTTTGAGCCTATCATCCAGCAGCTAAAACAACAGCTACCTGCGGACGCTAAACTACAGAAGAACCATGTTTCATTCATGGGTGGCAACATGGGTCTGCCAATGAGTAAGGCTTACGCGACCATGATTGCACTGAAGGTTGAAGACAAGATGGTGCCAGTGATGTTTAACCGCATTCACAACATGAACAAACCACCACGTGATGAAGCAGAACTGCGTCAAATTTTCCTAGACGAAGGTGTTGATGCTAAGAAGTTTGATGCGGCATACAATGGCTTTGCGGTAGATTCAATGGTTCGTCGTTTCGACAAAGCATTCAAAGACAGCGGCCTTTCAGGCGTACCTGCTGTAGTAGTGAACAACCGCTACCTAGTAGAAGCACAAGGCATCAACAGCCTAGACGAGTACTTTGAATTGGTTAACTTCCTACTGAAGAAGTAAAAAACAATCAAAAAACCATAATAAGGAAGCTTCGGCTTCCTTTTTTATGCCTGACCCTTTTTAATCATCTTCAGTAAACACATAATTTTCAGCCTGGAATACGGTTCTACTTCCCATTTATCTAATAAACCTTTATAAGGTGCGCGATAAAGTGAACCTTTAGATTATGTTGTTTTCTATAACTTTTTATTAACAGCCATTTATTGCTACCACTCACCGGGGTAAGGAGCCTCTGAATGAAAATCAAATATACGTTATTAGCACTGAGCGTTGCCGCAGCACCTGCTTTTGCCAAGCTTGCTGATGAAGCAGGTTTCAGTGGTGAAATCTCTATCAACACCGGTTTTACTTCTTCAACCTCAAACTTTAATACCGATGCTGACAGCACTATTTCATCTAATGAACAGAAGGCTTCTTCGGAAAGCTCATTTCTGATTGCTCCTCTAGGTAGCGTTGCGTACACCTTCGGCGAGAAATTGAACCATCAGGTTTACACAGGTACAGCACGTGATGACGTTGCAACGGGTACTGTGGTACTTGAAGTGGGTTACAAATACCAGCTTGAGTCTGGCATGGTAATCGATGCTTCAATTCTGCCAACCATTATGTCTGGTGAGACTTGGGCTAACCCTTACGCAGTAGATGTTGCTCGAAGTGAAACGGACGAAACCGGTAATGCGTTCCGTCTAAAGCTGGATAGCATTGCTGGCTCAGCGTTCTCTCTCGATATGGCTTTCGCGACCAGAGATGTAGAAAATGATCTGGTTGAGGACGCACTAAAGCGTGATGCGGATACTTTCTACCTGAAAGGTCAGTACCGCCAACCGATTAGCCGCACCATGATGCTGGTTCCGTCTTTGATCTATCAATCAACAGACGCTAAAGGCGATGCAGCTTCGTTCGAACAATTCGGTGGTGAAGTCAGCTTGTTCGGCGGTATGGGTCGTCACCAGTACGCACTAACTGCGGGTTACAACCAACGCTCTTACGATGCGAGCAGCATGACTTTTCAAAAGAAGCGCAGCGACGACAATATCAATCTATTCGCCGCGTATGAATATGATCAGTTCATGGAATGGGAAAACTGGTCGTTTGTTGCTCTTGCCGGTTACGGTACTAGTGAATCAAACATCACCTTCTACGATGAGTCACAATACATCGCTTCAGTTGGCTTGAACTACAAGTTCTAATCACTGCTAACTCATAGCAACCAACCTGAATGACGAAAGCCTGCTTAATTGCAGGCTTTTTTGTTTGCCACAACACAGTGACTACACAGCTTGTGCTGTAAGTTGCTTCAACAACCTATCCATCGCGCGGTAACCCAGCGCTTCCGATAAATGCTTCTTCTCAATCTGTTCATTACCATCCAAATCAGCGATGGTGCGTGCGACCTTGATAATTCGATGATAAGCACGAATCGATAAACCCAACCGATGCAGCGCGGTTTCAAGAAACTCTGCATCTTCACGTCGAAGTGGGCAATATTTTTCAATTTCTCGACTTCCTAGCAACGCATTCGATTTATGGTTCCTAGACAGCATCAACTGACGCGCTTGTTTGACCCTTTGCTTTACCACTTGAGTGGTTTCACCACGATCGCCACCTTCAGCCAACATTCCTTTGGGAAGCAAGGGGATCTCCAATGACATATCGAACCGATCAAGCAATGGCCCAGACAATCGATTGAGATAGCGCAATATGATCTGAGGATTAGCTCGGGCTTGATTACCTTCGTAATAACCAGTTGGGCTTGGGTTCAAGGCGCCGACCAACTGAAAGCGCGCAGGAAAACGAGTCTTACCTGCCACACGCGAGATAATAATCTCGCCCGATTCTAGCGGCTCGCGCAGTGAATCGAGCACCTTGCGCTCAAACTCAGGCATCTCATCCAGAAACAGTAACCCGTTATGAGCCAGAGAGATCTCACCGGGGCGAGGAACAGAACCACCACCTACCAGTGCCGCCATCGAGCTCGAGTGGTGAGGCGATCGAAATGGCCTCTGCTTCCAATTGTATTGATTGATCTCTTGCTGTGTTAACGAAGCCACTGAAGCGGTTTCCATCGCCTCGTCATCACTCATTTCAGGTAATAGGTCGCGTAGTCGAGAAGCGAGCATGGTCTTGCCCGTTCCAGGAGGACCAAGGAACAATAAGTTATGGTTGCCAGCCGCGGCTATTTCCAACGCTCGCTTGCCTTGCTGCTGACCAATAATATCTTGTAGGTCACGATGCTCAGACACATCAACTTGATGCTGCTCTGTTCGATACAAACCAAGCTGAGCCTGACCACACATGTCTGCGTAAACTTCTAACAGGGTTTGTGCAGACTTATGCGCTCCCTTACCGACTAAGGCTGCCTGATCACCATTGTGATGTGGCACAACCAAGCAACGTTCGACGTTATCAGCAGCGAGTGTTGCGGGTAGCACTCCTTTCACTGAACGCAACTCTCCTGACAAAGCCAATTCGCCGATGAATTCATGTTGATCTATTTTAGATGTGGGTAGCTGATCGGATGCCACCAAGATCCCTAGTGCGATTGGCAGGTCAAAACGGCCGCCCTCTTTGGGTAAATCTGCAGGAGCAAGGTTGACCGTTATTCTTTTCGAGGGAAATTCAAAGCGAGAGTTGATGATGGCACTTCTTACTCTGTCTTTGGATTCCTTGACCGTCGTTTCAGGCAAACCCACCAGCGTAAAACCGGGCATTCCGTTGCTTATATGGACCTCTACGGTCACTTCTGGCGCCTCAACACCCACACTTGCTCGGCTATGAATTATCGCGAGTCCCATAACTTTCCTTTGTCTTTGATTTAAAAGCATTCGCTCTGGATATTCATTGCTCACCAAAGCGATAAGGTTGTTATATAGCTTGGTGGAATGGTGTTTTAATGTGAAAAAAGAATGACATTTTCCTTGTCAGGCAACAGATTTGTGTGATAACACTAGAGATGTAGACATTTACTGAACACAATAAACGAGAAAACTCGAATTATATGAACTTTAACGCTCGCATTTACGCACTGATTAACCTGATTATCGTGGTCATTATTGAGACTGCGCGGGGGCGAGTGGGAAAAAAGTAACCACGAATTAGAAAAAACCCCCGCACTGACAAGTCCGGGGGTTTTTTCTAATTTGAATAATCGATTTTTATATTTTTGAGCATTTTCGGCTTTGCCGATTTACAGGAAGAATGGGAGCACACGATGTGCAGAGACAAAGGAAACAGTTACCAAAACACAGGTAATACGGGAGAATTCCGATGAAAGGCGCAGAACTAGTCGTATCCGCACTCAAGCAACAAGGAATTGAGACCGTATTTGGTTACCCAGGTGGTGCCATCATGCCAATCTACGATGCACTTTATGACGGCGGGGTTGAGCATATCCTATGTCGTCATGAGCAAGGCGCAGCAATGGCCGCGATCGGTATGGCTCGTGCAACACAAGATGTCGCTGTTTGTATGGCAACCTCGGGACCAGGTGCAACTAACCTAGTCACTGGCCTTGCAGATGCCTTTATGGATTCAATCCCATTGGTTGCTATCACGGGTCAGGTTGCAAGTTCCCACATTGGTACCGATGCATTCCAAGAGATGGATGTGATTGGTATGTCTCTGTCATGTACCAAGCACAGTTACCTAGTTACCGACATTGAAGAATTGGCTCCAACCTTAGCTGAAGCCTTTGTAGTCGCGAAGTCAGGCCGCCCAGGTCCAGTTATCGTCGATATAGCTAAAGATGTTCAACTAGCAGAAGCTCCCGTTAAAACTCTCCCAGAATTCACTCCACCAGCTATTCCTGTTGCAACAACCGATGCCATTGAACAGGCACAGTACTTTTTGTCTCAATCAACCCGCCCTGTTTTATACGTAGGTGGTGGTGTTCAACTTGCTAAAGCGACCGATGCTGTTCGTGAGTTCTTACGCCTTAACCCTATGCCTGCGGTAAGTACATTGAAAGGCTTGGGTACCATCGAACGTGATGACCCACACTACCTTGGCATGCTAGGTATGCACGGCACCAAAGCCGCTAACCTAGTGGTTCAAGAGAGTGACCTGCTGATTGTTGTTGGCGCTCGTTTCGATGATCGAGTAACCGGTAAGCTTGATACCTTTGCACCACACGCAAAGGTTATCCATATCGATATCGATGCCGCTGAGTTCAGCAAATTGCGTCTTGCTAATGCGCCAATTCGTGGTGACATCAACAAGATCATGCCTCAATTGGAACTAAGCCAAGACATCTCATCTTGGGTTCACCACTCTGAAGGCCTTCGTAGCTCATTCAAGTGGCGCTATGACCACCCAGGCGATCTGATCTTTGCTCCACTACTATTGAAGCAACTGTCAGACATGATGCCAGCAAGCTCTATCGTTTCGACCGATGTTGGCCAACACCAAATGTGGGCAGCTCAACACATTCAACCTCGCGATCCACAGAACTTCATCACCTCTGCCGGTTTGGGCACCATGGGCTTTGGTTTACCAGCCGCGATGGGTGCATCGGTTGGACGTCCTGATGACCAATCGATTCTAATCTCTGGTGATGGCTCGTTCATGATGAACGTACAAGAGCTTGGCACACTGAAACGCCGCCAAATCCCAGTGAAGATGGTACTTCTAAACAACTCTCGCTTGGGTATGGTTCGCCAATGGCAATCGTTGTTCTTCGATGGCCGCCACAGTGAAACCATCCTAGATGACAACCCAGACTTCGTGATGCTAGCGAAAGCCTTCGATATCCCGGGTAAAACCATCACGCGCAAAGAAGAAGTAGAGCCAGCACTGAAAGAGATGCTTGAGAGCAAAACCGCTTACCTACTTCATGTTCTTATCGATGAAGAAGAGAACGTATGGCCACTAGTACCGCCAGGTGCTTCAAACAGCGAGATGTTGGAGAACACATAACATGAAAAGATACCTATTAGACATCAAAGCCGATGATAAGCCAGTACTACTAGAGCGTGTTCTTCGTGTTATCCGCCACCGTGGCTTTATTGTTAAGCAAGTTGCGGGCACTCAAAACCACGAAAGCAAAGTGGCAAGTGTTGAGATCATTGTAGACAGTGACCGTCCGATCTCTTTCTTGGTCAATCAAATCGAAAAGCTGTGGGATGTGCGTACCGTTGACGTTATCTCTATCAGTCGTAATGAATTGCCAAACAATAACTTACAACAAAAGATAAACGCATAAGGAACCGCAAACATGACAGCTAAAACGGCAGACTATATTTGGTTTAACGGTGAGATGGTTCCTTGGGCAGAGGCGAACGTTCACGTCCTGACTCACGCAATGCACTACGGTACTTCTGTGTTTGAAGGTGTTCGTTGCTACAACACACCAAAGGGTCCGGTTATTTTCCGTCACCCAGAGCACGCTAAGCGCCTAAAAGACTCAGCAAAAATCTACCGCTTCCCGATTCCTTACACTGAGGAAGAAATTATGGAAGCGACTCGCGAAACGCTACGTAAAAATAAGCTAGAGTCAGCGTACATCCGCCCTCTAGGTTTTGTTGGTAACGTAGGTTTGGGTGTATGCCCTCCAGAAAACACTGAGATGGAACTGATCATCGCTGCTTTCCCTTGGGGCTCTTACCTAGGAGAAGAAGCGCTAGAGAATGGCGTGGACGCGATGATATCAAGCTGGAACCGTGCAGCACCAAACACCATCCCAACCGCTGCTAAAGCCGGTGGTAACTACCTATCTTCACTGCTAGTTGGTGGTGAAGCGCGTCGTCATGGTTACGATGAAGGTATCGCACTAAGTGTTGATGGTTACCTTTCTGAAGGTGCAGGTGAAAACATCTTTGTGGTGCGCAATGGCGTGCTATCCACACCACCTGCGACCAGTGCGATTCTGCCGGGCATCACTCGTGATTCGATCATGACACTAGCAAAAGACATGGGTTATGAGATCCGTGAAGAGAACATTGCTCGTGAAGCGCTGTATCTTGCCGATGAAGTCTTCATGACAGGCACAGCAGCGGAAATCGTTCCGGTTCGCAGCGTAGACAAAATTACAGTAGGTGAAGGCAAACGCGGCCCTATCACTGAAAAAGTTCAAGCGGCTTACTTTGGTTTGTTCAATGGTACCACTGAAGATAAATGGGGCTGGTTAGATTACGTTTATCCAGAAAACCGCACTTCAGCAAACCAAACACAATCAACTAAGTAAGCAACAGCCAAGTATTTATAAGGATTTAAGCAATGCCAATCTATCGTTCAGCAACAACTACCCACGGACGCAACATGGCTGGTGCGCGCGCTTTATGGCGTGCAACTGGCGTTAAAGATGATGACTTCGGTAAGCCAATCATCGCAGTTGTAAACTCTTTCACTCAATTCGTACCAGGCCACGTTCACCTCAAAGATATGGGTCAACTGGTTGCGGGTGAAATCGAGAAAGCGGGCGGTATCGCTAAAGAGTTCAACACCATCGCTGTGGATGATGGAATCGCAATGGGTCACGGCGGCATGCTGTATTCACTGCCATCACGTGAGCTTATCGCAGACTCAGTAGAGTACATGGTGAATGCACACTGTGCGGATGCGATGGTATGTATCTCTAACTGTGACAAAATCACTCCGGGAATGATGATGGCTGCAATGCGCCTAAACATCCCAGTGATCTTTGTATCTGGCGGTCCTATGGAAGCGGGTAAAACCAAGCTTTCCGATCAGATCATCAAGCTAGATCTAGTTGACGCAATGATTCAAGGTGCCGATCCAACGATTTCAGATGAGCAAAGTGAGCAAGTAGAGCGTTCTGCATGTCCAACATGTGGGTCTTGTTCAGGCATGTTCACGGCGAACTCAATGAACTGTCTAACTGAAGCACTTGGCCTATCTCAGCCTGGTAACGGTTCTATGCTAGCAACGCACGCTGACCGTGAAGAGCTATTCATCAATGCTGGTAAGCGTATCGTTGACCTGACCAAGCGTTACTACGAGCAAGATGACGAATCAGCACTGCCTCGTAACATCGCAAACCGCGCAGCATTTGAAAATGCGATGGCGCTGGATATCGCGATGGGCGGTTCTAGTAACACCGTTCTTCACCTATTAGCTTCAGCTCAAGAAGGTGAGATTGATTTTGATATGGGTGATATCGACGAGATGTCTCGCCGCGTTCCACACCTATGTAAGGTTGCACCTTCAACACCTAAATACCATATGGAAGACGTTCACCGCGCTGGTGGTGTAATGGCTATCCTAGGTGAATTAGACCGTGCAGGCTTACTGAACAACCAGACTCGCACAGTACTTGGTCTAAGCATGCAAGAGCAGCTAGCTCAATACGACATAATGCAAACAGAAGACGAAGCGGTGCTTAAGTTCTTCCGTGCTGGCCCTGCGGGCATCCGTACCACCAAAGCATTCTCACAAGATTGCCGTTGGGATCGTCTTGATGACGACCGCAAAGAAGGTTGTATCCGAACCAAAGAGAACGCATTCAGCCAAGAAGGCGGTCTAGCAGTACTTTCGGGTAACATCGCGGTTGATGGTTGTATCGTTAAGACGGCAGGTGTTGATGAAGAGAACCTGAAATTCCAAGGTCCAGCTATCGTATTTGAAAGCCAAGACAGTGCTGTTGATGGCATCTTAGGTGGCAAAGTGAAAGCAGGCGAAGTGGTTGTGATTCGTTACGAAGGCCCTAAAGGTGGTCCGGGCATGCAAGAAATGCTTTACCCAACCACTTACCTAAAATCGATGGGTCTAGGTAAATCTTGTGCACTACTAACAGATGGTCGTTTCTCTGGTGGTACTTCGGGTCTGTCTATCGGTCACGCTTCTCCAGAAGCAGCAAGTGGCGGTGTGATTGGTCTAGTAAATACTGGCGACATCATCACTATCGACATCCCTAGCCGCTCAATCACACTTGATGTGCCTGAAGCCGAGCTAGAAGCGCGTCGTGTTAAGCAAGACGCACTAGGCTGGAAACCAGAAAACCGTCAGCGTGAAGTATCGTTCGCACTGAAAGCTTACGCAAGCATGGCAACCAGTGCCGATAAAGGCGCCGTGCGTGATAAGTCTAAGCTAGAGGGCTAGTCTATGAGCGATGACACGGTCAGTCCCGTAAAACAAACTGGCGCAGATTACCTGCGCCAGATCCTGAGAGCGCCAGTTTACGAAGCGGCAATAGTGACTCCTCTGCAAGAGATGCCTCGCTTAAGTACTCGTATTGGTAATCAGGTTCAGCTAAAGCGAGAAGACCGTCAGCCGGTCCACTCGTTCAAGCTACGTGGTGCCTACAACATGGTATCAAGCCTTTCAGAGCAACAGAAAGCTGCCGGTGTGATTGCTGCATCGGCGGGTAACCACGCTCAAGGTATGGCGCTGTCCGGTTCTAAACTTGGTATTCAAACCACGATTGTGATGCCGAAAACCACACCAGACATCAAGGTTGATGCGGTACGTGGCTTTGGCGGTAACGTGGTTCTGCACGGCAGCAACTTTGATGAAGCTAAGGCAGAGGCTGAACGCCTTTCTGCTGAACACGGCTACACCTTTGTACCTCCATTCGATCACCCATTAGTGATCGCTGGGCAAGGTACCATGGGTATGGAGATGCTTCAGCAGAATGGTCACATGGATTATATCTTTGTGCCTGTCGGTGGTGGTGGCTTAGCTGCGGGTGTTGCTGTACTGGTTAAACAGTTGATGCCAGAAATCAAAGTCATCGCGGTTGAACCAGAAGACTCATCTTGCTTGAAAGCAGCGCTGGATGCCGGTGAACCAGTGGTTCTTGACCAAGTCAGTATGTTTGCCGATGGCGTCGCGGTTAAGCGCATTGGTGAAGAGACATTCCGCTTATGTCAGCAGTACATTGATGGCCACATTGCCGTGTCTAGCGATGAGATCTGCTCGGCGGTGAAAGACATCTTTGAAGATACTCGTGCGATTGCTGAACCTTCGGGAGCGCTTGCTCTGGCTGGCTTGAAAAAGTTTGCTGAGCAGAACCAACTGCAAGGCAAGCAACTGGCGACAGTACTGTCTGGTGCTAACACCAACTTCCACGGTCTGCGCTATGTGTCTGAACGTTGTGAGTTAGGTGAGAAGCGAGAAGGTTTGCTTGCGGTCACTATCCCTGAGCGACAAGGGGCGTTCCTAGAGTTCTGCAATATTATTGGCGGCCGAGCGGTGACAGAGTTTAACTACCGCCACAATGACGAAAGCCTAGCAAATGTCTTCGTTGGTGTACGTCTGCAAGGTGGTCAAGAAGAGCTCGAGCACATCATCAATGACCTGCGAGAGGGCGGCTATCCAGTCGTCGACCTTTCTGATGATGAGATGGCAAAACTGCACATTCGTTACATGATTGGCGGCAAACCATCAAAACCATTGAAAGAGCGACTATACAGCTTTGAGTTTCCGGAATACCCAGGTGCCTTGATTAAGTTCCTTGATACCTTAGGTACCCACTGGAACATCAGCCTGTTCAACTATCGTAACCACGGTGCCGATTATGGTCGCGTATTGTGTGGCTTCGAACTTGGCGATGATGATTTAGCCCAGTTCTCAACACATTTACGGGAGCTTGGTTATCAGTGTAAAGATGAAACCGATAACCCTTCTTACAAGTTCTTCTTGTCGTAAGAGTTAAACCATCTGACCCGTCCTGATATGGGTTGACACTTGATTGACTAAAACGCTCGATGTATTTCATCGGGCGTTTTGTATTTTAGAGCTGTGTGAGGCCTATATTCATTGTAGATTTTTACTGATTCGGCGACCATTTTCTTTGCTTCATCTAAATCATTCGGCTTATTCAACAGATATTCCATCTTCAGTATTCCGTTGATCCTCTCTGCCAACGCATTTTGATAACAGTCATAGCCATCAGTCATTGAGCAAGATACATCATACTGTCGATGTAACTCTTGGTATTCAACAGAGCAGTACTGAACACCTCGATCTGAGTGATGAAYAAGCTCACCTGTATTCTTCCGCTCTTTCAACGCGTTTAAAAAGGCCTGCTTGACCGTGCGAGCTTTCATATCATCACCTATGTGATAGCCCACGATTTTTCTTGAATAAGCGTCCGTCACTAAACTGAGATAAGTACTACCACACCGCGTTGCTAGATAAGTAATATCRGCAACCCATAATTGCTCTGGTCTTTCCGGTATTAAGCCTTCTTTGATTCGATTTGGATGGCAGTAAAARCGATGATTACTGTTTGTGGTTCGATGATAAGCCCTTCGATTCTGCACTAATAATCGATTCATTCTCAGTAGAGAGAATAAGCGGTCTCGCCCGATTTCAATATCGTTCTGAGCAAGTAAATACTTGATCTTACGAGTTCCTATACGAGGGTGCATCATCCTTTGCTCCTTCACAAAACCGAGTACTGATTCATCTTTCTTTGTCTGATGAATTTCYGCAACACAGCGCTTGTAGAAAGCTTGTCGTGTAATACCRATGAAGTGACAAGCTTTAGTGACGGTCAACTTTCTGACCGTTTTTTCCTTAATAACTCGGCCTTGCGCTTCTTTGARATTCGGACWCCGAAATCTCGATCCATGACTTTTACAACCGCTTCAAAGAACTCAGCYTTRAGCTGAGTYTCTTCTAATTGCTGYTCGAGTTCTTTGATTCGTTGCTCTGGGGTTTGAGTTGAGGAAGAGTTTGACATAGTCGCTCCTAACGCTCTCGATTGTTCTATTCCTTTAGACCAATCTAGTTGACCATGTTTGCGAAGCCAAACTAAAACGGTAGAGCGACCTTGGATCCCATAACGCTCTTGAGCCTGCTTATAAGTCATTTCGCCTTTTTCAACTTGGCTTACTACTGCCAATTTAAAGGCAAGAGAATAATCTCGTTGAGTACGTCTACTTGTTGTTTTCATGACACTCTCCAATTTCATGTTGGAAATGTGTCAACCATATTTAGGACGGTACACTAATACGAAAAAAGCCTCCACAAGGGAGGCTTTCAAGATTCTTAATCTAAACCGCTAATTCGGTATTAGTGAGAACCACAGCTACCGCCGCCGCAGCAGCCGTCTTTTTTCTCTTCACCGTGGTCGTGGCCTTCGCCACCACAGCAACCGCCTTCGTGGTCATGATCGTGACCGTGGCTGCCGCAGCCGCCTTCTTGGTGTACGTGACCGTGTTGAACTTCTTCTTCAGTCGCTTCACGAACCGCTACAACTTCAACGTCAAACGTTAGAGTTTGGCCAGCTAGCATGTGGTTACCGTCAACAACAACTTCGTCGCCGTCTACTTCAGTAACTTCTACTGGGATTGGACCTTGGTCAGTATCCGCTAGGAAACGCATACCAACTTCGATTTGTTCAACACCTTGGAATACGTCAGCAGGAACACGTTGAACTAGAGCGTCGTTGTGCTCGCCGTAAGCGTCTTCTGGAGTAACAGTTGCAGAGAACTTGTCACCAGCAACTTTGCCTTCAAGCTCTTTTTCAAGACCTGTAATTAGGTTGTTGTGACCGTGAAGGTAATCTAGTGGAGCTTCTGCAGTTGATTGGTCAACTACTACGCCATCTTCAAGTTTCACTTGATATGCAACACTAACTACTACGTTCTTTTCAATTTTCATGAGAGCTCCAAGGAGGTTTGGACTAAGCTCGAACAGTTGAGCTTAGGAAAAATTCTGTACCGGGATATTATGGGGATCAATTAACGAAACTCAATCATTCTGGCTTAAAAATACCGATCATTTCTTGATTCGCGTGTTCAGATTTCTCTACAGTTTTCGGTTTACGTTGCTCTGTGAAGTCACAATCGACACATTCCACCAGCTCGATATTATTCTCAACCCACCAGCGAAGCGTGTCTTGAGTGTTGCAGCTCGGGCAGCTCGCCCCTGCGATAAAGCGTTTTTTCTGTTTCACGTTAATATCCTTTACTACTCTGGATTCACGGTTCTTCCGTTCTAGCATTATTAAAGACGAAGCAGAGACCGCGTTTATTATTAGATTGGTTCTATAGACTGTTATTTCTATGCTCAAGCTATCCGCTATTTACTCTAGCTACTGCCAATAGTTTCGAGATTGGTGATCGTTTTCCATCTCGTGTCCAAAAATCTCTTCAAGCTCTTTACGAGCCTCTTTCGCTCTTTGGGCTAACTCGGCATCCTCGTTATGCTGAGGAAGCAACTCTTTCAGCATACCATTATCCAACTTCCTAAAGTGTGCTTCTGCTCGCTTCGCTTTATATGGGTGCATGCCAAGCTCGGTCAATGTTTGACGGCCTAAATCGAGAGCCCCAAGGAAGGTTTCACGTGAGTAGTTACTCACACCGTGGTTAAGTAGTTGATACGCTTCAACACGGCTTCGAGCGCGCGCTAAGATCTTTAAGCGCGGGAAATGCTGCTTACACAAATCGACGGTTTTCATGATTTCATCAGGAGAGTCAGTACACAACACGATGGCTTCCGCTTTATCAGCACCTGCGGCACGTAACAGTTCTAGGTGTGTTGAATCACCGTAAAATACCTTGTAGCCGAACTTTCTCAGGATGTGTATTTGGCTGGCATCACTCTCAAGAACGGTGATTCGAATCTTGTTGGCATACATCAAACGACCAATGATCTGACCGAAACGACCAAAGCCAGCAATGATTACTCGAGGGCTGCGATCGACAACATCCGAAGACATCGCGTTCTCACTGATTTGATTCAGTTGACGAGCAAAGAATCGGTCTTGCAACTTGAGCATCAATGGCGTGGTCACCATAGACAAACTCACAACCACCAGTAAGAAAGACACTTGTTCGCCACTTAGGATGCCTTGAGCACTCGCCGCGGTAAAAATAACGAAAGCAAACTCACCGCCTTGGCTGAGAATCATCGCCATTCGGCTACGTGCTTTGGCCTGAGTACCGAAGATACGAGCCAGTGCGTACAGCACTAAGCCTTTCAATACGACCAATGCAGAAACGGCAATCAATATCGCAAATGGACTTTCAGCGAGTAAACCTAAGTTCACCGCCATCCCCACCGAGATAAAGAACAGACCAAGCAGTAATCCTTTGAATGGGTCAATCGCGATTTCAAGCTCGTGTCGATATTCACTTTCTGCCAGAAGTACGCCCGCCAAGAATGTGCCCAATGCCATCGATAAACCGATCTGCTGCATGATCACAGCAATACCAATCACCAATAACAGCGCTGCGACCGTGAACAATTCACGCACGCCACTCATGACTACGTAGCGAAATAGCGGTCTCAACAAGAAATGACCACCGACAAGCAAGCCAATTACTCCGCCTAGCATCCATAACATGTCCGCCCAACTGCCACCGGTATTGCCCGCAAGCAGAGGCAACATCGCCAACATAGGAATAACGGCAATATCTTGGAAAAGTAACACCGCGAAACCAGACTGCCCCGCTTCTTTGCCGCCAAGCTCTCGCTCTTCAATAACCCGTAAGGCGATTGCGGTCGAAGATAGGGCTAAGCCCATACCTATGACCAAGCTCGTTTGCCAAGTTAAGCCGAACATGCAGGCGATGGCGGTAATAATCAGAGTGGTGATCAGCACCTGCGCACCACCCAATCCGAGAATAGGCGCCCGCATCTGCCACAATTTTTTAGGGTTAAGCTCTAAGCCAATCAAGAAGAGCAGCAGTACCACCCCAAATTCGGAGAAGTGCAGAATCGCCTCTACATCACTGATTAAACCAAGCCCCCATGGGCCAATTGCAACACCTGCCAGAAGGTAACCCAATACTGAGCCCAAGCCTGCTCGCTGCGCGATAGGAACCGCGACTACAGCAGCCGCTAGAAATATAACGCTACTTTGCAAAAAATCATTAGTCAGAGCCATCATTCGCTCCTATCTCTTGTAGCGGGTCTCGTAACCAGTTTCGATACGCTTCTGCGTGTTGATAACGCGTCATATCCGAGACATTTCTTGCCCAGTGTAAAACCAATGGTGATATCCAGTTCATCTGACACAAGGCAGCGGTGAGTTCGAATGGTTGCAAGATCTCTTGTAATGGATATTTATTATAGCCTGCGGCACCAAACGCCTCTTCTTTACCACCGGTTGTGATAACGCTACGCCAGTGTTTCCCCTTAAGCGCGCTTTGTTCACCAAACGCAAAACCTTTGCCCAATACGCGGTCAAACCACTCTTTTAATAATGAGGGACAGGAATACATAAACAGAGGGTGTTGAAACACAATCACATCGTACTCGAGAAGTAGTTCATGCTCATAAGGCACATCGATGAAGAAGTCTGGGTAGATGGCGTAGAGATCATGAATTTTGACATGACCGAGCGACTCTATCTTTTTAATCATCATCTGATTGGCAATAGAAGTTTGCGGCTCTGGGTGCGCGTAGATGATCAACACCTTTGGCACGACTTTGTCTGTCGAGGGAGTATTACTCATTCCTTTGAAACATTCCTTTGAGGGCTAAACGGTGGCAAGGCCACAAGAATTTAAGCAAAAGTTATTAATATGTTATTGGCATCATAACGCAAATTGCATTGTGATCGACTTTTATCTGGTTTCAGCCTACTATGCAGGCGTCTGTTCACCTCTAATTTCTATGCTATCTCTATATGATTACTTTCTCTGATATTCAATTGCTACGCGGCGGTAAGCCACTCCTTGACCAAGCATCTGCGACTCTTCACCCTGGCGACAAGATCGGTTTGGTTGGTAAAAACGGCTGTGGTAAATCTACGCTGTTCGCCTTAATCAAGGACGAACTGTCTATTGATGCAGGCTCATTCAGCAAACCAGCGCATTGGGAAATGGCTTGGGTTGCTCAAGAGACACCTGCATTAGAAAGAACAGCAATTGAATACGTGATCGATGGTGACCGTGAATATCGTGGCCTTGAAGATCAACTAGAGGAAGCGGAACAAGCCGACAACGGCACATTGGTCGCAGAGATCCACGGCAAGATCGAAACCATTGGTGGTTACAGCATCAAGGCACGCGCTGCCGAGTTGTTGGATGGCCTAGGCTTTAGCCAAGAACAAATGACATGGAACCTGACTCAGTTCTCTGGTGGTTGGCGTATGCGTTTGAACCTAGCGCAAGCCCTACTGTGTCGCAGTGACTTATTGCTGCTCGATGAGCCGACCAACCACTTGGATTTAGATGCAGTAATGTGGCTAGAGCGTTGGTTACAAACCTACCCGGGCACGCTAGTGCTTATCTCGCACGATAGAGACTTCCTAGACCCTATCGTCAACCGTATCGTGCATGTTGAAAACCAACAGCTTAACGAATACACGGGTAACTACTCATCGTTTGAAACTCAACGAGCGCAAAAGCTGATCCTGCAACAAGCGATGTTCCAGAAGCAGCAGAAACAAATGGCGCACATGCAGAGCTACATTGACCGTTTCCGCTACAAAGCTTCAAAGGCTCGCCAAGCGCAAAGCCGTATTAAAGCACTAGAGAAAATGGAGCAAGTGTTACCCGCTCAGTTTGATAATCCATTCAGCTTTGAGTTTAGAGAGCCAGACGCACTACCAAATCCAATCATGATGATGGACGAGGTATCAGCGGGCTATGACGACAACCTCATTCTAGAAAAGATTCGCCTAAATCTCGTTCCGGGCAGCCGCATTGGTCTGCTTGGTCGAAATGGCGCAGGTAAATCAACGCTGATCAAGCTGCTTTCAGGTGAACTGAAACAGCAAGGCGGTGAACTGAGCTACTCACAAGGCGTTAAGATTGGCTACTTCGCACAGCACCAATTAGAAACCCTGCACCCAGAAGAGACGCCGCTGCAACACATGATGCAGATTGCGCCTAAGCACACAGAACAACAGCTGCGTGATTACCTAGGTAGCTTTGGCTTCCAAGGTGAAAAAGCACTGGATAAAGTGGCGCCATTCTCAGGTGGTGAAAAAGCGCGTTTGGTATTGGCATTGCTGGTATGGCAAAAACCTAACC
The DNA here is from genome assembly GCF_022397895.1 of Vibrio sp. Isolate33. NCBI lineage: Bacteria > Pseudomonadati > Pseudomonadota > Gammaproteobacteria > Vibrionales > Vibrionaceae > Vibrio > Vibrio sp. Isolate33. Next base: position 37,611 of record NZ_JAKEUP010000009.1, read on the forward strand.
TATTGCTACTCGATGAACCAACCAACCACTTGGATCTCGACATGCGTCAGGCGCTGACTTTTGCATTGCAGACGTTTGAAGGTGCAATGGTTATCGTATCGCACGACCGTTACCTACTGCGTGCAACCACAGATGACCTGTACCTTGTACACGATCGCCAAGTGGCACCGTTTGATGGTGACCTAAGCGATTACTACAAGTGGCTAACCGAACAACAAAAAGTTGAGCGTAAAGAAGCACAAGCATTGGCACCAGCAAAAGACGGCGCCAACAGTGCAGCAGCGAAAAAAGAGCAGAAACGCAAAGAAGCCGAGTTCAGAAAACTGACTGCGCCACTGCGTAAAAAGCTGACTCAATTTGAAAAGCAGATGGATAAGCTGACGCAAGCTCTTGAAGAAGCCGAGCAAGAATTATCCGACACTTCACTGTATGAAGCTGAAAATAAGGCTAAACTGAACAAAGTACTCGCTCTACAAGCGAGCAGTAAGTCACAGCTAGAAGAAGTTGAAATGGATTGGATGTCCACTCAAGAAGAGCTTGAGCAGATGGAACAGGATATGGATAGCTTATGAACCCAGAGCACGCCCCAATATCACTAACACTGGAACGACTATGGCAATTTAGCCTTCAGTATTACAGTGTGCGCGGTGTAAAGGATGCGTGCTTAGCTTTGCAAAACCAGTTCCATGGCAACGTCAATCTACTGCTGCTTCTCAAATGGCTTGATGAGCAGCAACTCTCCTTTGCGGAAGAAGAGTGGCACAAGGTACAGCAATGCTTAAGCCGCTATGAAACCCTGCTCCATAGTTATCGAGAACTGCGTAAACATCTCAAGGCACACGTTGTAGATTCACTCTACCGTGAAGCCTTACAGTTCGAATTGCAGCTTGAGAAACAACAGCAGTCCGATCTCGTCGATTGTATTAACTCCCTACCATTGCACGCCAATCAGCAATCGCCTCTCGCATTTCAATACTGTCGTTTATTAGGGGCTGAAAACCTCTACGATGCATTTTCTGAACCAGCACCTCAGCCCTAACCTGTTTCCTTTCCCTTTTATTCAATCAAGATCCAAGCTTGTTTGAGAGGTATCGTGATCGATGTTTACAACATATCGGGTACGTACCATTGGTAGAACACTCCACTCATACAGCAAGTAACAAGCCTAACTCCGATATTATTCAATCAGTTACCCATAGCATGTTTTTGTTGCCCGTATCAGTGAAACCCTTGCGCTTATGCCGAGAATCAACCAAGCTCAAATAAAAACGTGGGCGTTCCGCTAAAAGCTCAACACTTTACCAAAGCCCATAAAAGAAGCATGGACTGTTTTATGACAATATTTACCGCAGCAGCTGGTCTATCTAATCCGCACTTACAAACCTTAGTGCCACGATTTATTAGAAAGCAGGCGTTGTTCAATCCGCAATGGCAAACCTTAGAAACACCCGACGGTGATTTTCTCGATCTTGCTTGGAGCGAATCGCCAGATGGCGACAATCCAAATAGTGACGATATAAAGAACAAACCGATATTCGTGCTGTTCCACGGTTTGGAAGGCAGTTTTGAGAGCCCTTATGCCAATGGACTAATGAATGCGTTTGCTAAAGATGGCTGGCTATCGGTGATGATGCACTTTAGAGGCTGCAGCGGTAAACCGAATCGCTTGGCTCGCGCATATCACTCAGGTGAAGTTGAAGACGCTCGCTTCTTCCTAAGGCATCTACACGCTCAGTTTCCCAATAACCCAAAGGTGGCGGTTGGTATCTCCTTGGGCGGAAACATGTTGGCGAACTATTTGGCGGAATACGCAGATGATCCACTGTTGTCTGCAGCAACGATAGTCTCTGCACCTTTTGATTTAGCCTGCTGTTCGAGTCGCATAGAACGTGGCTTCTCGAAGCTCTATAAAAAATACCTACTTGATTCACTCAAATCGAATGCCTTGAAAAAGGTGAAGCTGCTGCAGGAGAAACTCGGCATCACAGCTGAATCCATCAAGAAGATCGACAAACTGTATGAGTTTGATGAACGGATTACTGCGCCCCTGCACGGATTCAAAAACGCGCAAGACTACTACGCACAGTGCTCCGCTCTTCCTAAGCTCAATAAAATCAAACTACCGACACAGATCATTCACGCCAAAGACGATCCTTTCATGACCGATGATGTGATTCCAAAATTCGTCCTACCGGATAACATCGATTATCGCCTGTTTCAGAAAGGCGGCCATGTCGGGTTTATCACAGGTAGTACACTCAAACCACGATTTTGGCTAGAAGAAGCCTTACCTGCGTATTATGAAAGTATCCAAGGTTCAGCATAACGACGAAGCCTTGCTAAATATAAACGCGAAACCTTGATAAGATAGCGCAGCCCAAACGGGGTTGTGCTAAAAACATCACTAGACACACTCATCAACATATCAATGAACATAAAAGAGAGAAGTATTTATGATCATCCCATGGCAAGACATCGCGCCAGAAACACTGGAAAACCTCATCAAAGAATTCGTGCTGCGTGAAGGCACAGACTATGGCGACGTTGAGATCTCACTGCAAAACAAGATTGATCAGGTGAAACATCAATTAGCTTCTGGTGATGTGAGCATCGTGTTTTCAGAACTGCACGAGACCGTTGATATCCAGGTGACAAAACGCTTCTAGGCTGCGCTTAGAAAGGAGCCGTGTTATAGTGGAAAACGATTGCTAACAAGTAAGTTACTCAAACGACAAGGGTTGTCATGTCCGCTAAACATCCAATTATTGCGGTGACGGGTTCATCTGGAGCCGGCACCACCACTACCTCAGAAGCCTTCCGCAAAATGTTCAATATGATGGACGTGAAGGCTGCTTGGGTTGAAGGGGATAGTTTCCACCGATTCACTCGACCAGAAATGGATGTCGAGATCCGCAAGGCGCGCGAGCAAGGTAAGCACATTAGCTACTTTGGTCCACAAGCCAACGACTTTGGTGCATTAGAAGAGTTCTTCCGTCAATACGGGAACGAAGGCACCGGAAAAGTACGTAGTTACCTACACACCTTCGATGAAGCTGTTCCTTACAATCAAATGCCGGGCACCTTCACGCCATGGCAAGATATCCCTGAAAATTCCGATGTGATGTTTTACGAAGGCCTGCACGGCGGTGTGGTTGATGGCGATATTAATGTCTCTCAACACGTCGACCTGCTGATTGGCATGGTACCGATCGTAAACCTAGAATGGATTCAGAAATTCGTTCGTGACACACGCGATCGTGGCCACTCTCGTGAAGCGGTAATGGACTCCATTGTGCGTTCAATGGATGATTACCTTAACTACATTACCCCGCAGTTTTCACGCACACATATCAACTTTCAGCGTGTTCCAACCGTAGATACATCGAACCCACTCAACGCCAAAGGGATTCCAAGTTTAGACGAAAGCTTCGTAGTTATACGTTTGCGTGGCATCAAAAACGTCGATTTCCCTTACCTTTTGGCAATGATTGACGGCTCATTTATGTCTCGTCATAACACGCTAGTGGTGCCAGGGGGCAAGATGAGTTTTGCTATGGAGCTCATTGTAAGGCCAATCCTACAACAACTCATCGAAACCGGAAAAATAGGTTAACAAAACGACATTCTGGTTGATTACTTTTCATACCGTGATCATGTGCACAATTTTGCGTAAAAAATCGTAGCTTGGTCACGATTAAAATCAAGAAATAGTACCTGAAAAAGGATACTATTCTTAAACGAAACACAAGATAGCTTGCAGCGCTCAACGAGTGCTCTTATCCTACAAGTCAATCCAGGCTTAGCTAAAATACGGAAAGCGGCAAGCATACCCTGCAGAGGAAGTGAGATATTATGGTTCTAGGTAAACCTCAAACCGATCCAACATTAGAATGGTTCCTTTCACACTGTCATATTCATAAGTACCCTTCAAAAAGTACTTTGATTCATGCTGGTGAAAAGGCAGAAACCTTGTACTACATCGTTAAAGGTTCTGTGGCAGTTCTTATCAAAGACGAAGAAGGTAAGGAAATGATTCTTTCTTACCTAAACCAAGGCGACTTCATCGGTGAGCTAGGCTTGTTCGAAGAAGACCAAGAGCGTACTGCTTGGGTTCGTGCTAAATCTCCTTGTGAAGTAGCTGAAATTTCTTTCAAGAAATTCCGTCAACTTATCCAAGTGAACCCAGACATCCTGATGCGTCTTTCAGCGCAAATGGCAAGCCGCCTACAAGTAACTAGCCAAAAGGTTGGTGACTTAGCGTTCCTTGACGTAACAGGTCGTATCGCTCAAACGCTACTAAACCTAGCGAAACAGCCAGATGCAATGACTCACCCTGACGGCATGCAAATCAAGATCACTCGTCAAGAGATTGGCCAGATCGTTGGTTGTTCTCGTGAGACAGTAGGTCGTATCTTGAAGATGCTAGAAGAGCAGAACCTAATTTCTGCACATGGTAAAACTATCGTGGTATACGGCACTCGTTAATCTCGATTAACTGAGCCAAAAATTTGAAAGCCACCAAATGCAAATTTGGTGGCTTTTTTATTATCTGTTTATCATGCCTCTAGACCTGAATGAGTAAAGACATGACATTAACGCCGAGTCAGTAAAACTCAGCCGTTAACAGTTTAACCATTGGTGCTTTCGAAGATCTTGTCCGCCGATGCTGCAACAAAACCAGTGTAAAGCTCACCATTCGCCATCGCATAACGCTTAGCGAACTCATAGAAGCCTCCAGGAATCATCTCATTGCCTTCAACAAATGAAACTGGCACTTTGTCTGCCATTGTTGATGATTGCTCTAATAAGACCTCTGGAGAGCCTTTAACTTCACCACCAGATGCATTGATAGTGAAACCCGATTCGCTCAGATAGTCATTCACGGCCTGAACTTCATCAAAGGCGTTGAGTTGATTTACGCTCACCGTAAAGTGGTTGGCACCGTAACCATGAGCCGCTAACCAAGACGCGTATTCACTCTCTTTTGCGAGCACTTGGAAATCTGCGAAGCTTAAATCCCAAAGGCGTCCACCAAACAGGAATTCATGACCTTGTAGTTTGCTAGCATCGACTTGCTCAACTAGCTTAGCAACGATCTGTTGTAACTCACTTGAGCACTCTTCTACCTTCAACTCACTGATGAACACTTTCGGCTGTTTTGGGTCTGGGTGCTCGTAATGCTTCGCGACTAGCTTCTTGCTCTCAAACAGATAATCGCCACACGCTTTATAACCTAGCTCAAGGAAAGGCTTAGCCAATGTTTCAATACCCAGCGGAGCAACATTAAAAGTACGCAGCGCAATGTGATCGTTGATCAGCGCTTCGTCTTCTTTCAGCAAGTGGTGTACTTTCTCAGCCGATGGACAAAGCCTATGAATGTAATCATCCCATAGTGATTTAAAGAGTAGATCGGGCGTCATGGTGACTCCTTGTCAGAGGTTCTAGCAAGCTAGTGATTTGGATTAGAAAGGGAGAGGCTGGACATAGAGTCAGCAGCCATCAGCCTGTGACATACTTGTTCTATTATTATCTACCGCCCAATCTTGATGCTGAGCGTGGTTAAAACAAGGAAGCGATACGCCGCTTCCTTATCTCATAACTAATGAATGAGCCTTAGCTCAATATCCATCTAAACTACAGCTCGATGCCCGGGCTAAACGTAGCTGGTAGTTGAGTTTCACCACCTTCCATTGAAGCCATTGGGTAAGCACAGTAGTCCGCCGCATAGTAAGCACTTGGACGTAGGTTGCCAGAAGCACCCGGACCACCAAATGGTGCATCACCACTTGCGCCTGTGAGTTGGCGGTTACGGTTAACAATACCCGCACGGATATGGTCAACGAAGTATTCCCACTCAGAATCGTCTGTCGATACTAAACCAGCAGACAAACCAAAGCGTGTGTCATTCGCTAGTTCAACCGCTTGCTCAAGTGACTGGTAACGAACCACTTGTAGCAATGGACCGAAGTACTCTTCATCTGGTAGTTCAGCAATGTTGGTTGCATCAATAATACCCGGAGAAACAAACGCCGCTTCACCCGCTTTTGCTTCTACTAGGCTTACACCACCTAGCGATTGCAGATTCGCTTGTGCGTCCAAAATAAACTTAGCAGCGGCTTCTGAGATCTGTGGGCCCATGAAGGGTGCAGGCTCAGCAAAAGGCTGATCAACACGAATCTTTTGCGTAGCCGCGACCAGCTTATCGATCAGTAGGTCACCCTTCTCGCCAACAGGAACATACAGGCGACGAGCACATGTACAACGTTGACCAGCACTGATGAACGCCGATTGAATAATGGTGTATACCGTTGCATCCGCATCACCGTATTGGTCACTGATCACCATAGGGTTGTTGCCGCCCATTTCTAGTGCCAGCATCTTGCCCGGTTGACCCGCGAATTGACGATGCAGGATATGACCCGTATTCGCACTACCCGTAAATAACACGCCATCAAGACCTTTAGCATCAGCCAGTGCGATGCCAGTCTCTTTAGCGCCTTGCACTAGGTTGATTACGCCAGCAGGAAGACCCGCTTCTTGCCATAGCTTCATAGCAAACTCACCCGTCCAAGGCGTCTGCTCTGAAGGTTTGAATACTACAGTGTTGCCCGATAGCAGAGCTGGAACAATGTGACCGTTAGGTAGGTGACCTGGGAAGTTGTAAGGGCCAAATACCGCCATCACGCCCAATGGACGATGACGAAGTACGATTTGGTTGCCAGCCGCTTCACGTGAAGCCTCACCAGTACGCTCGTGGTAAGCACGGATAGAGATAGCGATCTTGCCCGCCATTGCGCCCGCTTCAGTGCGAGTTTCCCAAATAGGCTTACCCGTCTCTTTTGCGATAATTTGCGCGATCTCTTCGCTGTTCTCTTTCACTTTTTCCGCGAACTTCAACACGATCGCTTCGCGCTCAGCAAAGCTCAGCTTTTTCCAAACTAGAAACGCTTCACGAGCCGCTGCTACTGCAGATTCAACCTGTGCTGGTGTTGCACTATCACCTTGCCACACTACTTCGTTGTTGTATGGGCTTACTGATGTCATGGCGTCACCTTGACCTGCCACCCATTGTCCTGCTATCCACTGAGTCATACTTCTATCCTTAAAATCTTCGACAGATAATCGCCGCTCTTATTGAGCCAACATGCGAACGTATTCGCCTTCTTTTACTTCAAGAGCGCTTGCTACTTCAGATGATAAAATCACTGTGTCGCTTGCTTGGTCATACGCACCTTTCGCGGCTACTGCGCGGAAGTTCTCAAACGAGGTATTACCAATTAGGAAGTCTTTAGAGCTAGAGTGCTCTGCAATTTGAACCTGTGCTCGAATTGAGTGACGCACCGATTCGATGTTTCTAAGATCACACTCAACCGTCGGGCCCGCATCAAAGATGTCGACATAACCACGGTTAGTGAAACCTTCACGCTCCAGCAACTTAAGTGCAGGACGTGTATTGTCATGTACCTCTCCAATCACCGCCTGAGCTTCTTTGCTCAGTAGGTTCACGTAGATAGGTAGCTTTGGCATTAGGTCAGCAATGAAGCCTTTCTTGCCAATACCGGTTAGGTAATCGGCAAGCGTGAAATCAATCGAGAAGAAGTGCTCTTGCAGCCATTGCCAGAAAGGAGAGTTGCCTTCAGCATCCGAGACACCACGCATCTCAGCAAAAATCGTTTTCGAGAAACGCTCTGGGTGCTCAGACATGATCAAGAAGCGACACTTCGACATCAAACGACCATTCAATCCACCACGGAAAGCCGGACGCAAGAACAACGTACAAATCTCGCTGCATCCCGTGTAGTTGTTACCGAAAGTCAGCAGCTTCACGACGTTATTCACGCCAAGCTTTTGCGATGAGTGAACTACTTTACTGATGTGGTAAGAGTAAAATGGAACATCCCAGCCAATTGAAGCTTCAATGCCGGTGGTACCAGCAACTTCACCGGTTTCAGTGTCGAAGCCAACCATTAGGTAGCCTTCGTCACCGGGTTCAGTCACATCTTGTTTGGCAAAGCTGTATTCAGAGTGAGTAATACGGTTAGTTAACAGTTCTTCGTTAACCGGAAGAGATGTGAATCCATGTCCTGACTCAACGGCGCAGGTATGCAGCGCATCGTAATCAGATAGTTTTATTGGGCGAACAACTAGCATCAATATTCCCTCCAGATGCAAAATAGGCCCAAAACCAGAAGCTTGGGCCTTTAGCAGAACGTCATGGGATCGCTCTAGTGGCGATCATTCCTATGACGCCGCTCAGGCTAAACTAGCGTAGCGATTGCTTTGTCTAGTTTTGATAAGCCTTCTTCAATTTCTTGTGTAGTGATAACCAGTGATGGAGTAAAACGAACCACGTTTGTACCCGCAACCAATACCATCAAGCCTTGTTCGCCTGCTGCTACTAATACGTCACGTGCACGTCCTTGCCATTCGTCGTTGAGTGCAGCACCTAACAATAGGCCTTTACCACGAACTTCACTGAAAATTTGGTACTTGTCGTTAATCTTAGCTAGGCCATCGCGGAACAGAGCTTCACGCTCTTTCACGCCAGCCAGAGTTTCAGGTTGGCTAACTACATCAACAACCGCTTCTGCTACCGCACACGCCAGTGGGTTACCACCGTAAGTAGAGCCGTGTGTGCCAACTTTTAGGTGTGTCGCAAGTTCAGAGGTTGTAAGCATTGCGCCGATAGGGAAGCCACCACCTAGAGATTTTGCTGTGCTCAAGATGTCTGGTGTTACACCTAGACCTTGGTAAGCATAAAAATTACCAGTACGGCCATTACCTGTTTGCACTTCATCAAAGATAAGCAGTGCATTGTGTTTGTCACACAGTTCACGAACTGTGTTCACGAATTCAGACGTTGGAGAAATGATACCGCCCTCGCCTTGCAGAGGTTCCATCATGATGGCACAAGTGCGATCAGAGATGTGCGCTTCTAGCGCTGCAATATCATTGTAAGGCAGGTGAGTCACATCGCCCGGTTTAGGACCGAAGCCATCAGAGTAAGCTTCTTGACCACCCACCGTTACAGTAAAGAAAGTACGACCGTGAAAACCTTGTTTGAATGCAATGATTTCAGATTTCTCAGGACCGTGAACATCCGCCGCCCAACGACGAGCTAGCTTTAGAGCTGCTTCGTTCGCTTCCGCGCCAGAGTTTGCAAAGAATACTTTTTCAGCAAAACATACGTCTGTTAGCTTTTTCGCTAGACGCAGTGCAGGTTCGTTGGTCATCACGTTACTTAGGTGCCAAATCTTGTTTGCTTGCTCAGTAACGGCGTTAACCATTGCCGGGTGACAGTGACCCAAACAGCTCACAGCGATACCACCAGCAAAGTCGATATACTCTCGGCCTTGTTGGTCCCAAACGCGTGCGCCTTCCCCTTTTACCGGGATCATTTCCATTGGGTTATAACAAGGCACCATCACCTCATTAAACAGACTACGTTCTACTTTATTTTCCACTGTCATCGTACATTCCTTCTCGATACCGCAAGCTTCGCAAATAAGCGTAATGGTTCATAAGTGAGACAAAGATATTTTGTCTCGCCATAATCCCGCTGCAGCATTATATTTACATTTAATTAACCTTTTCAATAGTAGATTATTCTTTAGCCATCCCTAACAACCAGCTAAACGTCACTACCTATGACTATTTATGCATCAATTAATCTGTTTTATGAAGCTTTTTTTACCTAAACGTATAACCAGCAATAGCAAAGCCTTACTGGCACAGCGGTATATAGGGTTCGAGAGGAAATAAGGCGAATAATTTTGCATAGGCTAAAAACTTAGCGAAGCGAGAGAGAAATGTTATAAAAAGTGATCGGCGTCAGAGGGAGAGAGACGCGTAAAGCCCGAATTTAAACGCTTAACGAATGGACTGACAGGTTTAACTGGCCTATTTAGACGGGGAAAGGGTCAAATTTAAACACTTAGCGTGCTAGGAAGTTAGCGAGAAGCTGGTGTCCTTGCTCTGTTTTAATCGATTCAGGGTGAAATTGCACCGCATCAATTGGCAAGGTTTTGTGTTGATAACCCATGATTTCATCCATGCTGCCATCTTCAAATTCCGTCCAAGACGTCAGTTCAAAGCAGTCTGGTAGCGTGCCATTTTTCACCACGAGTGAGTGGTAACGTGTCACGGTCAATGGGTTGTTCAATCCTTGAAAAACACTCTTACCATTATGGCGTATCGGAGAGGTTTTACCGTGCATCACTTGTCTGGCTCTCACCACTTCCCCACCAAACACTTGAGCAATGGCTTGATGACCAAGACACACACCTAAGATCGGCAACTTACCCACGAAGTGCTCAATGACTTGCAGAGAGATTCCCGCGTCATCCGGCGTACAAGGACCCGGCGAGATAACAATGTGGCTAGGATTCAGCGCTTCGATACCTACGATATCAATCTCATCGTTGCGTACAACTTTTACAGTTACCCCTAACTCACAGAAATACTGATACAAGTTATAAGTAAAGGAGTCGTAGTTATCGATGATAAGTAACATGGGTCGAAATCGTTTGCTAAATACTAAAGGATTGGGAGATATAGGGGCGGTATTGTGCAATACCCATAGCGAAAGGCAAGTGGAAACTGCATTTCGCCAATAATTAAGGCCAACCTAGGTTGACCTTAATTGTTTACAGATAGCCTTAAGCTATCTGAATTGGCTTGCTTGTATGGCTTGCCAATCTACTGACGATTTAGCTACTTACGACGACGCCACATTGCTAGGCCAAACAATGACATCAATGCACCCAAGCCGAATGAACCGCCAACTCTTAGCTCAAGAACCGCAGGATCATGATCCGATGAACGGAAGTGATCTTGGTACTTAGGCAGATCGCCTTTGTACTCTTCGTTGTAGTCAAACAACGTCGATTCACCACCGTTAATGTGCCAGTCCGTTGCATCCACCACCATGTCTTTCAGGCTGTCGCTGATCAACAGGTGATCCAGTGCGCCCACTTCGTCATTGTATGAGTAGCTCCAGCTGTCTGGGTGCTTTTGAGCTACAGCATTAATGTAACCGTAGTTCTTAGTAATCACCGCACCGCTATCACCAAACTGTTCAACACCATCAATGTAAGTGTTACGAGCCGCTTTGATTTGTTTGCCGTATTTCTCTTCAGAGTAATCCGTTAGCACCAGCATTGGATCTTCCATGCCGTACGAGTTCATATCACCTAGGATCACTTTGTGACCTTTGATGCCATCGAGCGCTTCACCCAGTGCCACCGCAGCAGCTACGCGGAAGTTCTCACATGAGCCTTGCTTATCGGCATCAACACCACCCTGACCGCCCTGCTCAACCGGTGCTGCATCTTCCCAACACTTAGAGCCTTTCGATTTAAAGTGGTTAATCGCTACAGTGAGTTTCTCTTTAGTGCCTTTAACTTTAAAGGTTGGCGCCAATGAGTCACGCTGGTAGTTCTTACCGTCTTCAATCACCTTACCTGAATCGTCTAACACCTCTGGTGCTTGTTGGCTTGGCATCGCGATAACGCGGCTGTCTTTAAGCTTCACTACCTTCTTACGGTAGATAACACCTGTTGTGATAACGTCGGTACCAATAGAGTCCATCTCGTCGGTTACGCCATCTTCATTTGAATCAACAGCGACAAACGTATAACGGTCTTTCTTACGCTCAATGCGATCATTCAACTGATTCACAAGCTGCTGAATGGCAGAACCTTCACCAAAGCCGTTGTTCTCGATTTCCATCAAACCAATGATGTCAGCGTCTAGACGAAGAATCGCGTTCACAATCTTCTCTTGCTGCATTTCAAACTCAGTGATGGTGTTTGCGCCACGGTTGTTGCCGTGCTGGTTCGCATCACCGCCAAATGGAGAGTTGAAGTAGTTCAGCACGTTGAAGGTCGCGATACGCAGGTCACCTTCATCCATGTTTGGCTTGTCAGTACGTGGGTCGTTACGAACAAAGTTTTCAGCCGAGATCTGGTTAGTTGTAATTAAACGGTATTCACCGTAACTGTAAGTCAACACACCTTCTAGGCCGACAATGGTGTCATCGATACGAATGTAGTCTTCGGTCGAACCATCTTGGTCGATGTCGGTACGACCAAAATCTGGGTAGAAAGGAACTTGGCCATCACCCGCTTTTTGATCCGTTTCTACGAAAAGACGACGATCTGCGTTGTCTTGAGTTTGCTGCTTCGCTTCATCAGAACCTGCGGCGAAAAGCTGGTTCGGTTGCATGTTGATACGCTCATGCGCCAATACCATGTTGTTGCGACGACCTGCGTAATCATAACCAAAGGTACGCGTCACACGCATATCAAGCGCTTCGGTTGTTTTTACCAACATGCCTTCGTAACGTTCAAGCGTTGCAGCGAAGTTCTCATCACTGTCTAGCGCTTCAATCGCCGTCGCTTCAGGGGCTTGTTGTTCGCCCTGCTTTAGCCATTGGTTGTTTTCAACTTTAAGCTGAGTGTGGCTGTAGTATTCTTGAACCTTACCTTTCACACACACCACATCGCCTGCAGCTAAGTCTGAGCTTGATTGGTTAGTGTGAATAAACAGACCTTCAGAAGTGCTTGAATTGAAGTCATCCTCAAGCGCTTGCAGATAAAAGCCTTTGGTTAGGCCCGTTGTCACTGCGCTAACCACGCCTTTTACGAAATACTCATCGTCGGTGATATACGGGTAGCCATCAATGAATGGCGATGTCGCGCCCTCACCTTGGATTTCTTGAATGGTGGTGAATACTGGGTCAGAGCCATCTTGCGTACAAGCGAATGCTTCTGGTAGTTCCACACTGTCTAGTGAACCTAGACCTTCAATGCTGTCTTTTGGTAGCGATACCCACTGTGAAGCGTCAAACGTCGCCGATGGTGTTTGCTCAGCACGAACTAAGGTGACGTCTTTGCCCCAGTCCACATCGCCCATCACACCAATCATATCCAGCACGCTTGAGTCTGAATTTAGGATCGCCAGTGGATCGTCGCCATTATGATTAGCCAATGAAGCATTGAGAATGTCAGCGACTGCCTTAATCTCATCACTGGCACTGGTATGAGCAACAACAAGCACCTCACCGGGCGCTAAAACGTGGCCGTCTAAAGGTAAAGTGGCGCCCCATGATCCGTTGCCATTGGCTGACTTAGCCAGTGAGTAACCATCTAAGTTAATGCTGCTATCGCCGTTATTGGCGATCTCAACCGCTTTGTTGTAGCTGCCGCCTTCCACATATTGTGAAATAAACAAATCAGCGTGTGCGCTTGTGGTTAACAAGCTACCAATTGCCACTGCTAGCAATGAAGGTTTGTGTAAAAGAGCCATCCGTTTCACCTGAGTTCATTGATTTATAGTCACTGCCATCTATGGGCAGTCATGTATTTTGTGGTAACTATCAGGTTTATTTATGAAAGGAATAAGTCAGTTGGCAAGAAAATGAGGAACTTATCACTTTGGAATCATCAATTGTTTGGCACGTTATATATTTCCAACATATATAGAAATGAGTATGAATTTATAAAGTCTAGAAGTGATGAATAAGATCATCGGCACAGCATTAACATGATGGATATGCTAGCCAGATACTGCGTAAATTATCAATTCAAACAAGGGGTTTTCGAGGAAGGCAAATGGAATGGGCATTAAAAAGCCCAAAGTAAACAGAAGCTACTTTGGGCTCAAATTATCAAGCGAGTTGTTTTAGTTCACCCTATGGGCGAGTAACAAAACCTACTGCTTCGTATGCTTTTTTCAGTGTTACTGCAGCACGCTCAGACGCTTTTTCAGCACCCGCTTTCATTACTGCGTCCATGTAAGCACGGTCAGCACGGATACGGTGGTATTCAGCTTGAATCGGCTCAAGCATCTCAACCAATGCTGCGCCTACATCTTTCTTGAATGGACCGTACATCTCAACGCCTTGGTATTGCGCTTCGATCTCTTCAAACGTTTTGCCTGTCGCTGCTGAGTAAAGACCCATCAGGTTAGAGATACCCGCTTTGTTTTCCCAATCGTGAGCAATACGTGGCGGTGTTTCTGCATCAGTTTGCGCTTTGTTGATCTTCTTGATGATCGACTTAGGCTCTTCTAGCAGAGTAATTACGTTCTTACGGTTGTCATCCGACTTAGACATCTTCTTAGTCGCGTCTTGCAGGCTCATTACACGTGCATTCACTGTTGGAATGTAAGGTTCTGGCACTTGGAAGATTGGTGTTTCTGGACCGTAGATGTTGTTGAAACGAGTTGCGATATCACGCGCTAGCTCTAGGTGTTGTTTCTGGTCGCTACCTACTGGCACTTGGTGAGCACCGTAAAGCAGGATGTCTGCAGCCATCAACACTGGGTAGTCGTATAGGCCTACGTTTACGTCGTTTGAGTGACGTGCAGACTTATCTTTAAACTGAGTCATACGGCTCAGTTCACCCATTTGTGTGTAACAGTTAAGAAGCCAACCAAGTTGAGCATGCTCTGGTACGTGTGACTGAACAAATAGCGTGCTCTTCTTTGGATCAACACCGACAGCAAGACAGATTGCTAGTGCGTCTAGAGTCGCTTCATGCAGTGCTTTCGGGTCTTGACGAACCGTAATTGCGTGAAGGTCTACAACACAGTATTGGCAATCGTAATCATCTTGCATCTGTTGCCATTGACGTAGAGCACCCAAGTAGTTACCGATACTTAGTTCACCAGATGGTTGAACACCACTCAATACGATGGGCTTGCTCATGGTTTTAATTCCTTTGCTTATTCGCTAAGTTTATTGAACGCTTAGCTTCTTAACTTAAATATAGAAAAGCCGCACAGCTCTTTCTGCGCGGCTCAACCAGTGTACTCATTGATAAGTATTTTGCTAGTGGGTTAGCTAACTTTTGTACGCTTTATGCTGAAACTAGAACGACATCTAGTAATTGAGCAACGTTATCCGCCACATAGTCAGGGTTTGATGCTGAAATTGGCTCACCGTGATTGTAGCCGTAAGTCAGACCAAACGAGTGGCAACCCGCATTCTTCGCCGCTTTGATGTCGTTGCTCGAATCACCAACCATCAACATCTCTTCCGCTTTAACGTTGTGCTTTTCTAGCAACCAGTTCAGCGCTACTGGGTTTGGTTTTTTCTCTGGGAAAGAGTCGCCGCCCAAGACATCAACAAAGTACTTATCGATACCGTGTTGCGCCAGAACGTCGGGTACAAACTTCGATGGCTTGTTCGTCACAAGTGCCATAGTGAAACCTGCTTTATGTAGTTCAGCCAGCGTCTCTTTTACTGATGGGTAAAGGTGGCTCAGCTTGTGGCCGCCCTGCTCGTAAAAATCATCAAACAGGATACGCGCTTTCTTCAGCAGTTCAGGCTCTAGGCTTGGGTCAACGGTTAGGTTACGGCTAAGTGAGCGCCCGATAAGCACGTCAGCGCCATTGCCAACATAGTCACGAACTTGTTCTTCACTCACTGAAGGGAAGCCCAGCTCCTGACAAGCTTGGTCAGCAGCAACAGCCAAATCAGGCACGCTGTCTAACAAGGTTCCATCCAAATCAAAGGCGATCAGTATTATTGAGCTTAATGACATCTTACTTTCCTATTAATTATATTCGTCTTATGTGTTGAGCAATAAGACGTAAAAAAGGGGCCAATCAGCCCCTTTATCTAAATTTTTGATTTTAGGTCAACTGACCCTAGTTCTACTTTTATGCGTTAACTTTTGCAAGCTCTGCACGCATCTCATCAATCACTTCTTTGTAATCTGGTTGATTGAAGATAGCTGAACCTGCAACGAACATATCCGCACCCGCTTCTGCGATTTCACGGATGTTATCAACCTTCACGCCACCATCAATCTCAAGGCGAATGTCACGGCCTGACTGATCAATTAGCTTACGAACTGCACGGAGCTTATCTAGCGTGTGAGGAATGAAAGATTGACCGCCGAAGCCAGGGTTCACAGACATTAGTAGAATCATGTCTACTTTGTCCATAATGTAATCTAGGCAAGATAGTGGTGTTGCAGGGTTAAGAACGACGCCCGCTTTACAGCCGTGTTCTTTGATTAGCTGTAGAGTGCGATCGATGTGCTCTGATGCTTCAACGTGGAAGGTAATCATTGATGCACCCGCTTTCGCAAACTCAGGCACAATGCTGTCGACTGGCTTAACCATTAGGTGAACGTCGATAGGAGCAGTAATACCGTAGTCGCGCAGCGCTTTACAGATAGGCGCGCCAAAAGTCAGGTTAGGTACGTAGTGGTTGTCCATCACATCGAAGTGCACAACATCAGCACCAGCTGCCAACACTTTTTCTACATCTTCACCAAGACGAGCAAAATCTGCAGACAAAATCGATGGAGCGATTAGAAAATCTTTCATACCAAACCTCTTAAGAGTGAGTAAATTGCGAATGTCACCGCCTTGGTGCTCTCTCATACACAAATACAAGACTCGAGCCCAAGACTATTTGGTGTGCAATTCTACCTAAGCACCTAAGCAGATCCTAGCAGTTCGAAAGATTAGTTTAAGAAAGTATCCGTTGGTCACTCAATTTAATGAGTTTAGAGGCGATTCTGACCAGACCTATTCCGCTGATACGTGTTGCAGGTTTTTCTCTTTATGGAAAAGCGCCAGTAACTCATCAACTTTATTACGCCCAGCGCCGTTACGGCTGATGGTGCGCTTCACCTTCACCACGTTCAGCTCCGCACCATGATATAAGCGACGCGTTAATGTCGTATCGTGGTTTGAAATCAAAACAGGAATACCACGTTCCATTGCGGCTTTTTCAGCGACATCAGCCAAAGCTGCCTGATCATCTAAGCTGAAGCCATTACCTGCATAAGAGGTAAAGTTAGCGGTATTTGATAGCGGTGCGTATGGAGGATCACAGTAAACCACGCAGCCTTTGCGAGCACGGCTAAAGGTTTCATGGTATCCCTCACAAACGAAAGTGGCCTTTTTCGCTTTCTCAGCAAAAAACTCCAGCTCAGCTTCTGGGAAGTAAGGTTTTTTGTAAGAACCAAACGGAACGTTAAAACCGCCCTTCTTGTTGTAACGACACAGGCCATTGAAGCCAAAACGGTTCATATACAAGAAGGCAAGCGAACGATACATGACGTTGTCGGTATCGTTGAACTGAGCACGAATATCTAAAAAGGCTTCTTTGCGATTGTTCTCAGGGCAGAACCAGCGTTTCGCTTCCGTGATATAGGTTTCAGGATCGGTTTTAAGTAGATTATACAGGTTGATAAGATCGGGATTGATGTCTGCAAGCAGGTACTGTTCAAAATCAGTATTCAGGAATACTGAGCCGGCACCGACAAACGGTTCTACCAATTTACGAGCAGGTGGCAGGTGACGTTGGATGTCTTCAACTAGGCCATATTTACCACCAGCCCATTTTAGAAAGGCACGCTGCTTTTTCATTTACTGCTCTATCTATCAACTCAAAAATAAGGCTGCGGAATGTAACATATTTTGAGGCTAAGCTCAGGGTTATTTCGCACGTTCTATCTCTCGATGCACTTGATTCATCGATTTTGCCCAAGGTTCCAACTGTTGAAGGGGTTTTGATAACGCACTTACCGCGTCTCTCGCCACTTGAATCGTTGGGTAATCTTGATAAGTGATGATAAACCACTTGGTGTCGTTACGAAGTGTTGGGTAGATACGAACCTTGTTCTCAAGGTCATACTCTTCAATGAAGGATTGCACATCCTCCAATGAAGTCATCGCACTCAACTGCAAGGTATACGCGCGCGGCGAGATAGCTTGTAACTCTTCACGAGCAAAGGAGAAGGTAATCTTTTTGGTCGGTGGTGTTGAATCAGTTAGATCTGATTCTTCATCGACTGTTGGTTGTGGTTCGGCTTGCGCCGCATCAGGTTGTGCACTAACCGCTGCCCCTGTATTTTCCTCAACTGCCGCATCAATCGCTCTAGTATCAGCACTTTCAGGCTTATCATCAAGCAGAGCATCAACCACGTCAGAGGTTATCACAACGCGTTGCTGATCTTGTTCGACTTCTCCGACACTCGCGGTATCTTCAACGACAGTTGGTGGCAGAGACGAGCTATCATCATCGGCACCTTGGTAACTCATGTCGGTTTCAGCTTCAGAATCAACAGCTCCATCGACGCCAGTTTGTTCAGTGCCGCTTTCCACTTCAAAGGTTGGAATAGCCGTCTGTTCAATCGGTGCGATAAGCGACTGCGCTTTATCGTCTGGTGTTGGTTGACTGAACATCCACCAATAACCACCACCAATCAACAACAGCAACAAGGCCACCACAATCGCGATATTGATTGGTGAGCCAATGATTGAGCGAATAATAATCCTTTTTTCCACTTTCAATTCTCCTAAAGCCATTAACTCGCCGGGCAAAGGTTGCGCTTTACTAAACGCACGTCGCACGCGAGTTTCAGACTCATCATCAACATATCGAATCACCAGTGATTCAAAGAAATGTTCAGCTTCTGGTTGCGAAAGGTCATCGATCTCGAGATCGATAGGCTTGTGTGGTTGGCCGTAACTTAGACGTGTTAATAGCGTGTCTAAGTGACCCGTATCCGAGAAGAGAACGATATTGATCGTCCATTGAGGGTTTGATTGAGCTTCCAGTACCAACATCCATAATTCGGATACCAATAGCTCAGAGAGTCTGTGGGCATCATCAACAACTATAACCACATTACACGAATCCCCATCCAGTAACCGAGTGAGGCTATCTGATAAAGAGTCATGTTGATTAAAGAGTGGATCAGAAACTATTTGGCTAAGAATAAGCGCACGGCGTTGTTGATCGTCTTGGCTTGGGTGACAAAGCAGTAAGCACTGATTTTTTTCTGTCGACCACGCTTCAAGATAACGCTGAGCCAACCAAGAACGGCCAGAGCCAGTTTTACCAGCAACCGTGACTAGGTTTGAGCCAAAATTAGTCAAAAGCTGTAAGCGCTCTAGCAGCTCAACTTGAGATTCTAACTCTAATACTCTTAATTCATGAGCCAAACTCATTGGGGATCCCTACTGATAAGATCGATCAGTAAAACGCTTCAGTTGCCTAGAGTTTAACTAGGCAACCTCACAACCAAATTTAAAGAGTACGGCAGAAATCGATCGCTTGTTTAATGATGTCTTGAGGCACATCAGCGACTACTTCAGCAGTACCAATACTTGTTGGCAATACCAAACGTAACTGACCAGACAGCACTTTTTTATCACGCATCATGTGCTTCATAAAGTCTTCAAAAGACATGCTTTCTGGCGTATGGATTGGCAGTTTCGCATTCTTGAGTATAGAAATAATTCGCTCAAGTTGCTGCTGAGAGATCAGTCCCTGTAATTGAGCAGTTTTCGCTGCCATTACAGTGCCTGAAGACACAGCTTCACCATGTAGCCAATTACCATAGCCTAGTTCTGCTTCGATCGCATGACCAAATGTATGACCTAGGTTCAATAACGCTCTGATTCCTGACTCTTTTTCATCTAGAGCCACCACTTCTGCCTTAATTGCACAACAACGAGCAATTGCGGTAATCAGTGCCTCTTCATCAAGTTGATAAAGTTTCTCTAGATTCTGTTCCAACCAATCAAAGAAGGCTTCATCGTAAATGATGCCGTATTTGATCACCTCAGCAATACCCGCTGCAAACTCACGCTCTGGAAGCGTTGATAAACAGTTAGTATCGATGATGACAGATTTCGGTTGGTAAAAAGCGCCGATCATATTCTTACCAAGGGGATGGTTTACTGCGGTTTTACCACCTACAGAAGAGTCCACTTGAGAAAGAAGTGTCGTTGGGATTTGAATGAAATCAATACCGCGCTGGTAACAAGAAGCAGCAAAACCGACCAAGTCACCGATAACACCACCACCTAAAGCAATCACCACCACATCGCGGCTGTAATTTCCTTCAAGCATGTAGCTCATCACTGAATTGAACGTTTCAAGGGTTTTGTACTGTTCACCGTCTGGCAACTCTAAAAGAGAAGTCTGACAGCCAACTTGATCCAATAGCGATAAAATTTTATCAGCATAAAGAGGCGCTACTGTCACATTACTGATAACAACAACTTTCTGTTTGCCTGATAAAAAAGAAAGGTACGCCGGGTCTTCAAATAACCCGGCGCCAATAGAGATTGGGTAGCTACGCTCAGCTAGATTGACCGTAATCCGTTCCATGGGTTTGCTCTCCGAAAAAATGAACTTAACGTTCTTCTAGCATTTTTACGATCTGGTTGGCTACCACTTTTGCACTTTGGTCGTCAGTACGAACTGTGTAGTCCGCCACTTCTTCGTATAGTGCGTTGCGAGATACAGCTAGATCTTCTAGCACATCACGCGGGTTGTCTGTTTGAAGTAGAGGGCGTTTCTTGTCGCGGTTAGTGCGAGCAAGTTGCTTTTCAATTGTTGTCTCTAGGTATACAACAATGCCTCGTGCAGATAGACGGTTACGGTTTTCTTTGCTCAGCACTGAACCACCGCCTGTCGCAAGAACAATACCTTGTTCTTCTGTCAGATCGTTGATTACAGATTCTTCGCGCTTACGGAAACCATCTTCGCCCTCAACATCAAAAACCCATGCGATGTCTGCGCCAGTGCGCTCTTCGATCACAGTGTCAGAGTCTAAAAACTCCATATGAAGTTGGGAAGCTAGGTGTCTACCAATTGTACTTTTGCCGGCGCCCATTGGGCCAACAAGAAAAATATTGCGTTTCTCAGCCATGTTTTTAGCAGTAATTTACAACGTTAATTCAATGACATCGCCACAAGGTAGGTCAGTACAAGTACTGAAATTAAAAGGCCCGTGGCACCGATTCCTCACAGATAATTCGTGATAAGACCCGAAATTATCAAGGTTAGGTGCCACTAATGCAACTTTATTTTTAATCTAATTGTTCATTACTGAATCACAACTTTAGGCGTGACAAAAATAAGCAGTTCACTTTTGCCCACATTTTCATAGCTACGACGGAACAATGCACCTAACAAAGGTAGGTCTCCTAACACAGGAACTTTATCGACTGTGCTGCTCACGCTGTGTTGGAATATCCCACCAAGCACGACCGTTTCACCATTATTAACAAGCACTTGCGTACCGATTCTTTGGGTGTCTATCGCGACCGCTTCCCCAGTTCCGGTTTTTACCACTTGGCCGGGTCTATCTTGAGTCACACTCAAATCCAACACTAAGCGATTGTCGGGCGTTATCTGAGGCGTCACTTTAAGACTCAATACCGCTTTCTTAAATGCGACCGACGTAGCACCACTTGAAGAGGACTCTAAGTAAGGAATTTCAGTACCTTGCTCAATATAAGCGGGCTTTTTATTGGTGGTGATTAAGCGTGGGCTAGAAATGATCTCTGCTTTCGACTCTTGTTGCAGTGCCGACAGTTCAAGGTCGAGCAACGTATCCGAGCCAAGTTTGGCCACCTGAAACGCGATGCTTGATGCATTCGGCGATGTCGCCCCCAAATTAACGTTGAGGTAGTCATCAATCGCACTATTACCGCCATCATCGTCATATGGTGTTATTTGTGATGGATGGTTGCCTTCTATTGAACCGCCAACGGTGAAGCTTCCGTTGGTCGAGGAAACACCCCAGCGCACGCCAAGCTCATCAAGATTACCCTCAGTGACGGTCACGATACGCGCCTCTATCTGTACCTGCTTCACGGGGATATCCAAGGATTCAATGATGCCTCGTATCACGGCGATGTTCTCTTCCAACTCACGAATCAATAAAGAGTTAGTGCGCTCATCAATAGTAATCGAACCACGATCAGACAACATACTCACCGCCCCCTCACCGCCAATCATGTCAGCGATGTCGGTGGCTTTAGCAAAGTTGATCTTGATGATTTCCGATTTGAGCTCGCCCAACTCCTCTTCCAAACGAGATTTCTCGAGCGCTTGCTGCTCTCGAAGATCCAACTCAGCTTTCGGTGCAACCAAGATGACATTGCCATCCACGCGCTTATCCAATCCTTTAACTTGCAAGATAATGTCGAGAACTTGCTGCCAAGGTACGCCATCTAAACGTAAAGTCAGGTTGCCCGCGACCGAATCAGACACAACAAGGTTGAAGTCGTTGTAGTCAGCAATCAACTGAAGAACGTTTCGTACTGGGATATCTTGGAAGTTAATTGAGATCAGCTTGCCCTCTTTCTCTAGGATGCTTTTCTCAACTGTCGTTTCATCGATAACCGGCTTGCTGATCACTACCTCAATGAAGCGACCTTTTAGATTGTATTCATACTGGTAGTCATTATTGATGGTTGCGAGAAGCCGAGTGCTCGGTGTCTCTTTGTAGACTTCAATCCCTTCAACTAAGGTGGCGAAATCTTTCACATCCAGAAGGTAAAGTTTATCGTCATCAACCTGAGTATTGAGTAGTTCTATACTCAAACCTTCCTGAGCACGCTGTACATCGACCACCGCTGTACTGGTGGCCAGTTCAATAATAATGACGGCGTCTTTATCCTTATTAACCCTAAAATCAATATTCTCTAATTTATTAGGCAAGCTCTCTGCGTGGCTGAGCACGCTAAAAAACAACATCACAGACACTGCAAAACCTTGTAGAGCCTTGCTCACTAATCGACTTATTCCTTTATTCATATTTACATCTCATATCCACATCATGTGACATTGGTTTACTTCAGAGCCAGCCTAACGTTGCGCTTATGCCAACAACCTAAGCCATCTGGAAGAGTTTCATTAATCTGAACGTACTGGCTCGTCACCTTAGTAACTCGGCCATTGTTTAGGCCGATAAACTGGCCTTTTTTGACGTTTACCACGTTGCCTTTCGGTGTTTGCACTAGCCCAAACACACTTGACCCACTGCCCATCACGCCTCTCAAACGCAACTTGCTGAGTGGGTACTTCTCTAACTTTCCGTTACGAGAGCGGGTGCTGGGTTGCCAGCAGTCTTTCTTAACCAAGGGCTGATTTTGCACAATGGCTTCTTTAGGAAGTTCAAAGGGAGGACGAAAGGCTCGGCGCTGATAAGTCGCAGCCAAGAACTCAGTCGCAGGGACAAGTTGCTCGACGTCTTTTCTCGCCTTGGCTTCAACCTGCACTACAAAGTCTTCGAGTGAGTCTTGATTGGCTTTGCAGCCTGACAGCGCAAGCAGCAACGCTATTGAGTAGAGCACGCTATTGGGTTTCATCATTGACCTCCGATTTAAACTGGTAGGTATAAGCTCGAACCCTAAAGTGCAACGTGCTGCTTTCTTGGCTAACTCGCTGCCAGTTCACATCATCAAAGCTAATGATGCGCGGCAGCTTGGCGATGGCGGCAGAGAAATCGCCTATCTCATGGTAGTCACCCGTCAGTTCGATATTGAGCGGTAAACGATAGAGGAACTCCTTGTTCTGCTTTTGTCCCCAATCGATTCGAGTGAAGGTTAGCGAATTATCCAAGCCGAGTTCATTCACAGACGCCAACATACTGGCCAGCTCTTTTTGAACTGGTAGCTGCTCCAACAGGTAATCGTAGCGACTGGTTAGCTCATCCAACTGGCTCTGCAACTTAGGTAGGGCTGCAACCTTATTGGCCTTTATTCGTAGGGTTGTCTTTAAGGTTTGTTCTTGTTGCTTCATCTGTTGCAGTTCATCGTCGAGTGGCAACACATAGAGCCAAGTGCCGACACCTTGGATTAATATCACCAACACCAGAATGACTAAGAGCTGAGGCAGCAACGGCCACTCGGTGATCTCATCAACATCAAGATCCTGAAAACTCATCCAATTTTGAAGGTTAGCCATGATTCGCCTCCTTCCCTTTACGGTTCGCCGTGGTGCTTTCTAAAGAAATAGGACTGAACACAAAAGAGACCTTGAAGGTCTGAAACTCTTTATTGAAGCGCTTGCGGTTATGAACGATAGAGTGCATCTCAACCCCTTCCAGAGAATCAGATCGTTCTAAGTTGTCCAACATAGTGGCGAGACGAGCCGTACTGTCGCTGATGCCCGACATTTCAATCTCCTGACCATTCATCTTTATCTTGTCGACATACACGCCCTCAGGGATAAGCTCCGGCATCAGGTTCATGAAGTCGGTGGTCTTATTGCGGCCAAGCTGCAAAGACTCCACCACATCCAGTCGAGTGAGAATGGCTTTGTGCTCTTGCTCGGCGACTTTTAATGACTGAATCTGTCGATCAAGCTCAGCGATGTATTGATTGAGATAATTAAGGCGCGCTTGCTGCTTGGCTTGTTGGTCGTGAAAGTAGTTACCGACCACCCATTGCCCACCAAGCGCAATGATGACACCGAGAATAACCAAATGAACGAAACGCTTCTTATGCTGAGCACGAATCTCATCGCGCCAAGGCAGCAGGTTAATTTGATGCAACATGCTTTTCTCCCTGCCACTTGAGCCCACTCATCGCCATACCTGCGGCAATACCAAAGTGTTGCCAGTCCATTGGCAATCGGCGTCGCTTCGCTACTTTGTTCTCAAACAGAGATAAAGGATTAAGCGACTCACAGCTCAGCTGAAAATGGCGCTCTAGCTCTTCAGTGACCATCGGGATGCTCGCACCCTCACCCATTAGCCAGATCCCTGAAATAGGCTGAAGTGCATTGACTGAAGAATAGAGCTGCAACTGACGCTTAAGCTTTTCGATTAAATTGACAATAAATCGGTGAGTATCTTCAGCCGTGCCGAACACGCCTTCTATATCACTCGGGTTATCCGAGCTGCGAAGATCTTGAGTGCCAAAAGCGATGTCTTTATAGAAGGGAGTTGAATTCTGCGGGATAACCCCTAACGAGGTTTGGTCGATTCCAACATCCACCAGCAACCAGTTCTTCTTATCGGGATACAAGCGTGATGCCAATTGCCAGATATTGAGTAGCCCATGTGCCTGCGTATCCACGACCACAGGTTTAAAACCCGCTTTAGTTAGCGCATCAGCTCGACTATCGACCACTTCCTTGCGAGTGGCATACACCTGATAACTGCTTGTCGATCCTTTGCCAAATCGTTTGTCTTCCAGCTTTACAAAATCTAAACTCAGCTCCTCGATAGGAAAGGGAGACTGGTGAGCGAAGGTTTGATAGATCGAAAACTCTTTTTCTCTGTCTTCTAACTCACTCTCTATTTGCAGTACTTTGCTGATCACTGTGTTATCGGGTACCGAAATGGCGACGTTGCGACAGCCAAAAGGCAGTCCTTTCCTAAGTTCTTTGAGTTTCTTAACAGTTTTCTGATACTCCAAAGTATGGTTAGCTGTAAAAATGTCGTCCGAAATCGGCAGCTCTTTGTATCCCACTAGGGCATACAACTCCCCCACGGGTTTTAGTACCACGGCTTTGATGCTGTGATGATTTATATCTATACCTGTAATTAATGATGAACCCATGTGACCTAGCTCCTGAAGTGCCAAGCATTTCGTTGATTATCTAGGGGTTGTGATTATTAGTTAAATAAGCGTTAATAAACGAAAGCTAAGTTTTTAGCCTAGAGTACAAGGGTTTGCTGCTTATCAGCCTTAACTAATCAGGGATTATCCGGTGAAGTTCATAAAGCGATTATTCATATTTACATTGATTTGCATGATTCTTGGAGTCAGTACAATTTTCGGGTTTTATTATTACGTAAAACCAGAGTTGCCTGATGTTGCCACTTTGCGCGACGTAGAACTCCAAACGCCGATGCAAGTCTTCAGTCAAGACGGTAAGTTGATCTCTCAATTTGGTGAAAAGCGTCGTAATCCAGTCACTTATGATGAGATTCCTCGCCACTTAGTTGAGGCTTTGATTGCTACCGAAGATAGCCGTTTCTACGAACACCCGGGTATTGACCCAATCGGTATTACTCGTGCAGCGATAGTGGTTGCTATGTCGGGTTCTGCAAAACAAGGTGCGAGTACCATTACTCAGCAGCTTGCGCGTAACTTCTTCTTATCTAATGAGAAAAAGATCATGCGTAAGATTAAAGAGATCTTCATTGCGATCCACATTGAGCAACTGCTTAGCAAAGAAGAGATCATGGAGCTATACGTAAACAAGATCTTCCTTGGTCACCGTTCATATGGTTTCGGCGCAGCAGCGCGTGTTTACTTCGGTAAAGATCTTCCGGATCTAACCCTGAGTGAGTTAGCTACACTTGCAGGTATGCCAAAAGCACCATCGACAATGAACCCTATCTATTCTGTTGAACGTGCAACCAACCGTCGTAACGTTGTATTACGTCGTATGTTGGACGAGAAATACATCACTCAAGCAGAGTTTGATGAGGCTCGCAGTGAAGAGCTTATCTCGAAGTACCACGGTGCAGAGATTGAACTCAGCGCGCCTTATGTTGCAGAAGTTGCACGTGCTTGGATGGTGGAACGCTATGGCGAAGCCGCTTACACATCAGGCATGAAGGTCTACACGACCGTTGATTCGAAGCTACAGAAAGCAGCGAACCAAGCCGCGATTAAGAACCTGCTTGGCTACGATGAGCGTCACGGCTACCGTGGTGCTGAAAAAGTCTTATGGCAAACCGAGCAATCTGCTTGGGATCATGAAAAGATCGTTAAACACCTTAAGTCTCAGCCAACCTATGGTGACCTAGTCCCTGCGGTTGTGACTTCAGTTGATTCGAAAAGCGCTCAGGTTTGGGTTAAAAACCAAGGCGAAGGCACCATTGAATGGCAAGGCATGAACTGGGCTCGTAAGTTCCTAACAGACAATCGCCAAGGCCCTGCTCCTTCGCAAGCAAAAGAGATTCTTGCTGTTGGTGAGCAAGTTTGGGTTCGTCATGAAGCCGTAACAGGCGACGAAGTCTCTGAAGAGCCGACAGAAGAGTCAGCGACAGCAGAATCGGAAACACCTGTTGTTTGGCGTCTAAGCCAAGTGCCAAATGCAAACACGGCATTTGTGGCAATGAACCCGAACAACGGCGCAGTATTGTCGATGGTAGGTGGCTTCAACTTTGTTCACAACAAGTTCAACCGTGCGACGCAATCTATTCGTCAGGTTGGTTCTGGTATCAAACCATTTATCTATTCAGCAGCGATTGAGAAAGGCTTAACACTGGCTTCACTGATCAACGATGCACCGATTAACCAATGGGATAAGAGCCAAGGTACGGCATGGCGACCAAAGAACTCACCACCTACCTACGTTGGCCCGACTCGTTTACGTATTGGCTTAGCTCAATCGAAAAACGTAATGGCAGTACGTGTGCTGCGTGAAGTTGGTTTAGATGACACTCGTAACTACCTAACTCGTTTCGGTTTTGATATTGATGAAGTGCCTCGTTCAGAAACCATTGCTCTGGGTGCTGGTAGCTTAACGCCAATGAAAGTAGCGCAAGGTTACTCAGTATTCGCGAATGGCGGTTACTACGTTGAACCTTTCTACATCAGCCGCGTTGAGACACCATTTGGTGAAACTGAGTTTGAAGCGACACCGAAAGTGGTGTGTAAAGAAGATTGCAAACAGACTATTACCGCAGATCCAATGGCGGATGAGTTTGCAGAGCAAGACGTTGATGCTGAAGTGCAATACGCACCTCAAGTTATCTCTGAGCAGAACGCTTTCCTTGTTCGTGAAATGATGTACAGCAACATCTGGGGTGGCGGTGACTGGAGCCAAGGTACGGGTTGGAATGGTACAGGCTGGCGTGCTCAACCATTGAAGCGTCGTGACATTGGTGGCAAAACCGGTACGACCAACGACTCGAAAGATACTTGGTACAGCGGCTACGGTCCTGGCATGGTTGCAACGGTATGGGTTGGCTTTGATAACCACAACCGCAACCTAGGTCGCACTAAAGCGAACTCTAACCTTGGTAAGAACCAGATTACTGGTGCAGAAGCTGGCGCAAAAACAGCAGAACCTGCATGGGTTGATTTCATGGGTACTGCACTCGCAGGCGTTCCGGCTCAACGTAAAGAGATTCCGGAAAACATCGTCCGCGTTCGTATTGACCGTGATACTGGCTTACTGACCAACAAGTTCGATAGCTCATCAATGTTCGAGTACTTCGAGAAAGGCACTGAGCCTACCGAGTACATCACCGAGCGTTTCAATGATGACATCTACTCAACCTCATCAGGTGAAGCCGTAGAAGAGCTGTTCTAACTAGGGTCTGTTGAACCCAGTAACATGAACCAACAAAAAGGGTTGATATGAATTCATATCAACCCTTTTTTTATTTCGACAACATGAGCTGTCTAGATTGTTAGTTCGAACATCAGAGCGATTTTTCTAATTGCGTTCGGATAGTTTCAGCAAGTTGCTCGAAACGCCCCTTCAATGGAGAGCCCGGACGGTACGCAACCACAATACGACGTGAAGGCGTTGGGTTCACCGCAGGCACGTAACACACACCGTCTTTCTGCTTCTCTTTCGGTACTGATAACTGTGGAAGCAAAGTAATACCCGCCCCTGCTGCCACCATGTTGCGTAGCGTTTCTAAGCTGGTCGCTTTAAAGCGCTCGTCATCTTTTGCACCTGCAGCAAAACAGAAGCCTAAGGCTTGGTCTCTTAAGCAGTGACCATCACCTAGCGCAAGTACTGTTTGCCCATTTAGCTGAAGCATATCGACGCTGTCTTGTTGAGCCCACTCATGGTCACACGGCACGGCAACACTTAATGGCTCGTCATACACATCAATCTCTTTAAACACCGCGGTTTCATCAACTGCAGCCAATACCAAACAGTCGAGCTTGCCATCTTCTAGTTGGCTCACCAGCTGATGAGTCTGAGCTTCATGCAGGTAGAGCTCTAGCTCAGGAAAGCTCTCTTTCAGATGAGGAACAATCTTAGGCAAGATATAAGGACCCACAGTTGGAATAAAACCAATGTGCATTGGCCCCGTCATTGCTTCACCGTGTCCACTCGCCATATCTTTAAAGGTCTTCACCTCGTTGAGAATGCGCTTGGCTTGCTCAACAAGTTGTAACCCTGATTCTGTAAATATCACCTTCCTTGGGCTACGCTCGGTTAACTGAAGTCCAATTTCATCTTCGAGTTTGCGTATTTGACCGCTCAGTGTGGGCTGACTGACAAAGCACGCTTCTGCCGCTTTTCGGAAGTGTTTGTGCTCTGCGAGCGCCACCAAGTATTCAAAGTCACGAATGTTCATGATCAGTCTCTTACCTCAGGTTTTAATAAGAACAAGGGTTTTCATCGAAACATTTAAAAGAAAAATGCTCTTGATAGAATTTACCTATCAAAACCATAACATCAAACGATTAGAGCTATCAAAGAATTTATCTAATAATGGGCTCAACAAAACGAAACAGAGCAACGAAAAACGTTAAGCTCTAATAGAACAAAATTAAAAATACTATTTAAGGAAATCAATATGTTTGCATCTAAAGAAGGTCAATCAATCCCTCAAGTAACATTCCCAACTCGCCAAGGCGATGCATGGGTTAACGTAACGACAGAAGAGCTTTTCAAAGACAAGACAGTTATCGTATTCAGCCTACCAGGCGCATTTACTCCAACATGTTCTTCAAGCCACCTACCTCGTTACAACGAACTACACTCAGTGTTCAAAGAAAACGGCGTTGATGACATCCTTTGTGTTTCTGTAAACGACACGTTCGTAATGAACGCATGGAAAGCAGACCAAGAAGCGGAAAACATCACATTCATCCCTGATGGTAATGGTGATTTCACAGACGGCATGGGTATGCTAGTTGAGAAAAACGACATCGGCTTCGGCAAACGTTCATGGCGCTACAGCATGCTGGTTAAAAACGGCGTGGTAGAAAAAATGTTCATCGAAGAAGACGTACCAGGCGACCCGTTCAAGGTTTCTGATGCAGATACTATGCTTAACTACCTTGCTCCTGAGCACAAAGAGCAAGAGTCAATCACAGTATTCACTAAGCCAGGCTGTCCTTTCTGTATGAAAGCGAAGCAGAACCTAATCGACAAAGGTCTAAACTACGAAGAAGTGGTTCTAGGTAAAGACGCTACAACGGTAAGCCTACGTGCAATCTCTGGTCGCACAACAGTTCCTCAAGTTTTCATCGGTGGCAAACACATCGGTGGCAGCGAAGAACTAGAAGCTTTCCTAGGTTAATCACTTAAATAGTTAAGTGAACTAGCAATACCAGCTAACCCACCCTCTGTGGGTTAGCTATTCCAAACCACTCTCAAGTGAGCTTTGGAAAAAGAATATAGCTTGTGACTCGCTAACCTAAGAACCACAAGCTAAACCTAATAAAACAGAATCACAAAACTGACCCGTTATCCTGACTCTCAAAAAATCACCAGAGTTGGAGGGGTTCGTTCAAACTAAATTCAGCCATTGCGAGAAAATTATTATGAAACAAGTCAATGTAGATGTAGCAGTTATCGGGGGCGGTACGGCAGGTCTAGGTTCTTACCGCGCTGCAAAAGCACACACTGACAGTGTCGTGATGATTGAAGGCGGCCCTTACGGTACTACCTGTGCTCGCGTTGGTTGTATGCCATCTAAACTGCTTATTGCAGCTGCAGAAAGCGTACACCAAATCGAGAAAGCTCCGGCTTTTGGCGTTCACCCACAAGGCGATATCGTGATTAACGGCCGTGAAGTGATGGACCGAGTGAAGTTTGAGCGTGACCGTTTTGTTGGTTTTGTTTTAGAAGGTGTTGATGAAATCCCAGAGCAAGACAAGATCTCTGGCTACGCAAAATTCTTAGACGACAACACGCTGCAAATTGATGACCATACGGTTGTAACGGCTAAGCGTATTGTTATCGCGACAGGTTCGCGCCCTGCATACCCTGCCGTTTGGAATGACCTCGGCGACCGCCTAATCATTAACGATGACGTGTTTAGCTGGGATGACTTACCAGAATCGGTTGCCGTATTTGGCCCTGGCGTTATTGGTCTTGAGCTTGGTCAGTCGCTGCACCGCTTAGGTGTGAAGACCAAACTGTTCGGCTTAGGTGGTCAAGTTGGCCCAGTCACCGACCCTGAGATCATGGCTTACGCAGACAAAGCCTTCAATGAAGAGTTCTACCTAGATGCTGATGTAAAAATCGAAAGCATGAAGCGTATTACCATTGAATCGGGTGAGGCCCGCGTCGAAATCCAGTTCATCAATAAACAAGGTGAGCTAGAAACCAACGTCGTTGAGTACGTATTAGCAGCAACAGGTCGTCGTCCTAATACAGATAAACTTGGCCTAGAGAATACCTCTCTTGAGCTTGATGAGCGTGGTGTTCCAATCGCAGACCACTACACGCTACAAACATCATTGCCATCAGTATTCATTGCGGGTGATGCAAGCAACCAACTGCCTCTGCTACATGAAGCAGCAGACCAAGCACGCATTGCTGGTGACAACGCAGGTCGCTTCCCTGAGATTCGTGCAGGCCTACGCCGCTCTAAAATCTCAGCGGTATTCTCTGACCCGCAAATAGCGATGGTTGGCGAAACCTACAAAGAGATCACCACCCGCTTAGGTACATGTGGTTGTTTCGCAACGGGTGAAGTATCTTTCGAGAACCAAGGTCGCTCACGAGTGATCTTACGCAACAAAGGTATTCTGCACGTTTACGGCGAGCAAGGTACAGGCCGCTTCCTTGGTGCTGAGATGATGGGACCAAACGCAGAACACTTGGCTCACTTATTAGCATGGGCACACCAGAACAAGATGACGGTTTCTGAAATGCTAGACATGCCGTTCTACCACCCAGTAATCGAAGAGGGTGTACGAACAGCGCTGCGTGACCTCAATGCGAAACTGCACCTTGGCCCAGAGATGGTGAAACACTGTCTAGATTGTGGTCCTGGCTGTTAATCTCGGTTGATTGAGACAGGTAACCATTTGCTCTACGAACATAGATTAGATACTAATAAGGAAAGCCATTGGCTTTCCTTTTTGTTTTTGGCAACGAGCAAATAATAGATTCCCGATTACGCTCCTTCGTCACTTTCGGGAATGACGGTAATTTTCCTATACCGTAAATTCGAAGCTAATCAGTATAACGGTACTTTTCAAAACGCATCTAAGTTGAGTCCAACCAAAGTGACATCAGTTAAACCAAAACCTAACCCGTCATTCCAGAACCGAGGGACGAGGTATCTGGAATCTCTTGAAGCCGTTGCTTACCACTAAAACTCAGAGAATTATTTCTCAGCTGCAATCACAGAGATCTCAACTAGTAATGCTTCGCGAGCCATGTCACCAGTCACACATGCGCGAGCTGGAGCGTGACCTTCTGGTACCCATGCATCCCAAACTGCGTTCATTTCTTGGAAGTCTTTCATGTCTTTCAAGTAAATCGTTGCTGACAGCATGTGCTCTTTGTCGCTGCCTGCTTGCTCAAGTAGCGCTTCTACTTTATCTAGCATTGTCTGTGTTTGTTCAGTGATGTCTTTGGTTGCATCTGCACAAACTTGGCCACATAGGTAGATAGTACCGTTGTGTTTAACAATACGGCTCATGCGTTGCTTGGTTTCTTGGCGCTCAATCATCGATCTTCTCTCTCTATGTCACCGTGATCCAATATCTTGTGACGTGGTATTATCAGGGCAACAAGCATAACGCGAATCAAGCCCAAGATGACATGTCTTCATTGCAATAAAAATGAAAAAATCTTCAATAAACTCGGTCGCTGCCAACGTTGTATGAATCAGCTCATGGTGCTGTCGATCTTGAGTTGGGGAACATGGTGGTTATTTTTCAGGGAAGACCCGAAAACCATCAATGCCATCGCCTTGATGATGGCGGCTTTCGCATTCAGTGGTTTGCTATCGCTACATTGGATAATGAAATTTGTGGTGCTGCCTTTGAGGAATAAAAAGCGTTAGCTGAGGTGTTTGTTGGATAGGCAATAATGATTAGATGATAGGTTCAATACATCAAGCGTTTATCGTAATTATCGAGCGATTATCATTTGCCAAACAGCAGATAGAAAAAAGCCCCAGAACCAATCGATTCTAGGGCTTTCTTAGAAAATTCTAAGAAAAAGCAGTGGTACTTTAATAGACCGGGCTTTTCTTAATTTGTTCCCAAAAAAGATCAGATTTTTGATCTTTTTTTTAGGGACTATAAAATCAATGCCTTATGCAACATTCACCTTAGCGATAATCTGTTCGACCAAATTCACTTCCAAAGCCACTTCATCACACGCATGTTGACGAGGACACTGGTCGCAATCTTTCAGTACCTTCTCTGGTAGCAGAGATTTCGATGTTGGTAAGAAGTCATGCTTCATAAAGAACTCAGGCGTACGAGTCAGTACAAACACCTTCTTGATAGCCATTTGGCGTGCTTTCTCAACCAAGTGCTGCACAATCGCGGTTCCCTGCCCTTGACCTTGCCAACCGGCTTCAACGCCCAGTGAACGTATTTCCGCTAAGCCAGAGTCATAGACATAGAGCGATGCACAACCTGTCACTTCACCATGATGTTCTGCGACCGCAAACGAACCAATATCACGCACAAGTTCATTACGAGAACGGGGTAGGTTTTCACCCATGTTCGCCCAGTAGGCCACCATGCCTTCCAATGCTTCGATGTCAGTCAAACGAGCAGGACGAACCTTAACGATGGAAGTATCACGCTGCGCCAAACGCTTCTCAGCTTGGTCTACCGCGTAAGCCACTTGTTGTGGTGATACACCACCCAGTGCGCTACGTTTTTCAAGACACGATTCAATAGTTAGGATGTCATACACATCCTCTTCTATCACCTCAGAGAACTCTTTCATCTCTGCGATGGTTAACTCTTCCAGTGCACAGCCTTTAGCAATCGCCGCCACTACTGTTACACCCACAATATGGTGAGCTTCACGGAAAGGAATGCCTTTCGCTACTAGGTAATCAGCCAGTTCCGTAGAGTTTGCATAACCTTGCTTCGCTGCTTCAAGTGTACGTTCGCCGTTAACTTTAATGCCGTCAAAACAAAGTGCAGCCATTTCCATACAATCATTCCAAGTGTCTAAAGCGTCGAACAGACCTTCTTTATCTTCTTGCATGTCTTTGTTGTATGCCAAAGGCAGAGCTTTTACTGTCATCATCATTGCTGCTAATGAACCATATACACGACCCGTTTTGCCACGGATAAGCTCTAGCGCATCAGGGTTTTTCTTTTGTGGCATCAGAGATGAACCTGACGTCACTGTATCCGCTAACTCGATGAAGTTTGATTCACCAGAGTTGTAGAAAATCATATCTTCTGCAAGACGCGAAAGGTGAAGCATAGAGATAGAAGCGATCGACATCAGCTCCATCACATGGTCACGGTCAGATACTGAATCTAGAGAGTTACGCGTTGCACGACGGAAACCTAAGTTGTGAGCTAACTCTTCACGGTCCATCGGGTAAGCGGTTCCGGCAAGGGCACCAGAACCCAGCGGACATGTATCTAAACGCTTAATCGCATCATTCAAACGAGAATAATCACGCTCAAGCATTTCAACGTAAGCTAAGCACCAGTGAGCAAAAGTTACCGGCTGAGCACGTTGTAAGTGAGTGTAGCCAGGAAGCACGGTTTCTTGATGCTGAGAAGCAACATTCACCATTTGGCTCTGTAGGCGATCCAATGCTAGTAGCAGTTGGTTACCTTGCTGACGACACCATAGTTTCAGGTCTGTCGCCACTTGGTCATTACGAGAACGGCCAGTGTGAAGCTTTTTACCCAAGTCACCGACTTTGCCGATAAGTTGTTGCTCAACCCAGCTGTGAATATCTTCTGCATCAGAACGTAGAATCTGTTCAGGATCTTCCATCACCTCAAGTTTTAGCTCATTCAGCGCTAACTCAAGCTTCTGTTGTTCTTCTTCTGATAATACGTTGACCGACAGTAGAGCTTTAGACCAGGCAATTGAGCCCACAATGTCTTGCTCAGCCAATCGGTAATCAAAACGAAGAGAATCGTTAAAATCTTTGAACCGGGTGTCTGCTGCTTGGGTAAATCTACCGCCCCATAATGCCATTGTGTATCTCCTAATTGCACAGTGCTCACTGTTTTTGCAAATGATAATTCTGATTAAGATTCAGTATTTTTCTGATGGTTTAAACTTACGGCAATTCAAAATGAAAATAAAGTATTAATTCATTATTTTCACATATTTATTCACCACAAGTTGAATCCATTGATTATTTTCAGAGTGGAGCGCGAATTATATGCCATTCGATAGTAAAAACCGAAGCTGATTTATTAGGCGAATAGAAAGTAAAAAGCCCACTCACTAATCAATAGTGAATGGGCTTTGCATAATAATATCTGTTTACTGGCCTTTAATTTTTCATCAAAGGCTAGCTCACTAACTCATTGTTAGGATTACTTTTGGCTATTCAGAGCACGGATACGGCTTGATAGCGAGTAAAGGCGGATGAAGCCTTCAGCGTGGCTTTGGTCGTAAACTTCATCTTCACCAAAGGTAGCAAACTCTTCTGAGTATAGGCTGTTGTCAGAACGCTTCTGAGTTACCGTTGCATGGCCTTTGTAAAGCTTGATAACCACTTCGCCATTCACGTCTTGTGCTAGCTCTTCTGTCGCTGCAAGGATTGACTTACATAGCGGAGTGAACCAACGACCATCGTATACAAGGTGAGACGCTTTCACACCTAGCTCTTCACGGAATTCGAATGCCGCTTTATCAAGAACCAGTTGCTCTACTGCACGCAGTGCTTCCATCATGATAGTGCCACCCGGAGTTTCGTAACAACCACGAGACTTCATGCCCACAAGACGGTTCTCTACG
Source organism: Vibrio sp. Isolate33 (assembly GCF_022397895.1). Classification (NCBI taxonomy): domain Bacteria; kingdom Pseudomonadati; phylum Pseudomonadota; class Gammaproteobacteria; order Vibrionales; family Vibrionaceae; genus Vibrio; species Vibrio sp. Isolate33. Next base: position 73,243 of record NZ_JAKEUP010000009.1, read on the forward strand.
ATATCGATACGACCAACACCGTGCTTAGCACCCTTCTCATTTAAGTAAACCAGTGCGTTGTATGGCGTCATTGTTTCACCATCAACCGCAACCACTTCACCTTTTTCAACTTTAAGCGTCACTGTTTCAGATTCGTTTGGCGCTTGCTCTGGGTCTACAGTCCAAGCCCAGCAATCTTCGTTTGGCGCATTCCATGTATCTTCTAGAACGCCACCTTCTGTAGAGATGTGCCATGCGTTTGCATCTCGCGAGTAAATCTTAGTAAGAGAAGCAGTACAAGGAATATTACGTTCTGCTAGGTAATCCAGACACTCTTCACGGCTCACTAGATCCCACTCACGCCAAGGTGCAATTACGTGTAGGTCTGGTGCTAGTGCAGCGAATGCACCTTCAAAACGAACTTGGTCATTACCTTTACCTGTACAACCGTGACACAGTGCGTCTGCACCAACTTTACGTGCGACTTCAACCTGCGCTTTCGCAATGATTGGACGAGCCATAGAAGTACCTAGTAGGTATTTGCCTTCGTAGTAAGCGCCTGTTTTTAGTGTTGGGTAGATGTAATCTGCCACCATTTCTTCTTTAAGGTCAGCGATGTAACACTCTGAAGCACCAGAAGCTTTTGCTTTCTCTTCGATACCAATCAACTCTTCGTCGCCTTGACCAACATCCGCGACAAACGCAACCACTTCACAGTCATAGTTCTCTTTCAACCATGGGATGATTACTGATGTGTCTAGACCGCCAGAGTAGGCTACTACAACTTTCTTTACGTTAACTTTGCTCATTTTCTTTCTCCTAGTTTCCATACTGCACATGGCGGTCAGCGTTGGAAATGACTTCATAATTATATGTTTATTTAGTTTGTCTAAATTCTTTAAGTAGTGACTCGTTGTGAGAACTACTGAGGTAAAAACTGCGTTCCTATGCTTTTACCTGAAAACAGTTGTGTTAACTTTTCTGGGTATCGCCAAGTAGCGACTTCGATCGGTCGTCCGAGATCGTTGGCAGCTTCTAGTGCGGCTTGAACCTTAACGATCATGCCGTCAGTAATCACTTTGCCTGCAATAAGGTCATCGGCTTGTTGTTGATTAAGGCTTGGAATGAGGTGGCCTTTGCCATCCAACACACCACTTACATCAGAAAGAAGTACCAGCTCAGCATCAAGTGCGCCAGCAACAGCAACCGCAGCTTGGTCGGCATTGACGTTCATCAGTTGGCCTTGCTCAGTTAAGCCAATTGAGCTAATGATTGGCAGTGCGCCAGCATTAAGAATCGCTTGCAGGACGGTTGAGTCGCCCGGCTCCGCTTTTCCTACCGCACCTAGCTCAGGGTTCAGTTCGCTCACTTTGCATAAACCACCATCCGCTAGGCTCAAACCAACGGCATTGATACCGTCTTTAATCGCCTGACCTTGCAGTAATTTATTCGCCGTACCCGCTAGTGCACCAGCAATCACAGGGATTTGATCGTAAGGAGTAACACGTAGACCTTCTTTTTTAACGGTTTCGAGGTTCAACTTATTCATCAAATCATCAACAAGGTAACCACCGCCGTGAACAATCACGATTGGTCGTTGTGCTTGTTGTTGGTAAGCAGAGATAGCACCAAATAACTTGCTAAGTGTTTCACCACAAGATAGCGCAGCGCCACCTAACTTTATGATTAATGGTTGATTATTAAGGCTCATATCTAGATTCCCTTACACTAACGCAGTTAATGGCGCAAAACCATAACGTAAATTTAAACACTGCATCGCTTGGCTAGATGCACCCTTTAACAAGTTATCAATCGCTGAAACAACGATGATGTGTTGACCTTGAACCTTCCAACCTAAATCACAGAAAGGTGTTTGTTCTACGTCTTGAATTCTTGGCAATGTCTCTTCGAGTAATCTCACCGCAGGTTTACCTTGGTAAGCTTGCTCAAAGGCATCTTGTATCTGTTGTTCTGTCACGCCTTCAGCCAATTTCATGGTGATGGTCGCTAAAATACCGCGCTTAAAGTTGCCGAGGTGCGGAGTAAAAATTACATCACATCCTAAATGTGCAGCCATTTCAGGCTGATGACGGTGATTGAAGACGCCGTAAGCTTGCAAACTCACTTCGCAGAAGCTGTTAACCATGGTCGCCTTACGACCCGCTCCTGTAACACCACTCGTTGCGTTAATCACAGGCCATTGGTTCTCATCGAGTAACTTCGCTTCAACCAAAGGCTTAATCGCCAATTGTGATGCAGTTGGATAACAACCCGCGACTGCGACAAGTTGAGCCTCTTTAATCGCTTGCTCATTCCATTCTGCTAAACCGTAAGCGGCTTTATCTAGCCATTGCTCGTGTTGGTGTTCAAAACCATAGAACTCTTGGTAGAAGTTCTCACCTTTCACTCTGAAGGCACCCGATAGGTCGAACACTTGGCAATCGTTCTCTAGAAAAATTGGTGCTAGGTCGTGGCTGACTTCATGTGCAGTGGCTAAGAAAATTACATCAGACTGTTTAGCCACTTCTTCTGGATTCGTTAATGGTTGTACTGGCATATCAATCAAGCCAGCTAACTTACCGTGCAATGCCGCAATAGGTTTACCTGCGTCTACACTATTGGCTGAGACATATAAACCTGATAGCGTGAGCTCAGGGTGTCTGTTTATCATTAGAGCCAGTTCTGCTCCTGTGTAGCCGCTTGCGCCAATGATCGTGGTTTTCAACATCTCAACACATCCATTCCTGAGGTAAGTTACATTTCAAAATTTGACTATTCATACTTAATTTTTAGCTTTATTTGATTTCTTATGCATTAAATATGATTTAATATGTGTTTTACCGACTTATAGTTTTCCTGTCAATAGTAGAAGTGAAGATATTATGCAATTACCGAGTTTTCTTGAGGTCTACAAAGGCCTAATTTCCACCGACTCTATTAGTTCTACTGATCCAAGCTGGGATCATGGCAACGAAAAAGTGATCGAAAAAATGGCTCAATGGTTTAAAGACTTGGGCTTTAGCGTAGAGGTCGTGGAAGTCGAGCCCGGCAAACATAATATGGTCGCAAAGATGGGTTCTGGTGAAGGTGGCTTGCTATTAGCGGGACATAGCGACACCGTGCCATTTGATGAAGGGCGTTGGAACTTCAACCCTCATGCACTGACAGAACACAATAATCGCTTCTACGGATTAGGCACGGCCGACATGAAAGGCTTCTTCGCTTTCGTTTATGAAGCAGCAAAGAAGATGGATTGGAGCAAACAGGCGAAGCCACTTTATGTATTGGCAACCTGTGATGAAGAGACCACCATGCTAGGCGCACGTCACTTCACGGAGAACGCACCATTTAAGCCGGACTACTGCATCATTGGTGAGCCGACTAGCCTAGTGCCAATTCGTGGACACAAAGGCCACGTGGCAAATGCAGTGCGAGTAACCGGTAAATCAGGTCACTCTTCTGACCCTGCATTAGGCGTCAACGCCATCGAGATCATGCATGAAGTGTTATTCGCATTAATGCAGCTACGTGACAAGTTAGTTAAAGAGTACCATCACCCAGGTTTTGCGATTCCAAGCCCTACTCTAAACCTTGGCCATATTCATGGTGGTGACAGCGCTAACCGTATCTGTGGTTGCTGCGAGCTGCACTACGATGTGCGTCCTTTACCGGGTATCAGCTTAGATGGCTTGGATAACATGCTGCGCAGCGCACTCAAAGAAGTGGAAGCAAAGTGGCCGGGCAGAATTGAAATTACGCCACTGCACGAACCTATCCCGGGTTACGAGTGCCAACACGACCATCCATTTATCGGTGGCATGGAATCGGTATGTGAAACTGAATCACAAACCGTGAACTACTGTACTGAAGCTCCTTTCCTTCAAGAACTTTGCCCAACCTTAGTTCTGGGTCCGGGCTCAATCGACCAAGCTCACCAACCGGATGAGTTCTTGAGCTTCGATTTTATCGATCCAACGATTGATGTTCTGAGTAAATCCATCCGTAAATATTGCTTCTAGTTATTGCTACCCTCTCGATATTTTTTTATAAAAGCCGCCCAAAAAGGTGGCTTTTATTCTGTTATCCCTGCCAAAGCCTGATCTTGTAATTAAATTTCACTTTATTCCGAAGTCTTGGAAAATTTACTTCTCCCGCATTTCGAAAACTAATAATTGCAAACTTAGAATGCTTTATTTGACTAGATACAGCAGTTTTCGCTAGATTGTGTACTTAACAAGGAACAATGGATGTAATTTTTTTACGAGGCAGGATGACAATGAACGAGAAATACGCCGCTCTCAAGAGTAACGTAAGCATGCTGGGACGCTTGCTAGGTAACACAATCCAAGATGCACATGGTGACGTTATCTTAGAGAAAGTGGAAACTATCCGTAAACTTTCCAAATCCGCCCGCGCAGGCAACAAAGCTGACCGTGACAGCCTAGTTGAAGAAATCAAAAACCTGCCGAACGAACAACTCACTCCTGTTGCTCGTGCATTTAACCAATTTCTCAACCTCACCAACATGGCAGAGCAGTACCACACCATCTCTCGCCACTGTGAGGAGCATGTTTGCGAACCAGACGTGCTGCAATCTCTATTTTCCAAATTAAACCAGAATGACATCAGCAAGCTAGATGCGGCTCAAGCCGTTCGCGACCTGAACATTGAACTCGTTCTGACAGCACACCCAACAGAAATCACTCGTCGCACCATGATCAACAAACTGGTTAAGATCAACGAGTGCCTGTCTAAACTAGAATTAAGCGACCTATCGCACAAAGAGCGCGTGAAAACCGAACGCCGCCTAGAGCAACTTATCGCTCAAGGTTGGCACTCAGATGTGATTCGTCAACAACGCCCAACGCCACTTGATGAAGCTAAGTGGGGCTTTGCGGTTGTAGAAAACTCTCTATGGGAAGCCGTGCCTGATTTCCTACGTGAAATGGATGGCCGACTAAAAGGCTACCTTGGTGAAGGCCTACCGATCGATGCACGCCCAGTACACTTCTCATCTTGGATGGGCGGTGACCGCGATGGTAACCCATTCGTAACGCACACCATCACTAAAGAAGTGTTGCGCCTATCTCGCTGGAAAGCTGCTGATCTTTACCTAGGCGACGTAAACGAACTAATTACCGAACTGTCGATGACTAAGTGTAATGATGCGGTTCGTGATCTAGCAGGCGATGAGCACGAAGCTTACCGTGCAATCCTGAAGAACCTACGCACTCTGCTGAACAACACGCTAGAAGTGCTGGATGCAAAACTGCATGACACTGAGGTTCCGAAGAAAGAAACACTACAGAACATCGACCAACTTTGGACTCCGCTTTACGCGTGTTACCAATCGCTGCACGAATGTGGCATGGGCGTAATCGCAGACGGTTCTCTGCTTGATACCCTACGCCGCCTAAAAGCGTTCGGTGTGCACCTAGTGCGTCTCGATGTTCGTCAAGAAAGTACTCGTCACTCAGATGTACTGTCTGAACTGACTCGCTACCTAGGCATTGGCGATTACGACCAATGGAGCGAGCAAGACAAGATTGCTTTCTTAACCAATGAATTAAGCTCTAAGCGCCCATTACTTCCTCGCGATTGGGAGCCATCTGAACAGGTTAAAGAGGTTTTAGACACCTGTAAGGTCATTGCTGCCCAACCTCGTGAAGCCTTCGGTGCTTACGTAATTTCTATGGCTCGTACAGCATCAGATGTACTGGCTGTTCACTTGCTACTTCAAGAATGTGGCTGCCCATACCGCATGGACGTATGTCCACTGTTCGAAACGCTCGACGACTTAAACAACTCAGAAGCAGTAATGAAACAGCTAATGAGCATCGACTTGTATCGTGGCTTTATCCAGAACCACCAAATGGTGATGATCGGATACTCTGACTCGGCGAAAGATGCGGGTGTAATGTCTGCAGGTTGGGCTCAATACGATGCAATGGATAAGCTAGTTAAGGTTTGCGACGAAGAAGGCATTGAACTGACTCTATTCCACGGTCGTGGCGGTACGGTTGGCCGTGGTGGTGCGCCAGCGCACGCTGCTCTTCTTTCTCAGCCACCTAAGAGCTTGAAAGGCGGTTTACGTGTAACTGAGCAAGGCGAAATGATCCGCTTTAAACTTGGCTTACCAGACGTTGCTGTAAACAGCTTCAACCTTTACGCAAGTGCGATTCTAGAAGCGAACCTTCTGCCGCCACCTGAGCCAAAACAAGAGTGGCGTGACCTAATGGAAGTGCTGTCTCAAGTGTCTTGTGAGGCTTACCGTAACGTGGTTCGTGGCGAAGAGAAATTCGTGCCTTACTTCCGTCAAGCGACACCTGAACTGGAGCTAGGCAAACTGCCTCTTGGTTCTCGCCCTGCGAAACGTAATCCGAACGGCGGCGTAGAAAGCCTACGTGCGATTCCATGGATCTTCTCTTGGAGCCAAAACCGTTTGGTACTTCCGGCATGGCTAGGCGCTGGTGAAGCGATTCAATACTCAGTAGACCAAGGCCATCAAGCCCTACTGGAAGAGATGTGTCGCGAGTGGCCGTTCTTCTCTACCCGTCTAGGTATGTTGGAAATGGTGTACTCGAAGTGCAACATGGAAATCGCTAAGTACTACGACCAACGTCTTGTTGACGAAGAGCTATTACCGTTAGGTGAATTGCTGCGTGAACAGTTGCAAAAAGACATCAAAGCGGTACTGAATGTTGAGAACAACGAGAACCTAATGCAGAGCGACCCTTGGGGGCTTGAGTCAATCCGCCTACGTAACATCTACGTTGAGCCACTAAACATGCTTCAAGCTGAGCTGCTTTACCGTACTCGTAAGTGTGAAACACCACCAGCAGAGCTTGAAGAAGCGCTAATGGTGACGATTGCAGGCATTGCAGCAGGCATGCGAAACACTGGTTAATTAGTGATTCCTACTATACAATAGACAAAAGGTCGCCCAGTGCGACCTTTTTATTTCACAAAATAAGCAATACTGAGTTTTTTGTCAGTTTTTTGGGTTATTTTGTCCATGTATTCTACTTTATGCTTATTATTTAGATATACTACTGCTCCGCTGCGGAAACACTCCAAAAAAATAATCTGCAGCTTTTTGACCAATAAACTGGTCAACCTAGGTGATAAACGGCTTTGTAAGGTGACATAACCAACCGATGAGTTGGTGCTACTTAGACATAACCAATATAACGTGCCATTAGAAGCACACTTGTTGTTTAAGTATTTGTTTACTGTTTACCATTTGGATTTCAGACATGTCATTACCACACGTAATTCTAACCGTTTTAAGTACACGCGATGCTACTGGTTACGATATCACAAAAGAATTCTCCGCAAGCATTGGTTACTTCTGGAAAGCTAGCCATCAACAAGTTTACCGCGAGCTAAATAAAATGGCTCAGAACGACCAGGTAACTTGCGTGCTTGAGCCTCAAGAAGGCAAACCTGATCGTAAAGTTTACTCTATCACTGATGCTGGCCGTGGCGCGCTAGGTGAATGGTTTGAACAACCAACTGCACACCCAACCGTTCGTGACGAGTTCTCAGCTAAGCTAATGGCTTGCGCTGTACAACCTTCTGACGCTTACCGTGTACAACTTGCTGAGCTAGTAGAAGAGTCTCGCAAACTGGTTTCTCACTACCGTGAAATCGAAGCGGCTTACTACGCAACGCCATCAACTCTAGACAAGCAAGCACGCCTTGAGCGTCTTACTCTTCGTCGTAACCTACTTATCCGTGAAGCATGGATTGTATGGGCTGAAGAAGTACTGCTTGAACTTGGTGCTCTTGCTTAAGTTAAGCTAGAAGCTAGAAGCTAGAAGCTAGAAGCTAGAAGCTAGAAGCTAGAAAAGCAAAAGGCTTGAACTCTTAGAGTCCAAGCCTTTTTTGTATCTATAGGATTTGAAATTTTACAGCCAGAAGCTTTTTACAAGTGCTTAGGCTTTACTTCTAGACTTTGCTTAAAGCGCAGCGACTTGCGGACGAACACCTAACGTGTGGCAAAGTGCGTAAGTCATTTCTGCACGGTTTAGTGTATAGAAGTGGAAGTCTTTCACGCCTTCGCGGCTCAGTGTACGAACCATATCAATTGCTTGGCTAGCACCAACAAGCTGACGAGTCGTTGGATCATCATCCAAACCTTCAAACTGCTTCGCCATCCAGCCTGGTACTTTTACGTTGTTCATCGCAGCAAAGCGAGACGCTTGCTTGAAGTTAGAAACTGGCAAGATACCCGGTACAATCTCAACATCAACACCCGCCGCCACACAACGGTCACGAAAGCGTAGGTAGCTCTCTACATCAAAGAAAAACTGAGTGATAGCACGGTTAGCACCGGCATCCACTTTACGTTTTAGGTTAATAAGATCCGATTGAGCGCTTTTTGCTTCAGGGTGAACTTCAGGAAATGCCGCTACTGAAATATCAAAGTCGTGACGAGATTTAAGCAGCTCAACTAGGTCAGATGCGTACATCTCTGGCGCGCCGCCGCCTGCTGGAATATCACCACGCAGAGCAACAATGCTCTCGATACCATTCGCCCAGTAATCGTCGGCAATTTGAATCAGTTCTTCGCGGCTAGCATCAATACACGTTAGGTGTGGCGCTGCTACTAGACCTGTTTGGTTTTTGATTTCTTTAATGATTGAGTGGGTACGATCACGTTCACCCGAGTTTGCACCGTAGGTTACTGATACAAATTTTGGTTGAAGTGTTTTAAGACGGTGAACAGAATTCCACAGGGTCTCTTCCATCTTCTCACTGCTTGGTGGAAAAAACTCAAATGACACATTGATGTTGTCAGAAAGCTCAGCGATATTCTGATTTAAAGCGTCGATATGACTAGCGTGTGTGTATCCCATCTTACTCTCCCTGTGGCAAAAGTGACCACTAAAATCTCAAATCCTTAAACGACGTTTAGACGTCTATATGTCTGTAGAATGTATTGAATACGATTTAATGTCAACAGATCCATTATGAATTTTTTTCAAGTAGATCGTGAGTAAAACTCAAGTAGTTAGATGGCTCGCAAAGCAGAAATAATGTAGAAAAAAGGCTGAAAAACACATCGTGCTTTCAGCCTTATTTATCTTAGTGAATAGTATGCTATTTACGTACTAAAACAATTGATCTGAGTATTAAACCAACCGAACTGAGTATCAGAACAGACTAGACATTCTGTTTAGGTCTGATTGAATTGCACCTGCCGTTACTTCACGACCTGCACCCGGGCCACGAATCACCAATGGATTATCTTTGTACCATTTGCTCTCAATCGCAAAGATGTTATCGCAAGGCAGCAAGTTCGCTAGGGCGTGTTCTTTAGATAGAGCTTCTACGCCTACGGTTGCCTTACCATTCTTCTCTAAACGCGCTACGTAACGCAGAACCTTCTGTTGAGAGTGCGCTTTCTCTAAACGCTCAGCCAACTCTTCGCTCAACACAGAAGCCTTATCAAAGAAGTCATCTACTGACAGTTCTTGCAACTCTTCAGGTACCAAGGATTCTACTTTTACGTTTTCAGGCTCAATGTCTAAGCCCGATTCACGAGCCAGAATCACCAGCTTACGCATTACGTCTGAACCATCAAGGTCAGCGCGCGGGTCTGGTTCAGTCAGGCCTTGTTGCCATGCTAAGTCAACCAACTCGCTGAACGGCACGGTGCCATCAAACTGTTGGAACAACCAAGACAGCGTGCCCGAGAAAATGCCAGACAACGCAATGATGTCATCGCCACTTTCACGCAAGTCACGTACCGTGTGGTTAATCGGCAAACCTGCACCAACGGTCGCGTTGTACAACCAATGACGGCTGATCTTCGCAAAGGCATCTTGCACCTGATGGTAATACTCGCTTGATGCAGAGCCTGCCACCTTGTTCGCCGAGATCAGGTGAATACCTTGTTGTGCGATTTGCAGATATTTTTCCGCAAGCACTGGACTCGCAGTCACATCGAGAACCACTGCTTCGTCATAACCTTGAATAGAGCCCAAACGCTCTAACCAGTCGTTACCGTTGTTGGCAATCGCTTCGTCGTCAAAGCGCTTACCTACCGAAGTCGCATCAATACCTTGGTCATCGAACCAATAGGTTTGGCTATCAACCACCGCAACCAATTCAAAGTTCATTCCACGACGCTTTTCAAGTTCCGCTTTTTGCTCAGCAAACAGGCTCAACCAGCTTGAACCAATGTTGCCCTTACCACATAAAGCAATCGCAACACGCTTCTGCGCTTGGAATAGTTGAGAGTGAATGCCTTTCACTAGGCTTGATGTTTCACTCTTGCGAATCACTGCCACTAAGCTCAAGCCAGAGTTAGCTTCTGAGATGAATTCAACCGGTGAGCTCTTAAGTTGTTGGTAGAAACCGTAACAGTGGTTCGGATTCTTAGTCACGCCAGCACCCACGGCAGCAATCAAAGAGAAACCTTCTTTAAGCTTAATCTCAGCTTCAATCGCGTGATCTTGTAGATATTCTAAAGCACCACCAGCGATCTCTTCTGTGTAAGCAAGACGCAAACAGTGCTGATCCGGTTCAAGCTCATAAGCAAGCGGCTCGAGTTGAGCACGCTTAAGCCCTTCAAGCACTTCACTCTCTAGACGGTCGAAGTCATGTCCGTGACCAAACGTCAACTGCACGATAAGCACTTCATCCAAAGAGGTAATGATTTTTGCGCCACGACCCGATGCCAGAACACGCTCTATCTGTGTAGAGCCCGCCTCTGGCTGATAGCTGCAGCGTAAGCTTAAGTCCATAGCACTTTGAGCCACAGGCTGTAGCGTTCGGCTGTGAAGCACAGGAGCAGCTAAACGAGCTAACTCACTCGCCTCATCAAGGCGAAGCAGAGGCAATAGACACGCATCCGAAACCAAACGAGGGTCAGCGCTGTATACACCAGCAACATCACTCCAAATTGTTACGCGTTCAACCTCAGCCAAAGCACCAATCACGGTAGCTGAGTAATCCGAACCGTTACGGCCGAGTAGAACCGTTTCACCTTCAGTGTTTTGAGCCATAAAGCCAGTAATCACGACACGGCAATGTGCATGCTGCGCCAAGGCTTCTTTAATCAGAGGATAAGAACGTGCGCGGTCAACTTCAGGTTGAGCACCTACTTCTGCACGCAAAAAGGCACGTGCATCTTGAGCTACCGCTTGTAAATCATGTTGGCACAACAAAGCGGCTAAAAGACGTGAAGACCAAACCTCACCATGTCCTAGTACTTGTGCTTTTTGCGCTTCGCTTAGAGGAGCTGTTAGCTCACCCAAAGCGGTAAATTCTTGTTGAATGGTAGCCGTTAGCTGAGCCGCAGACTCACCTTCAAGCAGCGCTTCAATCAGCTCAAGTTGGAACTGACGAAGTGCCTGCAGACATTCATGGGCGATACGACCATCTTTGTCGAGTGCTTCAACAAACTCAATCAAGCGGTTCGTTGTTTTCCCCGCTGCCGATACCACGACCAAGTCAGTGGCTGATGAGTATTCTCTAAGAATGTTGACCACGCGCTGGTAACACTCAGGATTCGCTAAGCTGCTACCACCAAATTTATGTAGCTGGCGAAAGGTTGCCATTATTAACCCTCCCCTTCAGCAATAAAGCCTTGTGTTTTTTCAAACGCTTGCTTAAGGTCATCAATCAAGTCTTCAGCATCTTCAAGGCCAACAGAAAGACGCAGTAACTGTTGAGAAACGCCGGCTTCTGCCAGTGCTTCTTCGCCCATCGCACGGTGAGTCATCGACGCAGGGTGGCAGATTAAGCTTTCAACACCACCTAGTGATTCCGCCAAAGAGAATAGCTCTAACTTATCAACAAAGTATTTAAGCGCCTCGAATGAACCTGCAAACTCAAAGCTCAGCATTGAACCAAAGCCAGACTGCTGCTTCTTCGCGATATCATGACCCGGATGTTCAGGAAGGCTTGGGTGATAAATAGTGCCGACGAGATCTTGCTGCTGCAGAGACGCCAATATTTCACGTGAGCTTTCTTCGTGAACTCGCATACGCGCACCTAGCGTACGAATACCACGTAGAGTCATGTAGCTATCAAATGGTGTGCCGGTCGCACCAATACAGTTACCCCACCATGCTAGTTCTTCAGCGTGCTCTTCAGTTTTCGTGACGACAACGCCACCAATAACGTCCGAGTGTCCGTTGATGTATTTAGTGGTTGAATGAATAACAAAATCCGCACCCAGCTCTAAAGGCTTTTGGAACACAGGAGTCAAAAACGTGTTGTCGACAGCAACCAGAGCACCAACCTCTTTCGCTTTACGACAAGTTTCTGCAATATCAACCACACGAACCAAAGGATTCGATGGTGTTTCAATTAAGATCAACTTTGGCTTAAGCGCGATCGCCGCATCCAGTGCTGCTTGATCCGATTGATCAACGAACAGAACTTTGAAGTCACCTTTGAGTGAGCGAGTGTTAAACAGACGGTAAGTACCGCCGTAGCAGTCGTGTGGTGCGATAATAAGATCATCACCGCCTAAGAAAGCAGAAACCCATAAGTTTAGCGCCGAGGTACCACAGTTAGTGACCACCGCGCCTTTGCCCGATTCAAGCTCAAACAGTGCCGTTTCTAATAAACCGCGGTTTGGGTTACCTGAACGGGTGTAATCGTACTTTGGCACTTCACCAAAAGCGGGAAACCCATAGTTAGTCGAAAGATAAATAGGTGGGACAACGGCATGGTGTTGCGTGTCTGACTCGATACCAGTACGTACTGCGATTGTTGCTGGCTTCCGGCTGCTCATAGGTGCTTCCTTACAAGTTTTGCGTCTGAGAGTCACAGCTGCTTGTCGGCATTTTGCTGCTGTGTTAGATATATGTTATTCACTTTACTTTCATAAACGTGAGACGTCAACACTTCTAGACGTCTATATGTCTTTGCTTATGGCGGTAAATCCCGCTAAAATCACCACTATTAATTTAATCTAACAACTAAAGTGATGAAGGTACGCAATGGCCGACTGGAATGGTGAATACATAAGCCCATATGCTGAGCATGGAAAGAAAAGCGAACAAGTAAAGAAGATTACAGTTTCTATCCCTTTAAAAGTGCTAAAGGTGCTTACTGACGAGCGTACTCGCCGCCAGATCAACAACCTGCGCCATGCAACAAACAGTGAGCTACTGTGTGAAGCTTTTCTACATGCGTACACAGGCCAACCACTGCCAACAGATGAAGACCTTCGTAAAGACCGCCCAGATGATATTCCTGCTGAAGTGAAAAAACTGATGACAGAGATGGGCATCGAGTTCGAAGCGTTTGACGAAGAATAACAATAACTCAGTCACTGCCTTCAATATTGATTCGCTTTAGCTGAATGTTCACATTACTGATTCGTCTTATCAGTGTTCTGTGAATAAGAGACATAAAAAAACCGACTCCAGATGAGTCGGTTTTTTATTATTTGTGCTCTATGGAGCAACCGCTATAACAAGCGACTACGCCATCCAGTCTCTATGCCATATAGTTAGCAGGCATCTCGATACGAGCAACGCCAGATTCAACAGCCGCTTCTGCTACTGCTTTCGCTACGCGAGGAAGTAGACGTGGGTCCATTGGCTTAGGAATGATGTAGCCCTTACCGAATTCCAGTGCAGTTTCACCCGCCGCTGCCAGCACTTCAGCCGGAACTTCTTCTTTCGCCAGTTCACGAATCGCTTTCACCGCTGCTAGCTTCATTTCGTCATTGATTTCGCTTGCACGCACGTCTAGTGCACCACGGAAAATGAATGGGAAACAAAGTACGTTGTTTACCTGGTTAGGGTAATCACTGCGGCCTGTACCCATGATAAGGTCAGAACGAACTTCGTGAGCAAGCTCAGGTTTGATCTCTGGATCTGGGTTTGAACATGCAAACACAACTGGCTTATCAGCCATCAGCGTTAGTGCTTCTGCTGGAAGCAGGTTAGGACCAGATACACCCAAGAATAGGTCTGCGCCTTCGATAACATCTTCAAGCGTGCGCTTGTCGGTGTTGTTTGCGAACAGCTCTTTGTATTCGTTTAAGTCGTCACGACGAGTGTGGATCACACCTTTACGGTCAAGCATGTAGATCTTCTCACGCTGAGCGCCACACTTAATCAGTAGCTCCATACACGCAACCGCTGCTGCGCCAGCACCTAAACAAACGATCTTACACTCTTCTAGCTTCTTACCTTGAAGCTCGATCGCGTTAAGCATACCTGCTGCTGTTACAATCGCAGTACCGTGTTGGTCATCGTGGAATACTGGTACATCACAACGCTCAATCAGGCGACGTTCAATCTCAAAACAGTCTGGTGCTTTGATATCTTCTAGGTTAATACCGCCGAATGTATCTGCAATGTTCGCAACTGTATCAACGAACTCATCGATTGTGCGGTGTTTTACTTCAATATCGATAGAATCTAAACCAGCAAAACGCTTAAACAGTAGCGCTTTGCCTTCCATTACTGGTTTAGAAGCAATAGGACCAAGGTTACCTAGGCCAAGAATCGCAGTACCGTTAGAGATAACAGCAACCATGTTGCCCTTACCTGTGTACTTATAGACGTTATCAACGTTCTGTGCGATCTCGCGAACAGGCTCAGCCACGCCTGGGCTGTATGCAAGTGCTAGGTCTTCTGCAGAGTTTGCAGGCTTCGTCAGTTCTACGGCAATTTTGCCAGGAATCGGGAACTCATGATAATCAAGAGCTTGCTGACGGAATTGTTCTTGAGGCGATAATTCTTGAGAGGATTGAGCTTGGCTGCTGTCTTCAGACATAGGTGTAGGTTCCTAGGATATTATTATTTGGGGGATCTTGTTCATGTTAATGGATGTACTTCAAAGTTCCTAGGTGGTTGAAGCCTCTGTCTCATTAAAAAACGAGATTTCACTACTAATAAGACCAGTGAGCAGTTGAAATTACTATCGCTTGTTGAACTTTCATGCGGAATTTTGGTGACGAATGATAAGCAAGGAATTGCCCTGCAATAGAATAAAGAGGCAACTTATCGTTAGGAGAGATGGATGCTTGAATGGAAGTCAGTGATTTTACAAATTGCAGGCAACAAAAAAGGACACCGAAGTGTCCTTTTTATGTCTAAATAGCGAGAATTACTTCTTGCTAGAAAGAGCACCGAAACGCTTGTTGAAACGATCAACACGGCCGCCAGTATCTACGATACGTTGCTTACCAGTGTAGAACGGGTGACATTTGTCACATACGTCTAGGTGGATTGATTCTTTTGCTAGCGTTGAGTTGAACTCAAATGTGTTGCCGCAAGAACAAGTAGCAGTAACTGCTTTGTATTCTGGGTGGATTCCAGCTTTCATGGGATAACCTCAAGTAGGCCGTGTCGCTATACGATTCTAAGCCGCACACCACACGTAGTTTAAAAAAGAAATAAAGACACCGCATTCGCACAAAAGAGTGACGAAGCCATACCTTTAAGGCGCAGTATAGTAATGAATCTATAAGGCAGGATCAACTGATTTGATACATTTTTCACCAATTGTGTCTTTATTTCCTTTTTAAGCAGAAGTGTTGATTGAAATTTGGGGATGATAGCTGCCTTCATGTGTTAGCTTGCCCTCTCTCATTCAAACTGCTCCTCGAATTTAACCGCCTTATCCTTTAGACTGTTCGCTCTCGTCAACTCAGATAAAGCCGTCCCTTTATGCGTCCAATGATTGCCCGTGTGGCACTGCCTGTTCCACTCGACAAGCAGTTCGATTACAAGATTCCAAACCACCTATTTCCGATTATTGGTGGACGAGTCTCTGTGCCTTTTGGACGACAAACCTTAACCGGAATAGTTACGGCTCTGGTTAACGAATCCGAATTCGAGCTAGACAAGCTCAAGCCTATTAAAGCGCTATTGGATAACCAACCGGTTTGGCCGGAATCTGTCTACTCACTGTTAACGTGGTGCAGTCAGTTCTATCAATACCCGCTTGGTGAAACCTTTGCCAATGCCCTACCGAGTGCGTTACGCAAGGGTAAAGCGGCAGACTTCGCGACACTGGTCGAATGGCAGTTAACACCATCAGGGCGAGATCAACTGATGCAAGGCTTTGGTCGCGCCGTTAAGCAAGCCAAAGTAATGCACATGCTTGAGCACGGCCCCGTTCCTCATCAAGAATTCATTGATGAAGAAGTAGGTAGCGCGGTACTTAAGACGTTAGAGGAAAAAGGCTGGATTGAATCGGTAGAGAAAAAGCCGAAGCGCCAACCTTGGCCTGAAGATCTTGAGAGCGACCAAGACAAACCCAAGCTCAATGCAGAACAAGCTATCGCGATCGCGACCGTCAATAGCCAGACTGATTTCGGCTGTTTCTTACTAGAAGGTGTGACAGGCTCAGGTAAGACAGAGGTCTATCTGAATATGATCAAGCCGATACTCGATAAGGGTAAACAGGCATTGGTCTTGGTGCCAGAAATCGGCCTCACACCACAAACCATTAATCGCTTTAAGCGACGCTTTAATGTGCCTGTTGAGGTTATCCACTCTGGTTTAAACGATTCAGAGCGGCTGAATGCGTGGTTATCGGCGCGCGATAAAATAGCGGGCATTGTGATTGGTACCCGTTCCGCTCTGTTCACACCGTTTGCGGATTTAGGAATCATCATTGTTGATGAAGAGCACGATGCCTCTTATAAACAACAAGATAGCCTGCGCTACCACGCTCGTGATGTCGCAATCATGCGTGCTCATAAAGCACAGATTCCAGTTGTGTTAGGTTCAGCAACACCCGCTTTTGAAACGCTACACAACGCTCAGATCGGTAAATACAGCTACCTAACCCTCACCTCGCGCGCAGGTGTCGCACTGCCGACCACCAACAAAGTGTTGGATGTGAAAGGCGAATATCTGGAAAGTGGTTTATCGGCATCATTAATTGCCGAGATGCAACGACACCTGAAAGCAGGCAACCAAGTGATGTTGTTCCTCAACCGCCGTGGGTTCTCTCCGGCATTGATGTGTCACGACTGTGGTTGGACAGCCGAATGTAAGCGCTGTGATGCCTACTACACCTATCACCAATACAGTAATGAAATGCGTTGCCACCACTGTGGTTCACAGCAGCATACCGTGCACAACTGCCAAGGCTGTGGTTCTGCTAATTTGGTGACAGTAGGTGTGGGTACCGAACAACTTGAAGCGCAGCTTGGTCAGCTATTCCCTGAATACAAAACCATACGCATTGACCGCGACAGTACCCGCCGTAAAGGCAGCTTAGAAAGCGCACTAGAGTCGATTCGTAAGGGCGAATACCAAATCCTGATTGGTACACAGATGCTGGCTAAGGGTCACCACTTCCCTGACGTAACACTTGTAGCGTTATTGGATGTCGATGGCTCTTTATATAGCAGTGATTTCCGAGCGTCTGAACGCCTTGCTCAGTTGTTTATCCAAGTCGCTGGTCGTGCAGGTCGTGCAAGCAAACCCGGTGAAGTGATATTACAAACGCATCATCCAGAACATGGATTACTGCAGGCGCTGCTACACAAAGACTACAACCACTTTGCTCAGACGGCTTTAGCAGAACGTAAACAAGCGATGTTGCCTCCTTATACATTCATGACGCTGTTCAGAGCAGAAGCAAACGACACGCGCTTAGTGGAAGAGTTCTTACGTCAGGTTCGTCATACATTGGAATCACATCCACTGTTCGACCAATATTGCATGGTGTTGGGGCCAACTCCTGCACCATTAGCCAAACGAGCTGGCAAATCTCGTTGGCAACTGATCTTGCAAACCCAGACTCGTTCATTAATGCAGAAGCTATTAATGAGCGCGAAACCGGCAATCAATATGTTACCCGCTGCGAAAAAAGTCCGTTGGTCACTCGATATCGAGCCACAAGATTTAAGCTAAACCCACGCGGGTTAAAACTAATGATAAGTTTGTTCACAAATATTTCATATTTCTCGTGAGCAACTTCACACTAGTCATGTGATTTTTGTTAATCTAGCCGTAACTTTACACGGATTAAACGAATAAAATATTGCAATAAAAAAAGTGTTAGCAACACTTTCACAATATCTATCCGATTACATTTATTATTCACGCCTTAGATACTTAGGCGACAAAGGAACTTAAAAGAGGGTTTAATTTATGGCGACAATGAAGGATGTTGCCCAGCTAGCAGGCGTCTCAACAGCCACTGTATCACGTGCATTGATGAACCCTGAGAAAGTCTCAGTTTCAACTCGTAAGCGAGTGGAGACAGCAGTACTTGAAGCTGGATACTCACCCAACACATTAGCTAGAAACTTACGTCGCAACGAATCAAAAACCATCATCACTATCGTTCCTGATATCTGTGACCCATATTTCGCCGAGATCATTCGTGGTATCGAAGATGCCGCAGTAGAAAATGACTACCTTGTTCTACTGGGTGACAGCGGTCAGCAAAAGAAGCGTGAATCTTCCTTTGTTAACCTTGTCTTCACGAAACAAGCTGACGGCATGTTATTGCTTGGCACTGACCACCCGTTTGATGTCAGCAAACCTGAACAAAAGAACTTACCGCCGATGGTAATGGCGTGTGAGTTCGCTCCTGAGCTTGAACTCCCTACGGTACACATCGATAACCTGACCTCTGCATTTGAAGCCGTGAACTACCTAGCTCAGTTAGGCCATAAACGTATCGCTCAAATCTCTGGCCCTGTATCAGCAACCCTGTGTAAGTTCCGCCAACAAGGTTACCAACAAGCACTGCGTCGTGCAGGTGTGGCAATGAACCCAGCCTACAGCACAGTTGGCGACTTCACTTTTGAAGCGGGTGCTCAAGCGGTTCGTCAATTACTGGCACTGCCTGAACAACCAACCGCTATCTTCTGTCACAACGATGCGATGGCCATTGGTGCGATTCAAGAAGCGAAAAAGTTAGGTTTACGAGTTCCTCAAGACCTATCAATTGTTGGCTTCGATGACATTCAATTCGCTCAATACTGCGATCCACCGCTAACCACCATTTCTCAACCTCGTTACGAGATTGGACGCCAAGCGATGTTGATGATGCTTGATCTACTGAAAGGCAACGATGTGCAAGCAGGTTCGCGTCTACTAGAAGCCAAATTAGTGGTTCGTGGCAGTACTGCGCCACCTCGAATGTAAGCCTTAGAAATACCGATATAAATCTGCGGCACATTTTGATGTGCCGCTTCCATTTCTGCACTATTATCCTCGCGCAATCTGGATTACCATGAGAGCAGAATTACCAACTACTGAATTGTCTTGTGGCTAATAGAGATTATGTAAAGCGCGGTCGTGGCACGAAGAGACCGACCAAGAAGCAAGCCCCTCGCCGTAAACCATGGCGTAGTGGTCTTTTGGCGATCCTCCTTGTTGGCGGATTTGGTTACGGACTTTACTTATTGAGTAATGACCCAGAGCCACCAGCGCCGGCTCCAGTCGTGAGCAAACCGAAGCCTAAGCCAAAACCAGCGAAAGTGATTCCGCCACCTCCAGAAGAGAAGTGGGACTACGTTGAAACGCTGCCGAGCCGCGAGATTGAAGTAAAAGCCAAAGAGCAAGAGATCTCTAAGATCCCTTACATCATGCAGTGTGGTGCTTACAAAACATCAGCACAGGCAGAAGCACGTAAACTGGATATTGCCTTCCAAGGTATCTCGAGTGAAATCCGCAAGAAAGACGGCAGTAGTTGGTATCGCGTGGTTCTAGGGCCATACAAGTTGAAGCGTGATGCCGAGCGAGATCGCCACAAGCTACAGCGCGCAAAAATCGAACCTTGTGCTATTTGGAAAGATACCGAGTAGTGAGTAAGCGATAATGCGGTTGTGTAGCCGCTAGAGTCGCAGCAAACACCGAAAGCCTCCCATTGTGGAGGTTTTCTTTTATTTGGTCCCTTTCGCCAGATTTCCTTACAACTTCCACTCATAAGTTGCGCGACATCACTCGCCCTTCCTTGAATTATCCGAGTGCCATCCTCATATACTTTTTATACCCAAAGATAAGAATATTAAGAGGCCCTACTCGTGACTACCATAGTATCTGTACGTCGTAATAATAAAGTCGTCATCGCGGGTGATGGACAAGTATCTCTAGGCAATACTGTAATGAAGGGCAATGCCCGCAAAGTACGTCGCCTATACAACAACAAAGTACTGGCTGGTTTTGCTGGCGGTACCGCTGATGCTTTCACGCTATTCGAAAAATTTGAAAGCAAGCTACAAATGCACCAAGGCCACCTGACCAAAGCTGCCGTTGAGCTGGCGAAGGATTGGCGTAGCGACCGTGCTCTACGTAAATTAGAAGCACTGCTTGCGGTAGCGGATGAAACCGCTTCACTGATCATTACGGGTAACGGTGACGTAGTTCAACCAGAGAACGACCTGATTGCTATCGGTTCGGGTGGTAACTATGCACAAGCCGCTGCTATCGCGTTACTAGAAAATACTGATTTAGATGCGCGTGAAATCGCAGAGAAGTCGCTGAATATTGCTGGCGATATCTGTGTGTTCACCAACCATCACCACACTGTTGAAGAATTAGAAAGCACTGTTGAGCTGCCAAAGCCAGAGTAACAAACGCTTCTACCCAAAACGTGTATCAACAGTGATTAAAGAATTAAGGAAAAACCATGTCTGAGATGACTCCTCGCGAAATCGTTCACGAACTCAATCGCCACATTATCGGCCAAGACAACGCTAAGCGTTCAGTGGCTATCGCACTGCGTAACCGCTGGCGTCGTATGCAGCTTGAAGAGAGCCTGCGTGTTGAAGTATCACCAAAGAACATCCTGATGATCGGTCCAACAGGTGTTGGTAAAACAGAAATTGCTCGCCGCCTAGCGAAACTAGCAAACGCGCCGTTCATCAAGGTAGAAGCGACTAAGTTCACCGAAGTGGGCTACGTGGGTAAAGAAGTTGAAACCATCATCCGTGACCTAACGGACGTTGCGATCAAGATGACGCACCAGCAAGCGATGGAAAAAGTACAGTACCGCGCTGAAGAACAAGCTGAAGAACGCATTCTTGATGCCCTACTGCCACCAGCACGTGATGCTTGGGGTCAGAACGAGCAATCAAACGAAGATGCTACCTCTTCAAACACTCGTCAGATTTTCCGCAAGAAACTGCGCGAAGGTAAGCTAGACGACAAAGAGATCGAAGTTGATGTAGCGGCACCGCAAATGGGCGTTGAAATCATGTCACCTCCTGGCATGGAAGAGATGACCAACCAGCTGCAAGGCATGTTCCAAAACCTAGCGGGCGACACCAAGAAAAAGCGTAAGATGAAAATCAAAGACGCATTCAAAGCACTGACTGAAGAAGAAGCTTCGAAGCTTGTGAACCAAGAAGAGCTAAAAGAGAACGCGATCTTCAACGCTGAAAACAACGGTATTGTATTCATCGATGAGATCGACAAAATCTGTAAGCGTGGCGACAGCTCAGGCCCAGACGTGTCTCGTGAAGGTGTTCAACGTGACCTACTGCCTCTTATCGAAGGCAGCACAGTATCAACTAAGCACGGCATGGTGAAAACTGACCACATCTTGTTTATCACATCAGGTGCATTCCAAGTGGCTAAGCCATCTGACCTGATCCCTGAGCTACAAGGTCGTCTGCCAATTCGTGTAGAACTTGAAGCGCTTTCAGCGAATGACTTCAAACGCATCCTAACTGAACCAAAAGCATCTCTAACAGAGCAATACATTGCCCTAATGAAAACAGAAGATGTGAGCATTGAGTTCACTGAAGATGGCATCAACCAGATTGCTGACGCTGCATGGCGCGTGAACGAAACCACTGAAAACATCGGTGCACGTCGTCTACACACAGTAATGGAGCGCCTGATGGATGAGATTTCATTCGACGCAACAGACAAGGCTGGCAGCAAGCTAGTGATTGATGAAGCTTACGTAACAGCGAAGCTTGGTGAGTTCGTTGAAGACGAAGACCTAAGCCGCTTTATCCTGTAGCACACGAAACTCCAACTTATTGCTCTAACTCAAAGAAATAGCAGCTAATAAGCGAATTCAAGGCCCACTTTCGAGTGGGCTTTTTATTACCCGAAAAATGGGCGTATACTCAAATCACAGTATGAAACGAAGACTTACAACGAAATAGACCTACGATGAAACAATCTCTACTGATTTGGCTTGATGCCGCACGACCGAAAACTCTGCCTCTCGCACTCGTCTCTATTCTTACAGGAAGTAGTTTAGCGTTCGCCAGCGATCAGTTTTCTTTATCGATAGCACTACTGGCTTTTTTAACCGCCACCCTATTACAAATTCTGTCGAACCTAGCCAATGACTACGGTGATGCAGTTAAAGGCACAGACAACGAAAATCGCCTTGGTCCAACACGTGCGATGCAGTCTGGCGCGGTCACCGCTAAAACCATGAAGCAAGCCATCATCCTCAACATCGTGTTTACCATGATTGCTGGACTGATTCTGATTTTTCATGCGCTGACCTCAATTGAAAGTATCTTATCTTTCATTGCATTAGGCGTATTAGCGATTGTCGCAGCCATTGCTTACACCGTGGGTAATAAGCCTTATGGCTACATTGGTCTTGGCGACTTATCGGTATTTATCTTCTTTGGTTTGTTAGGCGTGTCAGGGACTTACTTCTTACACACTGGTCATGTTGAACCAAGCCTGTTCCTTCCTGCATTGGGCTGTGGCTTGATGGCGGTTGCGGTACTCAATATCAACAACATGCGCGACATCGAAAACGACAGCGAATGTGGCAAACGCACCATGGCAGTTCGCCTTGGTCAACGCAAAGCCAAACACTACCACTTTGCGCTGCTTGGTTTAGCCCTTGTCTCTTTTGCTATTTACCTACTGATTCAAGAAAAGCCGGTCTGGATCAGCCTGCCGTTTTTACTGAGCATTGTTATTGTCTACAAGCATGGCAAGGCGGTTTGGGAAACAGAGAAACCAGCACAAATCGCGCCAATGATGCCTGTGATTGTGAAATGCTCATTGGTCACTAACCTATTGTTTGCAGGGGTTGTCGTAGCTCAAACTCTATTGAGTTAATTGAGACTAATCATTGCAAAGGGATCAAGCACCGATATACTCAAAGTAAGCTCATTGTTCAAAAGGTATACTAATGGAATACAACACTTCAGCACTGTGCGACATATATTTGGATCAAGTTGATGTCGTGGAGCCAATGTTCAGCAACTTCGGTGGACGTGCATCCTTCGCAGGACAGATCACGACATTAAAGTGCTTTGAAGACAACGCTTTGATTCGCTCGGTATTAGAGCAAGATGGTCTAGGGCGTGTGTTGTTAATCGATGGCGGCGGCTCACTGCGTAAAGCGCTGATCGACGCTGAGATGGCCTTACTTGCCGAAGACAATGAGTGGGAAGGGATTGTGGTTTATGGCTGCGTTCGCGAAGTCGATGAACTTGAAGACATGAACCTAGGCATCCAAGCCCTAGCTTCTATTCCTGTTGGTGCGAGCCAAGAAGGTGTTGGTGAGATAGACGTACCAGTGAACTTTGGCAGCGTGACCTTCTTACCGGAAGATTACCTCTACGCTGATAACACCGGCATTATTCTTTCAGCAGAGCCTTTGGATGTTGAGCTTGATTTGGATGTTGAAGAAGAGGCTGAATAAACCCTGTTAACTCCAAGCTACCCTTTCCAAAATTAAGAACAAACAAAAACGCCCGCTACTGAGTAGCGGGCGTTTTTTAAATCTGAAGAGTCAATTACTCTACTTCATCCATTTTACCAAGAAGGTTACGGATGCGATCTTGCCATGCTGAATGCTCTTCTTGCATCTGCTGAGTTTTTTGCTCTAGCTCGTGACGGCTTGCTTTAAGCTCACCAGCTTCAGTTGCTAGTGCTTGTTTCTCTTCTTTAAGCTCTTCCACTTCCATTTGAAGAAGTGCAATTGTATCTACTGCTGTTTGAATTTTTGCTTCTAGCTGCTCTAGTACTTCAAAAGACATTCTGGCCTACCTTTAAGTTATCCATTTGATGGTGAAGGTTCACTCCACTTATTTCCCCATTCTACTCAGCAGAGCAAGGATAAACACTCAATATATTCGATATTTTGCGCCATTCGATGAAAAAAACAGCGCTTTTTACCGAATATTGACGTGAATGATTACTGCCACAACGGCAAACCAATTATTTTGATGAATATTAGCGGTTTTCCACTGCAAATTGATCGAGAGCAATCCCCAAAAAACAAAAAGGCAAACGTTTCCTTTTGGATATGGTAAAATCCGCCGCGAAATTTCTATTCCCCCTTTGAAAATTTTGGAGTCCGCATGAAACGCGATTTAGCAATGTCATTCTCTCGTGTCACAGAAGGTGCAGCACTAGCTGGTTACAAGTGGCTTGGCCGTGGCGACAAAAACGCTGCAGATGGCGCTGCTGTAGAAGTAATGCGTAGCCTACTTAACAAAACCGAAATCAGCGGTGAGATTGTTATTGGCGAAGGTGAAATCGATGATGCACCTATGCTATACATCGGCGAAAACGTAGGTGTAGGCGGCGATGCTGTCGACATCGCCGTTGACCCAATTGAAGGGACACGCATGACAGCAATGGGTCAATCAAATGCATTGGCTGTATTGGCTGCGGGCGAAAAAGGCAGCTTCCTTAAAGCGCCTGATATGTACATGGAAAAGTTAGTTGTAGGCCCGGGTGCCAAAGGCGTTATCGACCTAGAACTGCCACTGAAAGAAAACCTAGAAAACATTGCTAAGGCTCTGGGCAAAACACTGGATACATTAGTTGTAACGACACTGGCTAAGCCACGTCACGATAAAGTTATCGCCGACATGCAAGCTATGGGCGTTCGTGTATTCGCAGTGCCAGACGGTGATGTTGCAGCTTCTATCCTAACCTGTATGCCTGACAGCGAAGTAGACGTCATGTACTGCATCGGCGGCGCACCTGAAGGTGTGGTTTCTGCTGCGGTTATTCGCGCACTTGACGGTGACATGCACGGTCGTCTTCTTCCTCGTCACGAAGTAAAAGGCGACACAGAAGAGAACCGTAAACACGGTGAACTTGAACTAGAGCGTTGTGCCGAAATGGGTGTAACGGCTGGTATCGTGTTGAAAATGGAAGACATGGCTCGCAGCGACAACGTTGTATTCTCAGCAACAGGCATCACTAAGGGTGACTTGCTAGAAGGCATTTCTCGTCAAGGCAATATCGCGACAACAGAAACGCTACTTATCCGTGGCCGCTGCCGTACGATTCGCCGCATCAAATCAATCCACTACCTAGAGCGTAAAGATCCAGAAGTAGTGGGTCACATCCTGTAAACCTAAACTAGGTTAAACAGAACAGACAAAGGCTGATACTTGGTATCGGCCTTTTGTTTTATTGGCCCAAGACAATCGCGCCCTGCTTTCTGCCCAAAGCGTAAATTACGGTCAATATAGTAAATGGTTTGCTTTATAAACACCTTGCCTCATAATAGTAAGGTTCATGAGGTAGGGATAGTATGAAAACAAGCGACAAAATCTTACAGACCATTAAGCGTCAAGGCGCAGTAACTGCGAAACAACTGTCAGAAGAATTTGGCATGACGACAATGGGTGCAAGGCAGCATCTGCAAAGCCTGGAAGATGACGGTATTCTTGCGTTTCATGATGTGAAAGTGAAAGTTGGTCGCCCGACTCGTCATTGGTCCCTCACTCAACACGGCCACGGTCAGTTTTCAGACCGACACGGTGAACTGACGATTCAAGTCATTGATGCAGTCGAGAACCTGTTTGGCAAAGAAGGACTCGCTAAGGTTGCTGCCGAACGTGAACAGCACACCCTCAAGCAATATCAATCTGCCCTGTCTGGCTGCAATGACCTAATCAGTAAGCTTGAAAAGCTCACTCAACTTCGTGAAGAAGAGGGGTACATGGCAGAGCTTCAAGAGCATGATGATCATTACATCTTGATCGAAAACCACTGCCCTATCTGCAAAGCAGCGACTCGTTGCCCTAGCCTATGCCAGTCAGAGCTCAATGTTTTCACAGAACTGCTCAAAGACGAATGCCACGTAAGCCGCACTGAGCACATTATTGCTGGCGAGCGACGTTGCACTTACACGTTAACACCCACGCCTTTATCGTAATCCCAAGCAGCTAAAGCCGAACGCTAAGCCACCGATCTCGTCTCAATATTGAGAAAACGTTAATAGAACAAAATTTGTACAGAATTCTTTCTTAAGCTTAAGGCATATGAAACATGCTTAATGCTAAGGAAGGAATGATGGCACATCCACAACCCAATCAAAAACTGCCACCCTTTGATGAACTTGTCCAACTTGCGAAAAGCGATCCTAAAGCATTCAATCAATTCAAACACGAGATGTGCGAACAGATGATTTGTTCGGCTTCTGAAACCATGCAAGACAGACTTCGCGCTCAGCAAAGCCACATCGACTTAGTGGTTAGCCGTTGTAAAAATCCGCACCATGCCAATGTCGTGCTTATGCAGGAGTTGCGCTGTCAGGTCTGTAAGTTCCAAGACGCGCTCGAAGGCCGCTGTGGTTTTGAAGAAACTCTGCCAGAAAATGTGGTGCCTTTTAGACCCAATACAGAGCCGAAAATGTATTAAAGCGAATATAAGTTAACAGAAGATACAGATGACAATCAGACTGTTATAAAACAAAAAAGGGAGCGCAATGCTCCCTTTTGTTCATTCATCATTCCGCGATTACACCGGGTCTTCGCCGTAATCATTGCGACCTTCAGTGCCTTTCATCAAGCCACATTCAATCAGAATCCATAAACCACACACTAATGCTGCAACGGTTGCCACCATATGAATTGGCGATACCGACTCTGTTGTCGTTGCTGCCATTGGTGAAGCCAAACGACCAAGTACCAGCGGCACGTTCAACAGTAACCAGTAGTTCGATTTGTTACGGTCGTGCCAACGCTTGGCGGTTACCGCAAGATCTGGGACAACCAGCATCAGTAGGAAGATTGGCAATAGAATGTAAGAGTATGCTGGGAACAAAACCGAGATACCGGAAGCAAAACCAGTAATCGCAATGTAGTAGAAAATGTTCCACATCCAGTAAGTCTTACGACCAATTCTCCCTTTGAAAGAGAGCAGTAAATCTTTCATCGACATCTAAAAATACTCAAAAATTAATACGCTACCAAAAAAGTTAGCAGCAAATTGCTCGTTAATCACTTTTATTAAGTTAATCACTTTTATTAAAAAAATCAGTTAATCACTTTCTGAAAGCAACTTTTGTCCATATCTCTTATGTTCACCGTTAGGCTGCGGATATGGCTCGCCTGTTCTTGTAAGGTTTGCATTAACGAACGCGACAGTTCTCTTTTCTGTTCTTCGGTACGCCCTGAAAGTAACTCGAAGCTAATGTGAATAAAATCCACACTGTCTTCTTCATCACCGACTAGCCAGTTATGACAACGCAGTGAACGCGACTTCACAGAAGGCACATCAAACAAGCCACAGTTTAATGCAACTTTATGAAGATCTTCTAGTAAACCTTGGATATTCACTCGCTCGTCCACTGAATTTGAGTACTCTAGAACTAGATTCGGCATTATTACTTCCTATTGTTAACGCAATCGTTTGTCCCTTAATACCAACTAACGATGAAAAATCCGAGAAGTTAGCTATTATTCTGTCTGCCGGATCACTGATATATGCTCAAAATCTACTCTGACCATTGAGTAAGATCCAAGAAAGTCATGACCACAGTCATGATCTGTTGATATTAATCTGTTATATTATTTCGTAATAAAGTTTACTTTTTTACATTCGATTTATTTAAATACTTTGGAGATATTCCTATGCGTCATCCTGTAGTTATGGGTAACTGGAAACTAAACGGCAGCAAAGAAATGGTTGTTGATCTACTAAACGGTCTTAACGCTGAACTTGAAGGCGTAACAGGCGTAGACGTAGCAGTTGCTCCACCAGCACTTTTCGTTGATCTTGCAGAGCGTACGCTTACTGAAGCGGGCAGCGCGATCATCCTAGGTGCTCAAAACTCTGACCTAAACAACAGCGGTGCATTCACTGGCGACATGTCTCCAGCAATGCTTAAAGAGTTCGGCGCATCTCACATCATCATCGGTCACTCTGAGCGTCGTGAATACCACAACGAATCAGACGAGTTCGTAGCTAAGAAATTCGCATTCCTAAAAGAGAACGGCCTAACTCCAGTTCTTTGTATCGGTGAATCTGAAGCACAAAACGAAGCAGGCGAAACTGTTGCAGTATGTGCTCGTCAACTTGACGCTGTGATCAACACTCAAGGTGTTGAAGCTCTTGAAGGCGCTATCATCGCTTACGAACCAATCTGGGCTATCGGTACTGGTAAAGCAGCTACAGCTGAAGATGCACAACGCATCCACGCTCAAATCCGTGCACACATCGCAGAGAAATCTGAAGAAGTTGCTAAGAAAGTTGTTATCCAATACGGCGGTTCTGTTAAGCCAGACAACGCAGCAGCTTACTTCGCACAACCAGACATCGACGGTGCTCTAGTTGGCGGCGCAGCTCTTGACGCGAAAAGCTTCGCAGCTATCGCTAAAGCAGCAGCTGAAGCAAAAGCTTAATTTAAACTTCACCGTTTAAATTGAATGAAAGGTCAACTTAGGTTGGCCTTTTTTGATCTCGCTCGAACACCACCCTCTTCTGACTCTCTTTTACCACCAACTCTTCGTAACTTAATAACACTTTTATCATTGGACTGCGTTATGAAGATTTACACACAACCTCAGCTCAATACATTTCGCAAAATACTCCGAAGCAACATGCCTCAACCAGAACGCAAACTATGGTTTTATATAAGAAGAAAGCAGCTTGGCGTAAAATTTAGAAGACAACATAGTATTGGAAAATACATCGTAGATTTCTTCTGCTGCGAACTAAAGCTCGCCATTGAGATAGATGGTAATAGCCACTTCTCAGAACAAGCACAGGCTTACGATCATCAGCGCACACGAGACTTAAACAAGCTTGGAATCAAGATGCTTCGCTTTACCAATAATGAGGTTAATCAGAACCTTGAGGAAGTTTTGGTGAAGATCATAAATTCAATCCCCAAATAAAATTTCATGTATACATCCCCCTCTAACTCCCCCTTATTTTAACATTCTCGATTACCCTACCGATCTAGGATAAAGGGGGAGAACTTTCTTTATTCACTGAGATTTCTTGGCTAACTGAAACAATAAATGTTCCATGAATCGCTAATTGGAAAGCTTACCCTGATAGATAAAATTTGTTGTAGGCGCTATCTGTTCCAACAACTACGGAACTGTTCCTCCCCTTTCCAAATAAAGCTAAAGGGCTCTATGAACCTAAATTAAGGGGAGGCTAGGAGGGGATTTTACAATGAATCAAAAGAACGTCAGGCACAAAAAAACCGCTGAAAAATCAGCGGTTTTTAAATTCTTTAAGCGAACACTAAACGCGGCTTAGAACAACTCTTCTGCAACGCGGAACAGCTCAGAACGGTCTGGGTTCTGCATGTTCTCGATACAATCGATGATGTCGTGGTGAACAAGTTCTTCTTTCTCGATACCAACACAACGACCACCGTGACCTTCTTGAAGAAGGTGAACAGCGTAGTTACCCATGCGAGAAGCCAGTACACGGTCAAATGCAGTAGGACGACCACCACGTTGAATGTGACCAAGAACCGTTGCACGAGTCTCACGACCCGTTGCTGTTTCGATCTCTTTCGCAAGCTCGTTCGCGTCCATCATAAGCTCTGTTAGAGCGATGATTGCGTGCTTCTTACCTTTAGCAATGCCATCTTGGATGTTGCCGATAAGCTGGTCTTTATCTAGGCCAGTCTCTGGAGTAATGATGTACTCACAACCACCCGCGATTGCTGACATAAGCGTAAGGTCACCACAGTGACGGCCCATGATTTCAACAATAGAAATACGTTGGTGAGAAGAAGACGTGTCACGTAGACGGTCGATTGAGTCGATAACTGTGTTAAGCGCAGTCAGGTAACCGATTGTGTAGTCAGTACCCGCGATATCGTTATCGATTGTGCCTGGAAGACCGATACATGGGTAACCCATCTCAGTTAGCTTCTTAGCACCCATGTAAGAACCGTCACCACCGATAACAACAAGTGCTTCGATGCCGTGTTTCTTAAGGTTCTCGATGCCTTTCTCACGAACAGCAACATCTTTGAATTCAGGGAAACGTGCAGAACCTAAGAAGGTACCACCACGGTTGATTACGTCAGATACGCTTGAACGGTCAAGCTTTTCGATACGGTCTTCAACAAGGCCTTGGTAGCCATCGTAAATACCGTAAACTTCAATGCCAACTGATAACGCAGTACGAACAACGCCGCGAACTGCTGCGTTCATACCTGGAGCGTCACCACCACTGGTCAAAACACCGATCTTCTTAATCATGCTCACCCTCGATTTTTGGGAATCTATTATTCAATTCTTGTTCTTGCTGATTGTATATCAACAAGATTTTAAATCTATATTTGTGCGTTATGTTACATTTCCTCAACAGGAATAGCACTTAAATCGCGTAAAATTATGTAACATTTCTACTTCTGTAGGAGTATTACAGTTTTACTCAATAACTTTGTTGATTCACATCAGAATCAACATTAATTGTTACTAAGGTGGTTTTTGAATCACCAAAGAACTAGTAATTTTTACTCACTCTAGTTCAAAAGCCGCCCACTTACCATTTGCCACTCAATTTTAGCCCGTATCACCACGAGTGGAATTTTTGCTGCTTCTCTGGTCCAAATACGACCGAATACGGATCCTGGTGAATTAATACATCAGCATCAGGGAATACAGAGATAAGCTTGGCCTCAACTTCGTCAGAAATGCGATGCGCTTCAATAAGTGGCATCTCATCTTCAAGTTCTAAGTGCAATTGAATGAAGCGAATTGGCCCCGAACGACGCGTTCGTAATTGATGTACACCCAACACGCCTTCGATGCTCAACGATGCCTCTTTAATCTGTTTTAGCTCTTCATCCGGTAGCTTATGATCAAGCAGAGATTGAATCGCTTCCATCGCCATTTGATAAGCACTGTAAAGAATGTAGATACCGATACCCACCGCGAATACAGAGTCCGCTTGGCCAATGCCAAACCAGCTCAATGCTAGGGCTAGCATGATCGCGGCATTCATATAAAGGTCAGATTGATAGTGTAGTGAATCAGCGGCAATCGCTTGGCTACCCGTTTTCTTTACCACGTGTTTTTGGAATCGAACCAAGCCGAAGGTCATGACTATCGCGAATAAGCTGACGTAGATACCAATCTCTGGAGAGTTGAGTTCATGAGGCCTGAAGAAGCGCTCAATACCATTAAGAATGAGGAAACAAGCCGAGCCTGAGATAAACATCGCTTGTGCTAATGCGGCAAGAGATTCGGCCTTACCATGACCAAAGGTGTGTTCTTTGTCGGCAGGCTGCAGAGAGTAGCGAACGACGATGAGGTTAACGACAGAGGCCGCGATATCCAGCATTGAATCGATCACGGAAGCCAACAGACTCACAGAACCTGTCACCCACCATGCTGCGACTTTCACTATCAATAAAATAGTGGCGATGGTAGTGGCTGCCCAAGCAGCGAGCGTAACTAAACGTGCGTATTCTTGTTTCATAACTTGGCTATAAAGTGACTGATAGCACAAAGTATAACCTGCAAACAACCAATTGAATATGACAGCTAGGGTGTAAGACATTCATTTTTAGGGATCAAAAAAAGCGGCACACGGCCGCTTCTTTCTAAACACTTTCATTCAAAGCTGCTTTATTAAGCTCGAATTACTTGTCTTTGTTCATGCGTTTTTCCATTTTTTCAGCACACTTAGTCATGCGCTCTTGTTGGATTTCTTTCAGTTGAGTCTTTTGCTCAGCCGTTAGTACGCTCATCATTTCGTGTTGCTTCTTCAGCATTGCCACGCGACGCTCAGTTTGCTTCTCAACCATTTCGCTTGCTAGGTCGTTCGCTGCTGCTTCGTCGAAGTTGTCAGCCAGTACCAATGCTTGAACTTTCTCTTGGTGCGCTTTCATTTTCGCCATTTTATCGGCTTTATTGCCAGCGTGTTTTTCTTTCATCTCTGCACGATTCGCTTCGCGCATCTCTTTCAATTCTGTTTTTTGTGCGTCAGTTAGGTCTAGTTGACGCATCACTTTCTTATCGAAGCCGCCACATTTACCGTGCATGCCTTTGTGGTCGCCTTTATCGCCGCCGCCAAATGCGTACGCGCTTGCTGTACCTAACATTAGTGGAAGTGCCGCAGCTGCTAGTACAAGTTTCTTAGTCATTTTCATAATTGTTGCCTCAATTCGGTATAATAAGTCATGTGTTGCGTCTGTTTCTCAGCGCTTGAATATAGATTAGTCTTTCCCTCGTAAAGTGACGTTTAGAAAGCGTAAATAATCGTAAAGAGTGAAAGCTGACCAATAATTAGCAGTATTATTAACCTAACTAAATGATTAAGGCTTCCCTATGGCGAACATTCTTCTTATTGATGACGACACCGAGTTAACCAGCTTACTTAAAGACATTCTGAGCTTTGAGGGCTTCACTGTTTCCGAAGCCAATGACGGCTACGCGGGGCTCGAAGCGATCAATGATGAGATTGACCTGATTCTTTTGGATGTGATGATGCCGCGCCTGAATGGCATGGAAACTCTCAAGAAGCTAAGAGAAAATTGGGAAACACCCGTACTGATGCTGACCGCAAAAGGTGAAGAGATCGATCGTGTGATCGGCCTAGAGCTTGGCGCAGATGATTATTTACCTAAGCCTTTCAGTGACCGAGAGCTACTTGCACGTATTCGTGCCATCTTGCGTCGAACGCAAACCACCATGGCACCTAAAGCAGCCAGTGATCGGATTCAATACCAAGACATTGAAGTCTTCCCAGGTAAGCAAGAAGCTTACTGTAATGGCGAGATTATCGACCTCACCACCACTGAGTTTGCTCTGTTGAGCCACCTTATCCAAAACCCGGGGCAAGTGATCACCAAAGAAGCATTGAGTCTCGATGTGTTGGGCAAAAGGCTTGCGGCGTTTGACCGCGCAATTGACATGCACATCTCCAATCTGCGTAAAAAGATCCCTGAGCGCAGCGACGGCAAATCTCGTATCAAGACCTTACGCGGTCGTGGCTACTTATTAGTAGAGGAGGATTAATGCGTATCCCTAAAATCACCAGCTTATATGGACGTATCTTTGCTATCTTTTGGTTCACCATGTTACTGGTGCTTTTGTCGGTACTGTCACTTCCTCATTTAGACCCGCGAGTCGCACGCGATGTGCCTGCTGATCACCTCGGTAAATTAGAGCGTATCGCCAAGGCCGCTGAAAAACGCTACGCCAGAGAACCGAATCTCGGCAAAATTGTTTTCCAACTTGAGGCGCCACGTAGCCGCAAGGATTCTCGTGCCCGTATCTATTTAACCGATCTTGAAGGTGCAGTTCTCACCTCGAAAAGGCATTCGGACTATAAGCTTAAGGCGATTCGTAACTTTGTTACCTCGATTGATAACCCTGAGATGCCGAAGCAAAAACTCTATGGGCACTACATGGTTGCAGGGCCAGTACCGATTACTCTCGCTGGCGAAGAACTACTGATGTATGCCGGAGTGAAGTGGAACCAACCACCGCCGTTCTTACTGCGCCTGTTTGATAGACCTCTGCAGCTATTGCTTGCCGTGATGTTGGCGAGTACCCCACTATTGCTTTGGTTAGCTTGGGCATTAAGCCAACCTGCTCGTAGGCTTGAGCGCGCTGCGCAACGTGTAGCGAAAGGTCAGTTTGAGGTTGATCCAACGCTTGAAAAAGGCACGTCTGAATTCAGACAAGCTGGTGAGAGCTTTAACCAGATGGTCGAAGCGGTAAACCAAATGATCTCAGGGCAACAACGCTTACTCTCTGATATTTCACACGAGCTACGCTCACCATTGACTCGTCTGCGTATGGCGAATGCACTAGCAATTCGTAAGCAAGGTGACAGCCAGGAACTTGAGCGTATCGATACCGAGGCACAACGTTTGGAACAGATGATCAGTGAGCTACTGACATTATCGCGCATGCAAGTCGACAGCCACATTACTCGTGAGGTTCAGCCTATCTCGAGCCTATGGGAAGAGATCTTGAAAGACGCACAGTTTGAAGCCGAACAGATGGGTAAACAGCTGACGTTCTCGGAAATTCCTGAACGTTCTATTTCGGGTAACCCTAAGCTACTGATGAGCGCGCTAGACAATATTACGCGTAACGCCATCTACTACGGCAAAGACCAGGTCGATGTGCAGTTCCACGTGGTGCAAGATCAGCTGACGATTTGCGTGAACGATAACGGTGATGGTGTGCCTGATGATGAATTAGATTCTATCTTCAGACCTTTCTATCGCGTATCTACTGCCCGCGATCGTAATACCGGTGGCACAGGGCTTGGGTTAACCATTACTGAGAGTGCGATTCGCCAACACAGCGGAACCATCACAGCGACCTGCAGCCAGTTAGGTGGATTACAGCTCGAAATCACCCTGCCTATCTTACCGGTGTAATACCCTTACAAAGATCACAGTTGATAATGATTGTTATTATCATTATGGTAAGTCCTCTAATTATGGAGGATTTACCATGTCGCACACTTTCCCTGAACTACCCTACGCTTACGATGCCCTAGAACCTTACATTGATGCGAAAACGATGGAAGTGCATTACAGCAAGCATCACAGAACCTACTACGATAAGTTTGTTGCGGCGGTGTCTGGCAGCGAACTAGAACAGCAATCTCTGACCGAGATCTTCGCTAATATCTCGCAGCACAGCCCTGCCGTTCGCAATAATGGTGGCGGCTACTACAACCATATCTTGTATTGGAACTGCATGTCTCAAGACGGCGGTGGTGAACCGACTGGCGAGCTTGGTGATGCTATCAAGAGCACATTCGGAGATTTCGAGACGTTCCAAGATCAATTCGCTCAAGCGGCAATCAATACCTTCGGTTCAGGCTTTGCATGGTTGGTGGTAGAAGAAGGTCAACTGAAAATCATCTCAACCTCAAACCAAGACAACCCATGGATGGATACCATCGCCAGTAACGGTGAGCCAATTCTTGCGCTGGATGTTTGGGAACACGCCTACTACATCAGCTACCAAAACCGTCGCCCTGATTACATCAACGCATGGTGGAATGTGGTGAATTGGAATGCGGTTGCTGAAAACTACGCACAAGTACTCGCGAATAAAGCGTAAGCGAATGGTGGTGAACTGTACTCACTCAGCTTGCCACCGTATACTCTGGCTATCTTTGATTATTCTTGTGAACCAACATGTTTGATATCGCTCTATACGAACCTGAAATTGCACCCAATACGGGTAACATCATCCGCCTATGTGCTAACTGCGGCGCAAACCTGCACCTGATTGAACCGCTTGGCTTTGATTTTGAAGAGAAGAAAGTTCGTCGTGCTGGCTTGGATTACCACGACCTAGCGCGTGTTAAGCGTCACAAGAACCTAGAAGCCTTCCTTGAGTATCTAGAAAATGAACGCGAAGGTGACTTCCGTATCTTTGCTTGCACCACTAAAACGACAGGTCACCACGTTGATGCGAAATTCCAACAAGGTGATGTGTTGATGTTTGGCCCAGAGACACGCGGCCTGCCTGCTGAGTTCATTGAAAGCATGCCAATGGAGCAGCGTATTCGTATTCCAATGATGCCAGACGCGCGTAGCCTAAACTTGTCTAACGCGGTTGCTATCATCGCATTTGAAGCGTGGCGACAAATGGGCTTTGAGGGCGCGGTATAATACCAATCTCAGTAAATAACCGCTCACATGGCCTGTTACCTGTTGCTGCTAGCAATCGTAAATAACAGGCGACACGCAATAAAAAAGGCTCTTACCGTTATCTCTTTCTTGCGAAGGATAAAGGTAAGAGCCTTTTCTGTTTCTGTTCTTTTGTCTTT
Source organism: Vibrio sp. Isolate33 (assembly GCF_022397895.1). Classification (NCBI taxonomy): domain Bacteria; kingdom Pseudomonadati; phylum Pseudomonadota; class Gammaproteobacteria; order Vibrionales; family Vibrionaceae; genus Vibrio; species Vibrio sp. Isolate33. The sequence goes on from NZ_JAKEUP010000009.1 coordinate 109,137, forward strand.
CTATATAAAAGAAAGCAAAAAGCGACGGAATTAGTTTAAGCGGTTACGATCGTTGTCGTCGTCTTTCTTCTCAAACTCACCTTCAAAGGTGTTGCCATCTTTTGACTGATCAAATGGGTCACGATTAAACGGGTCTTGTCCAAATGGCCCCTGACCAAAGCCCGCTTGTCCACCAGCATGGAAACCGCCAGACATATTTTTAACCACCATTTTTTCCATCATTTTCTTAGCAATCATCGCTCTTGGTGCTGGCAGCAATACCAACATACCCAGTGCGTCCGTCATAAAGCCCGGAGTCAGCAGCAATACACCTGCAACCGCAAGCATCACGCCTTCAAGAATCTGCTGTGCAGGCATTTCGCCTTGTTGCAAACGGCCTTGTACAGACATCAGTGTCTGAATGCCTTGGCTACGAACCAGTGAGGCACCAACAAATGCAGTAATCAACACTAACGCAATAGTTGGCCACAATCCTAAGAAGCCACCAACTTGAATAAATAGCCCAATCTCAATGATGGGTACGAAGATAAATAGTAATAATAAGATAGGAAACACACGCCCTCCTTTGTTACTTGCAGTTTACGCTGAAAGCTCTATCAATCTCAAATTTATCCTGTAAATAAGCGTGTTTATTGACCAAGAATAACTTTGCAAAATATTGACGAAACAAAAGCGAAAAAGGTGATCAACTTACTATTTTTATGCGCTAGGTACAGTATCATGTGCCACATAAGTCAGGACGGATTTATCAGCCCAATATTCTAGCGAACGGAGTATTTGCACACAGAATAGGCTAATAACTAACTATATAATCAGAATAATTCTCTAAGGATCCTGTTATGGCTACTCTATCAGAAGCACAAGTTGATGCTCCTCAAGCTACTCGTCTCGAAGAAGATCTTTTAGGTCAACGTCATGTTCCGGCTGATGCTTACTACGGCATCCACACTCTACGCGCAGTTGAAAACTTCAACATCTCAAATGTAACGATCTCAGATGTACCTGAATTCGTTCGCGGTATGGTGATGACAAAGAAAGCAGCGGCTTTAGCAAACAAAGAGTTAGGTGTAATTCCTAGCGAAGTGGCTAAATACATCATCCAAGCTTGTGACCTAATTCTAGACACGGGTAAGTGCATGGATCAGTTCCCATCAGACGTTTTCCAAGGTGGTGCTGGTACTTCTGTAAACATGAACGCGAACGAAGTAGTTGCGAACGTGGCACTTGAGCTTATGGGCAAAGAAAAAGGCCAATATGAGTTCATCAACCCGAACGACCATGTAAACCGCAGCCAATCTACAAACTGTGCTTACCCAACTGGCTTCCGTATTTCTGTTTACAACAGCGTACTAAAACTGATCGACGCGATTGAATACCTAAAAGGTGCATTCGAGCTTAAGAGCCAAGAATTCAACACAATTTTGAAGATGGGTCGTACTCAACTTCAAGATGCAGTTCCAATGACGGTTGGCCAAGAGTTCCACGCTTGGGCTGTAACCATCAACGAAGAAATCAAAAACCTAGAATACACATCAAAGCTACTGCTTGAAGTTAACCTAGGCGCAACGGCAATCGGTACTGGTCTAAACGCAGCACCGGGTTACCAAGGCCTTGCAGTTAAACACCTAGCTGAAGTAACTGGCCTAGAGTGTGTTCCTGCTGAAGACCTAATCGAAGCAACGTCTGACTGTGGCGCATACGTAATGACGCACGGTGCGCTTAAGCGTCTAGCCGTTAAGCTGTCTAAAATTTGTAACGATTTGCGTCTGCTTTCTTCAGGTCCACGTACTGGCTTGAACGAGCTAAACCTACCTGAACTGCAAGCTGGTTCTTCAATCATGCCTGCTAAAGTAAACCCAGTTGTTCCTGAAGTAGTAAACCAAGTTTGCTTCAAAGTTCTAGGTAACGACAACACGGTTTCTTTCGCTGCAGAAGGTGGTCAACTTCAGCTGAACGTAATGGAACCCGTTATTGCACAAAGCATGTTTGAGTCTCTAGACATCCTAACAAACGCTTGTGTGAACCTACGCGACAAGTGTGTAGACGGCATTACTGTAAACAAAGAAGTGTGTGAGTCTCACGTATTTAACTCTATCGGTATCGTTACTTACCTTAACCCATACATTGGCCACCACGAAGGTGACATTGTTGGTAAGATCTGTGCAGAAACAGGTAAGAGCGTGCGTGATGTGGTTCTAGAGCGCGGTTTATTGACCGAAGAAGAACTTGATGACATTTTCTCTGTTGAAAATTTGATGCATCCTCAGTATAAAGCGAAGCGCTACGAATAAAGTTAGCGAGAAAGGGCTCCAAAGGGAGCCCTTTTTTAGGCTCCAATACGGTTAACCCTGTTTATTTTGTGGATTTCTGTATGTTGCACTTTTGCTTAATTGAACCTAACCATAGAACTATTATGTGAACATTCCGGAGGCGAATGTTCACATAATAAAATCTAAATGAGGTGTTACTTATGATTGCAGTAGAACTATTTATCGTCCTGCTCTTTATCTTTTTGGGGGCCAGAATTGGCGGTATCGGTATCGGTTTTGCCGGTGGTGCTGGTGTTATTGCCCTTTCACTTATTCTTGGCGTTCCAACAAGCCAATCTTTCATCCCGATCGACGTAATCTTGATCATCATGTCGGTTATCACCGCAATTGCTGCAATGCAGGTTGCTGGCGGTATGGACTGGTTGGTGCAAATTGCAGAAAACTTTTTGCGTAAGCACCCTGAACGCATCACCTTTTATGCGCCAATCGTGACCTTTGTAATGACACTAATGGCGGGTACTGGTCACACAGCATTCTCAACACTTCCTGTTATTGCAGAAGTAGCGAAAGGCCAAGGTGTGCGTCCTTCTCGTCCACTGTCTATCGCAGTTGTAGCCTCTCAAATCGCTATCACGGCTTCGCCAATCTCGGCAGCGGTTGTGGCTTTCGCAGCAATGCTTGCACCGTTCGGTGTTGATTACCTAACGCTACTGATGGTTTGTATCCCTACCACCTTCATCGCTTGTATGGTTGGCGCGGTTGTCGCTAACTACATGGGTAGCGAACTAAAAGACGATCCTGTTTACCAAGAGCGTCTAGAGAAAGGTCTAATCAAACTGGCAACAGAAGAGAAACGCGAGATCCTTCCTACAGCGAAGAAAGCGACTTACATCTTCCTAGCAGCGATTGGTTTCGTGGTTTGTTACGCAGCGGCTATCTCTAGCTCTGTTGGCCTAATTGAAAACCCTGCGCTAGGTCGTAACGAAGCAATCATGTCTGTAATGCTAGCAGCAGCGGCAGCAATCGTTATGTTCACTAAGATTGATGCAGCTAAGATTTCTTCAGCACCAACATTCCGCTCAGGTATGACGGCGTGTGTATGTGTACTTGGTGTGGCTTGGTTAGGTTCAACGTTTGTAAACGCACACGTTGCTGAAATCAAAGACGTAGCAGGCGCTCTACTGGCTGACTACCCATGGATGCTGGCGCTTGTTCTGTTCTTCGCTTCTATGCTGCTTTACTCTCAAGGCGCAACAACGGTTGCACTTATGCCTGCAGCTCTAGCGATTGGCGTAGCACCACTAACAGCGGTTGCTTCTTTCGCTGCGGTAAGTGCGCTGTTCGTGCTTCCAACTTACCCTACGCTACTAGCGGCGGTTGAGATGGATGACACAGGCTCAACGCGTATCGGTAACTACGTATTCAACCACCCATTCTTCATTCCAGGTGTGGTAACAATCAGTACTGCGGTAGCACTAGGCTTCGCATTCGGCGGTCTGTTTATCTAACATTCGCTGATGATTGAACATTTAAAAGGAAGCTTCGGCTTCCTTTTTTGTTTTCTACTCAATGTGATACTTGATACACATCAAATAACCATTATAAACTTTAAAACCCGCACAAAAATAAAGTTTGAATAAAATTCCAAGGTTATTCAAACCAACTAGAAACAACACCTATCAAATCAATCTCTCCTCACATCTCGTTAATCCACATCGAATATTAATCCAAGCTAACTAACCAAAAAACCTTGCCGTTTTTTTGCCATTTTCCAGCCCATTCATTGGCGATTATTTTTGTGAACAGCACCAAACTTAAATACCGACGTAAGGAATAAAATAACCGCAGCTAAAATAAATCTAAATTCATTTGGATTGGTAAATATAAAAACAGCCTTAATTTAAAGTCAGCAACTTTTATCGTTGGGTACTTTTATAAGAGTCAATGTATTTACAATCTATAAATCATTAGTCGCTAATTCACATCACTTCTATTTAAGATGATGTAAGGAGATAGCCATGACAACTCAAACGATACCAAGCGAGACAAAAAAGGGCGGCTTCTTTGCCAATTTTAAATTCCCTTCTGCTTATACCATTCTATTTATTCTAATTGCGTTCGTTGCTCTGCTTACCTGGATTGTTCCTGCGGGACAATACGACCGAGCAATGAATGAAGAACTCGGCCGAGAAGTACCTGTAACGGGTACTTATCAAGCGGTAGAGGGTAACCCTCAAGGCGTGATTGACGTACTGCTAGCGCCTATTGACGGCTTCTACGACCACAATAGCTATGAAGCTGCAGCAATCGACGTTTCGCTATTCATCTTAATCATTGGTGGCTTCTTAGGACTAGTAACCAAAACTGGCGCGATTGATGCCGGTATCGAACGCGTTACCGCCCGCTTAGAAGGGCGAGAAGAGTTGATGATACCAATACTGATGGCACTGTTTGCCGCGGGCGGTACTGTCTACGGCATGGCGGAAGAATCACTGCCATTCTATACCTTACTAGTACCAGTGATGATGGCAGCGCGCTTCGACCCTCTAGTAGCTGCTGCAACGGTACTGCTCGGCGCGGGTATTGGGGTGCTAGGCTCAACCATTAACCCATTCGCAACGGTTATCGCTGCCAACGCCTCTGGTATTCCATTTACCGACGGTATTGTGCTGCGTGTTGGTATGTTGATTGTTGGTTGGGGTATCTGTGTTGCTTACGTGATGCGTTACGCAAGAATGGTTCAAGCCGATCCAAGCAAATCGATTGTGTACGACAAATACGAAGAGAACAAAGCGCACTTCCTTGGCAACGCAAGTGGTGAAAAACTTGAATTCACCACAACTCGTAAACTGATCCTGACCATTTTTGGTGGCTCATTCGCAGTAATGATTTACGGTGTATCCGTTGCTGGGTGGTGGATGGCTGAGATCTCTGCAATGTTCTTAGCGGCGACCATCATCGTTGGTATTGTGTCTCGCATGAGCGAAGAAGAGTTTACATCAAGCTTCATTGATGGTGCTCGTGACCTACTGGGCGTAGCACTTATCATAGGTATTGCTCGTGGTATTGTGGTGGTGATGGACCGCGGTATGATCACCGACACTATCCTCTTCTCTGCAGAGCAAATGGTCACCGGGTTGTCTTCGGTTATCTTTATTAACGTGATGTTCTTTTTAGAGATTCTCTTGTCATTCCTGGTGCCATCAACCTCTGGTTTAGCGGTACTCACTATGCCAATCATGGCGCCATTGGCCGACTTTGCAGGCGTAGGTCGTGACCTTGTTATCACCGCTTACCAATCAGCTTCTGGCTTGGTAAACCTAATCACACCAACCTCTGCAGTAGTAATGGGTGGCTTGGCGATTGCTCGCGTCCCTTACGTACGCTGGGTTAAATGGGTAATGCCATTAATCGGTATCTTGATGGTGTTCTGCATCATTGTTCTGAGTATTGGTGCGCTTATCTAAAACCTACACACCTCACTTTCTCACTCAAAGCCGCTTTCTAGCGGCTTTTTTGTCACTATCGTTCACCAACAAGCCCCTTCCATCGAAACACCCTCACAAGCTGCACACGCATCATTTAAAGCCTCTCTATCAACCTATAAGCCCTATCGCCCTATCGCCCTATCAAAGCAGCAAAACGTAAACGAGCTGAAACACTTGCTAGAAAGCAAAACTAACCTTTAAACATCGACGCTAAGGCTAATAAAAAAAGCAAATATTCATCGCTACTATATTTAGAGAAATACTTAGTCACTTATTAGCGTTAATTATATTTAAAGTAATTTACTCTGTAATAAAGAAAGGACAAACATTAGCTATTTTCATAGAAAATCGGATTAAAACACTCGATTGTAAAGTGTGACCACAATAGCTTTATTCGCATTTAAATTGTTAAGGAATAATTAATTTCACATTCAAAATTAAATATATAAATACTAACATTGCATACTTCCACCTTAAGCTCACTCTTATCAATAAATTTAATTTGCATATAAACCCCAAGAATTCCCATTCTAGTAATACGAGTGAAAAAAGCATGCATAATGTTCCCAAAGAGTTAACTATTTAGAAGGGGTAGCCAATAGTTAAAAGTGCATAAAGTTTGTTAAAACCCTTAATTTTAAAGGGCTGCGGGATAAAAAACGATTTGTGATAGATCTCTAAGAATACCTGACTAGCAGGCGTAATATTAATTCCAGACAAGAGATATGAATAAATAATTCATTCTTCTCAACTGAAGATAAATAATTACTCTTAGCGATAAAAGTAATTCAAATATATAAGAGAGAGACGATCATGAGTAAGTTCTATGTAGGTTCTGAAATAGGTCAATTACGCCGCGTTCTAGTTCACCGCCCAAGACGCGCACTGACTCACTTAACACCCTCTAACTGTCACGATTTGCTGTTTGATGACGTACTGGCTGTTGAGCGTGCAGGTAAAGAGCATGACGCATTTACTCAAACGCTACGTGATCAAGGTGTTGAGGTTCTTCTTCTTACTGACCTACTAGCAGACACGCTAGCCGTACCAGAAGCGAAAGATTGGCTTTTGAGCCATCAAGTTTCTGATTACCGCTTAGGCAAAACCTTTGCTAACGATGTGCGCTGCTACTTGGGTGACTTACCAAACCTAGAGCTAGCGAAAATCCTAACGGGTGGTCTGTCTTACGCTGAAATGCCAATGAAATCATCTTCAATGATGCAGGGCATGCACGCACCAACTGACTTCATTATCGAGCCTCTACCAAACCACCTATTTACTCGTGACACCTCTTGCTGGGTATACGGTGGTGTATCTATCAACCCAATGGCGAAACCGGCTCGTCAACGTGAAACCAACCACGTTCGCGCTATTTACCGCTGGCACCCAACATTCGCAGGCCAAGACTTCATTAAATACTTTGGCGATGAAGAGAGCATCAGTTATGACAACTCAACCATTGAGGGTGGTGACGTTCTTGTTATCGGTCGCGGCACGGTGCTTATCGGTATGTCTGAGCGTACAACAGCACAAGGTGTTGAGCACTTAGCATCGAGCCTATTCAAACACGGTCAAGCGAAACAAGTTATTGCAATGCAGCTACCAAAACACCGCTCTTGCATGCACTTAGACACCGTTATGACGCACATGAACGAAGATACCTTCTCTGTTTACCCTGAAGTGGTGAGTAAAGACGTTCAGTGTTGGAACCTAACTGGCGATGAGTCTGGCGCAGTGAAAGTGAAAGAAGAGGGCTACTTCGTAACCGCTATCGAAAAAGCACTGGGCGTAGACAAGCTAAACCTCATCACAACAGGTGGTGACAACTTCCATGCAGAACGTGAACAGTGGAACGATGCAAACAACGTTCTAACCGTTAAACCTGGTGTCGTGATTGGCTACGAAGGCAACACCTACACCAACGAAAAATACGACAAAGCGGGCATCACAGTTCTTCCGATTCCAGGTGATGAACTTGGCCGCGGTCGCGGTGGCGCACGCTGCATGAGCTGCCCAATTGAGCGTGATGGTATCTAATCACTATGACGAAACGGCCACGTTGAACAATCTAAAATCATCTCAGCTTGGCCAAAATGAGAGAACACAATTATGACTAAGCAAACTGTTGTTGTCGCACTCGGTGGTAACGCCCTACTTCGTCGTGGTGAGCCGTTAGAAGCCGATGTTCAACGCCGAAATATTGAAACGGCGGTGAAAACCATCTCTGAAATCGCAAAAGTGTACAACGTGGTGTTAGTACACGGTAATGGCCCACAAGTTGGATTGCTTGCTCTGCAAGGTTTGGAATACAAAAAAGTAAACCCATACCCGCTGGATGTGTTGGGCAGTGAGACTCAAGGCATGATCGGCTACATGTTGATGCAAGAGTTCAAGAACTACCTGCCGAACCGCAACATCTCGTGCATGTTGACCCAAATGACGGTTGATCCAAATGATCCTGCGTTTGCGGATCCAACCAAACCGATTGGCCCGATCTACGAAGAGGCGGAAGCGCGTGAACTAGCAGAGAAATTCCACTGGATCGTGAAACCTGACGGCCAACATTTCCGCCGCGTAGTACCAAGCCCACGCCCTACTGGCATTGTTGAGCACGAAGCGATCACACAGCTTATCGATGCAGGTCACCTAGTAATTTGTACTGGCGGCGGTGGCATCCCAGTGAAAAAAGAGAATGGCAAATTAGTTGGTGTAGAAGCAGTTATCGACAAAGACATGTCAGCGGCTTTCCTAGCTAAACAATTAGATGCGGATGCGCTACTGATTCTGACCGATGCAGACGCTGTGTACCTTGATTGGGGCAAGCCGACTCAACACGCATTACGCAGTACCACGCCAAGTGAATTAGCGATGTTTGAATTCGATGCCGGCTCAATGGGGCCAAAAATCGAAGCATCGTGCGAATTCATTGAGCAAGGCGGCAAGGTTGTGGGTATCGGTGCACTCGAAGATGGCTTGCAAATCCTGCAAGGCCAAGCGGGTACCAATATCACTAAAGGTTAACGGACTAACGAGCCTCTATAACCTTGTAAACACAGAATTAAACGTAACAAGCAGAACCGAACAAATTTAACTAAATATTGAATCGCGCTTTCTTGGATTTTCTTTCCCTGTAACAAGGAAGCGCCTAAATCTAAAAAGGAATACATCATGGCTTTTAACCTACGCAATCGTAACTTCCTAAAACTACTAGATTTCACTCCACGCGAAATTCAACACTTGTTAGATCTTTCTATGGAGCTTAAAAAAGCGAAGTACAACGGTTACGAACAGCCAAAACTGACTGGCAAAAACATTGCGCTTATCTTTGAGAAAACTTCGACTCGTACTCGTTGTGCATTCGAAGTCGCAGCATTCGACCAAGGTGCTCGCGTCTCTTACTTAGGCCCATCTGGCTCTCAAATTGGCCACAAAGAATCAATGAAAGATACGGCTCGCGTTCTTGGTCGTATGTACGATGGCATCGAATACCGCGGCTTCGGTCAAGAGATCGTTGAAGAGCTAGGCGCATACGCTGGCGTGCCAGTATGGAATGGTCTGACTGACGAATTCCACCCAACTCAAATCTTGGCAGACTTCCTAACCATGACCGAATACGGTCGTGGCAAGCAGCTGCATGAAATCAGCTTTGCTTACCTAGGTGATGCTCGCAACAACATGGGTAACTCTCTGATGGTTGGCGCAGCGAAAATGGGTATGGACATTCGCCTTGTTGCTCCAAAACAGTTCTGGCCACAAGAAGAACTATTGGCTCAGTGTCGTGAAATCGCAGAACACACAGGCGGCAAAATCACACTGACTGAAGATGTTCAAGAAGGCGTGCAAGGTTGTGACTTCCTGTACACCGATGTTTGGGTATCGATGGGCGAAGCGAAAGAAGCATGGGCTGAGCGTATCAACCTAATGATGCCTTACCAAGTGAACATGGAAATGCTGAAAGCAACGGGTAACCCACATGTGAAATTCATGCACTGCCTACCGGCTTTCCACGGTGAAGACACTACTGTTGGCAAACAGCTTGCTGCTGAATACCCACAACTAAAAGACGGCGTTGAAGTAACAGATGAAGTGGTTGAGTCTGAATACTCTATCGTGTTCGATGAAGCTGAAAACCGCATGCACACCATCAAAGCAGTAATGGTTGCAACACTAGGCAGTTAATTGCCCAAACAGCTAAACAGCTAAACAGCTAAACAGCTAAACAGCTAAACAGCTAAACAGCTAAACAGCTAAGAATCGAAGCAACTAAGAAGTTAAGCACTCACTTGTTCGCAAGACATGGACAAGTTAAGTGCAATGACAGGGAAATGCGGGTGGCGTACTTGGGATTTAGCCCTTGGATAAAGCCCGCATTTTTTTTCATGAGCTTGAAGGTATTATCGCCCCAAAAAACCTGAGATTTTCTGTTTCAACAAGGGCTTAAATCAAAGCAAAATGTAGAGGCCATTTCGCATAAAAATCCATTAAATGAATACTTTACAGAAAGTATTGCATGGCGTTTTTATCTGAGTATAATCCTCCGCAATTTGTCTTAAGAGAGCAAAAAATGAACTGCAATTCTGTCGCACATGATTGTCAAACTACACGCCAAAGAGTGGCGGTGGTGTCATTTTTATTTTGCTCTATTGATCGTTTCGAAGCCTCCTATTTTTAGGGGGCTTTTTTTTGTCCGCAATTTGACTGTATGCATAGAAGGAAGACCCGTTATGGCGCATTCGTTATTTAACAAGCACATCATCTCCATACCTGAGCTCACTCGTAATGAACTGGAGCTTATCGTCGACACAGCAGCAAGACTCAAGGCTGAGCCAAACCCAGAGTTGCTGAAAAATAAAGTCGTTGCGAGCTGCTTCTTTGAGCCTTCAACTCGAACTCGCCTTTCATTTGAAACCGCAGTTCAGCGCCTTGGTGGCACGGTCATCGGCTTTGATAATGGCGGTAACACCTCACTGGCGAAGAAAGGCGAAACGCTTGCAGATTCAGTGCAGGTTATTTCATCTTACGTCGATGCTTTTGTCATGCGTCACCCACAAGAAGGGGCAGCACGTTTGGCCTCTGAATTTTCGAATGGGGTTCCGGTGGTAAATGGCGGCGATGGTGCCAACCAACATCCAACGCAAACCTTACTGGATCTGTTCTCGATTTACGAAACTCAGGGCACGCTTGATAACCTCAATGTGGCGTTCGTCGGCGACCTAAAATATGGCCGCACTGTCCATTCACTGACGCAAGCACTATCGAAATTCAATAACGTGCGTTTCTTCTTTATCGCGCCAGAAGTATTAGAGATGCCAGATTACATCTGTGAAGAATTAGAAGAGATGGGTATCCAATACAGCACTCACAGCAGCATTGAAGAAGTCGTGCCGGAATTGGATGTTTTGTACATGACTCGCGTACAGAAAGAGCGCTTTGATGCGTCGGAATACGCACACATGAAATCGGCTTACATCCTAACCGCCGATACATTGAAAGACGCTCGTCAAAACATGAAGGTACTGCACCCGCTGCCACGCGTCGACGAAATCACCACCGACGTCGATAAAACGCCACACGCTTACTACTTCGAACAAGCTGAAAACGGTGTATATGCTCGCGAAGCCCTATTGGCCCTAGTTCTTAACGACACTTTATAAGCAGGAGAAACAGTCATGGTTAAACAAACTCAGCTACAAGTAGAAGCGATCCGTAACGGCAGCGTGATTGACCACATCCCTGCTCACCTTGGTATCAAAATCCTTAAACTGTTTAAGCTACACAAGACAGAACAACGCATCACTATGGGTTTAAACCTGCCATCATCGGCACTTGGCCATAAAGACCTAATCAAGATTGAGAACATCTTCCTGACCAAGGAACAAGCCAACCAATTGGCTCTTTATGCTCCGCAGGCAACGGTCAATCAGATTGAAGAGTATAAAGTGGTTAACAAGCTAACCCTTGTGCTGCCAGAGCAAATCCACAGTGTGTTCTCTTGCCCAAATAGCAACTGTATTTCACACGGTGAACCTGTCGAAAGTCACTTTAAAGTGCAGCTAAAACAAGAAAAAGTGCAGCTAAAATGTCACTATTGTGAAAAAGTATTCTCTCGCGAGATCATGAATGAGATTCGCTAACCCTTAGCGGTATTACCTTCGCAACAAAAACCACCTAGATAACATGGATATTTATTCCCACTCCGGAATAAATATCCATTAACCAAAGAATAAAACCCCAAAATAAAAGCAATAAACCAGAATATTATTTGGTGATCGCCTTCAAAAAGATAACTATCCTTTAGTGGTAGACTCAATGCATAGATGATCATACATCTCGCATACCCTCCCTTCTTTACTTCGGGATTCATCGGTAAGCCCTATTAATAATCGTACTCTACGGCTTTGGGAGTGCGTTCGGCGCTATGGACAAGCGATATCCACACGTTGACCTTAAGGAGTTGTTCATGAACGAAATCACTGAGCACGGTTGCTTGTATTCAGCTGAAGATAAAACACTGACTGCGGCGTGCAAACGCTTACTACAACAACAAAGCTTCTCGACCCAAAATCAACTGCGCGAGAAACTGGTCGAGATAGGTTATACCGGCATTAGCCAGTCAACCGTATCTCGCATTTTGTCGCAGCTTGGCGTAGTAAAAATCCAGAACGCCTGTGGCAAAAAGGTGTACTGCATCACCGTTGAAAGCGCACCAGTTCGTGTCGATGCATCCATCTCATCGCAAATTGAATTAATCACTCATAACCAAGCGATGGTGATAGTAAAAACCCACCCTGGTTGTGCACAGTTAGTTGCAAGATTAGTAGATATCGACCCACATACTGAGATTATCGGCACCGTTGGCGGAAACGACACCGTGTTAATTATCCCGAAAGACACAACCAACATTGATGCTTGCGAGCAAGTGGTCAAAGCACGCTTGGGCGTTGCCTAAATGTCTTATTGGCAAGGGCTGTTCACTGCAGTTGCGCTACTAACTCTCTCTCGACTGCCTACGAAAGTGGCTCACCCGCCCTAGCGGATATTTGCTGGTCGATGAAACTAATCACAAACTATTACGGTCTGATTGAGTTAAGATACCTTCAACTCCATTTTGATGACTAAATAGTATGCGACGACTTGCCACATTACTTTTTGTTTGTATTTCCCTATTCACCCAGCCTGCGTGGGCGCTTTTTGGAAATGACAACGCCGAGCCAAGCTTCGGAGGCAATAACAACGGTTTTGTCCCTGTAGACCAAGCTTTCCCTTTCAATTACTACCAGCAAGACGGCAAGGTGCTTCTCGACTGGCAAGTAAAAGAAGGCTACTACCTCTACCAACATAGCCTCTCTTTCACTGGGCAAAATCTCGCGCTCGGCAATGTTGAATTAGAAGATGGTAAGCCACACCAAGATGAATTCTTTGGTGAGGTGAGCATTTATACCCAGCCATTATTCGTGCAAGTTCCGCTACAGAGTTACCAAGATGGTTCACAGCTGATCGTTAAATATCAAGGCTGTGCGGATGCGGGCTTCTGCTATCCACCAGAGACTCGAATCATCGACATTGAGCCATTTACAGGTTCAGGTTCGAGCGACTCTCAAGCCAATGCCGTGTCGCCAGAGTCATCGGCTGTAAACAGTGAGGCCGATGTTTCAACACAGCAAGCTTCTCCAAAAGCAGACGTTGCAACTAGCACCACTCCACAATCAACTGCACCCGTTTCAAAAGAAGCGAGCCTAGCCGATAAGCTCGGTGATAGTTGGTGGACGCCATTATTATTCTTAGCACTTGGTGTTGGCTTAGCCTTTACACCTTGTGTTCTGCCTATGTACCCAATTCTAACGGGTATCGTATTAGGCGGCGGCAAGCTCAGCCAAGGTCGTGCGCTGATGTTGTCGTTCATCTACGTGCAAGGTATGGCGCTAACCTACACCCTATTAGGTTTAGTGGTTGCCTCTGCGGGTATGCAGTTCCAAGCGGCGATGCAACATCCTTACGTATTGATTGCATTGAGCGTTCTGTTCGTGGCGTTAGCTATGTCGATGTTTGGCGTTTATAACCTGCAACTGCCGAGCAGCATCCAAACGTGGCTCAACAACCAAAGTAACAAGCAGCAAGGTGGCAATACCTTGGGCGTGTTCGCGATGGGTGCTATCTCTGGCTTGGTGTGTTCGCCTTGTACTACAGCCCCACTATCCGGTGCGCTGCTGTATGTCGCTCAAAGTGGTGACCTGTTTACCGGCGCAATTGCTCTGTACGCATTGGCGATGGGTATGGGTATCCCACTGATTTTGGTTGCCGTGTTTGGTAATAAGCTACTGCCGAAAGCAGGCAGCTGGATGGACAAGGTAAAAATCGTATTCGGCTTTATCTTGCTGGCAGCGCCAATCTTCCTGCTAGAGCGTATTATCCCTGAACTATGGGCAACCGTGCTTTGGTCTGGCCTTGGCTTCATCGCCTTCGGTTGGCTGTACCACAGCAAGAATGCGCTGCCATTCGGCGGTTGGAAACAGAGCGCAGTGGGCATCATCGCAATGCTTGGCTTATTCGCTTCTGCACAGCCTGCGTTGAACTATTGGTTTGCGGAGAAGAGCGTAACCGTAGAACAGCAGCACATCCAATTTGCACGCATCAATACCGTTGAAGAGCTAGAGATTCAACTCATCGAAGCGAAGAAACTGGGTAAACCTGTGATGCTCGATTTCTACGCCGATTGGTGTGTGGCGTGTAAAGAGTTTGAGAAGTACACCTTTCATCAAGCTGATGTTGAGAACAAGCTTTCTGACTTCGTACTACTGCAGGCTGACGTAACAAGAAACATGCCTCAAGACATTGAACTGCTTAAACAATTACAGGTACTTGGCTTGCCAACGATTGAGTTCTGGGATGGCGAGGGTAACCATGTTCCAAATGCTCGTGTCACTGGTTTTATGCCTGCCGATGTATTCTTAAAACACATGCAAGACCACCAGCTATAACGACGACATTCGTCTAAATATAAGCTCTAACGAAAGCCGCACTGCTCCTCATAACGAGATGGTAGTGCGGCTTTTTTGTGATTATAGGAAACGCTTTCCAAGAACAGGGATAAAAGTCGATATGGTTCAGACTTTTAATGCATAGATATTGTCCACATACTCAATCAGGATGATAATAAATATTAACTAAATTGTTAAAAGTATGAACGTCATGGACTCGACCTATACCATCATCATTGCTGATGACCACCCTCTCTTCCGCAACGCCCTGTTTCAGTCAGTTCATATGGCGATCAGCGGTGCGAACCTGCTTGAGGCTGATTCTCTCGACGCCTTACTGACTCTGCTTAAAAAAGAAGATGAACCCGACCTGCTGCTGCTCGACCTGAAAATGCCGGGAGCTAATGGCATGTCTGGTCTCATTCAACTTCGTGCGGAATACCCAGATCTGCCGATTGTGGTGATTTCTGCCAGTGAAGATGCCAGCGTAGTGACTCAAGTGAAGAGCCACGGTGCGTTTGGCTTCATCCCTAAGTCGAGTGATATGCGTGAATTGGTGAGTGCACTGAATCAAGTGCTGAATGGCGACCCGTTCTTCCCAGAAGGGCTCATTACCAACAATGCAGCCTGTAGCGACCTTGCGGAAAAGATTTCCACACTGACGCCTCAGCAATACAAGGTATTAGGGATGCTTTCTGACGGCCTGCTGAACAAGCAAATCGCCTATGAGTTGAATGTTTCGGAAGCGACCATCAAGGCACATATGACAGCCATCTTCCGCAAACTGGATGTGAAAAACCGAACTCAAGCAGTTATCTTGCTACAAGAAGTTCATAACTAGGCTTCGCTTATATCCTCTTCTAAAGTCGTCTTAGGCAAACATAAACCCAGCTTGACGACTTTATGATCATCTATTTCTGCGACTACCCAATTGATGTCATGCCACTCGAAGCTATCGCCCAATACAGGGTGCGCGCCAAGCTCGCGTTCAGCCAACTGTTTTAGCGTCATGTCGCGCTCTTCTTCCGAGCCAAGCTCAATGCCATAGCAGTCACTCACCGCGGCAATCGATAGCCCAACCTCAAGGAAGAAATCACCAAAGAATCGAGCTGCGTCTTCAGCTAAAGGTGCCTCACTGAAAAGCTCACTTAGGCTATCTAGGTCTTTATCTTGGCCAAGCACACAGAGAATATCGTTCGCCTCTAGCACGGTACTGCCCGATGGGTGAAGCAAGGCATCCTTTCTAAACAGTGCAGTAATTCGCGTTCCTTCCGGCATAGACAAGCGTTTCAGTGGTTCGCCCACACACCACTTCTCCTCTTTCAGCTTGTAGACAAACATCTCCCACTCACTAGCAGGGTAGATTTCAATGCCTGTACGAGAAATCGGTGTCGGCGTTGGAGGTAGCGTCACTTGAGCTAATCTCGCGACTTTCATCAAGCTGCCGCCTTGAACAATCAGCGACACCATAACCACGAAGAACGCGATGTTGAAGTAAAGCTGAGCATTAGGCAGACCAGCCATCATTGGGAACACAGCCAGAATGATCGGCACTGCACCACGTAAACCAACCCAAGAAACAAACCAACGCTCTTTGGTGGTAAAGCTTCTGAACGGCAGCAAGCCCAACCAAACAGACAGTGGACGAGCAAACAGAATCATACCGAAAGCCAGTGCTAATGCTGGAAGAGCAATGTCCATCAATGTCGATGGCGTCACCAATAGACCCAACACCAAGAACATCACGATTTGGCTTAGCCACGTCATGCCATCAAGGACATTAAGAATCGAGTGTCGAGAGCGCGTCGGACGATTACCAATGAACAAGCCCACTAGGTAAATCGATAGGATGCCACTGCCGCCAAGCATGTTAGAGAAGGCAAACAGAGCCACACCGCCACTGAGCACCAGAATCGAGTACAGGCCATCAGCCAGCTGTACTCGGTTAATTAGACTCCATAGAACCCAACCACCACCAAGCCCGATAAGCGTGCCAACACCAAACTGCATCGCGAAGCTTTTCAGTAGGAAGTTCATTCCCATCTCAGCATCTGGGGTGCCAAGTAGCGCAATTAAGGTCACTGTCAGGAAGACCGCCATTGGGTCGTTGGTACCCGATTCGATCTCTAGGGTTGAGCCAACACGTTCGTTGAGACTCTGTCCTTTCAACAAAGAGAATACTGCTGCCGCATCGGTTGAACCGACAATTGCGCCGACCAAAATACCTTGCATCAGTGACAGGTCAAACAGCCACGCGGCCATTAAACCGGTTAGGGTTGCGGTACAGGCCACGCCTATTGTCGCCAATGAGAGTGATGGCCAAAACGCGACCTTAAAGCTCGCAACCTTGGTTCGCATACCGCCATCAAGCAAGATCACGGCAAGTGCGAGGTTACTCACCAAATAAGTCAGTGAGTAATCATCAAAATTAATACCACCCGGACCATCTTCACCCGCCAACATACCAACGAATAAAAAGATCAAAAGAATCGGAACGCCCAATCGTGAGGACACTTGTGAGAAAAGCACACTGATGGCGATGAGCACCGCACCAGTTAAAAATAAGTGGTTGATAGTTATTGCGTCCAATTCGTTCCCCCAAAGAATAAAACTCAAGATATAAGCATGTTGATCTTCTGCCGCTAAGCATGGCACGGTCGATGAAAGTGCTTTAGTTACTATAACAAACTTATGTTTCCCTTCGTGTCATACGCAGGACTAAATACCGTTTCTCAGTCATTTAGTTGTTAAATTTTATGACTCGCACTCTAATTCATCCACTTTTGTTAGACCTTTGGCTAATTTAACAACCTTGTAACATCACACTTTTCTATGGTTCTGTCTTCCAACTCCCATATTTCAGTACATTAGCGCCAATACTATCCCGACTAAAGTTGCACAGATCCCTTGACTCATCCTTGCTACATTCTAAATCGTAACATTACGTTAACACGCTATTTTACAAAAACGGTTTCTACGAAAACGGAATAAAGGAGAAGGCAATGGCGTTCGAATCTACGGAACATGCTCAAGCCTACTGGAAGGAAAACTTGGGAATTATGGGAACACTGCTCGCGGTCTGGTTTGCAGTGTCTTACGGCGCTGGCATCTTATTTGTGGATGCCCTCAATACCGTTCAGTTTGGCGGGTTCAAGCTAGGATTTTGGTTCGCTCAGCAAGGTTCGATATACACCTTCGTGGCGCTGATATTTATTTACGTTGTTCGCATGAATGCGCTCGACAAAAAATACAACGTACAGGAAGACTAGAGGCTAGAACATGGATATTCAAACTTGGACGTTTATTCTCGTCGGTATTACTTTCGCGGTATATATCGGCATCGCAATCTGGGCTCGTGCAGGGTCTACCAGTGAGTTCTACGTTGCTGGCGGTGGTGTACACCCAGTAGCAAACGGCATGGCGACTGCCGCTGACTGGATGTCGGCAGCATCATTCATCTCAATGGCAGGTATCATCTCATTCGTTGGTTACGACGGTGCGGTTTACCTAATGGGTTGGACAGGTGGTTACGTACTACTTGCGCTATGTTTAGCACCTTACCTACGTAAGTTCGGTCAGTTTACGGTTCCTGATTTCATCGGTGAGCGTTACTACTCGAAAACAGCACGTATGGTAGCGGTATTCTGTGCAATCTTCGTATCATTCACGTACGTTGCAGGTCAGATGCGTGGTGTAGGCGTTGTATTCTCTCGTTTCCTAGAAGTCGACATTAACCTAGGTATCATCATCGGCATGGGTATTGTGTTCTTCTACGCAGTACTTGGTGGCATGAAAGGCATCACTTATACGCAGGTAGCTCAATTCTGTGTCCTCATTTTCGCCTTCCTTGTTCCAGCAATCTTTACATCAATCATGATGACAGGTAACCCACTTCCACAAGTTGGTATGGGCTCTACGCTATCAGGTACGGATGTTTACTTACTTGATAAACTGGATGGACTCACCGAAGAACTCGGATTTACCGCCTATACCGAAGGTAACAAGAGCATGGTAGATGTATTCTTCATCTGTGCGGCTCTAATGGTAGGTACTGCAGGTCTTCCACACGTAATCATTCGTTTCTTCACTGTACCAAAAGTACGTGATGCTCGTATCTCAGCGGGTTGGGCTCTACTGTTCATCTCATTGCTATACACAACAGCACCAGGCGTTGCAGCATTCGCTCGTGTAAACATGATCGAAACAATCAACGGCCCTGACATGCAAGGTGTCGCAGCAGCAGACGCACCAAGCTGGTATAAAAACTGGGAAAGCACTGGCCTAGTAGGTTGGGAAGATAAGAACGGCGATGGCAAAATGTTCTACTCGGGCGATGAGCGCAACGAGATGAAGATTAACCGTGACATCATCGTACTGGCTTCTCCAGAGCTAGCGAAACTGCCAAACTGGGTTGTAGCACTACTAGCAGCAGGTGGCCTAGCAGCCGCACTATCAACTGCCGCAGGTCTACTATTGGTAATCTCGACGTCGATTTCACATGACTTGTTGAAGAAAGGCTTCAGACCAAACATGACTGACAAGCAGGAGCTGTTAGCCGCTCGTTTGGCAGCCATGATCGCGATTGTCGGTGCAGGTTACTTGGGTATTAACCCACCAGGCTTCGTAGCACAGGTAGTAGCGTTTGCCTTCGGCTTAGCCGCAGCATCCTTCTTCCCGGCGATTATCCTAGGTATCTTCTACAAGAAGATGAACAAGGAAGGCGCAATTGCAGGTATGTTGTCAGGTATTGCCTTCACAGCAAGCTACATCATCTACTTCAAGTTCATTAACCCAGCAGCAAGCACACCTGAAAACTGGTGGTTTGGTATCAGCCCAGAAGGCATCGGTACGCTAGGTATGTGTCTAAACTTCGTAGTATCGATTGCTGTAAACAAAGTAACAGCTGAAGTACCACAAGATGTACAAGATATGGTTGAGAACATCCGTTACCCGAAAGGTGCTGGTGAAGCTCACGACCACTAAGCACGACTACTAAGCAGAGATGTTTAGAAAAATGAATCAGTACTTACATTGTAGGGATTAGGTACTGAATCTCAGAAAGCCGATACGTTATGTATCGGCTTTTTCTTTTCCCCTTTCATTTTATAAAAAGACAAACAAAGGGTTGTTTTTAAAATCTCATTTGATAATAATTATCATTAACATCCAATAAAGAGATGCAAATGATGATGAAAGAACAGCAGGGCCTCTACTCGAGGTTTTACAAAGCACAAGATCGCTTTGCTTCATTAGAACAAGTGCAAGGCCATGAGCCGTATGTGATTCGAGATTACATCGAGTGCGCACTAACGCTTTCCGCTTACTATGAAAAACACGCCGCCCAAGAAAACATCTTGTTGTGCGAGCTGTACCTACGCCAAGTTTTCTTCCATTTGATTGAAGCGATTGAGTCTCCTGAGCGCAGTTTCGCCTTTCGTCATATCTGCCTAGACTCTATTCACTCACCACTATTTTATTTGAAACGCCACTACTGCCAGCAGCCTCAAGGCCAAGCGCGTTTTTTGAATCTCAGCCAAACACTACAACAAGTCCAAGCCCCACTTGGCTAACAAGGATAGAAAATGACCCTACAATATCGAATTGAGAAAGACAGCATGGGGGAAGTGAAAGTCCCTGCCGATGCGCTATACCAAGCACAAACTCAACGTGCTGCAGATAACTTTGCTTTTAGTTCACACAAGATGCCAACTAGCTTCATTCAAGCATTGGCATTCATTAAGCAGGCGGCCGCTGACACCAATGCTCAGTTGGGTTTATTGGAAGGTGATATTGCCAACGCGATCGCCGAAGCGAGCCAAGAGATCATCAATGGTAAATACCTCGATCAATTCCCGATCGATGTTTACCAAACTGGCTCTGGTACTAGCTCCAACATGAATGCCAACGAAGTGATTGCAACACTCGCTTCAAGGAGTTTACAAGGGGATGTGAATCCGAATGATCACGTCAATATGGGCCAAAGCAGCAACGATGTGGTACCAACCGCGATTCAAGTCAGTGTCGCTCTTATGGCTGAAAACAAACTGCTGCCTGCATTAACTCACCTTTCAGACGCACTTACCGTTAAACAGCAAGAACTAGCCGAGGTAGTAAAAACAGGCCGTACTCATCTAATGGATGCGATGCCAATTACCTTTGCTCAAGAGCTTGGTGGCTGGAAATTCCAGATTGAACACGCTAAGCAAGCCATTGAAAGCACCCTGCCTGCTATCAAAGCACTCGCTCAAGGTGGAACAGCGGTCGGAACCGGGATCAATGCCGACCCACGCTTTGCCGATAAGTTTGCAAGTAACCTATCTCAATCGACAAAGATCAGTTTTAACTCAAGTGAGAACTTCTTTTTTAATCTCAGCAGCCAAGACGCGATCGTTGCACTCTCGGGGCAGCTCAAAACTGCAGCAGTTGCGATCATGAAGATCTCAAACGATCTTCGCTGGATGAACTCAGGCCCATTGGCAGGCTTAGGTGAAATTGAATTGCAGGCGCTACAGCCAGGCTCATCGATCATGCCGGGCAAAGTAAATCCTGTGATTCCAGAAGCCGCCGCAATGGCAGCTGCACAAGTGATTGGTAACGACACCACTATTACTGTCGCTGGCCAGTCTGGTAACTTCCAGCTGAATGTGATGCTGCCAGTGATTGCTCATAACGTACTAGAAAGTATAGAGCTATTGGCTAACAGCTCTGTCGCGCTAGCAGATAAAGCGGTTGCGACCTTCACGGTGCGCCAAGACAATCTTGATTTAGCACTTTCAAAGAATCCAATTCTAGTGACAGCACTCAACCCTGTTATTGGTTACTTGAAGGCTGCTGATATAGCCAAGAAAGCCTACAAAGAGGGCTTGCCTATTCTTGATGTTGCAGAAAGAGAAACCGATCTCAGCCGAGAAGAACTCAGCAAGCTCCTTGACCCAACCGCTCTGACGCAGGGTGGAATTGCAAGTTAGTTGGCAAATTTTTGCTAAAACTCGCTGAAATAACAGAGACAAAAAAGGCCTCATACGAGGCCTTTTCAATATCCGCTAGCAAATCCAAACGTGCTAATCCGAACCTGTTAATTCAAGCTAGCTCACTCGATTCAATACCGCTCTGAGTTTTAACGGTTTAACTGGCTTGGCAATAAAGCCAAAGCTGTTGGCCTTTATCGCTGCCAACATGTCATCGGTTCTATCAGCACTAATAATGACCCCCTCAAAAGAGTCTCCGAGGCGCAAGCGACACTGTTGCAACACTTCTAGACCCGTTCGACCATTGTCGAG
Organism: Vibrio sp. Isolate33; assembly: GCF_022397895.1. NCBI lineage: Bacteria > Pseudomonadati > Pseudomonadota > Gammaproteobacteria > Vibrionales > Vibrionaceae > Vibrio > Vibrio sp. Isolate33. Next base: position 131,153 of record NZ_JAKEUP010000009.1, read on the forward strand.
GCGATAATCAGAGAAAATCACATCCGGCTGCCAGTCGTCATCGAGACACTTCAAGCTTTCAACCAAATCAACCGCGGTCTTAACCTCACAACCCCAACGTCCAATCAGGTTCTCCATTCCGACCAAAATCTCGCGCTCATTATCGACACACAATATTTTGAGATGTTCGATGTCGCTGGTCGCCATTGGCGCTGAAGCTTGCACAACTGGAGCAACTTGTTCGGCTCTCGCTAAGGTGATAGAGAAAACACTCCCTTGTCCCGGCCATGAACGCATCGATATTTGATGACCAAGTACATGAGCAATACCTTTAGAAATCGCAAGGCCTAATCCCAAGCCTTGGTCTGCACGCACTTGGCTGCCACGAGTGAACTCTTCGAAGATTTCTTGCTGCTTATCTTCATCAATACCAGTTCCGTTATCCCACACATCAATTCGCACCTGACCATTGACTCGTCTCGCCCCGAGTACCACTTTCCCTTCTGGGTTGTAACGAAAGGCGTTAGTCAAAAAGTTCTGAATCACACGCCTCAACAACTTAGGGTCAGAGTGAATAAACAATGACGATGGGATCATCTTGAACTCAATTTTTTGTTGTCTCGCTAAGGCACTAAATTCCGCATTTAAGTTGGTTAGTACATCGTGCACAGCAATCGCGTGAATGTTGGTTTCTAGCTTGCCGGATTCCAATCGAGAGATATCCAATAAGTCGCCAATCAAATCTTCAGCAGCACCAAGCGCACTCTCGATATGGGACGAAAGCTGCTTCACCTCTTGCTCTTTTGCTACCTCGGAAAGTGACGAAGCAAACAAGCGCGCGGCATTGAGTGGCTGCATCAAGTCGTGACTCACAGCCGCCAAGAAGCGACTCTTAGATTGCGATTCTTGGTCAGAGATTTGTGTCGCCTTGACCAAGCGATGGTTCAATTTTTCGAGCTCTTGAGTTCGTTCGTGAACTCTCGATTCCAAGGTTTCATTGGCATCTTTTAGCGCCTGCTCTGCTTGTCTAAATACCGTGATGTCAGTGAAGCTCATTACGAAGCCGCCACTTGGCATCGGGTTACCTTGCACCTCAATCACTCGACCATCAGGACGAATACGAGAAGAGGTGTGTCGCGTACCTTGCTCAAGGTGATAAACACGGCGGCGAACGTGATCTTCTGGGTCACCCGGACCACACAAACCTTGCTCGGCATTGTGGCGAATCACATCTGAAATGGGTCGACCAACCTGAATCAAGCCCGCAGGGAATTCAAACAGTTCTAAGTAACGTTGATTCCACGCCACCAGCCTCATCTGTTTGTCTATTACTGCAATACCTTGGCCTATGTGTTCAATCGCACCTTGCAGTAAGCCACGGCTGAAATCATACAGTTCAGAGGCTTCATCAACGATGGTCGCGACCTCTTCAAGCTGCATGTTTCTGCCTTGTAAAGCAGAAGTAAGTACTAACTTAGCGGAAGAGGCACCAAACACACCCGCGAGTACGCGCTCTGCATGACGAATTAAACTTGCGGGTGCTTGTTGATTGGGAAGCAGCGGCTGTCCGTGTTGTTGCCAATAGCTGTGTAAGGCGCTTTTCGCTCGCTTTCGACCAACAAAGCGTGATGCCAACATCTCTAATTCAGCGACCGTCACGCGGTTCTGGTAAAGGCTGATATTTTCATTCTCAGGCAGCGGTGTACCAACAAATGCCGCTGATTGTAAGCGCTCACTTAGGCTTGGTCTTGTCGACATCGAAACTACGGCATAGCACAAGGTATTGAGCACAATACTCAGCACAATGCCCCAGTTTGAACTGCTGATATTCCAGCTACTGAGCAGTTCCGGCGGCGTGATAATCCATAGCAAAAGGTTACTTTCGCTATCGCCTGCCAACATGCTGGTTTGACTCATCAGAGTAATTAGCCAGATCACCGAACCGACCATTAAGCCGACATACACACCCTTTCTGTTACCCGGACGCCAGTACAAACCGCCAATCAATGCTGGAGCAAATTGAGCGATCGCCGCAAACGAAAGAAAGCCGATCGCAGACAAGGAATGAATGGTATCGAGCGCCTGATAGAACAACCACGCTCCAAGAAGCAGCAATAAAATAAGCCCGCGACGAATCACCAATAGCAACCCAGAAAAATGACGATGGGTTCTTTGAGTTAAGCGCATTCGACGCAGCAACAGTGGCATCACTAAATCGTTCGACACCATGATCGCTAACGCGATAGTCGAGACAATCACCATTCCACTCGCAGCAGAAGTACCACCTAAGAAAGCGAGCAAGGCAATATGATTAGCCCCCTCTGCCATTGGCACACTGATCACGTAAGTATCGGCAGGCATGTCGGTCAATAATCCCTGACCTGCCCACGCAATCGGCAGAACAAACAATCCCATCAAAATCAGATAAAGCGGAAATAACCAACGTGCTGTGTGTAGATCTTGAGGGCGCTCGTTTTCAACCACCATGGTATGGAATTGGCGTGGCAGACAGACAATCGCCAACATGGTTAAAACGGTATGAATAATTAAGGTTGGAATATTCGGTGATTCGTAGGTAGAAGCAGCCACATCAAGCAGGTCGATTTTATCGCTGCTCATGGCCAGATACATGATAAACAGACCAACAATCAGGAATGCCGCAAGCTTAACGATGGACTCAAATGCTACCGCCATCATCATGCCACGGTGATGTTCCGTGTTGTCGATGTGCCTTGTACCAAACAGCATGGTAAAAATGGCTAGCGCGCCAACCACAAACCAAGAGACGTGATAATCCTGATAGCCAAAGTCTTGCGCCAGACTCGGAGCAACAATATCGAGCCCCATGGTGATACCACGAAGTTGCAGCGCGATATACGGAAGAATACCGACCACAGCAATCACGGTGACAGCCACCGCTAAGCCTTGAGATTTTCCGTAGCGAGCCGCGATAAAGTCGGCAATCGAGGTAATGTGTTCACGCTTCGCTATCAAGATCAGCCGCGCTAAGATCCGCCAGCCGAGAGTGAATACCAGAATCGGTGCGAGATAGATGGGTAAAAAAGACCAAGGGTTATTGCTCGCCTGACCCACCGTTCCATAGAAGGTCCAAGAGGTACAATACACCGCAATCGAAAGGCTATAGATCCACGGTCGCCAACGCGATAGCCAACGAACCTGCCTGTCTCCATACCAAGCGATCAGAAATAACACGCCCAAGTAGGCTAAAGAGACTGGAATTACTACCCATCCTTGCATTGAAAACCCTTTCTTCATCCATAAAAAAACCTCTCCATAAGGGAGAGGTTTCATTTAACTAAGGATGAGTCATTAACTCAATCGCATCGCTTAAATTCTGTGCTTTAGACTCTAATAATCACGATTGGCTATCAGCTATGAACTTCTGACTCAGGTTGATTAACTTCAACCACAGAGCTTCTTTCATCAAGCTTGATAAACAGGGCAATTGCACCCATCGCAGCCATTCCCCAGAAGATATTCGCGCCCCACAATTCGTAGCCCCAACCACTTAGGGTCGTCATTAATGCGATAAAGGCGCCAAGTGGTATCGCATTGTAAAGAGCCTGCAGTGCCACCATTTTATTCGACTCTTGAGACTGAATGTATTGAATCGCAGCGATGTGTGCCATGGCGAATGTCACCCCGTGCAGTAGCTGAGCCACGATCAATATTGGAATCGCGGTCGTTGATGCGGTGATACCCCAACGAGCCATTACTCCGATACCAGCAATCACAAACAGAGTGCGCAATGATAATCCAGCAAACAGTCGCTTGCTCAGAGCAAATACTACCACCTCAGCAACCACAGCCAAGCTCCACAGATAACCGATGATGGCCTCAGAGTGCCCCGCCTCTTTCCAGTAAATCGCACTAAAGCTGTAATACGCGGCGTGGCTTCCTTGAAGTAGTGCCATCAATGCAAGAAACTTCACTACCGATGATTCACGTAACAGTTGACCAAGCTTAGGTCTTTCAGCGACTTGCTCAGACTCTGTCACCGGCATCACATTTGGATTTCTCATCGCGAGCAACAGAGAAACCAACACGCCTGCCAGCGCAGTATACAAAATCATATCTGTGCCAAATTCAGCCACCAGATAACCAACCACGGTAGAACCCGCAATAAATGCTACTGACCCCCACAAACGTGTACGTCCGTAATCGAGCATTTTGAGACGGCTGTAATGGTTCGCCATTGCATCAGAAAGCGGAATAATTGGTCCATAGCAGAGGTTGAACATTACCGTTGCTAGTAGCATCAATAAAAAGCTACCACCAGTAAAGAAATGGAAACCAACGAATAATAGCGCGACAAAACTGAGGCAACGCAGTGCTGGCATTAAGTGTTCAACTTTATAGATACGTGGTGTTATCACAAAGTTAGCAACACAACGTGTAGCCAAACCCACACCAATCAATACGCCAATGTCCCCTGCAGACACGCCTTGGTCTTCAAACCACAGCGCCCAAAATGGCAGATAAACGCCATAGGCAAAAAAGAAACCGAGAAAATACTGGGATATCCAGCCATAAGGGGAAGGATTAAACATAGGCGACCTATAAAAATGTGTGGAACAAGGAAGCGCCAATTATGCCTAGGTCACAAAAGATGAAAAAGGGAATTATTGAAGAGATACCATTCCTATATTCAATGAATATCGATATCCCATTTGGTTCAAGTATCCAGTGTTCAACAGCCCTCACGATCGCATTTAGACTAAAGTCGTCTGGAGCTTCGCTGGTAATTTGTCAGACTGAAAAGAGACTCCTAACTCTTTCGATGCTTATGCCTGATAAATTTAATATGCAGCACCCGCCCTTCGATAGCCTGTCCGACGCGGAACAGTTAACGCTGCGCTCCTCATTAGATGTGGTTTATTACCGAGCGCACGAGGTGATATTGGAGGCCGACCGCCCAAGTCGCCATCTGCATATTCTGATTAAAGGGGCCGTCGAAGAGCGTGCTAGCAGCGATGGTGAGATCTACGCGCACTATGCCAATGACGATATTTTCGATGTGCGCAGCCAATTTGAGCCTCACACCAAGCACCAATATATCGCGCTGGAAGATACCTTAAGTTATCTATTACCAACCGATATCTTCCTTGAGCTTTACCACGCCAATGGCCAGTTCGCGGCTTACTTTGATAGTAACCTATCAACCCGAAAAGCATTGATTGAAGCGGCTCAGCAGCAACAGAATCTTGCCGAGTTCATACTAACCAAAGTCGACGACTCTATTTATCACCCACCACTGATACTTGAACCCGAACAACCGATTAACCAAGTTACTCAAACCCTGAAAGAACAAGGGTTGGACTCGGCTCTAGTTCATTTAGATCATGATGTTCCAAAAGCTTTTGGATCATCATGTACCTTCCCGTATGGAATCGTCACACGAACCAATTTATTGCACGCGGTGATGCTCGATAATCGCCCGCTCGATACTGCGGTTGGCGAGATAGCAACCTTCCCTGTTCTGCATGTTAATCAAGGCGATTTCTTGTTTAACGCCATGATCACCATGACCCGAAATCGTGTAAAAAGGCTGATGGTTTGTGATGGTCAAAACGCAGTGGGCATGGTCGATATGACGCAAATACTCAGCGCGTTCTCCACTCACTCGCATGTACTTACTTTGCGAATTGCGCGAGCCACCAGCATTGAAGAGTTGGCCATGGCTTCCAACAAGCAGCGTCAATTGGTCGAAAGCCTACTCAGTAATGGCATTCGTACACGCTTTATCATGGAGCTAATTTCAGCCGTAAATGAACAGATTATAGAGAAGGCGTTTGAGTTGGTTATCCCGCCAGCACTGCACAATCATTGCTGCCTGATCGTGTTGGGTTCTGAGGGACGTGGAGAGCAAATTCTCAAAACCGATCAAGACAACGCTCTGATTATTCAAGATGGTTTGGAGTGGCATCAATGTCAAAGTGCCATGAACGACCTCACCCACACACTGCAGCAATTGGGGTATCCGTTATGCCCGGGCAACGTGATGGTCAACAATCCGAAATGGGTGCATTCAGAGCAAGAGTGGAAACAAACCCTCACCAGTTGGGTAAGAAAAGCAACACCAGAGACAGTGATGGATATCGCCATCATGGCGGATGCACACGCTGTGGCGGGAAACAAGGAACTACTAAAACCGGTCAAGCAGCACTTGAGTGATTTAATGCTCGGACAAGAGTTGATTCTGACTGAATTCTGCCGCCCTGCTCTGAACTTCTCAGTTCCCCTGACCCTGTTTGGTAACGTGAAACAATCCAAGTCAGGACTCGACATCAAACAAGGCGGTATTTTCCCTCTCGTGCACGGTGTGAGAGCGCTTAGCCTTGAACATGGTGTGACGGTCAATAACACCTTTGAACGCATTGAGCATCTCGTGAGTAAGAAGGTACTAGAGCAAAGCACTGCGGATAACCTCAATGAAGCGCTCAAGCAGTTCTTTAAGTGGCGCTTATCACAACGCCTATCGCAACAGCACAACAGCAATAAAATCGACGTCAAACTGATGGAACGAGCTGACCGAGATCTGCTTCGTCATAGCCTGCACGTGGTTAAGAAATTCAAGCAATGGCTCGGCTACCACTATCAAATAAGGGACTAGGCGATTGAACGATGAATAGACTGGTTCGCTATTACTGGCATCACAAGCTCAAAGGCTCTCCGTATCAGCCTCTATTTACTGCGCCTGTTCATCAAGAATATGTCTCACTCGATTGTGAAACCACCAGCCTCGATCCCAATCAAGCCGAACTGGTGACCATTGCCGCAACGAAGATCATCGGTAACCGAATTATTACCAGCCAACCTTTTGAAGTGCGGTTGCGAGCGCCTCAATCACTCGATTGCAATTCAATAAAAATCCACCGTATTCGCCATCAAGATCTCAAACACGGAATCGAAGAGAAACAAGCCTTAATTGAGCTACTAAGCTTCATTGGTAATCGTCCTTTAGTCGGCTATCACATCCGCTATGACAAGAAAATTCTCGACCGCGCCTGTTTAAAACAACTCGGATTTCCTCTGCCTAACCGATTAGTCGAAGTGAGCCAACTCTATCAAGACAAACTCGAAAGACAGCTGCCCAATGCCTACTTCGACCTCAGCATGGATGCCATCTGTCGCCAGCTCGACTTGCCTATTCCAGTCAATAAACATGATGCATTACAAGACGCTATCTCCGCCGCGCTGATCTTTGTTCGCCTAAAACACGGTGACCTGCCTCGCTTCAACTCTTCTTACTCTTAATTCAACCACTGGCTTTCTACATAGAGAGCAACATCTCAAAAATGAACTTAACTCGCTATTTTTTAAGTGAAAAGCGGCGTCTCATCCTAAAGTCTAATTGTGGAAATCGCCGTCCTAGCCGAGAGTGATAACACAAAGACGGTTCTGTAATAGACCTAGAAACTGAACACAAAGGAAGTTGCCAGTTCATTAGGAATGTAGGCACAAGGAGAGATGCAATGAGTGAAGCCCACGTTTATCCGGTAAAAGAAAATATTAAATCAACCACACACGCGGATAATGACACTTACCTAGCCATGTACCAGCAATCTGTTTCTGACCCTGAAGGCTTTTGGGGTGAACACGGAAAAATCGTTGATTGGATCAAGCCTTTCACACAAGTAAAAAATACCTCTTTTGACCCTGGCCACATCGACATCCGCTGGTTTGAAGATGGCACGCTTAACGTATCGGCTAACTGTATCGACCGTCACCTTGCTGAACGCGGTGATGAAGTCGCTATCATCTGGGAAGGCGATGACCCTGCCGATGATAAAACCCTAACTTTTAATGAACTACACAAAGAAGTGTGCCTGTTTTCAAATGCTCTGAAAGAGCAAGGCGTACGTAAAGGTGATGTGGTTTGTTTATACATGCCAATGGTGCCAGAAGCGGCAGTAGCAATGCTGGCATGTACCCGTATTGGTGCAGTTCACACGGTAGTATTTGGTGGTTTCTCACCAGAAGCTCTGTCTGGTCGTATTATCGATTCAAATTCTAAAGTCGTTATCACTGCCGATGAAGGCGTGCGTGGCGGCCGTGCTGTTCCACTGAAGAAAAACGTCGATGAAGCGCTGACTAACCCTGAAGTGAAAAACATCGAGAAGGTTGTGGTATTCAAACGTACTGGCGGTGATGTTGCTTGGCATGAACACCGTGATGTGTGGTGGCACGATGCTATTGCTAATGTATCGGCAGATTGCCCACCAGAAGAGATGAACGCAGAAGATCCACTATTCATCCTTTATACGTCAGGATCAACGGGCAAACCTAAAGGTGTTATGCACACCACAGGTGGTTACCTTGTTTATGCAGCGATGACATTCAAATATGTATTCGACTACCAAGAGGGCGAGACTTTCTGGTGTACTGCGGATGTGGGTTGGATTACGGGTCACACATATCTTGTTTACGGACCTCTTGCTAATGGTGCAAAAACCATTTTGTTTGAAGGCGTGCCGAATTACCCGAACACAAGCCGCATGAGTGAAGTAGTCGATAAGCACCAAGTGAATATTCTTTATACTGCACCAACGGCTATTCGTGCACTAATGGCTAAAGGCAACGAAGCCGTTGAAGGTACTTCTCGTGACAGCCTAAGAATCATGGGCTCAGTGGGCGAACCTATCAATCCAGAAGCGTGGGAGTGGTACTACAAAACAATTGGTAATGAGCAGTCTCCAATTGTCGATACTTGGTGGCAAACAGAAACGGGCGGCATCTTAATCGCACCACTACCGGGAGCAACCGACCTAAAACCTGGCTCAGCGACGCGTCCATTCTTCGGAGTACAACCTGCTCTGGTTGATAACATGGGTAACATCATTGAGGGCGCAACTGACGGCAACCTTGTGATTCTTGACTCTTGGCCGGGCCAAATGCGTACTGTGCATGGCGATCACGATCGCTTCGAACAGACTTACTTTTCTACCTTTAAAGGCATGTACTTCACCAGTGATGGTGCTCGTCGTGATGAAGACGGTTACTACTGGATTACTGGTCGTGTTGATGACGTACTTAACGTGTCTGGCCACCGTATGGGTACTGCAGAGATTGAATCGGCTCTAGTCGCGTTTGATAAGATTGCAGAGGCAGCGATTGTGGGTATTCCTCACGATATTAAAGGCCAAGCAATTTACGCTTACATCACGCTGAATGATGGCGAGTTCCCAACCGCTGAACTTCATAAAGAAGTGAAAGACTGGGTACGTAAAGAGATTGGTCCAATCGCAACACCAGATGTGCTGCACTGGACCGACTCATTACCAAAAACTCGTTCAGGTAAAATCATGCGTCGTATCCTGCGTAAGATTGCTACCGGTGATACAGGTAACCTAGGTGACACCTCTACTTTGGCAGACCCAAGTGTGGTTGATAAGTTGATTGCCGAGAAAGCAGAACTGGCATAAGCAACCAGTCACACCCTGAGTTATTGTTTAAAACAGATCTTACCTAAACCGTCACCTATGTGGCGGTTTTTTTATGGCTGATCTTGATCTCAAATATCCCGCCCCAAATTAAGGCTAAGGCGCTTTTTTGTTAAGTTGGTAACAATTCCACGCTGTATCAATAGGAGATTAGACCAGTAAATTGCTGCGATTTGCGCTGAATTAGCTATAATCTGGTTCTAATTTTTAAATTTGGGTTTTTCTCACTAGAAATTAACCGCAAATTTTCAATAAAATGGCAACATTCACGTTCGTAAACACGATAAAGGAAGATAGCCCCACGATGTCTACAAAGTTTCGCATTCTAGTTTTAAATGGCCCAAACCTTAACCTGTTAGGCCTAAGAGAGCCGGCACACTACGGTTCTCAAACACTTGACCAGATTATTAGCTCATTGACCGAGCAAGCGAAAGCACACGATGTTGAGCTATCTCACTTACAGTCAAATCGTGAATATGAACTGATTGAAGCGATCCATAGTGCTTATCAAAATGTTGATTTTATCATTATCAACCCAGCAGCCTTTACACATACCAGTGTGGCACTGCGTGATGCACTACTTGGCGTTGCGATCCCATTTATTGAGGTCCATCTATCGAATGTTCACGCACGTGAACCATTCCGTCACCACTCTTACCTATCTGATAAAGCAGAAGGTGTGATTTGTGGCTTAGGTGCCCAAGGTTATCAATTTGCTTTGACCGCTGCGCTCAGCAAGCTCAACTCAAAGTAAACATAAACAACGAACTATTACTAACCTACTCAGTCATAGAGTAAGTTCAATTAACAGATAAAGAGAAAGAAACAATGGATATTCGCAAAATCAAAAAGCTAATCGAATTGGTTGAAGAGTCTGGTATTTCTGAGCTAGAAATCTCTGAAGGTGAAGAGTCAGTACGAATCAGTCGTAACAGCACTGCACCTGTAGCACCTGTTCAATATGCAGCAGCTCCAGCTCCTGTAGCAGCGGCAGCAGCTCCTGCGGCGGCACCTGTAGCAGCAGAAGCAGCGGCTCCAGCAGTTCCAGCGGGCCACCAAGTTCTTTCTCCAATGGTTGGTACTTTCTACGGCGCTCCAAGCCCAGACGCAAAACCATTCGTTAAAGTTGGTCAATCAGTAACAGCTGGCGAAACTCTATGTATCGTTGAAGCAATGAAAATGATGAACCAAATCGAAGCTGATAAGTCAGGTGTTGTTACCGCTATCCTAGTTGAAGACGGTCAACCAGTAGAATTCGACCAAGCTCTAGTAATTATCGAATAATAGAGAGCACTCATTATGTTAGATAAATTAGTAATCGCGAACCGTGGTGAGATTGCACTACGTATTCTGCGTGCATGTAAAGAGCTTGGCATTAAAACGGTAGCTGTTCACTCAACAGCTGACCGCGATCTTAAGCACGTACTGCTTGCAGACGAAACCATTTGTATCGGTCCAGCTCGTGGTATCGATAGCTACCTGAACATCCCTCGTATCATCAGCGCTGCTGAAGTTACAGGCGCAGTAGCCGTTCACCCTGGCTACGGCTTCCTATCTGAAAATGCAGACTTTGCAGAACAGGTAGAGCGCAGTGGCTTTATCTTTGTTGGTCCTAAAGCTGAAACCATTCGCATGATGGGTGACAAAGTGTCAGCTATCACGTCAATGAAGAAAGCTGGCGTACCTTGTGTACCAGGTTCTGACGGCCCTCTTGATGACGACGACGCGAAAAACAAAGCGCACGCTAAGCGCATTGGTTTCCCAGTAATCATCAAAGCATCTGGCGGCGGCGGCGGTCGTGGTATGCGTGTTGTTCGTTCTGAAGCTGAACTAACAGAAGCTATCGCGATGACTCGTGCTGAAGCAAAAGCATGTTTCAACAACGACATGGTTTACATGGAAAAATTCCTAGAAAACCCACGTCACATTGAAGTACAAGTGCTTGCAGATGGCCAAGGTAATGCTATCCACCTAGGTGAGCGTGACTGTTCAATGCAGCGTCGTCACCAGAAAGTTGTGGAAGAAGCACCAGCTCCAGGTATCACTGAAGAGATGCGTAAGTACATCGGCGAACGTTGTACTCGTGCTTGTCTTGAGATTGGTTACCGCGGCGCAGGTACATTTGAATTCCTATACGAGAACGGTGAGTTCTACTTCATCGAAATGAACACTCGTATCCAGGTTGAGCACACGATTACTGAAATGGTAACGGGTATCGACCTAGTGAAAGAGCAACTGCGTATTGCTGCTGGTCAGCCTCTATCATTCACTCAGGATGATATTAAGCTGCGTGGCCACTCAATCGAATGTCGTATCAATGCTGAAGATCCAGTTCGTTTCCTACCTTCTCCGGGTAAGATTGAACGTTTCCACGCACCAGGCGGCATGGGCGTACGTTGGGAATCTCATATCTACACAGGTTACACAGTGCCACCACACTACGATTCAATGATTGGTAAGCTGATCACTTACGGTGAGAACCGTGATGTTGCTATCGCTCGTATGAAGAACGCACTGGGTGAAATGATCGTTGAAGGTATTAACGTTAATACTGAACTTCAACTGTCTATTATGAACGACGAAAACTTCCAACACGGTGGTGCGAACATCCACTACCTTGAGAAGAAGCTTGGTCTGCAATAAAACTAGCCCTAAGTAATCGGTTCTTTTAAGAACATTTTAAATGCTCACTTCGGTGAGCATTTTTGTTTTTATAGCCCCGAAAAACTCAATCTTTAATCCCCATTTTATTCCGTGGGGTTTTGGTGAATTTGCTCATATTTTCTGCTAGACTCGCCATCCAATTTTTCTCATATAGAAGATGCAGCCATGCCTTGGATTCAAATCAAGCTTAATGCTACCAATGAAAATGCCGAACAAATCGGCGACATGTTAATGGAAGAGACTGGTGCTCTTTCTGTAACTTTCCTGGATGCACAAGATACCCCTGTATTTGAGCCTCTGCCGGGTGAAACTCGCCTTTGGGGTGATACTGACATTCTCGCGCTTTACGACGCTGAGACTGATACTGGTGTCGTTCTAGCGCAGATTAAAGCAAGCAACATGTTCCCTGCAGACTTTGCTCATAAAGTAGAGCAAATTGAAGACAAGGATTGGGAACGTGAATGGATGGACAACTTCCACCCAATGAAGTTTGGTGAGCGTTTATGGATCTGCCCTAGCTGGCGCGATATCCCTGAACCTGACGCTGTAAACGTAATGCTGGATCCAGGTCTTGCATTCGGTACAGGTACTCACCCAACAACGGCATTGTGTCTTGAGTGGCTTGAAGGCCTAGACCTTACAGGCAAAACCGTGATCGACTTCGGTTGTGGTTCAGGCATCCTAGCGATCGCAGCGATCAAACTTGGCGCAGCAAAAGTTATCGGGATCGACATTGATCCTCAAGCTCTGCTTGCATCAAAAGACAACGCACAACGCAATGGCGTTGCTGAGCAACTAGAGGTGTTCTTGCCACAAGATCAACCTGAAGGTTTGCTGGCTGACGTTGTTGTTGCCAACATTCTTGCGGGTCCATTACGCGACCTTTCAGGCATCATTAAAGGCCTAGTTAAGCCAAATGGTGTGCTGGCGATGTCGGGTGTTTTAGATACACAAGCGGAAGATGTTGCGACTTATTATCGTGATGAGCTTCACATTGATCCGATCATCGAGCAACAAGAGTGGTGTCGTATCTCTGGTCGCAAGCAAGGCTAGACAAGACTTTGGGCGCTAATTGATTGAATTTTATGCAAATTACAAAAACAATTTGTAAATGCTCAAATATTAGTCTTTTCACGCAGCGAAAAAATGCGTAAAATGCGCGCCCTTGCTGGTACAGAACTGTGATGACGTTTTGAAAATCGGAAATTATCAACTTAAGAACAATCTAATCGTCGCTCCAATGGCTGGCGTAACGGATAGACCATTCCGTGAGTTGTGTCTTCGCTATGGTGCGGGGATGGCAGTCAGTGAAATGATGTCCTCCAATCCTAAGGTTTGGAAAACGTCGAAGTCTCAGCAGCGTATGGTACATGAAGGCGAATCGGGCATTCGTTCAGTACAAATCGCTGGTGCAGATCCACAGCTTATGGCCGAGGCTGCTCAATTCAATGTCGATAACGGTGCGCAAATCATCGATATCAATATGGGTTGTCCAGCCAAAAAAGTGAATAAGAAGCTTGCGGGCTCTGCCCTACTTCAGCATCCAGAACTCATAGAAGAGATCTTGAAGGCTGTTGTAAACGCAGTCGACGTTCCAGTAACGTTAAAGACTCGTACAGGCTGGGATACAGATAACAGAAACTGTGTCCAAATCGCTAAAATAGCCGAAGACTGCGGCATACAGGCACTTGCCCTTCACGGGAGAACTCGCGCTTGTATGTACAAAGGTGAGGCAGAATACAAACACATTAAAGCGGCGAAACAAGCTGTATCTATTCCGGTTATTGCTAACGGTGATATCGATAGCCCGGAAAAAGCTAAGTTTGTGCTGGAGTACACCGGCGCTGACGCTTTGATGATTGGTCGTCCTGCCCAAGGTCGTCCGTGGATTTTTAACGAAATCCTACACTATTTGGAAAACGGCACCACGATGGACCCGCTCCCAATCTTGGAAGTGAAGGACATCATGCTTGGTCATGTTAACGCTCTGCATGAATTCTATGGAGAGTTTTTAGGCCCTCGCATCGCTCGTAAGCATGTGGGTTGGTATCTAAAAGAGCATGAACAAGCGAGTGAGTTTCGCCGTACCTTCAACGCACTCGAAGCAGGTGATCTGCAGCTTGAGGCGCTAGAAGGTTATTTTGATAACGTTGCACCATAATTACGAGAAGAGCTAGACCGAATATGTTCGAACAAAATCTGACTTCAGAAGCATTGACAGTGACTACAGTAACATCACAAGACCAAATCACGCAGAAACCACTACGTGATTCAGTGAAAGCATCATTGAAAAACTACCTTGCTCAATTAAACGGTCAAGAAGTCAGCGAGTTATACGAACTAGTATTAGCTGAAGTTGAACAGCCACTACTAGACACCATCATGCAGTACACTCGCGGTAACCAAACTCGCGCAGCAACTATGATGGGTATCAACCGCGGTACTCTTCGCAAGAAACTTAAAAAATACGGCATGAACTAATCGTTCTTTCGTAATTAATTGAATTGAAAGCCAAGCTCATTAATTGAGTTTGGCTTTTTTTTGGCTTGTCGGTTAAGTACCAGAGAGAATCTAGTACCTGAACTGGCTATGAAAGGCGCTGTTAGCTACAGCAACGCCCCTTATCAAGGTTTGCTGAGTCCAAGGCAGCCAGAATAGAACAATGGCTCGCATCATCGTCTATGTGTCCACAACACGCATCATTAATCTTCTTAAGTGCAGTACGAATCTTGGTGAGTTCGGTAATCTTCTCATCAATCACCTCCAGCTTGGCTGTGGTAATCGACTTCACTTCGGCACAACTGTGCTGTGTCGCTTCCAAGCGAATCTCAAGCAATTCTTTAATCTCATCCAAACTCAGCCCCAACTCTTTGGATTTAAGAATAAAGGTCACCTGTTTCTGGTTATTTTCATCATAGAGACGATAACCCGACTCACTGCGACTGGCTGGCGCAATCAGATTATTCTTCTCATAAAATCGCAAGGTATCGGCCGTCACACCGCATCGTTTCGCTAATTCACCGATCTGGAACATGTTTTTTCCTACTCTTTCGTCCATTCCACAATTAACCTTATCGTTACTTTTCAGGCTGAAATGGCACTTTTCATAATTAATTTTGAGATGCCAAACGATTGCGCGAGCTTTTTTGTAATAAATTAGTTAGAATCTGCGCCATCAAATTTGGAGTTGGTTATCTTATAGCGAGATCATAAGACAAACCCAAAGGTCTTTACCAAAACTGGCCAATATTTTATCTCTTACTGGTATCTAAGATAATCCACGCTAAGAAGATAGAAACAAGTTCTTTTTTGGCAAATATCTTTATTTTAACCCCATGAATTTGAGGAAGATGGAAGCATGAATAACGCTCGTCCAATTCGCCGCGCTCTAATCAGCGTATCAGACAAAACTGGTATCGTTGAATTTGCACAAGCTCTTGCTAACCGTGGTGTAGATATCCTATCTACCGGTGGCACTGCTCGCCTGCTTGCTGAAAAAGGCATCTCTGTTACAGAAGTATCTGACTACACTGGTTTCCCTGAAATGATGGACGGCCGTGTTAAGACTCTGCACCCAAAAGTTCATGGTGGTGTTCTAGGCCGTCGTGGTCAAGACGATGACGTGATGGAAACTCACGGTATCAACCCTATCGATATGGTTGTTGTAAACCTATACCCATTCGCAGAAACCGTTGCTAAAGAAGGTTGTACCCTTGCTGACGCTGTTGAGAACATCGACATCGGCGGTCCTACAATGGTTCGCTCTGCAGCGAAGAACCACAAAGACGTGACTATCGTTGTGAACGCTCACGACTATGAGCGCGTTGTTGCTGAAATGGACGCGAACGAGAAATCTCTAACGCTAGAGACTCGCTTCGACCTAGCTATCGCAGCATTCGAGCACACAGCTTCTTACGACGGCATGATCGCAAACTACTTCGGCACTATGGTTCCATCTTACGGTGAGAACAAAGAAGGTGACGAAGAAAGCAAATTCCCTCGCACGTTCAACCAACAGTTCGAGAAGAAACAAGACATGCGCTACGGTGAGAACAGCCACCAAGCAGCGGCATTCTACGTTGAAGCAAACCCAGAAGAAGCGTCAGTATCTACTGCTCGCCAAATTCAAGGTAAAGCGCTTTCTTACAACAACATCGCTGACACTGATGCAGCACTTGAGTGTGTGAAAGAGTTCGACCAGCCAGCATGTGTAATCGTTAAGCACGCTAACCCATGTGGTGTAGCACTAGGTGAAAACATCCTAGAAGCTTACGACCGTGCATTCAAAACAGACCCAACGTCTGCATTTGGCGGCATCATCGCATTCAACCGTGAACTAGACGCTGCAACAGCAACAGCTATCACTGAGCGTCAATTCGTTGAAGTTATCATTGCACCTTCTGTTTCTGCTGAGGCAGTAGAAATCGTAGCGGCTAAGAAAAACCTTCGTCTACTTGAGTGTGGCGAGTGGACAACTAAGACAACTGGTTTTGACGTTAAACGCGTTAACGGTGGCTTGCTAGTTCAAGACCGCGACCAAGGCATGGTATCTGAAGATGACCTTAAAGTAGTTTCTAAGCGCCAACCTACAGCTGAAGAGCTAAAAGACGCGCTATTCTGCTGGAAAGTGGCGAAGTACGTTAAATCTAACGCTATCGTTTACTCGAAAGGCGACATGACTATTGGTGTGGGCGCAGGCCAAATGAGCCGCGTTTACTCTGCGAAAATCGCAGGTATCAAAGCTGCAGACGAAGGTCTACAGGTTGAAGGTTGTGTAATGGCATCAGATGCATTCTTCCCATTCCGTGACGGTATCGACGCGGCAGCAGAAGCTGGCATCAAGTGTGTTATCCAACCGGGTGGCTCTATGCGTGATGACGAAGTTATCGCAGCAGCAGATGAGCACGGCATGGCGATGATCTTTACGGGCATGCGTCACTTCCGCCACTAATCAGAACAGGCTCTAGGTTTTCCTAGAGCCTTTTTTATTGGTTTAAGAATTCATTACTCATGTTGGTTCAACTATCAACATGACTTAAAAGCTTAATATTTTCGATATCGTCATTCCGTATAGTGAGGCACGAGCGTAATACGGAATCTCTCTATTCAACGAACTAAGAAGATTCCCGATAGTTTCGTTCCTCAACTTCGAGAATGACGATTTTTGATGTAAGGATTAAAACATGAATGTACTTATTATTGGTGCCGGCGGTCGTGAGCACGCTTTAGGTTGGAAAGCAGCACAAAACCCAAACGTTGAAACAGTATTCATTGCTCCAGGTAACGCAGGTACTGCACTTGAGCCGAAACTTGAGAACGTAAACATCGGCGTTGAAGACATCGCAGGTTTAGTCGCGTTTGCTCAAGAGAAAAAAATCGAACTGACTATCGTTGGCCCTGAAGCGCCATTGGTTATTGGTGTGGTTGACGCATTCCGCGAAGTCGGTCTGCCTATCTTTGGCCCTACTCAAGCAGCAGCGCAGCTTGAAGGTTCAAAAGCGTTCACGAAAGACTTCCTAGCTCGTCATGACATCCCAACAGGTTACTACGCAAACTTCACTGAGATTGACCCAGCTATCGCTTACGTACGTGAGCAAGGCGCACCAATCGTAGTAAAAGCAGACGGTCTTGCCGCTGGCAAAGGCGTTATCGTTGCGATGACACTTGAAGAAGCTGAAGACGCAATCAAAGACATGCTTGCTGGCAACGCATTTGGCGAAGCAGGCAGCCGCGTGGTTATCGAAGAGTTCCTTGAAGGCGAAGAAGCAAGCTTCATCGTAATGGTTGACGGTTCTAGCGTTCTTCCTATGGCCACCAGCCAAGATCACAAACGTGTTGGCGACAAAGACACTGGTCCGAATACTGGCGGCATGGGTGCTTACTCTCCAGCTCCAGTTGTGACTCCAGAAATCCACAACCGTATCCTTGAGGAAGTTATCTACCCAACGGTACGTGGTATGGATGCTGAAGGCGCACCTTACACTGGTTTCCTTTACGCTGGCCTAATGATCGATGCTGATGGCACACCTAAGGTTATCGAATACAACTGCCGCTTCGGCGACCCTGAAACGCAACCTATCATGATGCGTATGGAGTCAGACCTTGTTGAGCTTTGCCTAATGGCTATCGACGAGAAGCTGGACGAAGCTGAGTCTAAGTGGGATCCACGCGCTTCGATCGGTGTTGTTCTTGCTGCTGGCGGTTACCCTGCTGACTACGCAAAAGGTGACGTTATTTCACTACCAACAAGCGAAGTTGAAGGCCAAAAGGTTTTCCACGCAGGTACGACAAATAACGAAGCTGGCGACGTTGTGACAAACGGTGGTCGTGTACTTTGTGCAACAGCACTAGGCAACACGGTTTCTGAGGCTCAGGAACGCGCTTACGCGTTAACGAAGCAAGTTAGCTGGAATGGTATGTTCCACCGCAATGACATTGGTTACCGTGCGATTGCACGCGAGCAAGAGCAGTAATCAATACTGTCACTCGCTTAATCCGAATACGATAAGTGAATGACCACAAAAGACTGTTCGCAACAAAATGAAAAAAGGCGCCTCTAAGGCGCCTTTTTATTGCTTAATCTGCATCTGTACAGACAAATCGGCACTTGGCCTACCATAGGCCAAATACACTTAATTATTTGATTACCCACTACTCTTTCAGTAATGAAGGCCTTGTCACACAGTCATGGCTGTCATCAGCTAACATCAGTAACTCTTCAACCGACATTTTACCGAGTGAATCGCTGCCTAGAAACGCGGCATAGCTTTCCACAGACGCCAATCGGTCAATCACGAAGCTTGGTAAGGTCTGGTTAAACTCAAAGCTATCAAATTCGCCGCCAGAGCATGTTTCGAAAGAACTGCCATTCCAGTAACCCTGAATCAGTCGAAAACCTTCGTCATACTGCTTCATTGTGGTCTCTAGAACCGACTTAGCTTCTTTCTGGTAGTTCTCAAGCTGTTTAGCTTGGATAGGTAAGATCTTGTTGTTAAGACGATACTGTTGATACACAGCTTCGCCTGACTTATTGAAACGCACATGGACGCGATAAGGGACTAGCTCATTCGATGAATTACGCTGTTCACCTTCACGAATGAATTCACGCAGTACACCTTCCGACCAAGCATAGTCAGTTTGGTACCAGCCGTAATCGCCCACAGTGACGTAGTCAGCTGAAGTATGAGGTTGTGTTAGCTTATTGGTGACCCAGTAGAAACTTGTCGCGTCGCCCATGACTTGGCCGCCGGTATGAGTTTCAAATTGCTCTAGGTTTTTGCGAGGGCTTGTTGAAGAACAGCCAATGAGAAATGTAGATAACAGTGAAACGAGAAGAAATGCTTTTTTCATAAAAACCTGTACCGAGGTGGAATACGACTACCTCGGTACAGTTTAGATTATTTCACTGAATCTTTCAGCGCTTTACCTGCAACAAATGCTGGAACATTTGCAGCAGCGATTTGGATCTCGTCACCAGTTTTTGGGTTACGACCAGTGCGAGCTGCACGGTGGTTTACTTTAAAAGTACCAAAACCAATTAGCTGAACTTGATCGCCATCTTTAAGAGCATCTGTAACACCGCCAAGAGTTGCTTCTAGAGCAGCTTTAGCTTGTGCTTTAGAAAGGTCCGCTTTTTCAGCAATAAAGTCGATTAATTGAGTCTTGTTCATTTTAGGTTTCCCTTCTTTGTATTTTTGAATTCAATTCACTCTAAAACATAAATGCCCCATCTGGCAAAGGTTTGTCGTCGATCTTTAGCTCTAATGCCGTAGTTTTAGCCATAATATGAGTAATAACTCACAATTTGTTACTGATTTTATTGAGCAAGCCCTTGTTTAAAAGGGGCTCAGCGCAAAATTAATGATGACCTAGCCACTACTTTTTCTCTATAATCCACGCTGAATCGCTGATAAAGCGTACAATTTAATTTAAGGGCAAACATGCTGCTGCTAACTATTTACGTCTCCATTGCTATTGGAGTTTCTTTCATTTGTTCTGTTTTGGAAGCTGTACTTTTGAGTATTAGTCCGAGCTACATTGCTCAACTAAAACAAAATGGGCACCCTGCAGCAGAGTCATTAGACAAACTGAAAACAGATATTGACCGTCCACTGGCATCAATTTTAACGCTCAACACCATCGCGCACACTATCGGTGCAGCGACAGCGGGTGCACAAGCAGCGGTTGTATTTGGTAGCCAATGGTTGGGTGTATTCTCAGCTGTGCTAACTCTGGGTATTTTGGTCTTGTCTGAGATTGTTCCAAAAACGATTGGTGCAACCTACTGGCGTCAACTTGCTCCAGCATCATCAACCGTACTTCGTTGGATGGTGTTCTTCCTAACTCCGTTTGTTTGGTTCTCAGAGCAAATTACCAAGCGTCTGGCTCGCGGCCACCAAGCACCAAAAATGCGTGATGAGTTGTCTGCAATGGCAATTTTGGCTAAAGAGAGCGGTGAGTTTGCAGAAGGCGAATCAAAAATCCTGAGCAACCTACTTGGCATTCAAGACGTACCTGTGACTCAAGTAATGACACCACGCCCAGTTGTATTCCGTGTTGATGCGGAAATGAGTGTGAATACTTTCCTTGAGCAGCACAAAGATACGCCATTCTCTCGCCCACTGGTCTACAGCGAGCAGAGCGATAACATCATAGGCTTCGTCCACCGCTTGGAGCTGTTTAGATTGCAGCAAGCCGGTTGTGGTGAAAAAGCGCTAGGTGAAGTGATGCGTCCTATTCACGTATTACTGAACAACATGGGCTTAGCGAAAGCTTTTGACCAAATGATGGCAAACCGCCTGCAACTGTCTTTGGTTGTTGATGAGTACGGCACAATTCAGGGCATCATCACCCTAGAAGACATCTTTGAGCATCTTGTAGGCGAAGAGATCGTCGACGAAGCGGATAAGACCACTGATATGCAAGAACTGGCGTTTCAACGCTGGGAGAAGTGGAAAGAAACACACGGTGTTATCGAAAACCGCGATGAAGAGGACGAGCCAGAGGAAGAAACTCAAGCAGACAACGAAGCCTCTGATTCAAAAACTACGGATGAAGAGCAAGCGCCAAAAGAAGAGAAAAAAGACGCTTAATCTCGATTTGATATCGTCAGATACATAAAGGCTCCCAAGGGAGCCTTTATTTTTATTCGTACTTTGATGCGATAACGAATTATAACGCGACACCAATGTTACTGACTGGGTCTTCACGCAGTTCGTGACGTAGGTCTTTGATAAGCTCTAGGTCGCGCTCAGTCGTTTCACGTAGAGGTCGGAAAATGGCCCACTGAACATCCCACTCTTCACACACCGCTTCGTTTTCTTTCTGGTTTTCGTTTGTCACTTCATCTGCACCTTGAGCAAACTCAAGCTCAGCAACCGTCTTCACCGATTGTTGACTCACTTTAATCACAGCCTCAAACATGTGCTCACGGTCAAGCAGACCATGGATCAGCGTTGCTAAGCCTTGGCACGCGTCCATTGCAGGGTAAACACCATAGAAGTCAAAATCATCTGCGCTAGGAAATAGTTCTTCTACTTTCTCTAGTTGACGTTCAAAGTTCACCTTTGCCGTTTTAACCGTTAGGATTTCCCAAATGCTATCCAAAACATCACGATAGATTCGAGCTTCCGCAAATTCTGTATTCTCACAAAACATGGCATAGTTAGGGTACATACGCTCACATAGACACGCCATAAAGGTAATTTGTTGCCAAGGTTCTAACTTTTCAAGACGAACCTGCAGTGGATTCTGAAGCATAGTCACTCAATAATTGCAGAAAAAGACAGCGAAAGTGTACTTGATAAACCCTGGGGGGAAAAGGTAAGCCGATGAACAATTTTACGAATAAGCTCTATATTCTTACTGAGCATGACGATACCTATACGCAACTGATTCTAAACCAGGATTTACCCGACTTAGAAATCACTCAAAACCCCGAGTTAGCTGAAATTGTACTAGCCTCGCCTCCCCTGATAGCCGAGCGTCTTAACGAGTTTAAAACGCTTGATTGGGTACAAAGCACCTACGCTGGCATCAATAAGCTCACTCAACCAGAGCTTCGTCAGGATTACGCGCTGACTAACGTCAAGGGTATCTTCGGCCCTGCTATCGCGGAGTACGTTTTAGGTTACGCCATCAGCCACTCTAGACACTTTCCTCATTACCACCAGCAACAACAGCAACGAAACTGGCAGCCTCAGCTTTATTCTAGCCTAACTGACAAAACCATGGTGATTTTAGGCACGGGGTCTATTGGTAGTCATTTAGCAAAAACCGCTGAAGCGTTTGGCATTCATACCATTGGCGTCAACCGCACGGGTATCCCATCAAAGCAAGAGACCTTCAAAGATACATTCCACATCAATGAGTTAGAAGCCGCCCTCAAACAAGCAGACATTGTGGTCAATACCCTGCCATCGACGCCTGAAACCCATCAACTGCTTAATCAAACCACTCTCAGTTATTGTTCTAATGTGCTGCTGTTTAATGTCGGCAGAGGGGAAAGCTTAGACAACAAAGCCTTGTTGTTGGCAATTAAAAACCGATGGGTAGAACACGCATTTTTAGATGTATTTGAAAGCGAGCCCCTTTCGCAAGATCACCCGTTCTGGAAACTCCCGCAAGTGACGATTACGCCACACATCGCTGCACTCAGTGAGCCAAGACAAGTGGTCGAGATCTTTGTAGAGAATTACCAACAATGGCGAGATGGTTTTACACTGAACCATGTCATTGATTTTGATAAAGGCTACTGATGTCCTCTTCGCTACTTAAAGAGATACGACAATGCACAGCATGTGAGCCTCACCTCTCGCATGGTGCCAATCCTGTCATTCAAGCACATCCAAACGCGCGCTTGCTGATCATAGGCCAAGCGCCAGGTATCAAGGTGCATGAATCCTCCATCCCTTGGAACGATGCCAGTGGTGAAAGATTAAGAGAATGGCTAGGGGTAGACAGCGATACCTTTTATGACGAGCAAAAAGTCGCGATTGTACCGATGGGGTTTTGTTACCCGGGGAAAGGAAAAAGTGGCGACCTCCCTCCAAGACCAGAATGTGCAGAGTTGTGGCATCAGAAAGTACTGCAATCACTACCCAATATCCAAATGACACTATTGATTGGTCAGTATGCGCAAAACTATTATTTGAAGGAAAGGGCAACCAAAACACTGACTGAGACAGTCAAGAACTGGCAGGCTTGGGCACCGGAGTTTTTACCACTTCCCCACCCTTCACCACGCAATAATATCTGGCTCAAGAAGAACCCTTGGTTTGAGAATGACGTCATTCCTTATATCAGACAGCACATCTCAGAGCATTTGGCCTACCATGATCCAAATGCTTAATTAACTGTACGCGACGAAATTCAACAAGTATAAAATGCCAAGCTTCAGGCAATAAAAAAGCGCTGCGGGATGCCCAGCAGCGCTTTCAATCATCTTACTCAGAATTACTTGTGGTAAGGCTTAGACAGTTCGTGAACAGCGTCAACGAACACACCAGCGTTTTCTGGCGGAACATCTAAGTGAATACCGTGACCTAGGTTAAATACATGACCTGTACCACCGTCGCCAAAGCCTTCAAGAATGCTACCTACTTCTTCACGAATACGTTCTGGTTGAGCGTAAAGCATAGAAGGGTCCATGTTACCTTGCAGTGCAACTTTGTCGCCAATGCGAGCTTTCGCGTCTGCGATATTGATTGTCCAGTCTAGGCCTACAGCATCACAGCCAGTTGCTGCGATAGACTCAAGCCACATGCCGCCGTTCTTAGTGAACAGAGTAACTGGAACACGACGACCTTCGTTTTCACGGATTAGGCCATCAACGATCTTGTGCATGTACTGCAGTGAGAACAGGTTGTAATCACGAGGAGTAAGTACACCACCCCATGTATCAAATACCATTACCGATTGAGCACCCGCTTTAATTTGCGCGTTTAAGTATTCAATCACACTGTCAGCCAGCTTATCTAGAAGCAGGTGCAGTGTTTGTGGTTCTGCGTACATCATCTTCTTGATCTTAGTGAACGCTTTAGAGCTTCCACCTTCAACCATGTATGTCGCGAGTGTCCATGGGCTGCCAGAGAAACCAATCAGTGGTACTTCGCCTTTCAGGTCTTTACGGATCTGACGCACAGCGTTCATTACGTATTGAAGCTCACCTTCTGGATCAGGTAGGCCAATCTTTTCTACGTCAGCTTTACATGTGATAGGACGCTCGAACTTAGGACCTTCACCTGTTTCAAAGTACAAACCTAAGCCCATAGCATCAGGGATCGTTAGGATGTCTGAGAACAAGATTGCCGCATCAAGCGGGAAACGACGTAAAGGTTGAAGGGTTACTTCTGATGCAAGTTCCGCGTTTTTGCACAAAGACATGAAGTCGCCTGCTTCTGCACGCGTTGCTTTGTACTCTGGAAGATAGCGGCCAGCTTGGCGCATCATCCATACCGGTGTGTAATCAACAGGCTGTTTTAAAAGTGCGCGTAAATAGCGATCGTTTTTTAATTCGGTCATTCCGTTAAATTCCAATTCAATCTTGTCTAGTTTTGATGGCAAGTATTCTAACACTGATTGAGGGGTAAAAGCTGTGTGCTTTGCAACCTAGATCAAGTTATTAACTTTTAAATCAATGCTTAATTTGCACCCAATTAAGGGAGCATGTTAAAAATTTGTTCGCTAGCGAAAATTACAATTATAACACCTGAGTAGTCACTACTCAGCATCTCATAACGACATCTTACTTACCCCCTCCACTTGTGGAGGGTTTTTTTTTAGCTTTTGACCACCCATAGGCCAAATACTATTGCAGGCCATTTAGTGCTCGAGCACCTGCTCTATCACTTCGCCTTTCATCACGTCATCGACTGTTTTCTCAATCAATTGTCTCGCAATAGTACCTACCGGAGCCACGTCAGGTAGAGCCGTCACGTCAAACCACTGGGCATCAGATAGCTCACTGTAATCAGGCTTGAGAGTACCACCAGCATAATCAGCCAGAAAGGCCATCATCATGCTCGATGGGAAAGCCCATGGCTGACTGCCAAAGTAACGAATATTACCCACATCAATGCCAGTTTCTTCTTTAACTTCACGCGCCACACACTGCTCTAAGGTCTCTCCTACTTCTAGAAAGCCCGCTATCACGGTATACATGCCCGTTTTATGTCTTGGGTGTTGTGCCAGCAATATCTTGTTGTCGTTTCGTACAGCGACAATGATACACGGGAAGATGCGTGGATAATGAAGAGTTCGGCAGTCACCGCACTGCATCGCCACTTGATTGTGATTCAGGTGATTACGACCGCCGCATTGCGGGCAAAAACGCATACTTTGGGTCATGTGCCCATACTGGATAGCCTTACTTGCCATGAGAAAGTTCGATTCAGGCCAGTGCAGTAACTCGCGTAGGTTAACCATGCTCAGTTCACTCTCGACATCACAATCGTTAAGCCAATACACCTTACGACCTTGATATTGACCAATACAAATTGCATGTTCAACACTCAGCCCTAGCTCGTCCGCAGAGCCGTAAGGAAACTGATCATTATTAACCCAAATATCACTACCTGAAACGACGCACCAATAAGCTTGCTCTGTCATTTTCTTATCACTTTTTTTTAACATCCCTATGCCTCATTGCTTGCAGTTCGTTCATTTTACTGGCAATCTAATTTCATACTAGAGTTGTAGCAGAGAATAATTCAAGCTATTACTTTTAGTAGCTATCAATAAACGGACCCTGCTTAGGCAATTACTTGATCACAAGGTTGTGATCAGATCATGAGGACATGGTCATGCTAAATAAATTCAAACAAATACAAGAACAATGGGGTGGCTCTAATGAGGTCATCGATCATTGGCTCGAAACTCGACAGTCTCTAATCGTTGAGTATTGTAAGCTAGGTGCCTTGCAGCCAGCTAGCAACGGGCAATCAAACGTTGTTGAACTCCCTTCTCCTAAAGAAATAAGCTCATTCTGCGATCATGTTGTCGATTATATCTCAGAGGGTCATTTTAAGATCTACGATATGGTCATGAAAAAATGGCAAGCAACAGGCTTTAAAACCAATGACGAGATTGATACAACTTACGCGAAGATCGTACTTACAACCGAGCCACTTCTAGAGTTCAATGATAAGTACGTCAAAGTAAATGCAGACGATGAGTTGCCTAACTTCGAAGGAGATATGTCAAAAGTAGGTGAACTACTCGAAGTACGTTTTGAAGTAGAAGATAATCTTATCCAGCTTATTGCAGACAGTTTAGCGATCCCACCAGGCGCTTAGTTAGCTGAACCCTTAATAAGCTTGCCTCTGTGCAAGCTTTTTGTTTTGCCTATAACTCCCCTAACCACTCAACTCTATTAAAGCCTAAGTACCACCAGCAAACTGCTAATCCGTACCCTCGACTCACCCACGATTATCCTCTTTCCATCAATGCTCGTGATTCACCGGCTAGCGTCAGTAAAAACACGCCTAAACTCACATACCAATAACCCAAACGCTAGATACAAAAAAGGCACCCGTAGGTGCCTTTTTGTTATCTCTTAGAGACTACTCGTAGAGCTTACTCTTCTGAAGAGAAACCAGCATTTAGAAGTGCTGCTAGATTGTCAGTAGCTTGTTCAGCTGAAGGACCTTCTTGCTCTTCTTCACGCTTAGCTTGACGCTCTTGGTGGTATGCGAAACCAGTACCAGCTGGGATCAGACGACCAACAATTACGTTCTCTTTCAGACCGCGAAGGTCATCACGCTTACCAGAAACCGCAGCTTCTGTTAGTACGCGAGTCGTTTCTTGGAACGATGCAGCTGAGATGAATGACTCAGTTGCAAGAGATGCTTTAGTAATACCTAGTAGATCACGTTCGAAACGTACTAGTTCTTTACCTTCAGCTTCTAGCTTACGGTTAGCAATCTTAACATTGTGGTACTCAACTTGTTCGCCAGGTAGGAACTGAGAGTCACCAGAATGAGTGATTGTACACTTACGTAGCATTTGACGAACGATAGTCTCAATGTGCTTATCGTTAATCTTAACGCCTTGTAAGCGGTAAACTTCTTGAACTTCGTTCGCGATGTACTGAGTTACTGCGTGGATACCACGTAGACGCAGGATATCGTGTGGAGTTTCAGGACCGTCGGCGATTACATCACCACGTTCAATCTTCTCACCTTCGAACACGTTCAATTGACGATGCTTAGGAATCATCTCTTCGTAAGCGTCACCGCCTTCACGAGTGATTACTAGACGACGCTTACCTTTCGTTTCTTTACCGAAAGACACAGTACCTGTGTGCTCAGCAAGGATCGCAGGCTCTTTAGGCTTACGAGCTTCGAATAGGTCAGCTACGCGTGGAAGACCACCGGTGATATCTTTGTTTCCGCTCGATTTTTGAGGGATACGAGATAGTGTGTCACCAATGCCAACTTCAGCGCCATCTTCAATGTTTACAATCGCTTTACCAGGTAGGAAGTAGTGAGCTGGCATTTCAGTACCAGGGATCATTACATCGTTACCTTGCTCGTCAACAAGTTTGATAGCTGGACGCATATCTTTACCTGCTGCTGGACGAGCTGCTGCATCTGTAACTTCAGAAGAAGAAAGACCAGTTAGATCATCCGTTTGACGAGAAACAGTTACGCCATCGATCATATCAACGAACTGGATGCGACCTGCCACTTCAGTGATGATTGGCATAGTGTGCGCTTCCCAGTTAGCTACAACTTCACCAGCTTCCACTGCGTCGTTGTCCGCTTTGCTCAGTACAGAACCGTAAGGAAGTTTGTGCTTCTCTTTAGTACGACCGAACTCATCAATAATCGTCATCTCAGATGCACGAGAAGTGATAACTAGCTTCTTGTCTTTGTTGATTACGAACTTAGCGTTGTGAAGTTTCACAGTACCAGTTGTCTTAGCTTGGATGCTGTTCTCTGCTGCTGCAGTAGATGCCGCACCACCGATGTGGAACGTACGCATCGTTAGCTGTGTACCCGGTTCACCGATAGATTGTGCAGCGATAACACCAACTGCTTCACCTTGGTTCACTAGGTGACCACGTGCTAGGTCACGACCGTAACACTGTGCACAACAACCGAAGTCTGCATCACAGGTAACAACAGAGCGCACTTTCATGCTATCTACTGAGTTGTCTTCCATGATTTGACACCACTTCTCATCAATCAGAGTATTACGTGGAATCAGTACATCTTCAGTACCAGGCTTAAGAACGTCTTCAGCTACTACACGACCTAGAGCAAGCTCAGAAAGTGCAACTTTAACGTCACCACCTTCGATGTGAGGCATCATGTCGATACCTTCATGCGTGCCACAGTCATGTTCGTGTACTACAACGTCTTGAGCAACGTCTACTAGACGACGAGTTAGGTAACCCGAGTTTGCTGTTTTCAGTGCTGTATCCGCAAGACCCTTACGAGCACCGTGCGTTGAGATAAAGTACTGAAGGACGTTTAGACCTTCTTTAAAGTTCGCAGTGATCGGCGTTTCGATGATTGAACCATCTGGACGCGCCATCAGACCACGCATACCCGCTAGCTGACGAATCTGAGCTGCAGAACCACGTGCGCCCGAGTCGGCCATCATGTAGATGCTGTTGAACGATTCTTGCTGTTCTTCTTCACCGTCACGGTTGATAACTGTTTCAGAAGATAGGTTATCCATCATTGCTTTCGCAACGCGGTCATTCGTAGATGCCCAGATATCGATAACTTTGTTGTAACGCTCACCCGCAGTAACAAGACCAGATTGGAATTGCTCTTGGATTTCACGAACTTCTTCTTCAGCAGATTCAATTTCATCGTATTTCGCTTGAGGTACAACCATATCGTCGATACCTACAGAAACACCAGAAAGTGCCGCGTATGCAAAACCTGCGTACATGATTTGGTCAGCGAATACTACTGTGTCCTTAAGACCAAGCTTACGGTACGCTTCGTTAAGAAGGGTAGAAATTTGCTTCTTACCTAACTTTTGGTTAACGATGCTGTATGGTAGGCCCGCTGGAACGATTTGCCATAGCATTGCACGGCCGACAGTTGTATCAACCATCTTCGTTTCAGTAGTGCTGTTACCATCTTCGTCTACTACGGTCTCAGTGATACGAACTTTAACGCGAGCGTGTAGCTCAGCAGTCTTAGTACGGTATGCCTTCTCAGCCTCTTCAGGGCCAGCAAGGTACATACCTTCGCCTTTCACGTTGATCTTTTCACGAGTCATGTAGTAAAGACCCAATACAACGTCCTGAGAAGGTACGATGATCGGATCACCTGACGCTGGCGACAGAATGTTATTCGTCGACATCATCAGTGTACGAGCTTCAAGCTGTGCTTCTAGAGTTAGAGGCACGTGTACCGCCATTTGGTCACCATCGAAGTCGGCGTTGTATGCCGCACACACTAGTGGGTGAAGCTGAATCGCTTTACCTTCGATTAGTACTGGTTCAAACGCTTGGATACCTAGACGGTGAAGTGTAGGTGCACGGTTAAGCAGTACTGGGTGTTCACGGATAACTTCGTCTAGGATATCCCAAACGATAGCTTCTTCGCGCTCTACCATCTTCTTAGCAGCTTTGATTGTCGTAGCCATGCCACGAGTTTCTAGCTTGCTGTAGATGAACGGCTTAAATAGCTCAAGTGCCATCTTCTTAGGAAGACCACACTGATGTAGACGAAGGTATGGACCTACTGTGATTACAGAACGGCCAGAGTAGTCTACACGTTTACCTAGAAGGTTTTGACGGAAACGACCTTGTTTACCCTTGATCATATCAGCAAGAGATTTCAGAGGACGCTTGTTCGAACCTGTAATCGCACGACCGCGACGACCGTTATCTAGAAGTGCATCAACAGACTCTTGCAGCATACGCTTTTCGTTACGTACGATGATGTCCGGAGCAGCTAGCTCTAGAAGACGCTTCAAACGGTTGTTACGGTTAATAACACGACGGTAAAGGTCGTTCAGATCAGAAGTCGCAAAACGACCGCCATCTAGTGGTACTAGAGGACGTAGATCTGGCGGTAGCACTGGAAGTACAGTCAGGATCATCCATTGTGGGTCGTTGCCCGATTGGATGAACGCTTCAACTAGCTTCAAACGCTTAGTAACTTTTTTACGCTTAGTTTCAGAGTTAGTTGTTTCCAACTCTTCGCGCATTTCTTCCACTTCTTGATGAAGGTCCATTGTTGCAAGCAGATCTTTGATCGCTTCAGCACCCATCTTAGCAGTGAATTCGTCACCCCACTCTTCTAGACGATCCAGATACTCTTCTTCAGTAAGCATCTGAGATTTTTCTAGATCAGTCATACCTGGTTCAGTTACTACGTACATTTCGAAGTAAAGAACACGTTCGATATCACGTAGAGGGATATCCATTAGTAGACCGATACGAGACGGCAGTGATTTTAGGAACCAGATGTGAGCAACTGGAGAAGCTAGCTCGATGTGGCCCATACGGTCACGACGAACTTTAGTCTGTGTAACTTCAACGCCACACTTCTCACAGATAACACCACGGTGCTTCAGGCGCTTGTATTTACCACAAAGACATTCGTAGTCTTTAACTGGACCAAAAATACGCGCACAGAACAGACCATCACGTTCAGGTTTGAACGTACGATAGTTAATTGTTTCCGGTTTCTTAACTTCACCAAAAGACCATGAACGGATCATGTCTGGTGAAGATAGACCGATTTTGATTGCATCAAATTCTTCGGTCTTATGCTGTGCTTTTAGAAAGTTTAATAAGTCTTTCACATTCAGCTCCTGTAAGGAGTTAAAGGAGCTCGCTACTGCAGCGGGCTCCCTTTTACCAAATAATCCTATCTTCTTTTAAAAAGAGGAGGGATTACTCTTCGTCTTCTAGCTCGATGTTGATACCTAGCGAGCGAATCTCTTTCAACAGTACGTTGAACGACTCAGGCATACCAGGTTCCATGCTATGGTTACCGTCTACGATGTTCTTATACATCTTAGTACGGCCGTTAACGTCATCCGACTTAACTGTTAGCATTTCTTGTAGAGTATATGCAGCACCGTATGCTTCTAGTGCCCATACTTCCATCTCACCGAAACGCTGACCACCGAACTGAGCTTTACCACCAAGTGGTTGCTGAGTTACTAGGCTGTAAGAACCAGTAGAACGAGCGTGCATCTTGTCATCAACCAAGTGGTTCAGTTTCAGCATGTACATGTAACCTACAGTTACAGGACGCTCAAACGAATCACCAGTACGACCGTCAAACAGTTTAAGCTGACCAGATTCTGGCAGATCACCCAGTTTAAGAAGTTCTTTGATTAATGTCTCAGAAGCACCGTCGAACACAGGAGTAGCAATCGGTAGACCGCCACGTAGGTTCTTGATCAGTGTACGAACTTGATCATCAGACAGTTCAGCAATATCAACTTTCTGACGAGTATCACCAAGATCATAAACCTTCTGTAGGAACTCACGGAACTTATGCAGTTCTTGTTGTTCCTTAACCATTTGGTTGATCTTGTCACCGATACCTTTAGCAGCCAAACCTAAGTGAACTTCTAGGATCTGACCGATGTTCATACGCGATGGTACACCCAGCGGGTTAAGTACGATGTCTACAGGTTGACCTTTCTCATCGTATGGCATGTCTTCAACAGGGTTAATCTTAGAGATTACACCTTTGTTACCGTGACGACCGGCCATCTTATCACCAGGCTGGATACGACGTTTAACCGCTAGGTAAACTTTAACAATCTTAAGAACGCCAGGCGCTAGATCATCACCTTGGGTGATTTTACGACGCTTAGTTTCAAACTTCTTATCGAAGTCTGCTTTTAGCTCATCCCACTGCTCAGCAAGTTGCTCAAGCTGTGTTTGTAGCGCATCGTCTTCTAGAACTTGCTCTAGCCATTGCTTACGACCGATAGTATCAAGCTTAGCTTCAGAGTAACCACCAGACAGAAGTACAGCTTTAACACGGTTAAGAAGGCCACCCTCAAGAATTTGGAACTCTTCAGTTAGGTCTTTCTTAGCTTCTTTAAGCTGCATCTGTTCGATTTCAAGTGCACGCTTGTCTTTCTCTACGCCATCGCGAGTGAAGACTTGTACATCGATGATAGTACCCGAAACAGAGTTTGGTACACGTAGAGAAGTATCTTTAACATCAGATGCTTTCTCACCGAAGATAGCACGTAGTAGCTTCTCTTCAGGAGTCAGTTGAGTTTCACCTTTAGGTGTTACTTTACCAACTAGGATGTCGCCACCCTTAACTTCAGCACCAATGTAAACGATACCTGACTCGTCTAGTTTAGACAGAGCAGACTCACCTACGTTTGGAATATCAGCTGTGATCTCTTCAGAGCCCAGCTTGGTATCACGAGCCACACAAGATAGTTCTTGGATGTGGATAGTCGTGAAACGGTCTTCTTGAACTACGCGCTCAGATACTAAGATCGAGTCTTCGAAGTTGTAACCGTTCCAAGGCATGAACGCGATACGCATGTTTTGGCCAAGAGCTAGTTCACCAAGGTCTGTTGAAGGACCGTCAGCAAGAACATCGCCGCGTGCAACTGGTTCGCCAGGAAGTACAGTTGGACGTTGGTTGATACATGTGTTTTGGTTCGAACGCGTGTACTTAGTTAGGTTGTAGATATCGATACCAGCTTCGCCAGGTACCAACTCATCTTCATTAACCTTAACTACGATACGAGAAGCGTCTACAGACTGAACTTGACCACCACGCTTAGCAACCGCTGTAACACCAGAGTCAACTGCGATGTTACGTTCAATACCAGTACCTACTAGAGGCTTATCAGCCTTAAGTGTTGGTACAGCTTGACGTTGCATGTTCGCACCCATCAATGCACGGTTCGCATCATCGTGTTCTAGGAACGGGATAAGCGAAGCAGCGATAGATACTACTTGGTTTGTCGCAACGTCCATGTAGTCAACGTGATCACGAGGGTGAAGACCAGATTCACCTTTTTGACGAGCTGTGATTAGCTCATCTGCAAACGTACCTTCTTCTGTAAGAACAGTGTTTGCCTGCGCGATTACGAATTGACCTTCCTGGATTGCAGACAGGTAATCAACTTCTTCTGTTACTACACCATCTACTACACGACGGTACGGAGTTTCTAGGAAACCGTAATCGTTACAACGTGCAAACGCAGATAGCGAGTTAATTAGACCGATGTTTGGACCTTCAGGCGTTTCGATCGGACATAGACGACCGTAGTGAGTTACGTGAACGTCACGTACTTCGAAGCCTGCGCGCTCACGAGTAAGACCACCAGGACCTAAAGCAGAGATACGACGCTTGTGCGTAACTTCTGACAATGGGTTGTTTTGGTCCATAAACTGTGAAAGCTGTGAAGAGCCAAAGAATTCTTTAACTGCAGCAGAGATCGGCTTAGCGTTGATTAGATCTTGAGGCATGATTGCATCAAGGTCACCAAGGCTTAGGCGCTCTTTAACGGCACGTTCTACACGAACTAGACCAACACGGAATTGGTTTTCTGCCATTTCACCTACAGAACGGATACGACGGTTGCCAAGGTGGTCGATATCGTCCACTTCACCAATACCGTTACGGATACCAATCAGTTTCTTCATCACTTCGATGATGTCTGATTCATCCAGAGTACCGCGCTCTTCTTCTTCTTCACGCTCGATAGAGCTGTTGAACTTCATACGGCCTACAGTTGATAGGTCGTAACGTTCTTCAGAGAAGAATAGGCTTTCGAATAGAGATTCTGCAGCTTCTTTCGTTGGTGGCTCGCCAGGACGCATCATGCGGTAGATTTCTACCAATGCAGAGATGCGATCTACTGTGCTATCTGCACGTAGAGTATCTGACATGAATGGACCGTGATCTAGGTCATTCGTGAACAGAGTTTGTAGAGCCTTGTGGCCTGCTTGAGACAGGTTAGCAAGTGCTTCTAGGCTAATCTCTTGGTTCGCGCCAACGATGATCTCGCCAGTTGCTTCATTGATGTAATCTTTAGATGCAACTTTACCAACGATGTACTCTACTGGTACTTCGATGTGCTCAACGCCATCTTTTTCAAGTTGACGGATATGGCGAGCAGTAACACGACGACCAGTCTCAACGTAAGTTTTGCCGTTTGCTTCGATGTCGAATGACGCAGTTTCACCACGTAGACGATCAGGAACCAACTCCATAAGAAGAGTTTGGTCTTTAACTTCGAAGTTCACTTTGTCGAAGAACAGATCTAGGATCTCTTCAGTCGATTTACCAAGTGCACGAAGAATAATCGATGCTGGTAGCTTACGACGACGGTCGATACGTACGAATAAGTTATCCTTAGGATCGAACTCAAAGTCTAACCATGAGCCACGGTAAGGAATTACACGTGCGTTATAAAGAACTTTACCTGATGAGTGGGTCTTACCCTTATCACTGTCGAAGAACACGCCTGGGCTTCGGTGCAGCTGGGATACGATAACCCTCTCGGTACCATTAATTACGAAAGTACCATTGTCTGTCATAAGCGGAATTTCGCCCATGTAGACTTCTTGTTCTTTAATGTCTTTTACAGTACCTGCTGGTGCATCTCGATCAAAGATAACTAGACGTAGTTTTACGCGTAGTGGCTTTGAGTAAGTAACACCGCGGATTTGACATTCTTTAACGTCAAAAACTGGCTCACCAAGACGGTAGCTAACGTATTGCAGCTCAGAATTGCCGTTGTAGCTCTGAATTGGAAATACAGAACGGAAAGCAGCTTCAAGACCGTATTGACCTTCTGGATCCTGTTCGATGAATTTGTCGAAAGAATCAAGCTGGATCGATAACAGGTATGGAATGTCCAAAACTTGTGGACGAGTACCAAAATCCTTACGGATGCGCTTTTTCTCGGTATAAGAGTAAACCATGGGGTTCCTCAGCTCGCTGATAAGTGACCCAAACCACCCAAAACACTCTTCAGAGGGGGTGGTGACAAACAGCTGTTTAGTGGTAGTGAACAATCATTTCGAAAAAATGACTGTTTTTTTGCTCGGATTATGACGGTTAAACAGCGGAAATTTCGTCATAGCCCTACAGCGCAAAAAGGCCGGTGGTTAATAAACCACCAGCCATTAGCCTTGCGGCTATGAAATTAAGTAATAATTACTTGATTTCAACAGAAGCGCCAGCTTCTTCTAGCTGTGCTTTAAGAGCTTCAGCTTCAGCTTTGTCAACGCCTTCTTTAAGCGCTGCAGGAGCTGAGTCTACAAGACCTTTAGCTTCTTTAAGACCTAGGCCAGTTGCGCCACGTACAGCTTTGATAACTTGTACTTTGTTAGCGCCAGCAGCAGTTAGGATAACGTCGAATTCAGTTTGCTCAGCAGCAGCGTCGCCGCCAGCTGCGCCGCCAGCTACAACAGCAGCAGCTGCAGTAACGCCGAATTTCTCTTCCATAGCTTCGATAAGCTCAACAACTTGCATTACAGACATTTCTGCAACTGCGTCTAGGATTTGCTCGTTAGTAATAGACATAACAATTCTCTTTTAAGTCAACAATAAGTTTAAATAGCAACCAGTGAAAAGCAAGGCTTATGCCGCAGCTTCTTCTTTTTGGTCGCGAACAGCAGCGATAGTACGAACCAGCTTGCCAGCAGAAGCTTCTTTCATGCACATCATTAGGCGTGCGATAGCTTCGTCGTAAGTTGGTAGTGTCGCTAGTACTTCAGCATCAGTAACTGCGCCTTCAAATGCAGCAGCTTTGATCTCGAAATCTTTATTCTCTTTAGCGAAGTCTTTGAAAAGACGCGCTGCAGCACCTGGGTGCTCATTAGAGAATGCGATCAGAGTTGGACCAGTGAAAGTGTCTACTAGACACTCGTAGTCTGTACCCTGAACCGCACGGCGTGCTAGTGTGTTACGAACAACTTTCATGTAAACACCCGCTTCGCGAGCTTGTTTACGTAGAGAAGTCATTGCGCCAACTTCAACGCCACGAGAATCAGCTACAACTGCAGAAAGTGCACCACTGGCAGCTTCGTTGACTTCAGCAACAATTGCTTTTTTGTCTTGAAGATTTAAAGCCATTTGGATTAACCTCTGGTTGTGATTACAGCACTCAATACAAAATGTAATGAGCGTTTACGATGTTATTTAAAAATGAATAAATTCACTTCAAACCACAACATCGCCTACGTAGGTTTTATTAAGCTATCAATAATCTAATGAAAATCGACAGCGCCTACGGTCTTGGGATAGATGATTTCAAATTGCTTTAAAACCACCCAACCACAAATATTAGGCGCAGAAGTATACACTAAATCTGCGCCTAAGCAAATTAGTTTGCTTGAGTGTCAAGACTAGCTTGATCAACAGCAACACCAGCACCCATCGTAGTAGAGATGCTTACTTTCTTCAGGTAAGTACCCTTAGCTGAAGAAGGCTTAGCTTTCTTAAGAGCAACTAGAAGTGCTTCTAGGTTCTCTTGAAGCTGGTTAGCTTCGAAAGATGCTTTACCGATAGTAGTGTGGATGATGCCGTTCTTGTCGTTACGGTAACGAACCTGACCAGCTTTAGCGTTCTTAACCGCTTCAGCAACGTTAGGAGTTACAGTACCAACTTTAGGGTTTGGCATAAGGCCGCGTGGACCTAGGATTGTACCTAGTTGACCAACAACACGCATTGCATCTGGAGAAGCAACAACTACGTCGAAGTTCATTTCGCCTTTTTTCACTTGCTCAGCAAGATCTTCCATACCAACGATATCTGCGCCAGCAGCTTTAGCAGCTTCTGCGTTTGCACCTTGAGTGAAAACAGCAACGCGGATGTCACGGCCAGTACCGTGAGGTAGCACAGTTGCGCCACGAACGTTTTGGTCAGATTTACGAGCATCGATGCCTAGGTTAACAGCAACGTCTACAGACTCAACGAATTTAGCAGTCGCTAGTTCTTTAAGAAGAGCAACAGCTTCGTTGATTTCGTATTCTTTAGTTGAGTCAACTTTGTCGCGGATTACGCGCATACGCTTAGTAAGTTTTGCCATGATCTTATCCCTCTACCACTAGGCCCATTGAACGAGCAGTACCAGCAATAGAACGCTTCATTGCTTCGATGTCAGCACCAGTCATATCAGCAGCTTTAGTTTCTGCGATTTCCTGAACTTGAGCGTCAGTAACAGTACCAACTTTCTCAGTGTTTGGACGACCAGAACCAGACTTAACGCCAGCAGCTTTCTTAAGAAGAACAGCAGCAGGTGGAGTCTTAGTTACGAACGTGAAAGAACGGTCGTTGTAAACAGTAATAACTACTGGAGTAGGTAGACCTTTCTCAACAGATTCTGTTTTTGCGTTGAACGCTTTACAGAATTCCATGATGTTCACGCCGTGTTGACCTAGAGCAGGACCAACCGGTGGACTTGGGTTTGCCATACCAGCTGCAACTTGCAGTTTGATATAAGCTTCAACTTTCTTAGCCATGATATTTCCTAATATTTGGGTACATGCGCCAGCCGTAAGGCGAGCTCCCCATAATTTCAATTAACTCTTTTTTACTTCCTCAGAAGCAAAAAGGCGCGAAATTATAATCATAATTCGCGCCTTTAACAACCCTAAAAAGGTGATTTTTTATACTCTTTAATTTTGAACAGCTTATGAACTATTTATCCACAACTTGCTCAAAAGGTAAGAGTATTAGTCCAGTTTTTCAACCTGACCAAATTCAAGCTCAACCGGTGTTGCACGACCAAAGATCGATACAGATACCTTAATGCGGCTTTTCTCGTAATCTACTTCTTCAACAGTACCGTTGAAGTCAGCAAATGGACCATCGTTCACACGAACCACTTCACCCGCTTCGAACATTGTCTTAGGACGTGGAGACTCGCTCGCTTTCTCTAGACGGTTCAAGATAGCATCAGCTTCTTTATCAGTGATTGGTGCAGGACGATCAGAGGTACCACCAATGAAGCCCATAACACGCGGAATGCTGCGTACTAAGTGCCATGATTCATCATTCATGATCATTTGAACTAATACGTAGCCAGGGAAGAATTTACGTTCACTTTTACGACGTTGGCCTGCACGCATTTCCACTACTTCTTCAGTAGGTACTAGCACATCGCCAAATAGTTCTTCCATGTTGTGCATTTTAATATGCTCGCGTAGCGACTGTGCAACACGACCTTCAAAGCCAGAAAAGGCTTGAACTACATACCAACGTTTTTTTGGAGCTTCACTCATGAATCAGAACCCTCTACACCCCAGTTGCTAGAGAAACTAGACGGACCATAATGCCGTCAATTCCCCAAAGCACTAGAGACATAACAATACATACAGCTAAAACGATCAATGTAGTTTGCATAGTTTCTTGGCGAGTAGGCCAAACAACTTTACGAATCTCCATACGAGATTCTTTTGCAAAATCGATCGCAGCTTTACCTTTAGTTGTTGTTGCTGCAACGCCTAGTGCGGCAGCAATCAGCACAACTACACCTGCAGCGCGAATTACAACAGACAATTCACCATACAGGTAATTACCCACAACAGCAGCAGCCAACAGAACAAAAGCGACAATCCACTTCATTGTATCTGCTGCACTTGAGCTATCAGGAGTTTCAGCGTTTGCTTTCATAAAACCAACCTGTGATAAGTCTTAAATATAGACGACAATAACCCCGCTGTTGCAGGGCACATTCCTTTGCGTTGCAAAACAACACATCTAACAGTCATTTTAGTCAAAAAGACCGTTTAATTCTTTGCTAAGAGCTGAAATTGATGTCAAATCGCTCAACTCTTTTTTCAGCGCAGAAAAAGGGCATCAAATGATGCCCTTTTTACTAGTGGTTCGTCAAATCTTATGCAAAGATTTTAGCTACAACACCAGCACCAACTGTACGGCCACCTTCGCGGATTGCGAAACGTAGACCTTCGTCCATTGCGATTGGAGCGATTAGCTCAACAGTCATTTGAACGTTGTCACCTGGCATTACCATTTCTACGCCTTCAGGTAGAGTGATGTCGCCTGTTACGTCAGTTGTACGGAAGTAGAACTGTGGACGGTAACCTTTGAAGAAAGGAGTGTGACGGCCGCCTTCGTCTTTAGAAAGTACGTATACTTCAGACTCAAACTTAGTGTGTGGGTTGATAGAACCTTTCGCAGAAAGTACTTGACCACGTTCAACGTCATCACGCTTAGTACCACGTAGAAGTGCACCAACGTTCTCACCTGCACGACCTTCGTCAAGCAGTTTACGGAACATTTCAACACCAGTACAAGNGGTAGAGTGATGTCGCCTGTTACGTCAGTTGTACGGAAGTAGAACTGTGGACGGTAACCTTTGAAGAAAGGAGTGTGACGGCCGCCTTCGTCTTTAGAAAGTACGTATACTTCAGACTCAAACTTAGTGTGTGGGTTGATAGAACCTTTCGCAGAAAGTACTTGACCACGTTCAACGTCATCACGCTTAGTACCACGTAGAAGTGCACCAACGTTCTCACCTGCACGACCTTCGTCAAGCAGTTTACGGAACATTTCAACACCAGTACAAGTAGTAAGAGTAGTCTCTTTGATACCAACGATTTCTACTTCGTCACCTACACGTAGGATACCRCGCTCGATACGACCAGTTACAACAGTACCACGACCTTGAATTGAGAATACRTCTTCAATTGGTAGTAGGAACGGTTGGTCTACTGCACGCTCTGGCTCAGGGATGTAAGAATCTAGTGCTTCTGCAAGCTCAACGATCTTGTCTTCCCACTGCTTCTCGCCGTTTAGTGCGCCAAGTGCAGAACCYTGGATAACTGGTAGGTCATCACCTGGGAAGTCGTACTCAGAAAGAAGTTCACGAACTTCCATTTCTACTAGCTCAAGTAGYTCTTCGTCATCAACCATGTCACATTTGTTCATGAATACGATGATGTAAGGGATACCAACTTGACGACCAAGTAGGATGTGCTCACGAGTTTGAGGCATAGGGCCGTCAGTCGCAGCAACAACTAGGATACCGCCGTCCATTTGTGCAGCACCAGTGATCATGTTTTTAACATAATCCGCGTGTCCTGGACAGTCTACGTGTGCGTAGTGACGTGCTGGAGTCTGTTAGAGTTGTTTTACCGTGGTCAACGTGGCCGATAGTACCAACGTTTACGTGCGGTTTCGTACGTTCAAATTTTTCTTTAGACATGGGGTGTCCCTCTAGGTACGGATTAGGTGGCTTAAAATAAGACCACGCAACCAAAAAAATGGTTTTCTTTATTAAAGGAGAAGAAGCTTTAGACTGGTGCTAATACCCAGAGTCGAACTGGGGACCTCACCCTTACCAAGGGTGCGCTCTACCGACTGAGCTATATCAGCACACAAAATGAGTTGGAGCGTGCAGCGGGAATCGAACCCGCATCATCAGCTTGGAAGGCTGAGGTAATAGCCATTATACGATGCACGCAACACGTAACTCTGTTTGAGCTATTTAACCTTTAGAATATGGTGGAGAGGGACGGATTCGAACCATCGAAGGCAGTGCCAACAGATTTACAGTCTGCTCCCTTTGGCCACTCGGGAACCTCTCCAAATTTTGAGCTTTCTCTCGCTTGCCTTAAAGGAAGGGAGAAAGTGGTGCCGACTACCGGAATCGAACTGGTGACCTACTGATTACAAGTCAGTTGCTCTACCTACTGAGCTAAGTCGGCACAAGTGGGGCGCATTTTATTGAATGATTTTCCACCTTGCAATAGTAAATTGAAAAAAAGTGCAAAATTCTATTACCAAACTCCTACATACGGCAATTTAGCTCAAGGTTTCCATCTTTAACCCGCATCTAGCACAGGAAGATATTTTATTTATCTATCGCTTGATGTATTTTCCATGCACTTGTTTTGTTATCCACTATAGAGTTTTGTATGAGCCCATTTATGTCATTTGACCGCGAACGCTGGTCTGAGCTAAGGAATTTAGTTCCGATGACACTTTCTGAAAGCGACTTAAAAGAGCTTCAAGGCATCAATGAAAAACTCACAATGGAAGAGGCTGTGGAGATCTATCTACCACTTTCTCGCCTGTTGAATCTTTATGTGGCAGCCAGACAAAACAGAAACTCGGTACTTCATGAGTTCCTAGATAAGAAAGAGAAAGCGCCACCTTTTATCATCGGTATTGCAGGTAGTGTTGCCGTTGGTAAAAGTACAACTGCGCGACTGCTTAAAGCCCTACTCTCTCGTTGGGAGAACCACCCAAAAGTTGAGTTAGTCACAACAGACGGTTTCTTATACCCAAATGAAGTGTTGGAAGAGAAAGGGTTGATGAGTAAGAAAGGCTTCCCTGAGTCATACGACATCAAGCGTCTAGTGAACTTTGTCTCGGATGTTAAAGCGTGCAAAAGAAATGTCACCGCACCGGTATACTCGCACCTAACTTACAACATTACTGATGATGTTAAGTGTGTCGACCTACCCGATGTGCTTATTATTGAAGGGCTTAATGTCTTACAGAGTGGCATGAACTACCCACACGAACCGCATCGTGTGTTTATTTCAGACTTCCTTGATTTCTCACTCTATGTGGATGCTGACAGCCAGCAGATCAAAGAGTGGTACATCAATCGTTTTATGAAGTTTCGCGACGGGGCGTTTACCAAGCCCGGTTCGTACTTTAGTCATTACACTAAGCTATCGAACCAAGCTGCACTGGAAAAAGCGGAAGGTATCTGGAGTTCAATCAATGGCTTGAACCTTGAACAAAATATCCTTCCAACAAGAGAAAGAGCACATCTGATTTTGCGAAAAGGCGCAGATCATATGGTTGAAGAAGTGTTACTTAGAAAATAGTAACGCCTTAATCCCCTTTTCTTAGCGATATTTCGCCACCAATATAACTCTCGATGCCATTCTCGGTTTTGAGTAACACGGCACCTTGTTCATCGATGCCTTGAACAACACCTTCAATTTCTCTAGGTCCAATAATCAACCTAACATTGCGGCCTAAGAAATTATCTAAGCGATTCCAACGTTCTACAAAATTGGACATTCCTTTCAGTTCATAATCCACAAGAGACTTATCCCAAGCATTGATCAGAGCCTGTGCTAATTGGTTACGATCAGGCACCTTCCCGTCACACACTTCTTTAAGTGAAGTCCACGGTTGACCAATACCTGATGTCGTTGGATCCATCGATAGGTTCAACCCTAAACCAATAATAATATGAGCTGCGCCACCCGACTGCCCAGAGAGCTCTACCAAGATACCCGCGAGCTTCTTGTCATTGTGGTATAGGTCATTCGGCCACTTAAGCTTGATGCCTTCAACGCCCATCTCTTCCAAAGCCTCTACAACGGCTACGCCAACCACAAGGCTTAGCCCCATTGCAGCAGCCATACCGGCGTCAAGCCTCCAGTACATTGAAAGGTAAAGGTTTGCACCAAATGGCGATACCCACTCTCTTCCACGACGCCCGCGGCCAGCAGCTTGATACTCAGCAATACAAACCGAACCAGACTCAAGAGTGTTCGTACGCTCTAACAAGTGCTGGTTTGTAGAATCAATGATTGGGATCAGCTCAAGCGAAGCGTCAAGGCTCGGAGCTGACAATTTCTCTTGGTCAAGCATGTCCAGCTGGTTAGCTAGCTTGTAGCCTTTGCCTTGCACTCGATATATATCCAAGCCCCACTCTTGAATCCCTTTAATGTGCTTACTGATAGCCGCTCGTGATACGCCTATCATCTCGCCTAGGTCTTCTCCGGAATGAAACTCGCCATCGGAGAGACATTTGAGTAGTACTAGTTTAGTACTGTGTTCCCTCATACTAATGCCTCCAAAGCTC
Organism: Vibrio sp. Isolate33; assembly: GCF_022397895.1. Lineage (NCBI taxonomy): Bacteria > Pseudomonadati > Pseudomonadota > Gammaproteobacteria > Vibrionales > Vibrionaceae > Vibrio > Vibrio sp. Isolate33. Next base: position 174,037 of record NZ_JAKEUP010000009.1, read on the forward strand.
TATCTAGGTTTGTCTCGCTATCTCTACCCATAAAGCGGACTTCGTGTTCCAGCTGAATATCGAACTTGTTCAGGACAGATTGACGAACTCGATCGGCAAGCTTAAGGATGTCGATAGCAGAAGCTTGATCATAATTGATGATAACCAGTGCTTGATTCGGGTGAACTTGAGCGCCGCCTTCAGTTACACCTTTAAACTGACATTGATCAATCAGCCATCCTGCGGCAACTTTGATCATGTCGTTACTCTCGTAACCAACGATGTTTGGGTACAGCTCTGACAGGCGATCAAAATGATCTTTAGTGATCACGGGGTTTTTGAAAAAGCTTCCAGCATTGCCCTGTTTCGAAGGGTCTGGCAGTTTGCTCGAACGAATAGCACATACTTCATCGAATATCGTACTAGGGGAAAGTGTTTCTGCTGGCAGGCTTTTAAGTGGGCCGTAATGGTTACATGGCTTCCACTCTTTCGGCAGTGTTAAACCAATCGCGACAACAATCGCTTTGCCATAAAGCGCGTGTTTAAAAATGGAATCTCGGTAACCAAAGAGACACTCCTCTTTGCTTAATCGCTTAACTGTATAAGTATCCAGAGATAGGATATCGACGTATTCACAGACGTCTTGCAGCTCAACGCCGTACGCACCAATATTCTGAATAGGTGCAGAGCCAGAACAACCTGGAATCATGGCTAGATTTTCTAAGCCGCCAAGCCCTTTATCGACACTCCACTTAACCAAGCTAGGCCAATCCTCACCACCATTAACATGTAGATGGTGATGACTCTCTGTCTCGGTTAGCGTAATGCCAGCTAACTGGTTCACAATAATCAAGCCTGCAAAGTGTTCAGTAAAAAGCATATTACTGCCCTTGCCCAGTATTAGCTTAGGCAAAGTTGACCATTTAGGGTCTTGATAAACCGTAATCAGTTCTTCGATAGTCGTGACTTCAACCAACGCATCACATGTCTGATCGATGGAAAAAGTATGAGCGTTTTTTAAACTAGCATTGAGATGGAATTGCATGACGATATTCAATTAACTTACACTGCAACCATTCTACAGCAGATAAACCAGTGGCGCAGTGACTGAATGAACAATGTCATCATTACCCAATTAGACCCCGTTAAAGTTCCCCTAGTAAAACGTTTCTACAAGGAACATTATCCAACGGGGAAAGCCAATAAGAGTGAGCTTATCTACTCATTACTCATGGATAACGAGCTTTGCGGTGTCGTGCGTTTTCGGACGATAGAAAATGCTCGCTTGCTTACCGGAATGGCTATATCAAAAGAACATCGTGGTAAGCAATTAGGCTCTCAGCTTATGGATTATTGTGCTCAGCATACGCTAACAGAAAACGACTACTGCTTTGCCTACGCACATCTCACCAGCTTTTACGCACGACATAACTTCGTACAGATCGATCCAGAACAGCTACCCAATGGCTTGAGAGTTTTATACGAGCGCTATTCGAATAGCGGAAAAGATCTCATTCCTATGCATTATCAGCAAAATTGTTAGAGAATGCCTCGATTATCTAGTATTTGGGTCTATCCCTTTGGTAAAATTAAAGGTTCGCAATTTTGCATATTTTTAAGGTAAAACAGTCAATATGATTGCCAGTAGGAATCCATTCATACAGTTGCCAACCATAGCGCAGAATCCTGACAAGTTTGAAGTACTACTATCAGCGCAAGAGTTTCGAACTCGCTTACTTTATGAGATCTCTCGCGCAACGACTCGTATTAGTTTAGTCGCTTTGTACCTTGAAGATGATGAGGCTGGCCGTGAGATCCTAACTGCCTTATATGAAGCAAAGCAAAAGAATCCAGAACTAGATGTTAGTGTATGTGTCGATTGGCACAGAGCACAACGTGGATTGATTGGCGCAGAGTCCTCTGAAGGCAACGCGGCAATGTATAAAGAGTTTGCTGAAAAATATCAGCACTCTGTTCCTGTCTATGGCATCCCTGTTCGCGGTAAAGAAGTCTTTGGCGTATTGCACCTAAAAGGCTTTATCGTCGATGACAGCGTGATATACAGCGGTGCAAGCCTTAACAATATCTACCTGAATTACCATGACCGTTATCGCTTTGATCGCTACCATGTTTTAAACAACGCAGCACTTGCTGACTCGATGTTTACCTACGTGCACGAGCAAATGATCTCAGACAGTGCGGTTTACGACTTGGCAGATAAGAACAAGCCAGTAACCAAAGAACTGAAACCAGCGATTCGCCAGTTCCGAGCTTCACTAGCACGATCTCAATACCAATTCGATGGTCAGGATGTTTCATCAGAGCAAGTAGCCGTAACGCCATTAGTTGGTATTGGTAAACGACGTAACCGTCTGAATCAAGGCATCAATCAACTTGTCGCTCAAGCTAAAGATGAGATCTTTATCTGTACACCTTACTTCAACTTCCCACCTAGCCTAGCTAAAGAAGTGAAGAAAGCACTTAAGCGTGGTGTAAAGGTCAGTATTGTTGTCGGTGATAAAACAGCGAACGATTTCTTTATCTCACCAGAAGAAGAGTTTAAAACGATCGGTGGTTTACCATACCTATACGAATTAAACTTGCGCCGTTTCGCTAAAGCCAATGAAGCTCACATTGCTAGCCGTAATCTATCGATTCGACTTTGGCAACACGATTCCAATAGCTTCCATCTAAAGGGTATCTGGGTCGATAAGCGTTATATGCTCCTAACGGGTAATAACCTCAACCCTCGTGCATGGAAACTGGATCTAGAGAACGGTATCTTTATCCAAGATCACTACCATCACCTAACTGAGAAGTTCCAAGCTGAAGTAGACAACATTCTTCAACACACTCAGCTTATCTGTACTTATAAGCAGTTAGATAAAGTAGACAGCTATCCGATGGAAGTTCAGAAGCTAATTCGCAAGATCACTCGCGTCAAAGCAGACAGAGTACTTAAACAGATTCTATAGCGAATAGTTTCCCTAAGATTAATCAACGCCTAGCAAACGCTAGGCGTTTTTGTATCAATAACACGATATATATTCTGAACCGATACAGACTATCAAACGTTAGCTAAGGCTTGAATAATCGCCTAACCTAGAGAGACTCCATACTCATCTCTTCATCGGTCTCGGGAATGACTAGATCGGAGACAAGTTCAATTGATCGAATACTCAATTTAATTACCTAAAAGCTATATACGCAATAACTGCTTTCACCCCACAACTAAGTGATTGGAGAGCGTGGATGGTTATCTTCAACATTCTGAAAGCTTCAATAACACACTCTGACTACTCACTACTATCCCTATATGCGTCTCCACAGCAGATAAACAAACTTCATCCAACACATCTAACGAGCAAAACTCCAATCAAACAACTTGAATCAACCATTTCTTCCCCTTCCTAAATAACACTAAATAGCCTCAATCGATATCAGAATGGCCTTAATAGTTAGTCCAAGTATTACGATACTCTTACGACGACATTTGCAGATAGGAGGCATATAAAACTTACGAGCATTCTGACAGGGGTGGCTTTTCTAATAAGTAACAGAATAGTTGGATTTTCGCATCTTCACTAACGATCAGAGTAAAGGTAATCGTATATTCTTAAAGTGCAAACAAGCTTCGGAAATTTGAGGGAATGTTCCTCGTAAGTAATGGTTTGATGTGAGCTGTACCCATCCAGAACCGAACTCAGTGACAAGTTCATCCTAGTCTAGAAATGATGAAAGCCCCGCTATTTTCTAGCGACGCTTCTTAATAAGTGGCTTTATGGCTGAGGACTCTGACAACCGGAACTAATTGGTCGAAGATTAAATTATCTATACCCAGAAACGACGAAAGCCTAGTCGTAAGACTAGGCTTTCTAATAAGTAGCGGAGTGTCTGGTATTCCATCAGACTCACGCACGAGTAGAACTCTTTCAACTGAAGGGAATATACAATGRCTCAAATGTAAAAAAGCCCTGCTATTTCTAGCAGGGCTTTTCTAATAAGTGGCGGAGTGGACGGGACTCGAACCCGCGACCCCCGGCGTGACAGGCCGGTATTCTAACCAACTGAACTACCACTCCGCAGTGGACTACTTGTCGTCGCTGAATAAGTGGCGGAGTGGACGGGACTCGAACCCGCGACCCCCGGCGTGACAGGCCGGTATTCTAACCAACTGAACTACCACTCCGCAGTGGACTACTTGTCGTCGCTGACAAGTCGTTCATAATTTAAAGCCTGGCGATGTCCTACTCTCACATGGGGAAGCCCCACACTACCATCGGCGCTATTGTGTTTCACTTCTGAGTTCGGCATGGAATCAGGTGGGTCCACAATGCTATGGTCGCCAAGCAAATTTTGCTTTYACTTTCAGCTTTTTTTAAAAACTGAAGGCAAAATAATCTGGAAAACTGTATTTAAAAGTRWCTCTTCAAACTCATTCAAGGTCTSTCTTTGAGTCCACAAAACCCCTTGGGTGTTGTATGGTTAAGCCTCACGGGCAATTAGTACAGGTTAGCTCAATGCCTCRCAGCACTTACACACCCTGCCTATCAACGTTCTAGTCTTGAACAACCCTTAAGGACGCTTATAGCGTCAGGGAAAACTCATCT